>NZ_JBNCMC010000001.1:204812-922984 GCF_049844995.1 Luteimicrobium sp. DT211 | reverse complement strand
CGGCACCATCGTGTGGACCGCGCCCTCCGGACACGCCTACAAGGTCCCGACCAGCCCGACCGACCCCACCATCCCCGTCCCACCCACGCTCGACAGCGCTCCCGCGAGATGCGCATCCCGTGATCGAGGCGGCCCCGCGGAGCCTGCCGATGCCGACGCGGGCCCACATCCGAGCCACCACGACGGCCCGCCACCGTTCGGCCCGCCACCGTTCTAGGCGAGCGTCCTCGATGTGCTGCGCCCATGCCCGGGACGGGTCGGGCCCGATGCCAGGTCGGACCGGCCGCGGACGGGCCCTGCTCCCTGCGATCAGGCGGTGCGGCGGCTCGAGGCGATGTTCGGGCGGGTGCGCCGCTCAGTCTCTCGGCCGCCCGACCCGCCTCGCCCGCGCGTCGAGCCAGGCGGCATGCGTGGACCCGAGGACGACGTCGGTCGCGGGGTAGAGCCGGACGTTCGCGAGGTGCTCGGCGAGCACCCGCGACTCCCAGACGTGCAGCACCTGAGGCGACAGCCCGGACAGGTACAGCCGGCTTCCCCCGGCCTCGAGGACGTCGGCGTACTGCGCGATCACCATGAAGAACGTCGCGCCGAGGGTGGTGCGACCCCGCAGCCGCAGGACGACGGCGGCGTCGGTCGCGCCGGCGGGGTCGGGGAGTTGGCGTTGGAGCGTGCGCGCGCCCGCGTAGAAGAGGGAACCGTAGACGTCGAGGACGACGACGTCGTGGTCGTGCAGCGTCCGTGGCGCAGGCCGCTCGATGGGCCCGCCTCCGCCGGTCCGCGGGATGAGGCGGACGACGCGCAGGTCGACGGCCTCGCGGTTGAGCTGGAGCAGGAGGGACACGATGACGCCCACCCCGACGGCCGCAGCGACGGGCAGGAGCAACGTCGCGACGAACGTCACGACGAGCGCGATGGCGGGGGTGCTGCCGGCGTAGAGGAGCGTGCGGACCTGCCGGGGCCGCAGCGAGCTCAGCGCGGCGAAGATGAGGATCGCGGCGAGGGTCGGCATCGCGACGACCCCGACGACGCCGGACAGGGCCACGAGGAAGATGAGGACCCAGCAGCCGGCGAAGATCGACGCCCACCGGCTGCGCGCCCCGGCCGCGATGTTGAGCGCCGTCGCGCTGATGGACGCCCCGACGGGCTGCGCCCCGAAGAACCCGCAGGCGATGTTCGCGGCGCCCTGGGCGCCGAAGTCGAGGTTGCTCTTGGACCGGGTGCCGTCCGGGTTCGGGGCCGCCTCCGCGACGCCGGCCCCCTGGACGAGGACGACGAACGCGACCGTGACCGCGCCCACGAGGACGTCGGGTGACAGGGCGGAGAACGCCGGCAGCGACGGCAGGGGGAACCCGCGAGGGATCTCCCCGGTGTCGTGCACACGCGCGACGGTCGCCCCCGTGAGCACGACGACGAGCGTCGGGACGACGAGCGCGAACACCGCGCCGAGCTGCGCGAACCGGGTCCGGGAGAGGACCACGAGGATCGCGAGCGCCCCGACGCCGACGACGACGGACGGCCAGCTCCACGCGCCGGGGTTCGTGACGACGCTCCACGCCTTGGTGATCGCGATGCTGCCGTGGGCCTCGGACCCGGTGAGGTCGTCGAGCTGGCCGAACGCGATGTTGAGGGCGAGGCCGGTGAGGAAGCCGAGCATCACGGACTGCGACACGAACCGCACGTACCGCCCGAGCCGTGCGGCTCCGGCCGCCGCCATGAGCACCCCCGCCAGCAGCGTGAGCCAGACGAGCGCGTCCGAGCGCTTGTCTCCGGGCACCCCGGCGAGGGCGGAGGCGGCCGCGAGGGCGGCGGCGCTCGTCGTCGTGACGCGCATGAGCTGGGTCGACGCGCCCGGCCCGCCGGCGATGGGCCCGACGAACGTCGCGTACAGGCCGTGCACGGGGGAGACGCCGGCGAGGAGCCCGCACGCCATCCCGTCGGGCACCGCGCTGACGGCGCCGGTGAGCCCGGCGACGACGTCGCTGCGCAGGTTCTCGCGGCGCGGCCCGACCGTGCGCCACCACTGGCGCAGGGTGCGGGCGGGGCCGGCGGGCGTCTCCTCGGCCGTCACGGGCGCCTCACACCGGCACGACGTTCCCGAGCTTCCAGCTCCGGTCGAGGTAGGGCTCGAGGGGACCGTAGAACCGGAAGTAGGAGAACCAGTGCCGACCCGGGACGGTCTGGACCCAGTTGCTCTCGCCCGACGGGGGAGGGGTCGGACCGAAGAACAGGTCGACGGAGCCGTCGTCGTTCACGGCGAGGTCCGGGTCGCGCGAACCTCGGTCCCCGCGCTGCTGGGGGTTGTCGATGAGGCAGCGGGTCGTCACGTCGTAGACGGTGGCAGACCAGAAGAGCTTGGCCGGCACGTCGGGGGGCACGTGGAGCGTGTAGCTGCGCGCGCCGTCGAGCCAGGCGTCGTCGGAGTCCGTATAGGTGCTCAGGTAGGCCTGGCCGAGGCCGGGCGTCTGGCTCTTCATCGCCTCCGAGAAGCTCACGGCCTCGTAGAACCACGTCGCGCGTTCGAGCAGCTGGTCGTATCCCGCGCCGCGCTGGTCGGAGTGGTCGAGCGTCACGGTGAGGTCCCATTGACGGTCGGGCCAGTAGCGGCTCCCGTCGAACCGCTTGGCGAAGGCGTTCGCCTGGGCGATGACCTCACCCGTGGCGGTGGCGCCTTCCAGGATGGCCCGGAGGCGCTGGTCCGGGTCGAACGGCTTGCCCTTCTCGATCCCGAGCTGGCGCAGCATCGCCAGGTAGAAGCGGTCGCGCTCGTCGACGACCTCGTCCTGGTAGATGTCGTGGAGCCGCTCCCAGTAGGCGAGGCCGCGGGGCTGGTCCCCGGTCCATGGGCGTCCGTCCGGCGACAGGATCCGGGTGGCGGGCGGGTCGTCGCGCTCGGAGAACGGATAGATGCGCACGGCGTCGACGAGCGCCTGCGAACGATCCGGGTCGGGATCCAGGGTCCGGAACCCGAACATGATGTTGACGCCCGTGGACCGGAGCACGAAGAAGTCGTCGTCGAGCCCGGCCGGGGGCTCCTCACCGGGCGGGAGGACGAGGTGCCGTCCGCCCTGGTTCCGGTCGGGGCCCAGCTCGCCCATGGCGCCGATCTCGCGCTGCCAGAAGTCGGACACGCCACCCGCCGTTGGTCCGGCCGGAAGCTCGAAGACCAGCGGGCCTGTCTGGGCCAGGTCGAAGAAGTTGAGGATGTACGGGGTCGTCGCGTTCGCGGTGATGAGCCCGAGCCGGTCGCGGTAGGTGAGGTAGCGGACGAGGTCGGAGCCGGTCGCCCCGAAGACGTCGTAGTGCTGCGTCTTCCACTGGGCGTACGACACGAGCGGCAGCGACCACAGGTAGGCCTGGACGGCCAGCTGGTGGTCGAGCTCGTCGAAGATCAGCGGGAGCGATTCGCGCGCCGGAAGGTCGCCGTCGAACCGGACGTCTGCGAGCGGACCGCGCAGGGCGGACCGGTCGGGGATCTCCGAGCCCGGCCAGGGGGTGGAATCAGGCATCAGGTGTCTCCTTGGGTGTGCGCGTTCGGTCGTGGTCGCGGCGGGCGCGCGACTGGGGCTCGGGGTCACGGAGCAGCTCGGACTCGACGAGCTCGTGGCGCTTCCAGTAGGTGTCCATGACGGCCTGCACGGTCGCGGCGACGGGGAGCGCGAGGAACGCGCCGATCGCCCCGAACACGGCGCCGAACGCGAGCACGACGAGGAACGCGACCGCGGGGTTCATCTGGAGCGCCTTGGCCGAGACCTTGGGCGAGAAGATGTAGTTCTCGATCTGCTGGTAGCCGATGATGAACGCCAGCACGGCCACGGCCTGCGGGATGCCCTGCGACGTGAGCGCGACGGTGACGGGCAGCGCGCCGCCGATGTAGGTGCCGATCGTCGGGACGAACTGCGACACGATCCCCGTGAACAGCGCGAGCGGCAGCGCGTACGGGGTCCGCACGATCGTCAGGAAGGCGAACGTGAAGACGCTCGACAGCGCCGCCAGCACCACGCGCGAGGTGATGAAGTCCGACGCCTTGCGCTGCGCCGTCTCCCAGAGCATGAGGACCTCGGTCTGGCGGTTCGGCGTGAGCCGCGCGCACACGGCCGCGCGGAAGCGCGGGCCCGCGGCGGACAGGTAGTAGACGACCAGCAGGATCGTGGTGATCGCGAACAGCGCCGAGACGACGCTCGTGCCGACGAGCAGGACGCCCGACGCGACGTCGTCGCCCCAGCGCCCCATCGCCTCCTTCACGAGCACGCCCGAGTCGGGGATCGTGACGTCGAACCTCGACGACAGCCAGTCCTGCAGGTCCGCGTACATGGCCGGGACGTTGCGGAACAGCTCGAGGAGCTGCTGCACGAACAGGTTGCCGAACAGGCCGACGATCACCAGGGCGAAGATGATGGTCCCGACGAGCGCCGCCCCGGCCGCGAGCCCGCGCTTCCAGCCGCGCCGCACGAGCCACAGCACCATCGGCTCGAGCGCGAGCGCGATGAAGAACGCGATGAGGACGTTGACGATCAGGCCCTTGAGCTGGAAGAACGCGTGCCACGCGAACGCGGCCACGAACACCGCGAGCGCGGCCATGACGAGCCCGCGCGAGAACCAACGGGGCGGGCGTCGGGAGTCGTGCTGGAGGGGGCGGCCCGAGTCCTCGCCGAACGTGGCGGCGTCGTCCGCGACGGGTTCGCTGGTCAACGGCTCCTCCTCGCGGTCACGACGTCGAGACGTCGGGCAGGGCGTGCATCTCCGTCACGGTGAGACCGAGGTCGTGCAGGAGCGCGACGACGCCGGTCAGTGCCGCGGCGTCGGCCACCCGGACCGTCAGGACCGTCTCGTCGGGCGCGTCTCCGGGGGCGCGCTCGACGATCTCGATGTAGTCGTGCAGCGGGATGCCGGTGAGTCGTCCCCCCACACGGACGCTGTACCTCACGGGCCCACCTCCTCGTCCTGCTCCCACTCTCGGGCACGGGAGGCGGAGGCCGCCTCATCCGCGGTGGGTGGTCCGCGCCGCGGCGTCGTCAGGGCGTGACGAGCGGGAACGCCGGGTCGAACTCCTCCATGACGGACGCGAGCGTCGCGATCGCGGTCCGGTCGCCGTCGGCGGTGACGGCGCCGGAATCGACGAGCGCCAGCGCCGTGCCGGGCTGAAGCAGGAACCCGACGAGCGCCGCCTTCGGTCCGGACACGGTGAGCTGCGCGGCGCCGGAGTGAGCGGGCCGGGCGTTGAGGACGCCGTTGCGGACCCACAGGGTCCACTCGTCGCCGGTGTCCGTGAAAGTGAGGTCGATCCGGACCTCGACCTCGGCCGCCTTGACGCCGTCCACGTGGACCGCGGCGAAGTCGAACAGCAGGTCGACGGGCATGGCGAGGATCGTGTCCGGGCTGGCGGTCGCGAGCGCACCCTCGGTCGACACGCCGCCGCGCAGCTCCTGCGCGGCCGTGAGGAAGATGCCGCGCCACTGCGGGATCTCCTGCTGGTACCCGAGCTGCTCGTAGGCGTCGGCCTGGAGCCCCTTGGCCTCGGCGTCGTCGGGATCGGCGAACACCAGGTGGTGCAGCACCTGGACGGCCCACCGGTAGTCGGCGGCGTCGATCGCTCGCCTGCCCTCCTCGAGCAGCTTCTCCCGGCCGACGAGCGCGACGTGCCGCTTCGCGTACTCGGTCGGGACGAGAGGCCACAGGGACGCCGGGTCGCCGTCCCAGAACCCGAGCTCCTTCGCGAACACGGCGCGCACGTTGTGGTGCAGGGCGCCGTGGTAGTACCGGTTGGACCACCGCCGCCCGAGGACGGGCGGCAGCTCGATGACCTCGGCGGCCTCGACAGGCGTGTACCCCTGGTTCGCGAGCCGCAGGGACTGGTCGTGGATGTACTTGTAGAGGTCGCGCTGCGACTCGAGCAGCTCGACGACCTCGGCATTGCCCCACACGGGCCACGTGTGCGGGCCGTAGTGCACCTCGACGTCGTCACCCCAGCGGACGAGGGTCTCGTCGAGGTAGCGCGCGAAGTTCCGGGCGTCGCGTGTCCGGGCTCCGCGGAGCGTCTGGATGTTGTGCATGGTGTGGTTGGCGTTCTCCGCGCAGGTCAGCGCCTTGATCGCGGGGATCCAGATGTGCATCTCCTCGGGCGCCTCGGTGTCGGGCGCATAGAGGAACTCGAACTCCCAACCGCCCAGCGTCAGCGTCTGGCCCGTCTTGGTGACCGGGTCCGTGGGGGAGAGGTAGCTGACCGAGAAGTTCTTGTTACCGCTCGGGCCGATGCCGCCCGTGACGAGGCCGTACCGGCTCTGCGGCAGCAGGGTCGCGAACGCGTAGCTCGCCCGGCGCGACATCGCGTTCCCGGCGATGACGTTCTCCCCGATGGCGAACTTGGCGAAGGACGCGAGCGTCCCGGGCGCGACGATCGGTACCCGCCCGGAGGTCACGTCGTCCTCCGACACGACGCCCTTGACCCCGCCGTAGTGGTCGAAGTGCGTGTGCGTGTAGATCACGCCCACGACGGGCTTGTCGTTGACGTGCTCGCGGAACAGCGCGAGCGCCTGGGCCGCCGACTCCACGGCCTCGCTCGCGTCGATCACGACGACGCCGTCCGGGGCGTCGACGAACGTGATGTTCGCTCCGGCGTTGTTGCGGACCTGATAGAGGCCGTCGACGACCCGGTAGAGGCCGGCCCGCTTGATCAGCTGCGACTGGCGCCACAGGCTGGGGTTCACGCTCGGCGGGTGCGGCGCGTCGTCGCTGATGTAGGCGAGGTGCGAGGCGTCGAAGACGACCTCGCCGTCGTCGCGGACCGTCTCGGTGATCTCGGCGACCAGCCCGCGGTCGGCGAGCGCGAAGTCCTCGCGGTCGTCCATCGCGTAGCGGGCGAGCGCGGCCTCGTTGGCCTGCGCGGTCGCAGCGGTGGGTTCCTTGGTGCCGGTCACGGTGCCTCCTCGACGGTGGGGCGGACGCTCCGAGGCGCCCCCGGATCCCAGGGTCGGCGCGCGGGCGCCCGGGGCGCCTCACCCGCGGGGGATGGTCTCGGCCGTCCGGGCCGGCGCCGCGGTGTTACGCCGTCGGGCCGCGACGGCGGCGCACCATCAGTACAAGGGCCGCACCCACGCACAGGAGCGCGAGCGCGACGCCGCCGACCGCGAGGACCGTGGCGCCCGTGACCGCCAGGGGAGGCTCCGCGCCGGGCGGCTGCGTCCCGGTGGCCGGCGACGACGGCGTCGCCGTGGGGTCCGTCGTGGGCGTCGGGGTGGGCGCGGGGCCCGTCGTGTGGGTGGTCGAGCAGTGCTCGTCGCCCGTCGCCGCGAGAGGCTGCACGGGCGTGGCGGCCGCGCTCACGGCGAAGGCGCTCGCCGTGAAGGCGCTCTCGGTGAAGGCACGTTCCGCGGCGACGCTCGAGGCAGGGACGCACGTCTGGGAGCCCGCGCTGGTGATCACGTTCGTGAGCCGGACGTCGACGGCGTCCTGGTCGACGACGACCTGGTACGTCACGGTCTGCGTGCCCTGGAGGGTCGGCACGGTCCAGCGGAGGAGGTCGCCGCCGCGGACGGCGGCCGTGCCGGCGCTCGCGTGCACGCTGCCCTCGACCAGGGTCGCGTGGGAGACCACGTCGGACAGGTCGTCGTCGACGACGACGTTCCTCGGGTCCGTCCCGGCGAGCTTGCGTGCCGTGACGGTGTAGGTGATGGTCTGGCCGGGCACGACCGTCGAACCGGTCGCGGGGTCGCTGCTCTTGCTCACGTCGAACGAGCCGGGCAGCGTGTTGGTGATCGTGCAGGTCGCCTCGCCGCCGAGCGGCACCGTCAGCGTCGACCCGTCGAGCGTCCCCCCGGTGCAGAGCCACGGTCCCGCGTCGTAGCCCGCGGGGCCGTCGGACTCGGCGAGCTCGTAGTCGCCCGCGGTGACCGCCGCGCCCGTGACCGCGTCCGAGCCCGTCACCCCGGACACGGGCGTCGGACCGTCCGCCGACAGCGTCCAGGCCGTGGGCGCCGCCGCGTCCTCGCCCACGACCTTCTTGACGAGCGTCAGGTGGGCCGGCTGGTCGCTGTTGGTGATCGTGCAGGTGACGTCCGCGCCGTTGGGGAGGACCACGGAGGCGTCGGTGACCGTCGTCGACCCGCCGCTCCCGGCGTTCGTGCAGACCCAGCTCGACGCGCCGTAGCCCGACGGGCCGCCGGACTCCGTGAGCCCGTAGCTGCCCGCGTCCACCGCGACGGCGGTGACGGCGTCGGAGCCGCTCGTGCCGGTCACCGGCGTCGGGCCGTCGGCGGCGAGGGTCCAGTCCGTGGCCACGGCGTCGCCACCGTGGGTGTTCTCGACGACCTTCACCAGGGTGAGCGCGGCCGCGAGGTCCGTGTTGGTCAGCGTGCAGGTCACGTCGGCCCCGGTCGGCACCGTGACCACGGCGCCGACGACGAGCCCGCCGTCGCAGGACCAGCTTCCCGCCTCGTAGCCGGTCGGACCGCCGGACTCGGACAGGTCGTAGGCACCGGCGTGCACGACGGCCCCTGTCACGTCCGCGGTCCCGGTGGCGCCGCTGATCGGCGTCGGGCCGTCGGCGCCCAGGGTCCAGTCCGTCGGCACCGCGGTCCCGCCGTGCAGGTTGTCGACCTGCTTGACGAGGGTCAGGTGCGCCGCGGCGTCGCTGTTGGTGACGGTGCAGGTGACGTCGTCGCCCTCGGCGAGCGTGACCGTGGTCGCCGTGCTCGTGGTGCCGCCGGTGCAGACCCAGTCGGACGCGACGTAGCCGACAGGCCCGGTCTCGGAGAGGTCGTACGTGCCCACCTGCACCGGCGCGCCCGTGACGGCGTCCTCGCCGGTCGCCCCGCTCACGGGCGTGGGGCCGTCGGCGGTCAGCGTCCAGTCGGAGACCGTCGAGATGCCGCCGTGGGTGTTCTCGACGACCTTCACCAGGGTGAGGGTGGGCGAGACCGCCGTGTTCGTGATGGTGCAGACGACGTTGCCGCCGTTCGGGACGGTCACGGTCGAGCCGTCGCCGCCGAGGACACCGCCCTGGCACACCCAGTCCCCGGGGTCGAAGCCGCCCGGACCGTCTTCGGTGAGCTCATAGTCGCCTGCCGACACGCTGACCGCGTCCACGCCGCCGGGTGTCGTCGGGTCGCCCGTACCGCTCACCGTGCCCTGCCCGGGGATGGCGCTCGGCGTCGCCGTCAGCGTCCAGTCGGACGGCGTCCTGCCGGAGCCGGTGGCGCCGGCGTCGACCACCTTGACCAGGGTGAGGTGGGCGGGCTGGTCGTCGTTGTCCAGCGTGCAGGTGGCGCTCTGGCCGACGCCGAGGACGAGCGTCGCCCCGGTGAGCGTCCCGGCCGTGCAGGACCAGCTCCCGGCCGTGTACCCGGCCGGCCCGCCGGACTCGGACAGGGTGTACGTCCCGGCGTCGACGGTCGCACCGGTGACCGCCGCCGAACCGGTCACCCCGCTGATCGGGGTGGGGCCGCCCGCGGTGAGGGTCCACTGGGTCGGGACGGCCGTGCCGCCGTCGTCGTTGGTGACGGTCTTGACGAGGGTGAGGTGGGCGGGCTGGTCGTCGTTGTCCAGCGTGCACGTGGCGCTCCCGCCGTTCGCCAGGGTCAGGCTCGACCCGGTCAGGGTGCCGCCGGTGCAGGACCAGTCGCCTGCCGTGTACCCGGCAGGTCCGCCGGACTCGGACAGGGTGTAGGTCCCGGCGTCGACGGTCGCGCCCGTGACGGCGTCGGAGCCGGTCGCCCCGCTGATCGTGGTCGGGCCGTCGGCGGCGAGCGTCCAGGCGGTGGGCGCCGCCGTGCCGCCGTCGTCGTTGGTGACGGTCTTGACGAGGGTGAGCTGCGCCGGCTGGTCGTCGTTGTTCAGCGTGCACGTCGCGCTCTGGCCGACCCCCAGCACGAGGCTCGCCCCCGTCAGCGTCCCCGCCGTGCAGGACCAGCTGCCCGCGGAGTAGCCGGCCGGTCCGCCGGACTCGGACAGGGTGTAGGTCCCGGCGTCGACGGTCGCGCCGGTGACGGCGTCGGACCCGGTCGCGCCGGTGATCGGGGTGGGGCCGTCGGCCGCGAGCGTCCAGTCCGTCGGGACGGCCGCGCCGCCGTCGTCGTTGGTGACGGTCTTGACGAGGGTCAGCTGAGCGGGCTGGTCGAGGTTCGTGAACGCGCAGGTCGCGTCGTCGAGGGCCCCGAGCGTGACCGACGTGACCTTCGGCCCCGGGATCACGACGCACTGGATCGAGTCGAGCACGTACCCGGGCGGGCCACCGCTCTCGGTCAGGTTGTAGCTCACGCCGGGGCGGACGTTGAAGGTCGCCCCGGGCGTCGAGCTCGTGACGGTGTGCGCCGGAAGACCGGCCGGGAAGGTGCCGACGGGTGTCGCCGTGAGGCTCCAGTCGCCCGGTACGGCGGTCCCGCCGTGCGTGTTCTCGACGAGCTTCTCGAGCGTGAGCGTGGCGGTGCGGTTCACGGCGTCGCAGCGGACGTACGACCCGAACGGCACCGTCACGCCGCCGTTGAGGCCGTCCTGGAACCCGGGAATGACCGTGGTGCCGTCCGCCTCGACCTCCTGGCAGTTCCAGCTCCCGGTCGACCCCGGGACCAGGACCGCGTTCGGGTCGACGAACTGCTGGTACTCCGGGTGGGGGGCGCTCTCGCTGAGCGCGTAGGTGGCACCCGCGGTGACGAGGCCGTTGACGCCGTCGGTGCCCGTCGGCCCGGCCGCGGCCGACGCGGGCGCGGTCGCCGTGAGCGTCCAGTCGTCCGGGTCGGCGGAGCCGCCCTGCACGGTCTTGGTGAGCTCCAGCCGCGTCTCGCACGTCACCGTGTTGGTGATCGTGTAGCTGTTGGTCCCCGCTGCGAGGGTCTCCGCCTGAGGCAGCGCAAGGTCCACGGTCGCGCCGTTCGCTCCGGTGAGCCGGGCGCTCGTCAGCGTGCACAAGGGCACCGCGGTGAGGTCGGTGCTCTCGTCGACGCTGACCGTGTCGCCCTGGCGGAAGCCGGTCTGCGTCTGCTCCCACGGGGCGAGCGTCCCGTCGATCGAGCCGCTCGCGACGAGCTCGGGCGGCTGCGCGCCGTCGGCGTACGTCGTGCCGTTGACCACCCACCGCTTGTGCAGCACGACCGACGCCAGCGGCACCGGTGCGCGGTTGTAGACGACGCAGCTCACCGGGTAGGTCGAGGACGCCGGCACGCTGAACCCCGTCGCGCCGGCGTTGGTCACGGTGACGCCCACGCCGGTGTCGACGCGGGTGCAGACGGCGTTGGCGCCGCCGACCTGCTGCAGCGTGTAGCCCGCCTGCTGGGTCTCGGTGAAGGTCACCGGGCCGGTGGTGGTGCCGCCGCTGAACGTCAGCGGGAAGTTGGCCGCGCCGGTGCCGTCCGCGGTGACCCGCGCCGTGGGGGCGTCGACGGCGACGCCCGTCGAGCCCGCGCCGGTGAACGTCCAGCCGCCCTGGGGCACCGCGCCCGTGGTGGTGCCGGGAGCCGCCGTCGACGGCACGACCTCCTTGACGACCGTCACGGAGCCGAGGCAGCTCCCGAGCGCGAGCTGCCGGAGCTGGTCCCCGGCGGCCGCGTAGTCGGCCGTCTGGTAGTAGTCCGTGTTCAGTGTGGGGCCGGAGATCGACCGCAGGTTGTACCCGCTGCCCGTGCTGCCGACGCCGTCACCGACGCCGAGGGCGATGACCTTGGTCCCCTGGGCCTTGATCGCGTTGGCCGAGAAGATGCCGTTCTCGACCTCGCGGAACCGTGTGCGGTTGCCCGGGCCCTCGCCGTTGCCGTAGAAGGTCGGGTTGCCGTCCGTGATGACGACGGCGACGTCGAAGCGGGACGGCGACTGGGCGACCTGGTACAGGCCGCGGTCCCAGTTGGTGCCGCCGGCGTTGCCGCCCGGCTTGGCGTAGCCGTTGATCTTCGCGGTGACCGCGGAGGCGCCGGCCGCGGTGGACACCGTGGTGGGAGCGAGGGTGTCGCCCGTGGAGGCGGGAGCCGAGGTCGCGAACGTGAACGTCCCGACGCGCGACGGGGTCCCCGTCAGCGCGCTCACCATCTGGTTGGCTGCCGCCTTGAGCGACACGAGCTGCGCGTCGGTGACCGAGTTGCTGAGGTCCAGGACGAGCCCGACGGTGATCCCGCACTGCGCCGGGAAGGTCGGGTTGTCGAGCGACTGCTGCCAGATGCCGCCCGACGCCTCGTTGTTGGTCGTGCCGGTCGAGATCATGAAGTCGGCCGTCGAGCGGTAGATCGTCGCCGCGCGGAGCTGGCTCGACGTCGGGAAGACGTACGTGTCGGCCGCGACGGTCGTCCCCGTGCCGAGGGTGGGGTTCGTGTAGTAGCCCGCCGGGATCGCCGCGGCGCCCGCGACCTGCTTGACGTAGAACACGCGGTCACGGTTCGTGCCGCCGGTCTGCGTGTTCGGCACCGTGAAGGAGCAGTCGCCGTCGGCGTCGGAGACGCAGGTGCCGAAGCCCGCGACGGGGGTGGTGGCTCCGGGCGTCGTGAAGAGCCCCAGCGTCACGCCGGCGAGGTTGCCGACCGCGGTGAGGCTGGTCCTCGCGCTGCCGACCTTGACCGTGATCACCGAGCTGTTCGCGGGCGGCACCGGCACGACGAACGGCGTGACGGCGAGGGCGTCGGGCGACGCGATCGAGGCGGGCGGTGACGGCGTCGCCGTGGGCGACGGCGACCGGGTGGCCGACGGCGTGGGTGTCGTCGACGGGGACGGCGAGGGCGTGGGCGTGGCGGTCCACGTGGGCGTGGGGCTCGCGGTCGGGGACGCCGCGTCTGCGGGGGCGTCGGGCGACGGTGTGAGCGTGGCTGTGCCGGACGACGTCGGGCCGTCGGCCGCACCGGCGAGCGGTGCCACGGTGAGGAGCATGACCGTGACACCCGCGACGACGGCCATCCCTCGGTATCCGCGATGCATCTGTCCCCCGACGTCCGGTCCCAGCTGGACATTCGGACGTGCACGAAGCAGTCCGGATCTGACGCGCCCTACCCTTCGCAGTGTCACCGCCACCCCGGCGGGTGTCCACAGGCGGGCCAGACTTCGCCCGGTGCGAGGGCAGCGTGCGACACGCGTCATCCGCCACGGGTGAGGCGACGACGCTGGGTGCGCGCGCACCGTGAGAGCCATGACCTACGAGCCCAAGGCCGCGAGCCAGGCCACTGCGACCGCCAACCAGGACGTCACCGCGCTCTACGCGATGGACGACCGCGAGGACTTCGCCGACGCCGACCGCGGCTTCATCGCTGCGGTCCCCGACGGGCGGGTCGTCGCCGCAGACGGTCACGTCGTGCTCGACCTCCACGAGTTCGAGCAGTTCGCCGACGACGTCCCCGCACCCGACACCGTGAACCCGAGCCTGTGGCGGCAGGGCCAGCTCATGAAGCGGGCCGGCCTCTACCGGGTCGTGGAGGGCCTCTACCAGGTCCGCAACAACGACCTCGGCGACCTGACGATCGTCGATGCCCCCGACGGTCTCGTCGTCATCGACTGCACGTCGAGCGTCGAGTCCTCGACGCAGGCGCTGGCGCTGTTCCGCGAGCACGTCAACGACAAGCCCGTCGTGGCGGTGATCCTCACGCACACGCACATCGACCACTACGGCGGCATCAAGGGCGTGGTGTCCGAGGAGGACGTGCGCTCGGGAAGGATCCCGGTCGTCGCGCCGGGGACGGTCGCGAGCTTCGACAAGTACGCCATCGGGGAGAACGTCGTCGCCGGCAACGCGATGTCGCGCCGCGCCGGCTACGCCTTCGGCAGCCTGCTGCCGATCGGGCCGAACGGCATGGTGTCCTGCGGGATCGGCATCATCTCCACGAAGGCGCCGACGGTCTCCTACCTCTCGCCGACCGACCCGGTGACGCGGACCGGCGAGACGCGCACCTTCGGGGGCTGGGAGTTCGAGTTCCTGTACGCACCGGACACCGAGGCGCCCGAGGAGATGCACATCTGGATCCCCGCGATCAAGGCGCTGACCTGTGCGGAGAACGCGAACCACTCGCTGCACAACATCCAGACGCTCCGCGGAGCCCGGACCCGCGACGCCCGGAACTTCGCGCGCTACCTCGACGAGACCCTCGTGCGCTGGGGCGACCGGGCGGAGGTGCACTTCGGCCCCCACACCTGGCCGGTCTGGGGCAACGCGAACATCGTCGCGTTCCTCGAGTCGCAGCGGGACACCTACAAGTACATCCATGACCAGGCGCTGCGGCTCGCGAACCAGGGTTGGACCCCGCTCGAGGCCGCCGACGTGGTCGAGCTGCCCGACGTCCTCGGACGTAGGTGGTTCAACCGCGGCTACCACGGGACGCTCCACCACGACGTCCGCGCCGTCTTCACCAAGGAGCTCGGCATGTGGGACGGCGACCCGGTCTCGCTGCATCCGCACCCTCCGGTCGACACCGCCCGGCGTTACCTCGACGCCTTCGGCCGCGACGCCGTCCTCGCGGAGGGGCGCCGCGCGTTCGACGCGGGCGACTATCGGTGGGCCGCCCAGGTGCTCCACCACCTGGTCTTCGCCGACCCGGACGATGAGGAGGCCAAGGACCTGCAGGCCGACGCCTACGAGCAGCTCGGTTACCAGGCGGAAGGCCCCCAGTGGCGCGGGATCTATCTCACGGCGGCGCGCGAGCTCCGGGGCGGCGTCGTGCCGGCGGCGTTCGCGACCGCGAGCCCGGACACGATCCTCGGCATGCCGCTCGACATCCTCTTCGACTTCGCGGCCGTGCACGTCGACGGCGTCAAGGCCGCGGACGCGGACCTCCGTCTCGCGTTCACGTTCACCGACGTCGGGGACGGGGGGACGGCGTGGACCGTGTGGGTCGCGAACGGCGTGCTCAACGCGCGCGAGGGCGTGTGGGGCTCGCCCTCGGTCACGGTCGCAGGTCCGAAGGGCGCTGTCGTCGGGGCGGTGCTGCAGCCCGCAGCGGCCGAGAAGCTCGCGGCCGCGGGGAGGCTCACGGTCGATGGTGACGCGTCCGTCCTCGCCGCGTACGGCGCCCTGCTCGACGAGTTCGACCCGAACTTTCCCATCGTCACGCCGTGAGGGCGTCGGGCTCCTGGGACGGGCCGGCGCGGTCCGGGCCGATGTCGTGACCGAGCCCACGGTCCCGGCGAGTCCGGACCGGCGTCGTCGGGCACCTATGCTCCAAGCAGGCTCTCCAAGCAGCGTGGGCGCCGACGGCCACGAGAGCGGGAGCACATGGACGCGACCTGGCTCGACGACGCCCTTCTCGCCCTCGGCGACAGCGAGTGCGGCCGGCTCGCGCGCGCGCACGACTGGGCTTCGGGGCCCCTCGGGGACCCGGCGACCTGGCCGTCCGAGCTGCGCGCGGCCGTGACGCTGTGCTTCAGCACGCGGTTCCCGGTCGTCGTGGCCTGGGGCCCGTCCCTGACGATGGTCTACAACGACGGCTACCGCGACATGCTCGGCAGCGGCAAGCACCCGGCCGCGTTCGGGGCCTCGTTCGAGACCGTCTGGGACGAGATCTGGGACGAGATCGGCCCGCTGTGCGACGAGGTCCTCGCGACCGGGCAGCCCGTGTGGCGCGTCGACATGCCGCTGCTCATGCACCGCTCGGGGTACGACGAGGAGACGTCGTTCACCTTCTCCTACTCCGCGCTGCGCGACGACGACGGCACGGTGCAGGGGGTCCTGGACATCGCGGCGGAGACCACGGCCCTCGTCGTCGCCGCTCGGCGGCTCGACACCATCAGCGACCTCGCATCGCGGCTCTTCGAGATCGAGGGGAGTGCCCAGGACGTCGTCGACGCCGCGATGGAGGTCCTGGCGACCAGCGCCGACGTCGCCGACGCCGAGCTGTGGCTCGAGCACGGGTCCGGCGCGGACGACGTCGAGGTGGTGCGCGGCACCACCGGCGCCGGGCCGGGACTGGTCCCCGTCGAGGTGCTCGAAGCGGTCGCGCGCGGGCGACACGTGGTCGAGCACGACGGCGTCGTCGTCCACGCGCTCGGCGCGCTCCGCCGCGACGTGACCGGGGCGCTCGCGCTCCGCCCTGCGAGCCGTCGCCCGCTCGACGGCGGGAACAGGGAGTTCCAGGCGCTCGTCGCGTCCAAGCTGGGCAACGCGATCGGCGTCACGCTCGCCCACGAGCGCGAGGTCGACCATCACCGCTCGGTGTCCGAGGTCCTGCAGCGCGCCATGCTGCCCGAGGCGCTGCCACCCGGCCGCTGGCACGTGCACTACCAGCCCGCCGAGTCGTCGCTCGAGGTCGGCGGCGACTGGTACGACGTCGTCCCGCTGGGGGAGGAGCGCTCCGGCGTGGTCGTGGGCGACTGCGTGGGCCACGGCCTCGAGGCGGCGACCCACATGGGCCAGCTCCGGGCGGCGGCCCGCGCGCTGCTGCTGACGGGCCACGGCCCCGCGGCGACGCTCGAGGGGCTCGACCGCTACGCCCGCACCGTCCCCGGCGCGGAGTTCACGACGGTGGTCTGCGCGGTCGTCGACGAGGGCACCGGCGAGCTCACGTACTCCGCGGCGGGCCACCCTTTTCCCCTCGTGGTCGGCGCCGACGGGCACCAGTGGCTCCGCGGCGGCAGGGGCGGCCTCCTCGCGCTGCTGGACGCCCCACGGACCGAGGCCACGCATTTGCTCCGGCCCGGGGACGCGCTCCTGCTCTACACCGACGGGCTCGTCGAGCGGCGGGGTGAGAGCCTGCGCACCGGGCTGGAGCGGCTGGCGTCCGTCGGGGCACCCGTCGTCCGGGACGCGGACCGCCGTGAGCTCGGGGAGCTCCTCTCCCGCGCCATGCGGCCCGACGGTGCGTCCGACGACATCGCGCTCGTCCTCTACGACGCCGCACCGGTCGCGACGGCTACGAGCCTCGGCACCGGCGTGGGGCTCGCCGCGGCTCCCTGACGGCGCCCGGCGACGTCGCCCGGCAGCAGGGTCAGCCCCGGGCCCACACCAGGACGACGTCGCACGGCGCGTGGTCGACGACGAACCGGGTGGGCGGGGCGAGGCTGTGCGGCCCGGGCCGGTCGCCGTCGCGCGAGCACACGAGGACGTCCGCGTCGCGGCACGCGTCGACGACCACGGTCTCGACGCGTTCGTGCCCGTGCGGCGCGCGCTCGTCCGTGCTCGACGGGAGGCCGAGGCGGAGCTCCGCGGCCTCGAGGAGCTGCCGGGTGGCGCCCGCCAGCGGCGTGGCCGAGGGCGCCGCCCCGCCCCGCCCGAGCAGCCCGGCGGACGCGGCGCTCCAGGCGTCGGCGGTGGCGACGTCGTCGACGTGGAGGAGGACGACCTCGGCGTCGCGGCCCGACGCGAGCTCGCGGGCGGCGTCGACCGCGGCCTCCCACGTGCCCTCCGTGAGCCAGACGAGCACGCGCATGGTGGTCCCTTCGTTCGTCATCGGCCGGTGACCCGCAGCCCCACCCAGAGTGCCGCGACGCCGACGACGAGGCACGCGGGGACCGTCGCCAGCCCCAGGCGGACGAACCGCCCGGCCGACGGCGCGTGGTCGTGCGCGTGGAGGACCTGCCGCCAGAGCAGGGTGGCGAGCGAGCCGACGTAGGTGAGGTTCGGGCCGATGTTGACGCCGAGCAGCACCCCGAGCACGAGGCCGGGGGAGTGCGCGGTGAGCGGGACGAGGACGAGCGTGGCGGGCAGGTTGTTGAGCAGGTTCGCGAGCAGCGCCGCGAGCCCCGCGACGGCGAGCAGACCGAGCAGGTCGGCCCGGTCGGGGACGAGGTGCGCGACGCCGTCGCCGACCGGGCCGTTCCGCACCGCCAGCACGACCACCCCGAGCGCGACGACGAACACGAGGAACGGCACGTTCGCAGCCCGCACGACGGCGGCCGTCTCGCGTCGCGGGGCGCGCCGGAGGCGGGGCGCGGCCAGCACCAGGGCGCCGGCCGCGGCGACCCACGCGGGAGCCACGCCGAGCGGCTCGACGACGGCGAACCCGACGAGCGTCGCGGCGAGCACCGCGAGGGCGAACCGGGGCGCGGGGTGGGGGTCGCCGTCGGGCACGGGGTGGGCGGGGGTGCGGAGGTCGCCGCGGAACCACCAGCGGAACACGCCGTACTCGACCGCGACCGTCGCGAGCCACGGGAGGGCCATGAGCCCCGCGAACCCGGCGAACGTGAGCCCGCTGGCGCCGAACGCCAGGAGGTTCGTGAGGTTGGAGACCGGCAGGAGCGTCGACGCCGTGTTCGCGAGGTGCGTGCTCGCGTAGACGCCGGGCGCGGGCCGGGCGCCGATCCGCGTGGCCGTCGCGAGGACGACGGGCGTCAGGAGGACGACCGTCGCGTCGAGGCTCAGCGCCGCGGTGGTGAGCGACGCGATGACGAACACCGCGGCCAGCAGCCGGCGCGGGCTGCCGCGGGAGCCGCGCGCCATGACGCCGCCCGCCCACGCGAAGACGCCCTCCTCGCGCGCCAGCTCCGCCAGCACGAGGATCGCGGCGAGGAAGCCGACCGTCGGGCCGAGGGTGCGGGCCTCGTCGAGCGCGTCGGACCACGGGACGAGGCCGAGCGCGACGACGAGGACGGCCGCCGGCAGCGCGCCCGCCGCCTCCGGGAGGCCGCGCGGGCGGACGACGGCGAACACCAGCACCGCCACGAGGACGACGACGGCGACCACGGCACCGGCTGTCGTCGTCACGTCCATGTGCACAGCGTCCCAGGCCGCCGGCCGAACACGCGCTCTCCTCTCGCCGAACACGCGGTCGGCGACCGTCAGCTCGGGCTGACGGCCCGGCAGCCCGTGGTCGGCGGGCGGGGACCGCGTGGTCGCGAGCGTTCGGCGTGCGGCCCCGCGCGGAGTCTCCTAGCGTGGCGGGCAGGAGCGACGAGGCCAAACCGGACACGAGGGCACGGATCGGGGGATCCTCCGTTCGGGGTGGTTTCCCGTCGTTCCGGTGGTGACCTGCCCCAACTGCGGACAGAGTGGTGCGCAGCGACCGGGGGGCCGGTCGATCGGCCTGTCGTCTGGGGGACGTGTGACGAAGACCCGCACACTCATCGCATCCGTGCTCGCGTTCGCGCTCGCGCTGCCGCTGACGGTCGCGGGGATCGTGCTCGCGCCCGCGGCCGACGCTGTCGGCGGCACGCTCGAGGTGACCAAGTCCGTCGACTCGCCCGGGCCCTACGGGCCGGGCGACACGATGACGTTCACGATGCAGGTCACGTGCCAGTCGGACCCGTGCGCGGCCGCCGAGCTCACCGACACGCTCCCGGCGCCCCTCGTGCTCGACGGCGACGACGCCATCCAGGTCACCACCGCGGGCGGCGGCACCTACTCCACTGCGGGCTCCGACGGCGACGGTGGCACGCACGTCGTCGTCGACGCGACCCAGGTGCAGGAGGACGGCAACCCGGGCATGGCGCCCGGCACGACCGCGACCGTCAGCGTGCAGGCGCGCGTGCCCGACGACGCGACGGCCGACTACAACGGAACGGTCACCAACACCGCGAACGTCACGCAGGACGGCGGCAACTCGGACTCCGACACGGCCGACGTGACGATCGACGTCCCGACCACCATCGCCACGACCGTCACGAAGGACGCCAGCACCTCGTCCGTTCCCGCGGTGGCGGGCCAGCCGGTCAGCTTCACCATCCACGCGACGAACACCTCGAACGAGGCGGTCGACTCGCTCGTCGTCTCGGACCCGTCCGACGGGGGCGCCGATCCGTTCGAGTACCTCGCGGTCACGGGCATCTCGTCGTTCACGCCGCCCGACGGCGCCGACCACGTCTCCGTGGAGTGGACGGATGCCGGTGGCGCCACCCATCAGGGCTACGACGGCGCGATCCCGTCCGACCCGAACGATCTCCTGACGGGGATCGACCCGCTGAGCGACGTCCACGGGCTGTCCTTCACGTTCACCGGCGCGGACGGCATCCCGATCGACGACGACGCGACGATCGTCCTGGCCACCGAGACGCGCGACAACGTCGCCGACATCCCGGACGGCGAGACCGAGACGGTGACGAACACGGCGCAGTCCGACGTGACGTCACCCGACGGCGACGACTCCGCCACCGACGACGCCGCCGTCGACATCGTCAGCGAGCCGCCGACCGTCACCACCAGCAAGAGCTTCGACGACGACCACTTGCTCGCGGGCGAGTCGACGACCGCGACCGTCCGGTCGGTCGTCGGCGACCGGCCCGTCTCGACGATGGTGATCTCCGACCCGACGGACGGTCAGGACGACCTCGCCGACCAGGGCCTGACCTTCGGCGGGTTCGGCTCCGACGCGGCCTGGCCAGCAGGCGCGGACCACGTCTCGATCGAGTACACGTTCGCCGACGGCAGCACGCAGACGGTCGAGTCCGACACGCGCGACGCCTTCCCGCCGCCGACCGCCCAGGGGAACGACCAGGTCACGGGCTTCACGATCACGTTCACGAGCGACGACCCCAACGGCATCGAGCCGGGCGACTTCGCGAACGTGCCCTTCGACGTGACGGCACAGGCCGTGCCCGGCGAGGACGACGTCACGACGACGAACACGACGACCACCGACGTCACCGCCGCCGACGGCTCCACCGGCACGGACGACGCCTCGGACGACATCACACGCCAGCCGGCCCGCATCGACACGAACGTGGACAAGATCTTCACGCCCGACGAGATCCTGGGCGTCCCCGGCGCCCGGACGGTCGTCGAGCTGCCCGCCGAGGTGTGCGGGCAGACCCAGGTCGACGCCGGCACGTGCGACGCCACGTCGACCGTCCCGTCGGACGACCTCATCGTGTCCGACCCCGCGAACCCGGGCGCGACGCCGACCGAGTTCTGGGACCACATGAACCTCACGTCCATCGGCCCGATGGACATCCCGGCCGGCTCGACCCTCCAGGTCAACTACTGGAACGGCTCCGCGTGGGTGCCGCTCGCCGGCCCCATCACGTCCGACCAGTCGCCGTGGACCTACCAGGTCGGCTCCGACCCGAGCCCCGACGACATCCAGGGCATCCAGTTCGACTTCGAGCCCACCGACCCGGACGCGGGGCTCCCGCCCGGCTTCAAGGTCGAGCCCTACATGTCGTTCACCCACCGCGGGACGCTGCGCAGCGACCCGAGCACGTCCGCGCTCCCGACGGGCACGGACCCGGTGACCTACACGAACGACGTCGAGTCGCAGGTCGACAACCCGGACGCCGACACGAGCCCGGTGACCGACGACGACTCCGCCGACATCACCGTCGACCCGACGGACGGCAGCGGGCCCGGCGACTCCGTCGACAAGGGCTGGGTCGACCCCGACACGGGCGACGTCCTGGACTCCGGGGTGCTGGTCCCGGCGCTCACCGACGACGAGCGCACAGCCCGGGTCTCCTGGGGTACGGGCGGGTACCCGATGAGCCAGGTGCAGCTCGCCGACGTGCCCAGCCCGGCGACGGGCGACGCCGTCGCGGACACGGTGTACGACGCGTTCGACCTCGTCCGGATCGCCCCGATCACCACGACCACCGACCCGCTCATCGCGTTCGACCAGGTGTCGAAGGTCGAGCTCTTCTCCTCGGCGACCGGGGGGTGGGTCGACATCACGGCCGCAGCCTGCGCGAACGGGTGCGACGGGACGTTCGGCGGCTACACGCTGAGCGCCGCCGAGCAGGACACCACGCTCAGCGTGCGGCTGACGTTCGTCGAGAGCCCGACGCGCGCCTCGCGCATCACCTCCCCCAACGACCCGCCCGTCGGTTCCGGCGTCGCCGGTTCCGTCGGGAACGACCGCCCCGTCGACCTGGTGTTCCGCATCCGGCAGGACATGCGGGTGTCCGGCGACCCGGTGCTCGGCAACGACCCCGACAACGGACAGCAGACCTACAACACGGGCACGGACGGCCTGGTGTCGAACACGGTCGGCATGGACAGCTGGGCGCTCGACACCCCGACGACCGACCCGGCCGACTATCACGACACCGACTCGGCCGTGATCACCATCACCGACCGCCCGGTCAACGTCACGACCACCAAGCAGTTCGAGGAGGACACCCTCGGGCTGCCGCCCGAGGGCACGGCCGCGGGCGACTACCCGAAGGACACCCTGACCCTCACGGCGGACAACACCACGAACGCCAAGGTCCGGACCATGACGATCCAGGACCCGGCACCTGCGCCGGCGAACGACTCGAACACGTTCGACCTCATGAACCTCACGGGGTTCCGGACGATCGACGCGCCCACGGGTGCCGACGCGAGCAAGACCGAGGTCTTCCTGACGCGCGGCGGGACGGAGGACCCGGCGATCACGGCCGACGCGGCGCTCGCCCTCACCGCCGGTGACCTTGCGGACGTGACGGGCGTGCGCGTGGTGTTCCACGGCCTCATGGTCACCACCACCGACGACACCACGCCGGCCCGGGTCGTCCTCGACATGCAGCTGCGGGCGGACCACCGCGGCGACGGCACACCGATCACGGAGGGCGACGCGGTCGACAACTACTCGTTCGCCTCGGCGACCAACCCGGAAGCCACCGCAACCGACACTGCCAACGACACGGTCAACATCGTGGCGCCGACCTACGGCGTCGACGCGACGAAGAACATCGACCCGGCGAGCCGGTACGAGGGCTCGGACAACGACTACACGGTCACCCTCACCGGCAAGCCGACCGGCACGGTGCGCACCAAGAAGCTCACCATCACCGACGACGACCCGCGGTTCTGGAACGCGTTCGACTTCAACGGGTTCGCAGCCACGAACAACGCGACCCCGATCGCGCGGGTCACGGTCGACGCGCTCGTCGGCGTCGACTACGCGCTCGACAACGGCACGCTCGTCCAGACGTGCAACGGCGACACCGACCTGACCGCCTGCTGGGAGCTGGGGACGCCCTCGGACGCGAACAGCCCGGCGCTGCCGGCCGGCGTCACGAACGGTCAGGTCCAGGGCCTGCGCTACACGTTCGACGGCGGCGCGGACCTGCCCAACTGGGAGCACCCGTCCAACCCGACGGCTACGGGCGCGTTCAAGGCGACGCAGCGCGAGTTCCTCCGGTACGGCGTGGACGGCGCGACCGACACCCCGGTCCCGTCCGACCTGTCGACCAACGAGATCGCGCCCGGCGAGACGAAGCTCGGCTACACCACCAACACGCAGCAGGTGCACGCCGACGGCTCGTGGAACAACGGGCAGCAGGCCTGGACCGCTGACGACGACGCGACCGACGACACGCTCCTGCAGCACCTGACCAACCAGGTGACCATCACCAAGACGCCGGGCGACGGCGACCAGCCCCGCGACGAGAACCCGAACAGCCCCATCCCCTATGCGTTCGTCGTGACGAACAACGGCCAGTGGCCGCAGACGGGCGTGACGATCGTCGACTCGCTGCCGACCGACGGCGGCGAGCCGTCGCTGGTCCCCACCTCCGGCGAGATCCCTGACAACGGGACGTGCGCGACGCAGGACGACTTCACGGTCCAGCTCAGGAACGCGGACGGCACGACGCCGATCGAGGGTGCGAGCGCCCAGTACTGCATGGACGCGGACGGCGCCCCGACGATCGCCGTCACCCTGCCGGACGACTTCGTCCTCCAGCCGGGCGAGGCGATCGTCGTGGACACGCCGCTCGAGTACCGGGGCGGGACCGACCCGGTCGACCCCGGCACCAACGTGACCAACTCCGTCACCGTCTCCGACGACCGCATCTACGACACGTGCGACAGCACCCACAACGCCTCGATCGACAACCCGCAGACCACCGAGGTCACCGACTGCACCGCCGACACCACCACGCAGCCCGTCGCGCTCACGCCGCTGCGCATCACCAAGGCGGTCAAGGGCGTGGGTGCCGGCGACCCCGCCGTGAGCGAGGGCGACCCGAACTACGACGACCTGGGCGTCCTGGACGTCAACGCGAACGACGAGAACGCGTCCGGGTGCCAGGAGCCCAGCGTCCCGGACTACGAAGAGAACGTCATCTACTACGGCGAGCACTGCGTCCCGATCACCCGCCCCGGCGGCGTCGAGCGGTGGCAGGTCCGCCTGGTCAACGCCGGCAACATCCCGGCCCACATCGTCGCGGGCATCGACGTGCTGCCGGTGCCGGGTGACGTCGGCGTCGTCGTGCCGACGGACCGCGGCTCGGAGTGGCGCCCCCGCCTCATCGGCAACTTCACCTACGACGGCCAGCCCGTCACGGACACGACGCCGATGAAGCTCTTCTACACGACCGACACCCTCGACGAGGCGTGCAACGAGGCGGACATCCTCAACGAGACCACCCCGGGCGGCGTCGACTGGAGCGATCCCGACTACAGCGGCTGCCAGAGCGACGTCGAGGGCCGCACCTGGCAGGAGGTCACGAGCACCACGCCCGAGAGCCAGCTCACGCAGGCGACCGCGCTCAAGGCGGTCCTCACGTACGACGACGCGAACGAGGGCCTCGGCCCGGGCGACGACCTGGCGCTGACGTTCGACACCCGCACGCCGGCCAACGCCCCCCAGACCACGGCCGGCCAGGAGCCCATCGCCTGGAACAAGGTGGCCGAGGGAGCCCAGGGCGTCTATGTCGACCCTGACACGGGCGACGTGACGCACCCCGTGAGCCTGGTCACCGAGCCGCCGAAGGTCGGCGTCGCGATGGCGACGGGCTCGCTCAAGCTCACCAAGGACGTCGTGACGCCGCCGGGCACCGACTTCCCTCTGCCGGACACGTACCCCGTGAAGCTCGTCTGCACGTCCGTGGGGGCGTTCGACGAACCGGTCCCCGTACCTGTGCAGATCCTCGACACCAACGGGGCCGACAAGAGCGTCGTCGACGTGCCCGCGAACGGGACGATCACGGTCAACGACCGCTCCGACCCGGGAACCACGGCGTGGTCGAACGTGACGATCCCGTGGGGCGCGACCTGCTACGTCCAGGAGCAGCCCACGTCGCAGGGGTCGACGGTCACCTACCAACCGACGTCGCCGATCCTCCCGGCACGGTCCGGCCCGATCACCGCGCTGCGCGACTACTCGAACCGCACGGACATCGCGCACCCGATCTCGACCGACCCGGACGTCATCAACGGCGCGACCGTCACGAACACGTACGAGGAGGGCGGCTTCACCGTCAGCAAGGCCGTCGACACGGGCGGCGCGGTCGACCAGGACGGCAACCCGATCGCGTACACGCGGGACTACACGTTCACGGCGTCGTGCACGTTCAACGACACCGAGGTGGTCCCGGACGCCGACCAGACCTTCACGCTGAACGACGGCGAGTCCAAGACCGTCGACGGGCTGCCGGCCGGTTCCGAGTGCACCGTGACCGAGACGGACACCGGCGGTGCGGCGTCGACCACGACGACCACCACGACGGCCGACGCCACGGGCGAGCCCACGGACGGCACGTCGTCGACGTTCACGATCACCCCTGACGCGGACGACCAGGTGACCAACACGGTCGACGTGGAGAACACCTACACCGTCGGCTCGGTCGAGCTCACCAAGGCGGTCGACGGTGACGGCGCCGACGACTGGGGCCAGGGGCCGTTCACGGTCCACCTGACCTGCACGCTCGACGGCGCAGACCCGACGACGGTCTACGACGCCGACCACACGCTGACCCCGCCAGACGACCTCACGTGGACCGTCGAGAACCTCCCGACCGGCGCGTCGTGCACGGTCACGGAGCCGAACGACGGCGGCGCGAACGACACGACGATCGACAACGCGACGTTCACGGTGGGCGACGACGACACCGACGACCCGAGCGTCGTGACCGTGGCCAACACGTTCACCGAGGGCGCGATCCAGGTCACGAAGCGCATCGCGGGTCTGGACCCGGACAGCACCGAGTACCAGGAGGCGCTCGACGCGACCTACACGTTCTCGCTCGCGTGCACCCGCGAGGTCGACGGCGTCCAGCAAGAGGTCCCGATCCCGGGCGACAACCCGATCCAGGTCACGCCCTCGGAGGACCCGGTGGGGACGTGGGACGGGCTGCCGACCGGTGCGACGTGCCAGGTCACGGAGCAGTTCCCCGGCGGCGAGGAGCAGCCTCCCGTGGTGCTGATCGTCCCGAGGACCGTGACCGTCGGTGACGGGACGACCGTCGGGGTCGCGGCGACCAACGTCTTCCGGGCGGCGCCGCTGACCGTCGACAAGGTCGTGACCGGTGACGCGGCCGACCAGGCGCCCGACTCGTTCCCGGTGACGATCGAGTGCTTCTACGGCGAGGGTGACAACCGGGTCGCGCTCCCGGTCGATCCCGACGACCCGCAGGCCAACCCCGGGCCCTTCCAGACCGACATCACGCCGGGGACGCCGTTCACCACGGCCGACCTGCCGATCGGCTCGGAGTGCACCGTGACCGAGGACGACAACGGCGGCGCCACGTCGACCACGGTCACGAACGACGGCCAGGCGACCATCGTCCTGCCGGGCGACGACCCCGACGCGAACACGCTCGTCGTCACGAACACCTACGACGACACCGGGTTCACGGTGTCGAAGACGGTCGACGACGGCGGCGCGAAGGACTCCGGCGGCGACGCGGTCGACTACACCGGCTCCTACGGGTTCACGGCGACGTGCGAGTTCAACGGCACCGAGCAGCTCGCTGACGCCGACCAGAGCTTCACGCTGAAGGACGGCGAGACGCACACGGTCACGGGCGTCCCGGTGAACTCGGTCTGCCAGGTCGAGGAGACCGACGTGCAAGGCGCTCCTTCGACCACGATGGTGATCACGCAGACCGGTGACGCGCGGGACGCGACCACGGGGACGTCCTCGGGCACCTTCGTGCTCGACGAGGGCGGCGCGGACGTCAACACGGTGGCCGTGACGAACCACTACACCGTGGGCAGCGTGAAGGTCACGAAGGAGCTCGCCGGCGACGGCGCCGACGCGTGGGGGTCCGGCCCGTTCACGGTGCGGCTCGTGTGCACGCTCGACGGCACGGACCCGTCGCCCGTGTACGACGCGACGCACGAGCTGAAGCCGGGCGACCTGACCTGGACGGTCGGCGACCTGCCGACGGGTGCGCACTGCGACGTGACCGAGCCCGGCGCGGGCGGTGCGACGTCGTCGACGGTGTCGCCCGCGGACGGCGTGACGGTGCCGGGGCCGGACGACTCGCCCGCCACGGCGACGTTCACGGTGACCAACACCTTCGACGTCGGGTCGATCGTGGTCCACAAGGCGCTCGACGGCGACGGGGCGGCGGACCACCGGTCCGACACGTTCACCGTGTCGCTGGCCTGCACCCGCGACGTGGACGGGACGCTGACGGACGTCATGGTCCCGGGCGGCGCGATCCGCACGGTCTCGGCGACGAAGGACGCGACCTACGCCGGGCTGCCGGCGAACGCGACCTGCACGCTGACCGAGACCGACGACGGCGGGGCCGACTCCGCGCGGATCGACCCGGGCACGGTGACGGTGCCGGTGGGTTCGAGCGTGGCGATCACCGTCACGAACACGTTCGGAGCCACGCCGCCGCCCCCGTCGCCGTCGCCGTCGAGCACAGCGACGCAGGCCGGCACCGGCGGGCTGGCGATCACGGGTGCTGACTTCCTGCACCTGGGGCTGATTGCCGCGGGCGTCCTGGCGCTCGGCCTGCTGGTGTTCTTCGCGGCCCTCTGGACCCGCCGTCGGGAGTAACGACCCTCCGCCGAACACGGGCTCCCCGTCCGTCCGGATCGCCGGACGGGCGGGGAGCCCGTCGTCGTCGGGCGGGGAGCCCGTGTTCGGCGGCCGGGCGGGCAGGAGGGGTTGACGAGTCTCAGCGGCGGGCATACAGTCAACCTAGCGGTTGATCAACCGTACGATTGACTAAGAAGGATGCGATGACCGACGACGACGCTCGCGACACCCGGCTCGACCAGGCCTTCACGGCCCTCGCCGACCCGGTGCGTCGCGCGATCGTCGCCCGTCTCTCGCGCGGCCCCGCGACCGTGAACGAGCTCACCGAGCTCTTCCCGATCACCAAGCAGGCCGTGTCACGGCACGTCCAGCTCCTCGAGCACGCCGGGCTCATCACCCGCACGCGCGACGGGCAGCGCCGACCGTGCCACCTCGACCCCGCGGCCCTGGAGGAGCTCACGTCGTGGATCGACGGGCTCCGGCTCGCCACCGAGCGCACCTACCGCCGCCTCGACGCCGTCCTGGCGTCACTCGTCCAGAAGGAACCGAAGCCATGAACGCACAGCGCAACCCGACCACCGTCACCGCCGAGCCCGGCACGCCGTTCATCGACATCGTCCGCGAGTTCGACGCGCCGCTCGAGCTGGTCTTCCGCGCCCACACCGACGGCGACCTGGTCGCGCAGTGGCTCGGCCCGCGCGCGTACGAGATCGTCCTCGACCACTACGACGCCCGCAGCGGCGGTTCCTGGGCGTACGCCCACCGCGACCCTCAGGGGGCCGAGTACGGCTTCCGCGGCACGTTCCACACGGTCTCGCCCGAGCTCGTCGTCCAGACCTTCGAGTTCGACGGCTACCCCGGGCACGTCGCCCTCGAGTCGGCCCGCTTCGAGGCGCTCGACGGCGGCCGCACCCGCGTCAGCACCCGCGCCGTCTACCAGAGCGTCGAGGACCGCGACGGGATGGTCGCGAGCGGGATGGAGGGCGGGCTCACCGAGGGCTACCAGCGCCTCGACGACCTGCTGCCGACTCTCGCGGCGACGTCGGCAAGCTGAGCCGGGCTGCTGCGTCGACGCGGACCCGCGAGAAGGGGAGATCTGTTCGGCCGACGAAAGCCTCCGGCGTGCAGATCTCCTCTCCCCGGTGCGCGTCGGCCGCCTTCGGTGGTCAGGTCCCGCCGCGCGAGACGGTCCCGAGCGCGACGGTCGCGCGCGACAGGGGGCAACCCTGGAGGTGGACCGCGGGTCCGTCGCCGACGCCGGCCGCACCCGCGCCCTCGAGCTGGTCGCCGACCGTCGCAACCTCTCTGCCCCAGTCGTCGAGGATTCGGAGTGGGTGATCGTCAGCGGACCACCCGTGAGGCCACTCGATGTAGCCGGCCACACCGTCCGGCAGCTCGAGCCAGAAGCAGGCGGTGCCACGCTCGGCCCCAGCCCCCACCGAGCCGTGGAGCGTGCCGTTCACGACCGCGGTGTCACCACGGCTGAAGAGTGGCTCCTTCGGGAGGGTTGCGACGTCGAGCGGCCCGGATGCCAGCCCGTGCGCGACGCCGTACGTCACGAACCCGCCGACCACGAGCGCCGGGACGAGCACCGCGGTCGCGACCCGGCGTCGTCGTCGGCGCTGCAGACTGCGCTTCCACCCCGGCACCGCGTGCGGCGGCGACTGCGTCGTCATGCCGCGAGCGTCCCACCGCCCGCCCGACGGCGCAGCCTCCCGCCCGGACCCGTGACCGACCTGCAACCTCCTCGAGAACCGAGATCCGTTCGTGAGCGGCCGGTCGCTGAACGGAATCCGGCTTCTCGGCGAGCTGCACGGCCGAGGGCTCGCGGGGGAGCGAAGATCCCTCGGACGAGGGTGGTCGACGTAGCAGGCGACCCGGGAGGATCGGGTCATGGTCGAAGCCACCGTCGCTCCCGATGCCGGATCCCTCCATGTCGGTCCGCGGTCGGGGCCGCCTTGGCCGTCGGCCGTGCCGTCGTCGGGCCGCCGTGCGCGCTACGTGTCGACGTGGCTCGTGCCCGGCCTGCTTGGGCTCCTCCTCGGCGGGCTCCTGGTCGCGACTCCGATGGTCTGGGTGCCCGTCGGGGGTCTGCTGCCGCGGCCGGCGGAGACGTGGCGGGTCGTCTACGGCGACGGCTACGTCCCGGGTGTCCTCCTGTACGTCAGCCTGGTGATGGGGGTGCTCGCCGTGGCAGGCGTCGTGTTGGCGCGGGCACGTCCGTGGCTCGCCGCCGTCCTCGTGGCGTTGCCCCTCGCGTCGATCGGTGTCACGGGCGTCTTCGTGTGGGGCTGGTGGCTCGGGGCTCTGTTCGTCGCGGCGATCCTCGCCTTCGACGCCGAGCGGGGACGCTGGTATGCGGCGGTCGCGATGACCGCGGTGGTCGTGGCTGCCGCCCAGTGGTACTGCCTGTCGGGTGCGCTAGCGGTCCTGCCGGTGGGCCTCGTCACGGCCGGCACCGATGCGGGACTGCGGGCTCAGACCCTCATCGTGTATCTCGTCGCGATCGGGCTACTGGTCGGCGGGTGCGCGGTCACGGGGATCCTCGTGCGCTGGCAGCAACGAGTCCGCGCACGCGCGATCCGGGCGGAGGCAGAGGCGCACCAGGCGCTCGATGCGGAGGCGGCGACGTCCGAGCGGGCGCGCGCTGCCCGCGACCTGCACGACGTCGTCGCGCACCACGTCTCGCTCGTGGCGGTCCGGGCGGAGAGCGCGCCGTACGTCCACCCGGAGCTCGACGCGACGGCGCGCGAGGTGCTGGGCGACATCGCGAACGACGCCCGCGACGCCCTCGACGAGCTCCGCCAGGTCCTGACGATCCTCCAGCGCGCGGGTCACGAGGACGCACCGCGCCTGCCGCAGCCGGGCGGCGCGGACGTCGCGGGCCTCGTCGCGGAAGCGACGGACGCCGGCCAGCGGGTCGAGCTCGTCGGCCCGGTCCCGGACCTTCCCGCGGCGCAGGGCTACGTCGTCTACCGGGCGGTGCAGGAGGCGCTGACCAACGCGCGCCGACACGCACCCGGCCACCCGGTGCGTGTCGAGGTCGAGGTCCGGTCCGGCGTCGTCGGGGTGCGCGTCACCAACGCGTACGACGGCGGACCCGCGACCCCGGCGCCCGCCCGCGGCCTGCTGGGCATGCGTGAGCGCGCCGAGGCCCTGGGCGGCGCCGCGGACCACGCCGTCGACGACGGCACGTTCGTCCTGAGCCTCAGCCTGCCGTTGAGCGCGACCGACGCGGGGCAGCGGTGACGCGCGTCGTCGTAGCCGACGACCAGCCCGTCGTGCTCGAGGGGTTCGCGGCGATGCTGGGCGCTGCGCCGGACCTCGACGTCGTCGGTACGGCGCCCGACGGCGAGCGGCTCCTTGGGCTCGTCGGGCGAACGAAGCCGCACGTCGCCGTCGTCGACGTGCGCATGCCCGTGCTCGACGGGATCGCGGCCACCACCCGGATCGTGGCGGAGCACCCGGAGACGCGGGTGCTGATCCTCACCACGTTCGACCTCGACGAGTACGTCTACGACGCGCTCCACGCGGGGGCGTCCGGGTTCCTCCTCAAGGACGTCACGGCCGCCCGGCTGGTGGAGGGCGTGCGGGCCGTCGCGGACGGGTCGATGCTTCTGGGCCCGAACGTCACCCGCCGCCTCGTCCAGGACGTGGCCGCGCGCTCCCAGCCGCCAGCCGCGGGCGGAGACGCCACGCCGTCGGCCGCCCTCGCGGACCTGACGCCGCGCGAGACCGAGGTGCTGCTCGCGGTCGCGCGCGGGCTGTCGAACGCGGAGATCGCCGGCGAGCTGTTCATCGGCGAGGAGACCGTGAAGTCGCACGTCTCCGAGGTGCTGCGCAAGCTCGGCTGCCGCGGGCGCGTGCAGCTCGTCATCGCGGCGTACGAGGCGGGCCTGGTGCGAGACGGGGCAGCCAGGCGATGACGACTCGGGTCGTGCTCACGGGTAGTGGAGCCTGAGCCGCGCGATGCGCTTCTCGTAGACCCCGAGCACGAACGGCCTCGTTGTCCGTGCCGCCCAGCGCATGATCGCGGCCTCGTGGCGCAGCAGCCAGTGTGCGGTCGTCGCGGCGGGCAGGTGTGTGTTCGTGACCGTCACGACGGCCGCGTCGCACATGTGCACGACCTGAGCCTCCACAGGGCGCCGGGCGATGGCCACGTCCTTGGTGCGCAGGACGTCGCCGTGCTCGCTCGCGTCACGGATCCAGTCGACGTCGGCGATCCCTTGGCTGCGCGCCGCGCCGTACCGCTCGTCCATGGTGGTCACCGACGAGCCCGCCTCGCGAAGCAGGCGCGGCAGGATCACGGAGCCCAGCCCGCGGTCGACGAAGAACGTCGGCGGGCGCTCGACCATCGCCGCGTCAGGCCGCCAGTGCGAGCACGTCAGCGAGGTCGAGCCGGAAGTCTTCGGCGACCAGCTCGGCGGACTCGCCGGCCGAGAGCCGCGAACGCACGTCGTCGACCCGGATGCCGCGGCTCGCGATCGTGGGCTGCCCGAAGTTCCGGTGGGGGTCCACCACCACGTCCGTGTCGAACTGAGGAAGGCGGATCAGGCGGATCACGCCGTCGCGATAGGTGATGGCCTTCAGGTAGTGCTCGATGACGTCGCGGAACACCAGCTGGCCGTTGCGCACGACGGCGAGGCTGTTCCGTAGCTCCGGATCCGCGGTCTCGTTGCCGTACTCCCACAGGATCTCGGCGCCGTCGGTGCGCAGCTGTTCGCTCGCGAGGGCCGCTCGAACTCCCCATTCGCGCTCGAGCACCTCGATGGCGGGACGGATCCGCTGCATGGGCACGCCGGCGCCGCGGAACGCGCTGAGCACGTACGCCTCGCTGAGGCCGACGAACGGGACCACCGGTCCGCGGCCGATGCCCGTCGTCGTGATCAACGCGGCCGAGCTGTGCTGCCGGCCGTCGGTGCCCTTGAAGACGTACCCCCGGGCCCAGTTGCGGAGGGTCGTCGGAGGAACGTCGACGATGCGCGCGGCCTCACCCAGCGTGTAGAGCGCGGGCGTCCCCTCACGTTCCGGAGCCTCCATGCTGCCAGCGTATAGGCGGCGTGCTGCCAGGCCCGGATATCCACAGGGAGCGCGGCACCCCGGACGCTCAGGTCCGCCGACGCCCCGCGATCAGACCCCACACGAACAGGACGATCAGCGACCCGACGAACGCCCAGAACCACGTCGAGAACGACCAGAAGTGCTGGTTGGGGTCGGCGCCGAACGCACGCCCGACGAACCCGCCGACGATCGCGCCGATCACCCCGACGACGAGCGTCACGAACCATCCGCCGGCGGCACGCCCGGGCAGGATCGCCCGTGCGATGGCGCCCATGATCAGGCCGATCACGATCCATGACAAAAACCACATGGTTCGACCGTGGCACGTCCTGGGGTCGCACGCACCTCGCGCGCCGCTGCGGCATGTCGAGCCGCGCCCATGGCGCGGTCGCCGGTCAAGCGGACTCGCGCAGCAGCAGCGAGTGGGAGACCTTGCGGTGCACCGCCTGTCCGGTGGGTGGGAGCGCGCCGGAGTGCATCTGGATGACCAGCTCGACGCCGAGCCTCCCCACCTCGGTGAGGTCGAGCGCGAGGCTGGACAGCTCGGGCGTGCTGACGCGCCCGATCGCCAGGCCGTCGATCCCGAGCACCGCGCACCGTTTCGGGACCTCGACCCCGGACCGGGCCAGCTCCTTCATGATGCCGAACGCCATGATGTCGTTGAACGCGATGATCGCGTCCACGTCGGGCGCCTCGGCGAGTACGGCCCGGGCCGCGTCCATGCCACCGTCGACGGACTGGTCGGCGAAGTAGACCGTCGGCTCGAGACCCAGCTCGGTCATCGCCGCACGGTAGTGGCGCTCCCGGTCCGACCAGGTGCCGGGCACGCCGATGTCGACCATGGCGATCCGCCGCCTGCCGCGACCGTGGAGGTAGGCGACGGCGGCGCGCATCCCCGGCCCGAAGTCGAGCTCGATGACCCCGCGATGACCGGGCGCGGGGGCGCTCTCCAGCGCCACGACGGGCAGATCCCCGAAGACGGCGTCGAAGTCGCCGGGTGGGATGCGGATGTACCCGACGACCGCGTCGACCTGGTCGACGAGGGATTCGAGCGCCGACGTCACCCCGTTCGGGCTGTGGGCCGAGTCCGTGACGACGACGCTCCAGCCGCGCCCGGCGGCTGTCGTGATGACGCTCGCCGCCAGCTCCGGGTAGTACGGGTTGGTGAGGTCGTCGATGACGAGGCCGAGCGTGAGCTGGTGCCCGAGGACGAGTCCCCGGCCGAACCGGCTCGGCCGGTACTTCAGCTCCTTGGCGGCCGCGATCACGCGCTGCTTCGTCGCGGGGTTGATGCCGGGCATGTCGTTCATCGCCCTGGTGACCGTCTGGCGGGAGACTCCGGCGCGGGCCGCCACGTCCAGGACGGTCGCCCGCTTGGAGCCGTTCCGCCCTCCGCCGACCTGCCCGGTGCCGCCCGCCCCCGACGATCCCTGGCTCACGATGTCACGCTCACGGCGTCACGCTAGCAGCGCCCTGCCCGCCCGAGAGTCCGTCCGACGTCGCCGCCCGGAGCACGAACGTGAGCGTGCGCGCCTGGGGCCGCAGGGCGAAGTCCGGGAGGACGTCGGGACCGCACGACGCACTGCCGAGCCCGTGCTGGACGGCGTCGAGATAGAGGTGGTGGCGGTCGGCGGGCGGGAGCTCGTGCGGGTGCGCGGCCGCCGTGAGCTCCTCGGCGGTGTGCCTGGTGAGCGTGAATCCTGGGAGGCGCCCACGCCCGTCACGCACGGCCTTGACGACGAGCCACGGGTCCGTGCCGGCGGTGAGCTCCAGCCGGCGCACGTCGCCGCGGTGGCCGGTCTCCTGCGGACGCGCGTACTCCACGTTCAGGTCGTCGACCGACGCGGTGAACCGTCCGACCTGGGCGGCGCGGCGGCTGTCGGGGTAGGACTCGAGCGGGCCCGTCCCGAACCAGTCGGCACGATCGACGTCGGCCGGCACGTCGAGGCGGACCCCGATGCGCGGCCAGACGAGGTCCCAGCCGGGCCCGGGGGCGACGTCGATGCGCACGGCGACGGTGCCGTCGTCGAGCGGCCTCCACAGGGTGTCCATCCAGACGGCGAGCTTGCTGTCGGCAGCGGAGTACCGGACCCGAGTGGAGACGCCGTCGTCCGTGGCTTCGGCGCGTTCGACCCGACCGACCAGCCGGTCGAGGCCGGCCTCACGCCACGAGGTCTCCACGAGCTTGTCGTTGTCGATCGGCGCCCGCCACAGGCTGAGCGACGGCCCGGCGACCGGCCGTCCGGCCAGCTCGACGAGCGTCGCGCCGTCGAACGCGGCAGGCCCGAGGCGCCGCCGGCCGTGATCTGCGCCCTGCCCGACGGCGCTGCTCGTCCTTCCGAGGCCGCCGAACGAGAGGCGGTTGCGCGCCGGCGTCGCGCCCAGCGCGAGCTGGGCCGACGACACCACGTGGCCGGCGGGGGCCCACGGGCTGTCGGCGCGCAGCACGGCGTCGACGGTGAGCCAGGTCTCGACGCCGAACCGGCCGGCGTCCTCCCGCGCTGGGTCGAGGTCCGGCAGCTCGAGGAGCACGCGGCCGCGCTCGCCTGGCGCGAGGGCGTCGTCCGGGTCTGCTGTCTTGACGTCGCCCGCGGCCACGCCCAGCCCGTCGCGCTCGATGCGCCAGACGAAGCGGACGTCGGACGTGTCGGCGCTGTGCCGCAGGTTCGCCACCTCGAGCACGACGTCCGACCCGTTCTCGCGCTCCAGCTCCAGCCGGACCGGCGCGACGACCGCCTTGAACTCGTGCAGCCCCGGCGTCGGCGTGCTGTCGCTGAGCACCATGCCGTCCATGACGAAGCTGCCGTCGTGCACGACCTCGCCGAAGTCGCCGCCGTACGCGAAGAACTCCGTGCCGTCGGGGGCGGTGGTGCGCAGCCCGTGGTCGCGCCACTCCCAGACGAAGCCGCCGTGCAGGCGCGGGTAGCTGTCGACGAGCTCCTCGTACTCGCTCAGGCCGCCGGGACCGTTGCCCATGGCGTGGGCGTACTCGCACAGGACGAACGGCAGGGTGCGCTGCCGGCGCGACTCCGCCAGGTCGCAGCCCTGCAGCAAGAGGTCGCTGCCGTCGCCGCCGATCGACGCGGTCTCGGCGACCGAGGAGTACATGCGCGAGTAGACGTCGGTGTACTCCCCGGTGTAGTCGCCCTCGTAGTGGACGGGGCGGCTCGCGTCGCGGTCGTGCACCCAGGCGGCCATCGCGGCCAGGTTCGAGCCCGTGCCCGACTCGTTGCCGAGCGACCACATCACGACGCTGGGGTGGTTCTTGTCGCGCTCGACGGTGCGCTCGATGCGGTCGAGCAGCGCGTCGTGCCACTGCGGGTCGTCGCTGGGGTTGTCGCGCCAGCTGTCGGCCCACATCCCGTGGGTCTCGAGGTCGCACTCCAGCACGACCCAGAACCCGAGCTCGTCGGCCAGCGCGAGCACGCGCGGGTGCGGGGGGTAGTGGCTCGTGCGGATCGCGTTGACGTTGAACTGCTTCATCATCGCCAGGTCGGCGCGCACGAAGTCCTCGTCGAACACGCGGCCGAGGTCAGGGTGCGTCTCGTGCCGGTTCATGCCGTGGAAGACCACCCGTCGGCCGTTGACCGTGAACTGGTCACCGACGATGCGCACGGTCCGGAAGCCGAGGCGGGTCGTGATCGTCTCGCCCGTCGACGCGACGGTGGCCTCGTAGAGCCGCGGCACCTCTGCCGACCATGGCTCGACCTGTTCGACCTCGACCGGAGCGACGTCGCCAGGGCTCTGCCAGGAGACCTCGACGCCGAGCTCCGGGACGGAGAGCGTCACCGGGTAGGCGGAGGTCGGTGCGGTGACGGACGGCGTGATCCGGCCCCGGCCCGTGACGTGGTCGAAGTCGGCCTGCAGCCACAGGTCGTCGACGCGCCCGTGGGGCCGTGCGAGCAGCGTGACCTCGCGGAAGATGCCGGGAAGCCACCACTGGTCCTGGTCCTCGAGGTAGCTCGACGCCGACCACTGGTGCACGCGCACGACGAGGAGGTTCTCCCCGGGCCGCACCAGGTCGGTGACGTCGAACTCCTGGACGAGCCGGCTCCCGGCGCCCCAACCGACGTCCTGCCCGTTGAGCCAGACCCGGTACCGCGACTCGACGCCGTCGAACCGCAGCAGCACCGACTCCGCGGTGCTGAAGTCCTCCGGCAGGGTGAAGCGGCGCCGATGGTCGCCCGTCGGGTTGGCGTCGGGCGGGTACGGCGGCTCGACCGGGAAGGGGTACTGGACGTTCGTGTAGATCGGCCGGCCGTAACGTCCGTCGCCCTGCAGCACCCAGTGCCCTGGCACCGTGAGGTCGTCCCAGGTGGCGTCGTCGTAGCCGGGGGCCGCGACGTCGTCGGGCCGCTCGCCCGCCGGGAGCGCCGCGGCCCCGCCGGGGGTTCCGGGGGCGGCGTCGAGCAGGCGGAACCGCCATTCCCCGCCGAGCTCCGACGACGGCGCGTCCGTCACGACCCACGCCCTCGCCGGAGCGCGCAGGCCACCCCCCGGTGCGCGGTCGTCGAGGTACTCGGGGCTGGTGTCGTGCATGGGGCTCGGAACCTTCCGGTGGGATCTGCGGGGTGGACGCTCGCTCGGGGATGCCCGCCTCGGCGACGACAGCGTGCGGCCGACGCGGGAAACATTTCCGTGAACGTTCACGTACTCAGAGGCTAAGGAGTCCGGGCGGCCTGCGTCAACAGCGGCCGCCGGATCGGCCTGTCACGGCCGATCAAGGCGGAAGCGACGCCAGCGGATCCCTTGACACCGTTGTCTGGCCCGTGTCATGGTCATCGCCATTCGTGATCGTTCACGATGATTCGCCCTGGCGAACCACGACTCGATGAAGAGGCTGGTGACACGTGGAAGGACCCTCCCGTCGCTCATTCCTGGCGGGCGCCCTGGGGATCGCGGGCCTGGCCGCGGCAGGGGCCTTGTCCGGGTGCGCCCCGTCCGTATCCGTCTCGGCGAACCCCGACGTCCTGACGCTCTGGTACTGGAACCTGAGCATCGCGGACAGCCTCCTGGCCAAGGCCAGGAGGCGCATCCCGGGCACCGACCGCCGGCTCGAAGTCGACAAGATCGGCGGCAACTTCGACGTCAAGCTGCGCACGAGCCTCGCCGGCCGTGCCTTCATCCCGGACGTCTCGGCACTCAACTCGAACGTCAACACGTACTTCCCGCTCGAGGACCAGTTCGTCGACATGAACGAGCTCGGCGCGGACAGGTACCGCGACCAGTACCTCGACTGGAAGCTGGCGCTCGGCGTCACGTCGACCGGCCGCCAGTGCTTCTGGCCGATGGACACCGGTCCCACCGCGCTCTGGTACCGCCGCGACATCTGGGACAAGGCCGGCCTGGACGGCGACCCGGACGCCGTCACCGCGGCGATGACCGACTGGGACGCCTGGATCGAGACCGGCAAGCAGCTCCGGAAGAACACGAACGCCTCGATCATCATCAGCGCCCAGCAGGCGTACAACGCCGTGCTCGGTGCGAGCGCGGAGCGCTACTTCGCGAAGGACGGCACGCGGCTGTACGACAAGGAAGGTTCGGCCGTGCGCAAGGCGTGGGACGTCGCGGTGAAGGCCAGTCGTGCCCATGTCACCCAGAAGGCCTACACGGACACCGAGAAGAACTCGTCGCTGTCCGCCGGGCACACGGTGAGCAACGTCGAGGCTGTCTGGTGGGGACCCCAGCTGCAGGCCGCGGCGCCGCACCAGTCCGGCAAGTGGGGGGTCGCGCACCAGCCCGGCCCACCCGGCAACAACGGCGGCTCGTTCCTCACGATCCCCAAGACGTCCAAGGATCCCGAGGCGGCGTTCGCGCTCATCACCTGGCTGACCTCGCCGGAGAACCAGGTCGTCACCTACGAGGAGTCCCAGCTCTTCCCGTCGACGCCCGACTCCTTCCGTTCGATCAAGCCCGACGCACCGAACAAGTTCTGCGGCGGCCAGCCGATCACGCAGACGTTCGTCGAGGCAGCCAAGGAGGTGCCGACGACCTTCATCAGCCCCTACGAGAGCGCGGTCGGTGACGGCATCAACCTCCAGCTGACCAACATCGAGACGCAGGGCAAGGACCCGGACCGCGCGTGGGACGACGCCATGGCGCAGGCGGACCGCCAGCTCAAGAAGAAGGGTCTGATCTGATGGCGGCGACGACGACGCTCCCGGCGACCCCCCTGCAGACCGGGCCCAGCATCAAGCAGAAGCCGACGTCGATCAGGCGGTTCTGGCCGCAGTACGTGGCCATCTCGCCGTTCTACCTCCTGTTCCTGGTCTTCGGGCTCGTCCCGATCGTGTTCTCGCTGTACATCTCGTTCCACGACTGGGACGGCGTCGGCTCGATGAAGTTCGTCGGCCTGCAGCAGTACACCTATCTGCTCCATGACCCGCGGTTCTGGAACGCGGTCAAGAACACCTTCATCATCTGGTTCATGTCGACGGTGCCGATGGTGTTCTTCGCCCTGATCCTGGCGTTCCTGCTGCACCAGAGCGTCCGGTTCAAGGGTTTCTACCGGGTCGCGTACTTCCTGCCGAACGTCACGTCGATGGTCGCGATGGCGATCGTCTTCGGCTCGGTGTTCTCCGACTCGTTCGGCCTGGTCAACTCGGCCCTGACAGCGCTGCACCTCGACGCGATCCCCTGGCTGAGCTCGAACTGGGGCATCAAGACCACCATCTCGGTCATGGTGATCTGGCGCTACACCGGCTACAACGCGATCATCTTCCTGGCCGGCCTCCAGTCGATCTCGCCGGACCTCTACGACGCCGCCAAGGTCGACGGCGCGGGCATCTGGCGCACGTTCACGCGGATCACGGTGCCGCTGCTGCGACCGGTGATCCTCTTCGTGGTGATCACGTCGACGATCGGCGGCCTCGGGCTCTTCACCGAGCCCCAGGTGCTGCTGACGGAGAGCGGGGGGCCGAACGAGTCCGGCATGACGATCGTCCTCTACCAGTACAACCAGGCGTTCACCCAGTTCGACTTCGGGTACGGCTCGGCGATCGGCTGGGCGCTGTTCGTCATCGCCGCGCTGTTCGCCGTCATCAACTGGCGGCTCGTCAGGGAGCGCGGGTCCTTGCGCGGCAACGTCGACCGCCACCCCAGCCTGTTCCACGGACGGAGGAAGAACAGTGTCAACCACTGAAGCAGTCGACCCGGTCCGGGTGCAGCCGCACGCGCAGTCGGACAACCCGGCGACGGGGCCCGGGGGTCCCGGCACACGGCACCGCCCCCGTGCGACGGTCGTGACGTCCCTCGTCAAGCACGGCTTACTGATCCTCGGTGTGCTGCTGTCGATCTTCCCGTTCTACTGGCTCGTGGTGATGTCCACGAACAAGACGGCCGACATCTTCGGCTACCCGCCGAAGCTGACGTTCGGTCCTGACCTGTGGACGAACATCCACCACGTGTTCCAGAACGTCGACCTGCTGGGAGCGCTCGGCAACACGATCATCGTGTCCACCGCCTGTGCCGTGCTGGTGATGTTCTTCGACTCGCTCGCGGCGTTCACGTTCGCGAAGTACTCGTTCCCGTTCCAGCGCACGCTGTTCGGTCTGCTGCTGGTGACGTTCATGATCCCCGGCCAGCTGTCGCTGGTCCCCAACTTCGTGATCATGGCGCACCTCGGCTGGATCGGCACGCTCCAGGCCCTCATCGTGCCGGGTGCGGCGAACGCTTTCGGCATCTTCCTGCTGCGCCAGCTCGCAGAGGGGGCGATCCCCGACGAGCTCCTCGAGGCGGCGCGGATCGACGGCGCGGGGTTCTTCCGCTGCTACTTCTCGATCGCCGTCCCGATGCTGCGCGGTGGGCTCGCATTCCTGGGCATCTTCACCTTCATCGGCGCGTGGAACGACTACGTCTGGCCGCTGGTCGTGCTGATCAACCCGGGCAGGCAGACCCTGCAGGTGGCGCTGTCACAGCTGAACTCCCTCTACAACACCGACTACGGCATGGTCATGGCGGGCGCGCTGCTGAGCGTCGTGCCGCTGGTCGGGGTGTTCCTCATCGGGTCGCGGCACTTCATCGCGAACATCGCCGCCGGTGCGTTGAAGGGCTGACGCCCGGCTCGCACACCCCGCGCGGTCCCGCTCCGCCCTTCCTCCGAGGAAAGGGCGGGGCGGGCGGAGTGACGAGGAGGCGGGGTCAGCGGCCGTGCTCGGCGAGGATCTGGTCGAGGTCCATGTCCGCGAGGAGCTGGTCGAAGTCGACGGCGCGGGCGGCGTCGGCCACGTCGGGCAGCGCGAAGACGCGCCCGTCGCGCCTGACCTCGATCCCCTCGGGGAGGTCGGCGTTGAGGCGGTCGAGGACGGCGTCGTCGACGCCGCGGGCGTCGAAGTCGCCCCCGACGCTCGCGAGGTAGTCGGCGGACACGGTGTAGGCGACGGTGCGGATCTCGACGGGCTGGGGATCGGACATGGCACCAGCCTGCGCCCGACGACGACGCCGCGCGACCGCGTGAGATCCGCCCGGCCGGGGCGGTGTGTCGCCGGGGCGCGCGCCGCGCGTCGTGCCACAGTTCCCGCATGCCGCACGGCGTCCTCACCTACGTCCTGCCGGTGTCGCAGCGACGCACGCTCGACCAGCTCACCGCCGACCTCGACCTGGGCGCCGGGGAGGTGAAGGCGAAGCGGTCGGCCTTCTGGACGATGCTGGTGCTGTCGGCGATCATCGCGTCGGCGGGGATCATCACGGACTCCACGGCCACGGTGATCGGCGCCATGATCATCGCGCCGCTGTCGACGCCGATCATGGCCGTCGCGCTCGGTCTCACCCGCGGCACGTCGGCGCTCGTGTGGCGTTCTGCGCTGTTCGTGCTCGGCGGGATGGTCGTGGTCGTCGCGCTGGGGGCGGCCGTCTCGGCGATCCTGCCGGCGTCCTCGGGGGCGCTGGTCGGGAACTCGCAGATCACGGGCCGCACGTCGCCGGGCATCTTCGACCTCGTGACGGCGCTCGCGACCGGGTTCGCCGGGTCGATCGCCCTGGCGCGCCGGGACGTGGCGGCGATCCTGCCGGGCGTGGCGATCGCCATCTCGCTCGTCCCGCCGCTCGCCGTCGTGGGGGTGTGCCTGGGCCACGGCTCGTACGCGTCGGCGCTGGGCGCGCTGTTCCTGTTCCTGTCGAACCTCGTGTCCATGGTGCTCGCGGGCACGCTCACGTTCACGGCGGCGGGCTACAAGGCCGAGGTGATGGAGCGGCGCGCGCGCCGCGACCGGCGCACGTCGGTGGGGATCGGCCTGCTGCTCGTCCTCGTGGCGCTGCCGCTGGTGGGGAACTCGGTGTTCACGGCCGCCGTCTCGACGTACGCGCGGCACGCCGAGCAGGTCGCCGACGACTGGGTCGCCGCGACCCCGGGAGCGTCGGTGAGCGACGTCTCCGTGGTGGGACGGGACCTGCGGATCTCGATCCAGACCCCGGACGGCGCCATCCCGTCGACGCAGGACCTGCTCGACGAGCTCGACGCGCGCACCGTCCCCGGCCTGCACGTCACGGTCGTCACGACGTTCGGCCAGACGGTCGACGTGGGCACGACGGGCTGACCGCCCGCTCGCGCGGCCGCCCGCGGAAGGCTCAGGCGGAGTCGTCCGCCAGCCGGAACGCGAGCTCGGTCTCCCACCGGTCGGCGTCCGGCTCGACGCGCGGGTCGGTGAGGTACCGCTCGAGCCGGCAGCCCCACACGTCGCCGTCGTCGCTGGGCCGCACGTCGAAGGCGAGCCCGGCGTCCGCGGCCCAGCGCAGGTGCCGGGCCGTGGCGTCCACGAGCGTGTCGGGGCGCCCGACGTGCACGACGGTCGCGTACCTCCCGGCCGGCAGGATGCCCGCCTCGAGGTCCCCGAGCGCGGTCCCCGGCGCAACCTCGCGCGCGACCGCGATGCCGGCCTCGACCACGAGCTCGCGCGCCATGTCGATCACGTCGTACCGGAAGAAGGGCGGTCCGTCGGGCTCGAGCCCGAGGGCGTGCGCCCGTTCGATCACGTGGGGGATCTCGTCGGCCACGCCCGCGAGGCCGGACATCGGCACGGAGCGTCGGATCGCGACGTAGGGCGTCGCGGGGCGTTCGTCGACACGGGGCTCGTTCGTCATGCCGGTACCGACCTGCCGGCGCCGCGCGACTCATCGCGCCCCCGTCGCGGCGTGTGCACGAGCCGCTCCCGCGAGGCGAGCGCGGCCGCGCCGACGAGCTCGGCCTGGTCCGCGAGGCTCCCCGGCACGACGACGAGCTCCTCGAACACCCGCCGCGGCAGCGCCCGTTCGATCCGTTCCCGGACGCCGGCGACGACGGCTCGGCTGCCCGCGCCGAGGGACCCGTCGACGACGATCGCCTGCGGGTCGAGCACCAGGCACGCGGTGGCGAGGATCGGCGCGAGCGTCCGGCCGAGGTCGGCGAGGACGCGGTGCACGTCGGGGTCCTCGGCCTCCGCGAGCCCGACGACGTCCTCGAACGTCAGCGACGCCGGGTACGTGGGCCGGAGCTGCTCGATGACGTGGTGCACCGTCGCCACGCGGATGAGGCAGCCGCGGTTCCCGCACACGCACAGCGGCCCGTGCTCGTCGACCTGCACGTGCCCGAGCTCGCCCGCGAACCCGAGCCTGCCGTGCACGAGCTGCCCGCCCGCGACGACCCCGGCGCCGAAGCCCGGGACGAGGTCGACGTAGAGGACGTCGTCGAGGCCGATGGCGGCGCCGCGCGCGATCTCGCCGAGCGCGGCGAGGTTGGCGTCGTTCTCCGCGAGCGCCGGGACGCCGAGGGCTTCCGCGAGGGCGGGGGCGGGGTCGTCCGCGAGCCACCCGGGCACAGGAGCGCCGACGTCGCGGACGCTCGACCGCGAGGGCCAGGGCGAGCCGGCGCCCGCGCGGTACGGGCGGGGCAACGCGAGGACGGCGGCGCCGATCTCGTCCCGGTCGAGGCCCGACCCGGCCCACGCCTCCTCGAGCAGCGCGACGCCCGGCCCGACGACGTCGTCGGCGGAGCGGGGGTCGAAGGGCCGCGCGGCGCGGGTCTCGATCACGCCGTCGAGCGTGACGACGGCCGCCTCGAGCGTGCGGTGCCCGACGACGATCACCGCGACGAGCTGACGGGCGGCGAGCACGAGGTGTCGCGGTGGGCGGCCGCGGCCGGACGTGCGGCCGGGCGCGTCGGTGTGCTCCCGCAGGGTGCCGCCGACGAGGAGCCGCTCGACGGCGCTCGTGACGGTCGTGACGGGCAGGTCGAGGTGCGTCGCGAGCTCGCGGCGGGTGAGGGGCGCGGCGCGCTCGAGCTCGGCGACGATCCGCTCGGAGGTGGCGCGGGTGCGGTCCGGCATGGCGGTCAGCGTAGCGTCCGGCGTCGGCGTGTTATCCGCTGACTCGTTCGAAAGTGACGCGACTGCAACCGTGCGCCTGCTTGACCGGCCCCCTGCTGCGTTTCTACGGTCACAGAGTCCCGCCTGAGCGGCGACTCTGAGTCGTTTGAACGAACATCCGACGCTCAGCGCCGCCAGGCACGTCGCCCCGATGGAGTGGTGCAGATGAACGACACGGTGTTCCACCGACCCCGAGCCCGCCAGGTCGCCGCCTGCGTGGCCGTCGCCGCGCTCGGCCTGACCGGCCTGGTCGCGTCCGGCACGGCAGCCTCGGCTCACGGCTCGCACGGCGGGTCCGGCTCGCCCGGCCATCATGCGGGCAACGGCTCGACCGCGCAGCGCCTGCTCGCGCAGATGACGCTCGACGAGAAGCTCACCCTCATCACCGGCGCCGACGAGAGCACGGACCCCGCCGGCAAGACCTACGCCGCCGGCTACCTGCCGGGCATCCCGCGCCTGGGCATCCCGTCGATCCGCCTCGCGGACGGGCCTCCCGGCGTCGCCACCAAGGACCTGTCGACGGGGATGACCTCGACCATGGGCGTCGCGGCGACGTGGGACGCGGGCGCGGCCCGGTCGAACGGCGTCGTCATCGGCAAGGACGCGAAGGCGCTGGGCCAGGACGTCATGCTCGAGCCGTTCATCAACATCGACCGCGACCCGGCCGGCGGGCGCACCTGGAACACGTTCGGCGAGGACCCGCTCCTCACCGGCGCGATGGGCGCCCAGGAGATCGAGGGCATCCAGAGCCAAGGCGTCATGGCGCAGGCCAAGCACTACATCGCCTACGACGGGGCGAGCGGCAACGTCGTCGTCGACGAGCAGACGCTGCGCGAGATCTACGTGAAGCCGTTCGAGGACGCCGTCGACGCCGGGGTCTCGTCGATCATGTGCTCGTACAACGCCGTCAACGGCGAGGACGCGTGCGGCAACGACACCACGCTCAACCAGATCCTCAAGAAGGACCTGGGGTTCAAGGGCTTCGTGACGTCCGACTGGGGCGCCAACCACGCCACCGACTTCCTCGCCAAGGGCCTCGACCTCGAGATGCCGGGCGGCGGTCTGGGCGGCGCCATCCCGCAGTACTTCGCCCCCGACAAGGTCAAGGCCGCCCTCGCGGACGGAACCGTGACGCAGGCCCGGATCGACGACGCCGTCGGCCGGATCCTCGGTCAGTACGAGAAGTTCGGGCTGCTCAAGGGCGCGGGCAAGCACACGGTCACGCCGGAGAACGTGACCCAGGACGCGGCCGTCGTGCGCAAGACCGCGACCGACGCCGCCGTCCTGCTCAAGAACGACGGCGGCGCGCTGCCCCTCGACCGCACGGACCTGGCGAACCTCGCGCTCATCGGGCCCGGGGCCGGCCAGACGATCGCCACGGGCGGCGGCGGCGAGAGCTCCACGGGCCGCGCAGACCGCTGGGTCGGCACGGCGACGACCATCAAGAAGGCCGTGCCGTACGCCAAGGTGAGCTTCGCCGTCGGCGACGACCTCACGGGGACCGCGGTGCCGGCGTCGGCGCTGAGCCACGGCGGGCAGCCCGGCCTGGTCCGCACGACGACGGGCTCCTCGGCCACGCAGGTGGACGCGACGCTCGACTTCACGACGGCGAAGCGCACGGCGCTGCCGGCGGGCTCGAACCACACGTGGACGGGCACGCTCACCGCGCCCGAGGCGGGGAGCTACTGGATCAACTTCGGCGAGCTCGGCACGACCGGCACCGTCCAGATCGACGGCAAGACCGTGATCAGCGCCGACGGGTTCCTGTCTGCGGCGCCGCGGTACGGCACGGTCAAGGCCGGGGACACGGGCGTGCTGCCCAGCACGGACGGCCTCAACAACAAGCGGGCCCAGGTGCAGCTGTCGACGGGCGCCCACACGATCACGGTGACGCAGACGGCGGACATCTCGGGCTCGCCCGTCCAGGCGCACCTGTACTGGGTGACGCCGTCCCAGCAGAAGGCGACCACCGCGGCCGCCGTCGCCGCCGCCAAGAAGGCCACGACCGCCGTCGTCTTCGCGTACGCGACCAACAGCGGCAACCTCTCCACGCCGCTGCCCGAGGGCCAGGACGCGCTCATCAGCGCCGTGGCCGCGGTCAACCCGAACACGATCGTGGTGCTGCAGAACAACAACCCCGTCGCAATGCCGTGGCTCGGGAACGTCAAGGCCGTGCTCGAGGGCTGGTTCCCGGGTGACGAGGGCGGGTGGGCCTTCGCCGACCTGCTCACGGGCAAGGCGAACCCCGGCGGGCACCTGCCCTACACGTGGCCCGCGTCGCTCGGCCAGGGCGTCGCCAACGACCCGGCGCACCCCGAGCGGACGAGCCTCGGCGTCGACCCCGGCACGACGACGCCGTGCACCGACGACAGCGGGTTCGGGTCCGTCCCCAACTGCGAGACCGACTACAGCGAGGGCATCTTCGTCGGCTACCGCTGGTACGACCAGCAGAAGCTGACGCCGCTCTACCCGTTCGGCTACGGGCTGTCGTACACGTCGTTCCGCTACTCGGACCTGAGCGTCCGTCCGCAGCACGACGGGGCGCTGACCGTCCGCGTCAAGGTGACCAACACGGGCCGGACCTCCGGCGACGCCGTGCCCCAGGTGTACCTGGGTGCGCCCGCGAAGCAGCCGAAGGGCGCGCAGTTCGCGAAGCAGGCGCTCGCGGCCTTCGACCGGGTCACCGTGCCGGCGCACCAGTCGCGCTGGGTGACGCTGACCGTCGGCGAGCGTGAGCTGTCCTACTGGTCGACGTCGGCCCACGCGTGGACGGTCGCCACGGGCGACCGGACGGTGTCGGTCGGCGGGTCGTCGCGCGACCTCGCCGTCCAGCGGACGGTGCACGTGCGCTGACGCGAGCCCGGCACGGCCTGTCAGAAGCTCGTGAGCCCCGAGGCTCACGAGCTTCTGACATGTCCGGCACGGGGGCGTCCGGGGCGTCACGGGCGCTCGAGGAAGCGGCGCTCGTCGGTGGTGCGCGCGGCGTCGAGGCGGGCCGAGATGCCCGCGCCGCGCCGCGCGTCGTCGGCGAGCCAGCCGCCCAGCCGGCGCACCGTGCGGCGCGGGTCCAGCGCACGACGACGGCGCGCGGCGGCCGGGCGAGCGGGCTCCCGGACCGGGAGGGCAGCGTGGGCGTCGGTGGCGGGACGGGCGGCGGGCGACGGGTGGAGGTTCGCGGTGGTCATGACGCCAACGCTGCGGCCCGGCGCCGGGCGGCGGGGACGGATTGACGATCGTCGTCAATCGGCGCGGTCCGGCCGGGTGGGCGGGGGGACGATGGTGCCGTGACCCTGACCATCGACGTGACCGGGCTGCCCCCGACGGCGTACCTCTTCGCGCCGTCGCCGGTCTCCGAGCTCACCGCGGCGCTGCACCTGCTCGTGGAGCACGGGCACCACCCCGGCCAGGCGGGGCAGATCCAGGCGATGTCCGCGGCGGCCGGCCAGGAGCTCGTCGACCGCGCCGTCGCGTTCGGGCACCTGTGGGACAAGTCGTGCGCCGACTTCCTCCTGCCCGCCCGCCCCGCGGCGACGCTCGCCGCCGAGCTCGACGCCGTCGACGCGCTCGACGACGAGACGTGGGTCGACAACGTGCTGGTCACCTGCCGGTGCGGGGCCCTCGCGCGCTCGATGGGGCTCGGGACCGTGCTCGCCGACGACCGGGCCGTCGAGCTCGCGCGTGAGCGCGCCGCCGCCTCCGGGCCGGTCGCCCTCGCGTTCGTCGACCGCATCCTGGCCGACCCCGGCAAGGTCCGGGGCGAGGTGCGGGTGCTGCTCGAGGACTGCCAGGAGGCGTTCTTCGACCAGGCGTGGCGCACGCTCGTCGCCCACCTCACCGTCGACGCGCGGCACAAGACCGACCTCCTGTGGAACCAGGGGCCCGCGGCGGCGCTCGCGGCCGTCGCGCCCGCGGTCCGGCTCGACGAGCAGGCCCAGCGCGTCGTCGTCGACAAGCTCGTCGACGTGCACGTGTCGGCGCGGGGGACCGGTGTGACGTTCCTGCCGACGATCCTGGGCGACCCGCACCTGCTCGTGGTCCAGGCGCCGGGGTGGCAGCCCGTCGTGCGCTACCCGGTCGCGGGTCGCGACGCCGTCCAGACCCCGTCGGCCGACGTCCAGCAGCGGCTGCGCGCGCTCGACCACCCGATGCGCCTGCGCCTCGGTCGCAGCCTCGTCGCGGGCCCGCACACGACGACGGAGCTCGCCGACATCTGGGAGGTGTCGGCCCCGGAGATCTCGCGGCACCTCGCGGTGCTGCGCGACGCCGGGCTCGTCACGGTCGAGCGGCGCGGACGCTACGTCACGTACCGGCTCGACGTCCCGGCGGTCGCGCGGCTCGGCGCCGACGTGCTCGAGGCGATGCTGCGCTGACCGCGGCCGTGCTCACGCGTGGTCGAGCCCAGCCCGGTGGGCGAGGATCGCCGCCTGCGTCCGGTTCTCCACTCCGAGCTCGTCGAGGATGTGCGAGACGATCGTCTTGACCGTGGGCTGGCTGACGAACAGCGCCTCGGCGATCTTCGCGTTCGTCTGACCGTCCGCGAGGAGGGCGAGCACGTCCCGCTCCCGGGCGGTGAGGCCGGTGAGCCGTTCCTTGGCCTGCTCCTCGTCGCGGCGCGCGGCGTCGACGCGCTCGAGGAGCGTCTTGATGCTCCGGGGATCGAGCACGGGGTCGCCGGCCGCGACGGCGCGCACGGCGGAGACCAGCTGGGTCCGGGTGGCGTCCTTGAGGACGAACCCGCTCGCGCCGGCGTCGATCGCGGCGACGACGTTCTCCGTCAGGTTGAAGGCGGTGAGGACGAGGACCTTCGGCGGGTCGTCGAGCCTGAGTATCGCCCGCGTCGCGCCGACGCCGTCCAGGCGAGGCATCTGGACGTCCATGAGCACGACGTCCGGGTCGAGCTCGCGGGCGACGGTCACGGCCTCGACGCCGTCCGCAGCCTCGCCCACGACCGTGAGGTCGTCCTCGGGTTCGAGCGCCGCCCGGATCCCCCGGCGAGCGAGGGCGTCGTCGTCGACGATCACGACCGTGGTCATGTGGTCTCCTTCTCGTCGCCCGTGGTGGGGAAGGTGACGGCCAGGCGGAAGCCGCCGTCGGCGGTGGGGCCGGAGTCCATCGTGCCGTGCGCCGCGACGATCGACTCCTCGAGCGCGCGCAGCCCGGTCCCGGACGCGGGGGTGGGCGGCACCGGACCCGGCGGACGCGTGTTCGTCACGTCCAGGTGTGCGGTTCCGGTGCGTTCGGCGAGCGTGACCGTGGCCGTCGCTCCCGGGGCGTGCTTCGCGATGTTCGTGATGCCCTCGGTGGCGACGCGGCCCAGCAGGTCGCGCGCGGCGGCGCCGACGCGGACGTCGCCCTGGCACCGGAGGGTGACGTCGATGCCGGCCCGGTCGGCACGCTCGACGACGGTGGTCAGGAGCTCCTTGACGGTGGGGCCGGCGGGGCTGCCCGGCCGCGCGTCGGCCGTGCCCGTACCGACGACCGCGTCGCGCAGGTCGGACATCGCCTGGCGGCCGAGGGACTGCACGTTCGCCAGGAGCTCGCGCGCCTGTTCGTCGTCCTTCCCGAGCAGCCCGTCGACACCGGACAGCCCCAGGACGACGAGGCTGAGCTGGTGCCCGAGCCCGTCGTGCAGCTGCCGGGCGAGCGCGAGCCGCGCGCTGATCTCGGCGTTCTGACGGTCGAGCTCGAGGGCGCGCGCACGCTCCTCGTCGCGTTCGTGCCGGAGCTGCGCGCGGGCCACGCCGGAACGCAGGACCAGTCCGATCTGCCCCGGCAGCAGCACCATCACAGCCGCGATGCGCACGGCCTCCCAGAACGTCGGCGCCGACCAACCCACGTCGACGGCGCCCAGGATCAGGGCGATCACGGTCGCCGCCGCGAGCAGCACCCCGGGACGCCGCCGCGCGCGGGCCGTGAGCAGGATCGTGACGAAGAACAGTGCAGGGCTCGGACCGTTCACGGCATAGTCGAGAAGGCCGAGGCATGCGCCGACGACGGGCCACCGGGGCGCCGCGACGACGGCCGCCGCGGCCACGAGCCCGACGAGGGCGTCCGCCGCGCCCTCGTCGAAGCCGTGCGTTCGCAGCGACCACACGCCGCACGCGATCCCCAGCATGACGACCGACGCGCGTGCCAGCACCGCGGCGCGGGCATCCAGCGTTCCCCGCGCGAAGAGCACCGTGTCGGTCACGTCACCCAGTCTGCTCGGTGGCTGGTGGGCGCTCGACCGCTGAACGACTTTCGTCGCGGGGAGAGCGACCAACGTCGCCACGGTCCGACCATCCGGCCGACGCGCCGACCCCCTCCTGGTTGCGAGTCTGGTTGTGCGATCAGGAGGAGCGGTTCCGGGGCCACCGAGGTTCCACGCCCGACCATCGCGCCAGAGGTGAAGAACATGCGTACACGGGCCGCTGCCCTGCTCACGGTCGCGACGAGCGTCGGGATCGTCGCCGCCGGAGGGATGGGAGCCGGTGCCAGCGCGGCACCTCGTAGCGTCGAGCCCGTCGCCGCGTCGCAGACCCGCATCGCGACGCCCGCCTGGACGGAGACGGTGCAGAAGGCCTGGACGAGGATCGTCAGGGCCGCCTGGACGGAGACGGTCGTCGACCGTGCGGCGTGGACCGAGACCGTCCGCCACCCGGCCGAGACCCACACCGTGGAGCACCCGGCGAGGACGCACACGGTCGACCACGCGGCGACGACCCGCACGGTCGAGCACCCGGCCGAGACGCACGACGTGGAGCACCCGGCGCAGACCCGCACCGTGGAGCACCCCGCGGAGACGCACGACGTCGAGCACCCCGCGAGGATCGTCACGGTCGAGCACCCCGCTGACACGCACACGGTCGAGCACCCGGCCGAGACCCGCACCGAGGCGCAGTTCGTCGGCGAGGGCGAGAGCCGGTGGGAGAGCCCCGACTGGAAGCAGTCGGGGTGGACCGCGACCGGCGAGACCCGCGTGGTGCTCGACCGCGAGGCCTGGACGGAGACGGTCGTGGACCGGCCCGCGTGGACCGAGACCGTGCTCGACCGGGAGGCCTGGACGGAGGTCGTGGTCGACAAGGACGCGTGGACGGAGACGGTCGTGGACGAGGCGGCGTGGACCGAGACCGTGGTGGACCGGGCCGCGTGGACCGAGACCGTGGTGGACCGGGCCGCGTGGACCGAGACCGTGGTGGACCGGGCGGCGTGGACCGAGGTCGTGGTCGACAAGGACGCCTGGACCGAGGTGATCGAGCACCCCGCGGTCACGCACGTCGTCGACCACCCCGCGGTCGTCGTCCGTGTCCCGGCGGAGACCGTCGACCACCCGGCCGTCCCGGCCAGGACCGTCGTGCCGGCCCTGTCGACGGCGGCCGGCGGCCCGGCGTCGATCGACCTCGACCGCAGCTCGACCGCGGTGGAGCCGGCCACGACGGCCGGCCCGGCCGAGCTCGCCGAGACCGGGACCGACCCGGTGCTCCCCGCGCTCGTCAGCGCCGGCCTGATCGGTGCCGGAGCCTTGGCGGCCGGCCTGAGCCGTCGTCGCGCTCGCTGACGCGGTCGCCCGGTCCTCCGGAGGTGCCCGCTTCCGGACGACCGTGGCGCCCGTCGGGGAGGCGGCCGCCCCTCACATCCAGCGCTTGCGCTTGAACACGACGTACAGCACGACGCCGAAGGCGACCATCGCCGCGAGCGCCAGCGGGTACCCGAGCGCCCAGTGGGTCTCGGGCATGTGGTCGAAGTTCATGCCGTAGATCGCACCGATCAGCGTCGGCGCGAAGAGGATCGCCGCCCAGCCGGAGATCTTCTTCATGTCCTCGTTCTGCCGCTGCCCGACGAGCGTCGCGTTGACGCTGAGGATCTGCGACAGCGCGTCGCGGAGCACCTCGACCCGGGCGTCGACGCGGGCGAGGTGGTCGGCGACGTCCTGGAGGTAGCTCTGGAGCGCCTCGGGGATCCCGTACCGCTCGAAGCCCCGCCGGAGCGAGTCGAGCACGTCCGTCAGGGAGGACGTCGCGTGCTGCAGGTCGATGACTTCCTGGCTCAGGCGGTAGATCCGTTCGGTGACGGCGGCGTCGCCGCCGAACACCTGGCGCTCGATCTGCTCCTTGTCGACCGAGAGCCCGCGGAGCACCGGGGCGTACCCGTCCACGACGGCGTCGAGCAGGCGGTAGAGCACCGCCTCCGGCCCGAGGCGGAGGAGGTCCTCGTCGTCGAGCAGGGTGGACTCGTCGGCGGGCGGTCCGTCGGGGCCGCCCGGGAGCTGCGACTCGTCGGACCCGTCGATCCACCGGCCGTCCTGGCACAGGACGGCGATCGCCTCCCCGCGGACGACGACGTGGAACTCGAGGATGTCGACGTCCTCGGCCTCGTCGACGTAGCGGGCCGAGCGGACCACCAGGAACAGGACGTCGCCGTAGCGCTCGAGCTTGGGACGCTGGCCCGCGTGCTGCAGGTCCTCGACGAGCAGCGGGTGCAGCCCCCACGCGGCGGCGAGGTCGTCGATCTCCGCGGGCGTGGGCGAGGGGAACAGCAGGAGCGCCATCCGGCCCTCCGCCGCCTCGGTGAACCGCAGGGCGTCGGCCGCCGTCGTCCCGACCGGCGCGAACGTCAGGTGACCGTCGACGACGTAGCGCGTCCGCGGCGGGGCCGGGGCCTCGACCTGTGCTGGCGGCATCCGGCGCGCTCCTCTCCTCCTGCCGGGCTCGCGCCCGGCCCGACCATCGTCGCCGTCAGGCGTCGGTCCTGCCAGCCGCGGCCCGGCGGCGGCTCCGGAGCTTGGACAGCCCGACGAGCGCCAGTCCCAGGGCGATCCAGCACACGAGCACCACGACGGCCTGCCCGGAGCCCGCGCCGTCGAAGAACGCCGCGGACCGGGTCACCGTGCCCGCCGCTCCGATGGGCAGGAGCTGGCCGATCTCTCCCCACGGCTGGGGCAGCCAGTCGGGCCCGGTCGCCATCCCGGACAGCGGGTTCGAGACGAAGAGCATGAGCGCGGCACCGAGCCCGAGTCCCGCGTACCCGAGCAGCGACTCGAGGCCGAGGACGGTGAGGGAGACCGCGGCGACGCCCAGGCTGATGCCGGCGGTGGTGAGCCAGAACGGGCCGTCGAACGACCCGAGCCAGAGCTGGAGGATCGCGGTGGCCGCGAGGCCGGCGAGCGCAGAGAACACGACCGACGCCACGACGCGGCGCGTCCGGCTGCGGCGCGCCACGTTCACGAGGGTGACGGCCGAGATCATGCCGCCGAACATGATCGGGAGGGCGAGCGCGGACAGGCCGGCGCCGGTCGGGTCGTCCGCCGTCAACGGGACGACGTCGGTGGTGGTCACCGTGGCGCCGTGCGCGGCGAGCGTCGTGCCGACCGTGCGCAGCAGGGAGGCGTACGGGGTTCCGGCCGCCGAGGCGACCTGGACGGTCACCGTGATCGGGTCGGCCGGGTCCAGCGAGATCCCGCCGACGGCGTCGCGGTCCTCGATCGCCGACGTCACCGCGTCGGCGTCGGGGCCGGTGGTGACGTCGAACGCGCCGGGCTGCGCCTGGTCGAGGGTCTGCGTGAGCTGCTCGACCGCGGCCGGCGGACCCGAGATCACGATCGGGAGGTCGTGCGCGCCGGAGTGGACGGCGGGTGTGGCGAAGGCCGTGACCATGAGGGCGATCGCGGCCGTGAGGGCGAGGACGAGGCCGATCATGACGCGCGGGCCGGGGCTACGGGGCGTCGCCGCGGGCGCCTCGCGGTCGGCCTGCTGCTCGGTGCTGGTGGTCATCGGAAGATCCTTAAGTGGAGGGGTTGTCTCCGTTTCAAGCGGAGTGTAATACTCCGTTTACTGCCCGATCAAGCCCGGTGAACGAAGGAGGACCGTCATGAGGTCGGACGCGCGAGCCAACCGTGACGCCGTCGTCGTCGCCGCGCGCACGCTCGTCTCGACCCAGGGGGCCGACGTGTCGCTGAGCGCGATCGCCGACGACGCCGGCGTCGGGATCGCGACGCTCTACCGGCACTTCCCGACCCGGCAGGACCTGCTGGCCGCCGTGGTCCTCGATGCGCGGGACCGCGTGGTCGCCGTCGTCGAGGAGCACCGGGACCGCGTCGCCGCCGACCCTGCGGCCGGCTGGGACGCGTTCGCCCACGCGCTCGCGCGGCTCCGGCTCGGAGCGCTCCTGCCCGAGCTGGTGGCCGTCCTGGCCGCCGTTCCCGACTCGTCCGAGATCGAGCAGATGCGTCAGGACTCCCTCGCGGCCGTGGAGTCCGTGCTCGACGTCGCCCGCCGGGCGGGAGCGGTCCGCGACGACGTCACGGCCGCGCGCTTCACGATCGGTCTGAGCGCCGTCACCCGGACGCTGCCCGTGGACGTCCCGCTGGTCCCGCCGGACCAGCAGGAGTGGATGACCGACGTCTACCTGCGGGGCCTGCGCCCCTGAGCCCGACTCAGGCCGCGCGCTCCCAGCCCAGCAGCGGGGCCAGGTGCTCGGCGACGTCGGTGACGATCTGGACGTAGTCGTCCCGCTCGAAGCTGAACGGCAGCGCGAAGGCGACCTCGTCCACCTCGCGGTAGGCCGCGTGGGCGTGGAGGCGTTCCGCGATCTGCTCGGACGTCCCCACGAGGTCGGGCGCGAACATCATCCGCGCCGGTCCCTGCGGCTCGCGCGTGCGCGGCAGGCGTGAGGCCGCGTATGCCTCGTACTTCTCGCGTTGCTCGCGGCTTGCGGAGTCCGTCGGCACGACGACGAGCCCCTGGGAGACGCGCGCCGCCGCGCCCGCAGGGTGGTGGGCCCGGAACGCGCGGACCTGCGCGAGCTGCGTCTCCTCGAAGTCGTCGGAGTCCTCGGCCCGGATCACGCTGCTCGTCAGCAGGTTCAGCCCCTGCTCCGCCGCCCAGACGACGGAACGCATGCTCGCGGCCCCGTACCAGAGCCGGTCCGCGAGGCCGGGGGAGTGCGGCTCGACGCGCTCGGAGAACGTCTCGAACCCCTGGGTTCCCGAGAACGACGACGCCCGCTCGCCCCGGATCAGCCGAGCCAGGCGGAGGACGCGCTCGTAGCTGAAGTCCTCGGCGTCGGCGGTGTCCGGGTAGAGGGCGTCCTTGAGGTCGTCGTAGTGCATGGGCGGTCCGACGCTCACGCCGGGGTTGAGCCGGCCGCCCGACAGGACGTCGACCGTCGCGAGGTCTTCGGCGAGGCGCAGCGGGTTCTCCCAGCCCAGCGGCGTCACCGCCGTCCCGAGCTCGATCCGCGACGTGCGCTGCGACGCCGCCGCGAGCACCGCGACCGGCGACGAGATGCCGTGCTGCAGGTGCCGGTGGCGCAGCCACGCGCTGTCGTAGCCGAGGCGCTCGCCGAGCTCGATCAGCTCGAGCGTGGCCTCGTGGCCGGCACGCGGGTCGGCGGGGTCGAACAGGCCGATCGTGAGGAAGCCGAGGCGGCGCAGCGGGCGGTCCGGGGTGGGCATGGCGTCACTCTACGAGCGTGTCGACCCGGCACCGGCGCTAGCTCGACCACACCCCCGCCTGGGCGGCGGTCGCGGCGGCGCGGGCTGCGGCGTCGGCGTCGGAGTCGGTGAGCGCGCGCCCGGTGTTGAGGAGCCCGTAGTAGAGGGGCGCCGAGACCGCGGCGACGACGGCGTGCGGGTCGGTCCCGGCTGGCACCTCGCCGCGCGCGACGGCGTCGCGGACGCAGCCGGCCCACTCCTCGATCCGGACGTCGTAGAAGTGGTGGAGCGCGACGGCGGCCTGCTCGTTGCACAGCGACGCGGCGATCAGCGCCTTGAAGAGCCGTCCCTGGCGGGGGTCGTTGAGCGTCTTGACGACGAGCCGGGCGTTGGCCCGGAGGTCCTGCTCCAGACGACCGGTGTCGCTGCGGCTGAGCGACTGCTCGGCCATGTCCGCCAGGAGGTCCGCCGCGAGGGCTCCCGGGGTGCCCCAGCGCCGGTACACGGTGGTCTTGCCGACCCCCGCGCGTCGGGCGACCTCGCCCAGGTCGAGGGCCTCGAAGCCGTCGGCCGCGAGCGCGTCGCCTGCGGCCTGCAGCACGGCTTCGCGGGTCCGGGCGGTGCGCCCGCCGGGGCGCAGGCTGCCGGGCGCGGGAGCCGGTTCGGGCGTCCGTGGGCTGGGCATCCGTCCTCCTCGTGGTTCGACCTCACCGATCCTATCGGAACTGGGGTTCCCTTACCGTCGCACCGGTGCTAGCGTCTGCGTTAACGGAACGCAAGACCCATTAAGCCTGGTTCCGTGTTGCACGTCGCCTGCGTCGGAAGGACGCCCTGCCATGACCATCACCCCCGCGGACGAACGCCGCGTCGCACCGCCCCGTCCCGTGGCCGCCCCCGCCACCCCGGTCGCGCCCCCGCGGCTCACCCGGCCCCTCAAGGTGACCCTCGCGGTCCTCCTCGTCGCCCAGTTCATGCTGGCCGTCGACTTCTCGATCCTGAACGTCGCGCTCCCCGCGGTCGGCCAGGACCTCGGCTTCTCGCTCGCGAACCTCCAGTGGGTCGCGACCGCCTTCGCGCTTGCCGCAGCAGGCTTCACGCTCTTCTTCGGGCGGATCGCCGACCTCGTCGGGCGCAAGAAGATCTTCATCGGGAGCCTCGCCCTCCTCGGCGCTGCGTCCCTCGCGGGCGGCCTGGCCACCAGTCCCGCCGTCCTGCTCGCCGCCCGGGTGGCCCAGGGGCTCGCCACCGCGGCGGCCACGCCGGCCGGGCTGTCCCTGCTCACCACGTCATTCCCCGAGGGGCCCCTGCGTCAGCGGGCGCTCGGGGTCAACGGAGCCCTGATGTCCGCCGGCTTCACCACCGGCGCGGTGCTCGGCGGCGTGCTGACCGACCTTCTGTCGTGGCGGTGGGCGTTCCTGATCAACGTTCCCGTGGCGCTCGCGGTCGTCGTCGTCGCGCCGACCTTCATCAAGGAGTCCCGGCCCGCCGTCAGACCGCGCCTCGACCTGCCCGGCGCGCTGACCGTCACGTCGGGGCTGCTGGCCCTGGTCTACGGGCTGACCCAGGCCGGCGAGCACGGCTGGACGGACGTGCGCGCCGCCGTCGGTCTCGGCGCCGGCGCTGTCCTGCTCGTCGCGTTCTTCCTGGTCGAGCGGCGGGTCGCGGAACCGCTGGTCCCGCTCGCCACGCTCCGCCGACGCACGGTGGCCTGGGGGAACGTCATCGGGCTCATCGCCTTCGCCACCGAGACGTCGCTCGTCTACCTGCTCACCCTCTACCTGCAGCGGTCGCTCGGGTTCTCGGCGCTCGCCGCCGGTCTCTCGTTCGGGGTCCTCGGCCTCGGGACGGTCCTCGGCGGGCTCCTCGCCCCCCGCGTCATCGCGAGGTGGTCGGCCCGGACCGCCCTCATCGCGGGAGGCCTCGTCCAGGCCTTCTTCACGGCGACCCTGCTGCTTCTCGGGGGCACGTCGGCGTCGATGGCGCTGCTCCTGCCCGCCACCTTCCTGGGCGGGGTCGGGAACATGCTCGTGATCGTCGGCTTCATGGTCACCGCCACCAGCGGCCTGCCCGACGCCGAGCAGGGCCTCGCGACCGGCCTCGCGTCGATGTCGCAGCAGGTCGGCATCACGATGGGCACGCCGATCATGTCCGCCGTCGTCAGCGCGGCCGTGGTCGGGACCGCCACCGCCTCCGCGGTCCGGCACGGAGTGGCCGCGGCGCTCGTCGTGAACACCGCGCTCGTCCTGCTCGGCGTGGTCCTTGCACTGGTGTTCCTCCGCCCGGGCGGTCGCGCCGCCGGGCGCCCTGAGGCGCGGGTCAGATGATGGCGCGCGCCCTGCGTGCCGTCGCGTCGACCCCGCGCAGCACCCGCGAGGTCGTCGTGGGGCCCTGGTGCTTCTGCTCGGCGCGTTCGGCGAGCCGGCGGGCCACCCACCCGGCGAGCGGGATGAGGATCGCGGCGATCACGAGCGTCCTCAGACGCAGCTTGAGCAGCCTCCACATGGTCGTGCCCTTCCTCGAGTTTGGTCCGACGGTAGGCGCGGCGCTGCGGCTACGCGCGTCGACAGCCCCGCCCGTGGCCGGTGGGTTCGGCTAGCCTGCCGAGATGTCACGACCCGAGCCCGTCCTGCGCGCCGCGACGACCGACGACGCCGACCGCCTCGGCGCCGTCCACTACACCTCGTTCGTGGAGACCTACACCGGCCTCGCGAGCTCCGAGTTCTGGGACCGTGCGTCGGCGGAGCGGAGCGCGGCGGGCTGGCGGCGGTGGCTCGACGGGGGCGTCGAGGCCACGGTCGCCGAGGTCGACGGCGCCATCGTCGGGCTCGCCGTTGCCGGTGCCAGCAAGGAGACCGGAGGGCACGCCGCGGTGCGCGACCTCGAGCTCAGCAACCTCTACGTGCTCGCCGCGCACCACGGCACGGGCGTCGGCCAGGCCCTCCTCGACGCCGTCCTGCCGCCCGCCACCCCGGCCCAGCTCTGGGTGGCGGAAGGCAACCCGCGGGCCGTGCGGTTCTACCGGCGGAACGGCTTCGAGCCCGACGGTGCCACCGACGACGGCGCGACGTTCGGCGGGATCGCGGCGGTCCGCCTGGTGCGGTGAGGTCCCGTGTCGCTCAGGCGACCTCTCCGCCCGGAGCCCGCACCCCGAGCCACTGCTCGGCGTCGAACGCGTGGAACCGGCCCGCCTCGGTGAAGCCGAGCTTGGCGGCCACGCGCATCGAGCCGAGGTTCGCGGTCCGGGTGCAGAGCGCGACCGGACTTCCGGGGCCCGTGCCGTCGAACCAGCGCAGGACGCCGGCGCACGCCTCCGTCGCGTAGCCCCGGCCCCAGCCGTCGGGGAGGAACAGGTAGCCGAGCTCGGTGACGACGTCCGGCCGGAGGTTTCCCTGGTCGGCGGCGTCGCGGGGGTCGAGCATGACCGCGCCGATCGTGGCGCCGTCGTGCTCGACGACCCAGAGCCCCGGACGGCGCCGGGGCGGGTCGGGGAGGTCGCGCTCGACCTCCTCGCGCGGGCGTGACCCGCCGATGAACCTGCCGACCTCCGCCGAGGACATCAGCTCGACGAGCGCAGCCCGGTCGCCGGCCTCGGGCTCCCGGAGGAGGAGGCGCTCGGTCCGGAGAGGCTCCGGTGGCCAGGGGAGAGCACTCATGGGGCCGCTGCGGCACGGGAGATCAGCGCGGGAGGCACGGGCACCACGGTATCGACGGGAGACGCCACGGCGCGGTCGACGTCGCCCGATGCTTCCGCGGCGTTCACCGGCACGTCGTCGACGCGTTCGCGGCCTTGCCTACGGTCGCAGCAGCCCGCGGCCCCGGCCCGGGTCGCCACGCACCGCGAACCCGAGAGGAAGCCGCTCCCATGCGCCTCGCCCGCCCCTCCGTACCGTCCGCTCGCGCTCGAGCGTGCGTCCTGGGCGTCGCCGGCGTCGGCGTCGTCGCCGGGCTCGCGGCGTTCGTCGCGCCCGCCCAGGCGTCCGGCACGTCGACGACGTCCGGCAGCTCGGCCGCGGCCGGTTCCACCGACCCGTGGGGCCGCCACTTCGTGGACAGCTACCGGACCAACGTGAGCACGAACACGACGGGCGCGACGAACGCCGCGATCGGCCTGCTCTCACCGTTCAGCACCCTGTGGCAGGCCGGCAGCACGTGGGACACGGGCACCGCGCTCGACGCGCCGGTCCTCGAGTCCAACATCGCCCAGGCCGCGACCATCACGCAGACGCGCACGGCCGCGCAGGGCGACGAGGCCTACCTCGACGACCGGCGGAACCAGAGCTACTCGTCGATCGCCGGCCTGGGGTCGCTCGCGGACGCCTTCCGCGCCGGCTCGAACGCGGGCACCACGATCCCCGACACCGTTGCCGACGACGCCACCACCACGCGCCACGACGACGGCGGGAACGCGAACGGTGCCTGGGCGGACACGTCGTCGTCGCTCGGCAAGGTCGTCGAGCTCGTCAACACGCTGCGGGGCAACTACTCGTCGGGCAACAACGCGAAGAGCTTCTACCAGTACCCCCGGCCCTGGCGGCAGAGCGACGCCGTCTCGGTGCTCCCGGCGCTGGTGCCGGCCGAGTCGACGACGCCCGCCACGGACGGCGGGTTCCCCAGCGGCCACACCAACGCCGCCTACCTGGCCAGCTTCGCGTTGGCCTACGCCTACCCCGAGCGCTACGACGCGCTGATCGGCAACGCGTCGGAGATCGGCAACAGCCGCATCGTCGCGGGCATGCACTCGCCCCTCGACGTCATGGGCGGCCGGGTTCTCGCCACGGCGCTCGCGGCCGCGATCCTCGACGACCCGGCGAACTCGTCGCTCGAGCAGGACGCGCACGCGCAGGCCGAGTCGGTGCTGTCCGCGGCGGACGGCTCCGCGGACGACTCCGGGGCCGCGAGCGACGCCGACTACGCCCGGGCCCGCGCGGAGTACCGGCAGCGCCTGACCTACGGCTTCACTCAGACCGGCGACACGCACGTCGCGGCGTCGGTCCCGAAGGGCGCAGAGGCGCTGCTGCGCACCCGCCTGCCCTATCTGAGCGACGCGCAGCTGCGCGAGGTCTTGCGCACGACGGCGCTGCCCTCCGGCTACCCGTTCCTCGACGACGCCGAGGGCTGGGGCCGGCTCGACCTGTTCTCGGCGTCGAACGGCTACGGCGCGCTCGACCGTCCGGTGACCGCGACCATGGACGCCTCGCAGGGCGGCTTCGACGCGTCCGACACCTGGCGCAACGCGATCGCCGGCAAGGGCTCACTGACCAAGAAGGGCTCCGGTGCGCTGACGCTCTCGGGCGCGAACGCGTACCGCGGCGGCACGACGGTCGACGGCGGCACCCTCACCGCGGCGTCGACGACGGCGCTCGGCACCGGTTCCGTCGCCACCGACGACGCGACGCTCGCCGAGACCGCGACCGGGACGCTTCGGGTCGGCGGAAACCTGACGCAGCGCCGCGACGCCGCGCTGTCGCTCACGGTCGAGGGCCGGGGGCCGGCCGTCTCGGTCGCCGGCCGGGCGACGCTCGGAGGCTCCGTGAAGATCGCCGTCGCCGACGGCGCCGCGGTCGCGTCGGGCGGCGACGTGGTGCTGGTCGCGGCGCACCAGGTTTCCGGGCGCTTCCAGCACGTCGAGGTAACCGGGCTCGCGTCGGGGTACCGGGCGACCGTCGAGTATCGGGGCGGGCGCGTGCACCTGGTCGTCACGTCGACGCGCGGGCACGGCGCTGGGCCGCACGACTCGCACGGCACGGGCCGACGCCACTGACGGCCCACCCGCGGCGCTCCGCCAGGTCGACGACCGGCCCCGCCGAACCCCCGGCATCGCGCCGGCCGACGGACCGGTCAGGCCTCGGTGGTGCCCTCGTAGAGCCCGACGACGTTGCCGTCGGCGTCCGCGAACGCGGCCCACCAGCTCGTCGGGGAGATCTCGGACTTCTCCATCGCGACCGTGCCACCGAGCTCGCGGACCCGGGCGAGCGCGTCGTCGATCGAGTCGACCTCGACGTAGCTGCGGGGCTGGGTGAACCCTTCGCCGCGGGGGGTGAGCCCGCCGCCGCTGATCCCGTTGGGCGCGCGCCACATCGGGTAGTCCTCGAAGCCCGGAGGTGCCGCGATCTGCCAGCCGAACAGCCCGCCGTAGAACTCCGCCGCCGCCTTCAGGTCGGTGACCGGGATGTCGATGTGCGTGATGTCTCCGTGCGCCATGGCACGCCTCCGCGGGGAAGGGCGGCCGCCGACGGGCCGCCTGATGTCCAGGTTAGGCCGCGGGACGCCGGCGCGCGCTCACCAGGCCGCGCGCACGTAGTCCTTGAGGAAGCAGCCGTAGAGGTCCTCGCCGGCCTCGCCGCGGACGATCGGGTCGTAGACCCGCGCCGCGCCGTCGACCAGGTCGAGCGGGGCGTGGAACCCTTCGTTCGCGAGCCGCACCTTGGTGGCGTGGGGCCGCTCGTCGGTGATCCACCCGGTGTCGACGGCGGTCATGAGGATGCCGTCGGCGAGCATGTCTTCCGCGCTGGTGCGCGTCAGCATGTTGAGCGCCGCCTTGCTCATGTTGGTGTGCGGGTGTCCCGCGCCCTTGTAGCGGCGCGAGAACACGCCCTCCATCGCGGAGACGTTCACGATGTACGTCCGCCGGGCCGGCGACGCGGCCAGGGCCGGGCGCAGCCGGCTGATCAGGATGAACGGCGCGGTCTGGTTGCAGAGCTGCACCTCGAGCAGCTCCATCGGGTCGACCTGGTCGACCGTGGCGACCCAGCTGTTCGTGGTCGCCACGTCGGGGATCAGCCCGCCGGCGTCGATCGAGGTGCCCGCCACGAGCCGCTCGAGGCTCGCGGCCTCGGCCGTCAGCGACTGAGCCGTCAGCTCGTCGGCAGCGCGGGCCGCCCGCTCGATCGCGAGCGCGGGGCTCGTCAGCTCGCTCACCGAGCCGGCGAGCGCGCGGGGGTGGGCGTCGCTCGTGTGGCCGAACGTCGTGATCATCCGGGCTACGTCGTCGGGCACGGGGGCCAGCTCGGCGTCGGCGAGCCGCGTGTACGCGCCGGGCGACCGGCGCACGGTCTGCGCGGCGTTGTTGACGAGGACGTCCAGCGGGCCCTGCGCCGCGACGTGGTCCGCGAGTGCCACGACCTGGGCCGGGTCGCGCAGGTCGATCCCGACGACGTGCAGCCGGTGGAGCCAGTCGCTCGCGTCGTCCATCGCGCTGAACCGGCGGACGGCGTCGCGGGGGAAGCGGGTGGTGATCGTCAGGTCGGCGCCGTCGCGGAGCAGCCGCAGCGCGATGTACATGCCGATCTTGGCGCGGCCGCCGGTCAGCAGGGCCCGGCGTCCGGTGAGGTCGGTGCGGGCGTCGCGCTTGGCGTGGTGCAGCGCCGCGCAGTCCGGGCAGAGCTGGTGGTAGAACGCGTCGACGACCGTGTAGTCCTGCTTGCACACGTAGCAGGGGCGTGCGCGGCGCAGCGTGCCCGCGACGGCCCCGGTCGACGTCGACGTCAGCGGGAGGCCCTTGGTCTCGTCGTCGATCCGCCCCGGGCTCCCGGTCGCGGTCGCGGCGACGACGGCCGCGTCGGCGGTGCTGATCGCCTGACGCCGCTCGTCCCGTCGGTGCTTCTTGGCCGCCTTGAACAGCGCGGACGACGCGCGGCGGGCGGCCGCGTGCTGCGCGTGCGTCTGCGGCAGGACGGCGACCTGGTCCATGACGCGCAGGAACGTCGCGAAGTCGGCAGGGTCGATGCCGTCCTGCTCGGTGGTGGTGACGTCGAGGTGTCCCGTCGACGTGGTCGAGTGCGCGCTCATGCGGCGTCCGTCCTGCATGGGAAAGGGCCCGTCGCGGTCTCGCGGGCCCGAACGATTCTACGGGGCCGGCCCCCCGGGCCGGTGGCGGTCACGGGACCGGCCTGTGCTCTGCCGACGGTCTGGCGGGGCAAATCCGATGACGCGCAGCGCTCCGAGCGTCTAGCGTCGCGGTGCTCCGGAAGAGCAGCCGGGCGGCGTCGCCGTCGCGGGTCCTGTGCCGAACGCCGGAGCACTGCTCTGGTAAGCAGCGCCTCTCGCGCCCGGGTTCGACTCCCGACTCGCCGGCCGGCACGGGTCACCAGGGTGGCCGTGGTCTGCGACGCCCGTCCCGACGGGACGTCCCCCACGACCGTCCGACGCGTGCCGGCCGGTCCGCGCGCGGGCGTGGCCGACCAGGCGTGGTCGCGCCCGCCCCGGGCCGGCCGGACGACGAGAGGAGGCGAGCATGAGAGTCGTCGTGCAGGAGTGGCAGCGTGTCCTGGTGTATCGGGACGGGCTTTTCGAGGTCGAGCTCGGCCCTGGTCGTCACCGGTTGGCGCGCAGACGGCGGACGGTCGTGCCCGTCACGGTCCGTCCGCGCCTGGTCGTCACGCCGGTGCAGGAGGTCCTGACGGGTGACGGGCTCGCGGTCAAGATGAGCCTCGCGTCGGTGGTGCGCGTGGACGACGCCCGGGTGTGGCACGAGGCCGTCGACGCGCCGGACGCGTTCGTCTACGCCGCGGTGCAGGTCGCGCTGCGCGAGGACGTCGCGTCGCGCACGCTCGACGAGCTGCTCGCCGACCGGTCGGAGGTGGGCGAGCGCCTGCTCGTCGCCACGCGCGACAGCGCCGCGCGGGTCGGTGTCGTCGTCGAGAGCGTGGCGCTGCGGGACGTCGTCGTGCCGGCGGAGCTGCGGCGTGCCGCCGCCGACGTCGCGACCGCCCGCGCCGAGGGCCTCGCAGCCCTCGAGCGGGCGCGCTCCGAGGTCGCAGCGACGCGTGCGCTCGCCAACGCGGCGCGCATGGTCGCCGACCAGCCCGCCCTGCTGCAGCTGCGCACGCTGCAGGCTGTCGAGGCCGGTGGCGCGACCGTGTTCCTGTCGACAGGCGCCGCGCCGGTCGGTCCTGTCGTGCAGGCCTGACGCAGGAGCGAGTAGTGGAGAGGGCCGGCCGTCCTCGGGGGCGGCCGGCCCGTCACCGTCGAAGGGTCCGCCGCCGGTCGGGGTCGCCCGACGCGCCCCGTGCGCCGACCTGTTCTACCCTCGGCGCGTGCTCATCATCGGTCTCATCCTCTTCGGCATGCTCGTCGGAGCGCTCGCTCAGCTGATTCTCGGACGGCAGGGGAAGGGCATCGACTGGACGATGGCCATCGTCGCCGGTCTGGTCGGCTCGTTCGTCGGAGGGCTGCTCGCGAGCCTGATCGCCGGCGACGGTCTCGCGTTCCGCCCGAGCGGTGTCATCGGCTCGATCGTCGGCGCGATCGTCGTCACCGCGATCTGGCGGTGGGCGAGGACCCGCCAGAGCGCCTGACGCCGTCGGGCTCGGCGTCCCCGCGGCTGAGCACGGGTGCCATCCCGCGGCCTGCACGGGTCGGGGACAATGGGTGGTAGCAACCTCTGCTGCGACAAGGAGTTCACGGTGCCCCAGGGAACTGTCCGATGGTTCGACGCCGACCGAGGGTTCGGCTTCATCGACCTCGGGAACGAGGCCGAAGACCTGTTCGTGCATGCGACCGAGATCGTCGGCGACGACGGACCGCGGGTGCTCCGCGAGGGGCAGGCCGTCGAGTTCGAGGTCGGCGAGGGCGACCGCGGCCCTCAGGCGCGGCACGTCCGCGTCACGGGCGACCGTGCCGCCGACGCCGCCGTCGGTGTGCTCGGCACCGTGAACTGGTACGAGCCGGCCAAGGGGTACGGCTTCGTCGCCGCCGACGGCGGGGGGCCCGAGATCTTCGTGCACAGCTCCGCCATCGTGGGTGGCGGCGTGATCTCCGAGGGTCAGCGGGTGGCGTTCATGGTCGTCGAGGGGGAGAAGGGTCCGCAGGCGGACCACCTGCTCCCGCTCGGGGCGGAAGCGGGCCGGCAGGCTGTGCCGTCAGATGGCGCGGACGGCACCGTGTCCTGGTGGGACGACGTCAAGGGCTTCGGGTTCCTCCTGCCCGACGCCGGCGGCGACGACGTCTTCGTCCACGTCAGCGCGCTCGACCGAGGTCTGACCGAGCTGGCCGAGGGCGAGCGTGTGACGTTCGACGTCGTCGAGGGCGACAAGGGGCCCAACGCCCGCAACGTGCAGCTCGTCGGCGGCTCCGGCGGCGCTCGTGGCGGTGCTCACGGCGGCGCTCGCGGAGGCGCGGATCGGGGCCGGTCGGCTGGCCGCCCGGCGTCGTCCGGTGGTGCCGTGCGCGGAGGCGAGGGCACCGTGGCGCGCTACGACGACGAGCGCGGGTTCGGCTTCATCACGCCCGACGCCGGGGGCGACGACCTGTTCGTGCACGTGTCGGTCGTGCGGGGCACCGAGGCCCTCGAGGAGGGCGACCGCGTCCGGTACAAGGTGCGTCAGAGCGACCGGGGCCCGCAGGCCGACGCCGTCGAGCTGCTCTGAGCCCGCAGCCCTTGCCAAATCCCGTGCTCGTCCGCCGCGACTCGGGCATGCTTGCCGCCGTGGACCCCTACCTGCAGACCGAACGTGTGACGCTCCGCCGTTTCGGTGCCGACGGCGCCGAGCTGCTGACCGAGCTCGACAGCGATCCCGCCGTGATGCGCTACCTGTCGGGAGGCGAGCCGACCCCGCTCGAGCTGTACCGCGATCAGGGCATCCCCGGCATTCTCGCCGCCTACGACCGGTGGGCCGGCGCCTTCGGGCTCTTCGCCGCATACGAGACGGCGGGCAGCGCGTTCGTCGGGTGGTTCTGCCTGCGTCCCGAGCGTGACGGGCCCCTCGACGAGGCCGAGCTCGGGTACCGGCTGCGGCAGGCCGCCTGGGGCAGGGGCCTGGCCACGGAGGTGTCCGCGGCCCTCCTCGCGAAGGCGTTCACCGAGCTCGACGTCCGCATGGTGTGGGGCGAGACGATGGCGCTGAACCGCGCGTCCCAGCGTGTGATGGAGAAGGTCGGGATGGTGGTGACCGAGAAGCTGGAGACGCCCGACGACATGCTGGCGGTCGAGGGAGCCGAGCTCGGCGGCTACCGGTACGAGATCACCAGGGAGCAGTGGGAGCTGGCGCAGGGACTGCCGCACACCCCCGCGAGGTAGCGCGTCTCGCCCGAGGTAGCGCGGAATTCGTGCTATCTCGGGCGAAACGCGCTACCTCGATGGCTACGCCGCGACGGCCGCCGGCGTAGCGGACCCGTGCTCCGCGCTGTCCGCCCGAGCCGCGAGGTTGTCGTCGACGAACCGGGCGACGCGTCCCAGTGCGGCGTCGCCCTCGTCGAGGAGGGCCGCGAACGCCTGGAAGACGTGCGGGACGCCGGGCGTGATGTCGAGGACGACCGGGACGTCGTCGGCGGCGGCCTTGGTGGCGAGCGCGGTGGCGTCGTCGAGGAGGACCTCGTGGGAGCCGGCCTGGACCAGGAGCGGCGGCAGACCGCGGAGGTCGGCGAAGACCGGGCTGACCAGAGGGTCGGTGGCGAGGGTGCCGGTGCCGCCGAGGTAGTCGTCGACGCGGGTGCGGATGGCCGAGGCGGTGAGGTTGGGGTCGACGTCCGCCTTGCCGGTGAAGCTGGCTCCGCCGACGGTGAGGTCGGTCATGGGGGAGAGCACCACGATCGCGGCCGGCATCGCCAGGCCCTGGGCCTTCCCTCCGACGAGCAGCTCGAGCGCGAGGTTGCCGCCGGCGGACTCGCCCGAGACGACGACGGGCAGCCGCGTCCGGTCGAGCAGGGCCCGGTAGGCGGCCGTCACGTCGTGCAACGCGGCCGGGTGCGGGTGCTCGGGTGCGAGGCGGTACTCGACCAAGACCGCTCGCATGCCCGTCCTGCGCGCCAGGTCGGCGGCCAGGCCCGCCGCGCCCCGGGCCGAGCCGAGGGCGAAGCCGCCGCCGTGAAGGTGGAACAGCGTGCCGCGCGGCTCGACGCCCTCGATGTCGACGACGAGTACCGGGACCCCGCCGAGCTCGCCGGGGCTCACGCGGATGTCGTCGGGCAGCGGGTGTGCGGTGAGCATCCGTTCGAGGAGCGGGCGCTGGACGTGGACGTCTCCGCCCAGGTCGAAGGGTGCGTCGCGCAGGATCTGGTGGACGAGCTGTCGCTGCTGAAGGGTCATGGCTGCTTCCTCTGGCGCGTGGGTGGCGGCGATCGGCTGGTCGTGAGTTCGATGCGACCGGTCGGCCGAGGCTGGGGAATCTACATTACAGCTAAGCTAATTAGAGTCAAGCGACTTGCAGCTAAACTGTCGCCTCGGCGGGTTCAGGCGCGAGCGAGGAGGATGGTGTGAGTCAGCTGCGGCAGGTCTTCGACGACCTGGTGAGGTTCGAGACGATGCTGTGGGCGGCGGTCGACGACCGCCTGAAGGCCGAGTGCGGCCTGGGCCTGGGCAGTCTCAACGTGATGTTGATCGTCGACGCGACCCCCTCGTGCCGCGTCCTCGACGTTGCCCAGGCGCTGTCGATCACGGTCGGCGGCACCAGTCAGGCTGTCGATCGCCTGGAGAAGGCGGGCTGGTGCGTGCGCAAGGCCAACCCGGCCGACCGTCGTTCCTCGATCATCGAGCTGACTGCCGAGGGCGAGGTGCTCCTCCGCCGTGCCGGCCCCGTGTTCGACGACGAGCTCGGGCGGCTCCTGGGCGCGCCGCTCACGGAATCCGCGCTCGACCGCCTCGCCGGCACCCTCGGCGTCCTCCGACAGGCCGCCGCCGGCCCCCGCGAAGAGCCGAACCGCTGAGACGCGCCCGGTCACGTGCTCCCCGACCGCTCTGTGGCGCGGCCCCGCCGAACTGCCAGAACCTGCTGCCGCGACCCGCTGGAGGCACCGGATCGTGGCGGCTCGGCGACCCCGGTCGGATTCAGCGACGAAGGCGGGCGGGGACGAGCGCTGTTCTTAGAACCGGGCTGAGAACCCGCCGTCGGTGTTGAGGAGCTGGCCGGACACCCATCGACCCTCGGGTGAGACGAGGAACGACACGACCGCACCGATGTCCGCGGGTGTGCCGAGGCGCCCGAGCGGGTGTGACGGGACGAGCGCGGCGCGCACGTCGTCGTCGATCCAGCCGGTATCGATGGGGCCTGGGTTGACGACGTTGGCAGAGATTCCCCGCGGGCCGAGCTCGCGCGCGGCCGAGATGACGATGCGGTCGAGCGCGCCCTTGGACGCGCCGTACGGCAGGTTCCCCGTCGTGTGATCGCTGGTGAGCGCGACGATAGCGCCGCCCTCGGGCCGTGCTTGGCGCGCGAACGCGGCGACGAGGAGCAGGCTGGCCCGCGCGTTCACCGCGACGTGCATGTCGAAGCTCGCGGCCGTGGTGTCGAGGATGCCGGACTCGACGTCGTACGCGTGGCTGAGGACGAGGGCGTCGATCGGGCCGCGCTCTTGCACGACGGTGGCGACCAGCTCGTCCGGGCCGGTGGGCGTGGAGAGGTCGCACGGGTAGTCGACGTCGGCGAGGTCGCTGGTGGCGACGTCCCAGCCCTCGGCCGTGAGCCGCGGCACTATCCCGGCGGCGATGCTGTTGGGGCGCGCGGCGCCGGTGACCAGAGCGAGGGGCATGCTCTGCACGTTATCGGCCGGGACCACGTCTTTGTGCCGAAGGCCGGCTGTAGGACGGAAGGTGTTCCGACCGCCATAGCAAGGGAGCCCTGCGCGGCCGTGGTGGGCGCGACCAGCCAATGGCTGCCGCGGGATCCGGCCCGGATCTCAACTGCTTGCGCTGTCGTACCGGACCAGCCCGAATCGCCAGATCAGTGCGGTGACCGAGCACGACCCCACGACGACGACCGGGGCGAGCAGAAGCGCTGCGGTCGGGCGCAGGAGCTGTTCACCGGGGAACGATCCGATCAGCGCGGCAGGCGCGAACGAGACCAGGACGATCTGTACCGTCCGCGGGAAGAACAGGCGCGGGTACTGGCCGGCACCGCGCCAGGCCGCGGCCAGGTCGTTGACAGGCTCGATCGAGCGCACCCAGAAGGCCAGCAGGGCGAGGTCCGCCCAGAAGGCGCAGTAGGCGACGGTCCCCGCGAGAGCCCAGACGATCAGGGCGACGAGAGCCTTCGCACCCGACCCGAGGTCGAAGGCGGACGCGGCGACCACCACGACCGCCGCCCCGCTCACACACCGGCCGAGCTCGCTGGGCTGGATCCAGCGCAGCACCGCATAGAAGAAGGTCGGCACCGGCCGGATCATCGCGAGATCCAGCTCTCCCTTGCGGATCGCCGAGTCGAACCGCCGCAGTCCCGGCGACACGAAGCAGTCCATCAGCCCGGTGGTGAACGCGAAGACCCCGACTGCGAGTGCGGCGGCCTGTCGGACGCTCGAGTCGGTACCGATGAAGCTGGTCAGGATGAGCACCGGGAGGATCCCGACGGCCAGCTCGCCGATGCTGGCGCACAGGTGCAGCCACACCTGCGAGCGGAACTGGAGGTCCCGCATGACGGCCTGCCGGAACAGCTTCAGCCAGACCACCACGGTGATGCGTGCGGTCCGCCGGTTCATGCGCCGGCCCCGCTGTACCGGCGCAGGCCGCTGACCCAGACGAGCCGGGCGGCGACGAGAGCGAGAAGCACCCAGGCAGCCTGGACCGCGAGCCCGGTCCGCAACGGGGCGAGGTCGGGCGCGAGCAGCGTCTGGATCGGGAACGCGACCGCATAACCGAACGGCTGGGCCTGCAGGAACGCGCCCCAGGCCGAGGGCATGACCGAGAGGGGGATGAGGGCGCCCGACAGGAACAGGGCGGCGAGCTGGCGGAAGCGGTCCACGGCTGCGACCTCGTCCCACCAGAAGGCCAGCGACCCGACGACGACGTCGAAGCAGAACATCATCGTGGCGCCCATGGCCAGCGCCCAGCAGAAGAGCAGCCAACGCCCGGCGTCGGAGGGCAGCTCGACGTCGCGGTGGAAGACGATCCCCAGGACGACGACGAGCGGCAGCATGGTCGCGAGCTTGGCGAGCTTCTCGGACACGTTGTTCGCCGCCGCGACCAGGTGCGTCGAGCAGGGGCGGACGAGCCAGGCGTTCAGCTGCCCCCCGCGGATGCTCTCGGCCAGGAACCGGGCGGTCCAGCTCGACGTCAGCATGGTCACGACGCTGACCATGACCAGGTAGGTCGTCAGGTAGTCGCGGGTGACCGGGGGCTCGGCACCGCGCGCCATCGCCCCACGCCACACCAGCAGCGAGATCAGAGGCACCACGACGACGCTCGCCTGCATCGCCACCAGCCACCAGCGGTACTGCGTGATCGTCTGGACCTCCTGCTCCACCAGGCTCCGGAGCACCGAGCCGGTACGCCGCGCCGTCGAGGTGCTCACGACTGCACAGCGCTCTCGCTGAACACCTTGGACATGACCTCGTCGAGTCCCGGCTCGAGGACGCGGAAGTCGACCAGCTCCCCGGACCGCGAAGCCGCCTCGACCAGTGCGCCGATCGCCTCGTCACCGAGCTGCACCCGTTCCACGCGTCCGCCGCGGTAGGTGAGGACCGCGTGCTTCGGCAGATCGGCACGCGCGCGCAGTTCGGCGAGCTCGCCGTTGAACGTCGCCCGTCCCCCGGCGACGACCACGACACGTTCGGTCAGCGCTTCGACGTCGCTCATGTCGTGGCTGGTGAGCACGATCGTGGTGCCGAAGGCCCGGTTGATCTCACGGAAGAGGCGGCGCACCACGAGCTTCGCCTGGACGTCCAGCCCGATCGTCGGCTCGTCGGCGAACAGCAGCGCCGGCCGGTGGAGCAGCGCGAGCGCCAGCTCGCACCGCATCCGCTGGCCGAGGGAGAGGTTGCGCACCGGCGTGTCGAGGATGTCGGTGATGCCCAGAAGCTCACCGAGCTCGACCACGGTGGCAGTGAACTCGTTCCGCGGGATCTCGTACATGCTGCGGTGGATCTTCAGCGACTGCCGCGTCGACACGTCCCACCAGAGCATCGCCTTCTGACCGAAGATCACCGAGATCTGCGACAGGAACGGATAGGAGCGGGCCGCCGGTCGATACCCGCACACGCGGAGCTCACCGTCGCTCGGCACCAGGAGGCCGCTCATCATCTTGACGATGGTGGTCTTGCCGGCGCCGTTCGGGCCGAGCAGCCCGACGATCTCGCCGCGCTCGACGGTCAGTTCGAGGCCGACGACGGCCTGGACGCTGGTGAGCTCGCGGCCGAACAGACCGCGCACGGCACCGAGAAGTCCCGGGGGTTGGCGGTAGAAGTCGTAGTGCTTGCTCAGGCCGGTCGCCGAGATGACCGGCTCAGAACGGGTGGCGGGCGAAGGCATGGTCGACTCCTCACCGACCACGCAGGGCGGGGGTCGGTAGAAAGTCGGGCTTCGAGCGCTCCAGCCCTGACGGAGCTCGATCACGAGCCTAGCCGGGGATCGAGGCGAAGGCCTGTCGCCGGAGTCGTCGTGTCACTCGGAGACGAGATGTGCGACGTCGCCTACGCCGACCACGGCACGGTTGTGGAAGTACCCGTCCTCTCGCAGCGTCGTGATGCTGCCCGACGGGACCGGGAACGCGATGTGACCGGCCGCCTCGATCGGCATCCCGATCCAGGCGGCGACGACCAGCCCGGCCGTGAAGCCGTGCGTCACGATCACGAGCTCGTCCACGTCGAGGCCGAGCAGGTCCGTCATCGCGTCGTACACCCGGAGCGCGACGTCGAGCCGGGTCTCCGAACCGGCGGGGAAGTCGTGGTGACGGAGCCGATCGCCGGTCGCGGGCGGCGGGACGAACCGCGCGTCGAGCCACGGCTGCGGTCTCCCGCCCGCCTCCCCGTACGACTTCTCGGAGGCCAGGTGGGAGGGGCGGCGTCGTCCACGCGACCACCCTGCCACGGGCCGAACGGTGCTCGCGAGGGTGTTGGGACGGGGGAATACCCCCGACTTCGTCAAGGTTGAGCGAGACAGACTCAAGTTTGACCGCCGCGGGCTTGCGCGCCCGACGACGGCGTGGCTACCTTGAGTGCAGCAGACTCAACCCGGCCGGGCTCGCCCCGGCGATACAGGAGGCAACACCCATGGCACGTGCAGTCGGCATCGACCTCGGCACCACCAACTCGGTCGTCGCGGTCCTCGAGGGCGGTGAGCCCACGGTCATCGCGAACGCGGAAGGTTCGCGCACCACCCCGTCGGTGGTCGCGTTCTCGAAGACCGGCGAGGTCCTCGTCGGCGAGGTCGCGAAGCGCCAGGCGGTCACCAACGTGGACCGCACCATCTCGTCCGTCAAGCGCCACATGGGCACGGACTGGACCACGGAGATCGACGACAAGAAGTACACCGCCCAGGAGATCAGCGCCCGCGTCCTCGGCAAGCTCAAGCGCGACGCGGAGGAGTACCTCGGCGAGCCCGTCACGGACGCCGTCGTCACCGTCCCCGCATACTTCAACGACGCCGAGCGTCAGGCCACCAAGGACGCCGGGCAGATCGCGGGCCTCAACGTGCTCCGCATCGTCAACGAGCCCACCGCGGCGGCGCTCGCGTACGGCCTGGAGAAGGGCAAGGAGGACGAGCTCATCCTCGTCTTCGACCTGGGCGGCGGCACGTTCGACGTCTCGCTCCTCGAGGTCGGCAAGGACGAGGACGACTTCTCGACCATCCAGGTCCGCGCGACGTCGGGCGACAACCGCCTCGGCGGCGACGACTGGGACAACCGGATCGTCGAGCACCTCATCAAGCAGGTGAAGAACAGCTCGGGCGTCGACCTGTCCAAGGACAAGATCGCGCTGCAGCGTCTGCGCGAGGCGGCCGAGCAGGCCAAGAAGGAGCTGTCGTCGGCCACGAGCACGACGATCTCCATGCAGTACCTCTCGATGAGCGAGAACGGCCCCATCCACCTGGACGAGAAGCTCACGCGGGCCCAGTTCCAGCAGATGACGCAGGACCTCCTGGACCGCACCAAGGGCCCGTTCCACAAGGTCATCTCCGACGCGGGTGTCTCGGTCTCCGAGATCGACCACGTCGTCCTCGTCGGCGGCTCGACCCGCATGCCCGCGGTGACGGACGTCGTCAAGGAGCTCACGGGCGGCAAGGAGCCCAACAAGGGCGTCAACCCGGACGAGGTCGTGGCCGTCGGCGCCGCGCTGCAGGCCGGCGTCATCAAGGGCGACCGCAAGGACGTCCTGCTCATCGACGTGACCCCCCTGTCGCTCGGCATCGAGACCAAGGGCGGCGTGATGACCAAGCTCATCGAGCGCAACACGGCCATCCCGACCAAGCGCTCCGAGGTCTTCTCGACGGCCGAGGACAACCAGCCGTCGGTGCTCATCCAGGTGTTCCAGGGCGAGCGCGAGTTCGCTCGGGACAACAAGCCGCTGGGTACGTTCGAGCTGACCGGCATCGCCCCGGCCCCGCGCGGCGTGCCGCAGATCGAGGTCACCTTCGACATCGACGCGAACGGCATCGTGCACGTCGGCGCCAAGGACCGCGGCACCGGCAAGGAGCAGAAGATGACCATCACGGGCGGCTCGGCCCTCCCCAAGGAGGACATCGACCGCATGGTCAAGGAGGCCGAGGAGCACGCGGCCGAGGACAAGAAGCGTCGCGAGGACGCCGAGACCCGCAACCAGGCCGAGGCGTTCGTCTACTCGACCGAGAAGCTCGTCAACGACAACAAGGACAAGATCCCGGCGGACGTCGCGTCCGAGGTCGAGTCCGACATCGCCGCCGTGAAGTCGGCCCTCGAGGGCGACGACGCGGACGCGGTGAAGTCCGCGCACGAAAAGCTCGGCGCCTCCAGCCAGAAGATCGGCCAGGCGCTCTACGCGGCGGCCGAGCAGGAGCAGGCGGCCGGGAACGCCGGCGCCGCCCAGGACGACGCGACCGCCGCAGCGGGCGCCGGCTCGGCCCCTGACGAGGACGTCGTCGACGCCGAGATCGTGGACGAGGACGACAAGAAGTGACGACCTCAGGGAACACTCCGGACGTGCCGGAGGAGGAGCCCTCCTCCGGCACCCCGTTCCACTTCACCGACAAGCGTCGGATCGACCCGGAGACGGGGCAGCCGCGCGAGGCCGCGTCGTCGGGCACAACGCCCGACGCCGCGGCCCCCGCGGGCGGCGAGGACTCGATCGACCACCTCGACTTCGAGGCCGAGCAGGGCGCCGACGCGCTCGCGGGGGTCGACTCGGCCCTCGCCGCGGCGCAGGCGGAGGCGGCCACGCACCTGGACGCGCTGCAGCGTGAGCGCGCGGAGTTCGTGAACTACCGCAACCGCGCCAAGCGCGAGTCCGAGGCGGCGCGGTCGCGCGGCGTGGAAGATGTGCTGCTGGCCCTTCTTCCTGTGCTCGACGACGTCGAGCGGGCCCGCGCGGCCGGCGACCTCGCCGGGCCGTTCGCGGCGATCGCGGACAAGCTCGACGGCGTCCTCGCCAAGTACGGGGTGGAGCGCTTCGGTCGGGTCGGCGAGGAGTTCGACCCGAACCTGCACCACGCGCTCATGCACCAGGCCGACGCGGACGCGACCTCGACGACGATCAGCATCGTCATCGAGCCGGGCTACCGCATCGGCGAGAAGGTGGTCCGGCCGGCGAACGTCGCCGTCGTCGGGCCCGAGAGCTGATCCGAGCCGAGGGCTCGCACCGACCGAACGACACGAAGGGAGACGCCGTGACCGGGCAGGACTGGTTCGAGAAGGACTTCTACGCGGCTCTCGGCGTCCCCAAGGACGCGGACGACGCCGCCATCAAGCGGGCGTACCGCAAGCTCGCCCGGCAGTGGCACCCCGACCAGAACCAGGGGGACGCCGCCGCGGAGGCGAAGTTCAAGGAGATCGGCGAGGCGTACGCCGTTCTGTCGGACCCCGAGCAGCGTCAGCAGTACGACGCCGTCCGGGCGATGGCAGGCGGCGGCGCCCGCTTCTCCGCCGGCGGCCCGGGCGGCGGCGCGGGGGCCGGCGGGTTCGAGGACATGTTCGGCGGGATGTTCGGGGGCGGCGCCCCCGGCGGCCAGCGCGTCCGCTACTCGTCCGGCGGTGCCGGCGGTGCCGGCGGCGCCGGCGGGGGAGGCTTCGAGGACATCCTGTCCGGCCTCTTCGGCGGCGGCGGTGCTGCCGGTCCGTACGGACGCCAGGCGCCGGTACGCGGCCAGGACGTCCTGACCTCCACGACCCTGCCGTTCCGCACGGCGGTCGAGGGCGCTGAAGTGACGTTCGACGTCGACGGCCGGACCGTGCGCGCCCGCATCCCGGCCGGCATGCGCGACGGGCAGAAGCTCAAGCTGGCCGGCAAGGGCCGGACGAGCATGACGGGCGGCCCTGCCGGCGACCTCGTGGTGACGGTCCACGTCACCCCGCACCCGGTGTTCTCGCTCGACCCGGCGAACCCCAAGAACCTGCGGATGACCGTCCCGGTCACCTTCCCGGAGGCCGCCCTCGGCACGACGCTCGAGGTGCCGACGCTCGACGGGCAGACGGTGCGCGTGAAGATCCCCGCCGGGACGCCGTCGGGCCGGACGCTGCGGGTCAAGGGACATGGCGTCAAGACCGCCAAGGGCACAGGCGACCTCTACGTCACCGTGCAGGTCGTGGTGCCGCAGAAGCTCTCCAAGGCGGCCAAGCAGGCCGTCGAGGAGTTCGCGTCCCAGACGTCGGCCGACGACGTCCGGGCGGACCTCGCCCAGCGCGCGGCGCAGTGAGCGCCGCCGCGGCACCCGCCCAGGGAGGTGCGGCGTGAACGACGACGAGCCACGGTTCGTGATCTCGGAGGCGGCCGCGCTCGCGGGCATGCACCCGCAGACGCTGCGTCAGTACGACCGGCTGGGCCTGGTGTCGCCGCGGCGCGCTCGCGGCCGCGGCCGGCGGTACTCGCCGCGCGACGTCGCGAAGCTGCGGGAGGTCTACCGTCTGTCGCACGAGGAGGGCATCAACCTCGCGGGGATCAAGAAGATCCTCACGCTGGAGGAGCGGGTCGAGCGGCTCGAGGGCATGCTCGAGGCCCTCGCCCTGCGTGCCGACCCCGGGCGCCGCGTGTTCGCCGCGGCGTCGTCGGGCGACGTGGTGATCGTGCCGCGCGGCCGTCGCGCGAGCGTGCCGGAGGGCGAGGAGCGCGCGGCCCTGGTCCGGTGGTCGCCGTTCTGAGCCGCCGCGAGCGCCGCCGCGGATTACGCAAGAAGAATGTGATCTAAAGGCTTTTCCAAAGAGCACCACAAAAGCGGGTCCTCGTGGTGGCGGAATGTATTTCCGCGGAATAGTGTCGAGAGCGGAAGCCGCCCACGACCACACCCCGGGAGAACGACATGGCCACGATGGAGATGCCTCGGGTCACCGAGTGCACGGTGCTCGGCTGTTCGTACAACGACCACACCGCGTGCCACGCCGCCGCGGTCACGATCGGGGGGCGCGAGACCGGCGAGGCCGAGTGCGCGACCTTCATCCCGCTCGACGTCAAGGGCGGCCTGCCGAAGGTCATGACCTTCGTCGGCGCCTGCCAGCGCACCGACTGCACGCACAACGACCACCTCGAGTGTGCCGCTGCGTCCGTCCGCGTCGGCCCCGGCGCTGCGAGCGCGGACCACGCCGACTGCCTGACGTTCGACCCGGCCTGAGTCAGTCAGCGCCGGTCTTCACCCTCGACCTCGACGCCGGCCGAGCCGGCGAAGGCGACCGCACCCGCGGCGCCGAGGAGGGCGGGGACGTCGTCGACCGACGGCGGCAGCCCCTCGATCCAGACGCGCGGTGGCCGGCGCACGACGGCGGAGACGCTGCGCTCCTCGGCTGCGCGCTCCACGGCTTCCCGCAGCTCCGCCACGCGTGGCCCGAGGGTCTCGTCGCGTGACACGAGGGCGACGTACACGCCGGGCGCCGCGACGGCCATCGGGTGGCCGTCGCCGAACGCCTCCGCCATGACCCCGCCCATCACGGCAGCCCTGGCGAGGCGTTGGAAAGCCGTGAGCTGGTCGACCGCGACGTCGACGACGACCAGCGCGTGCGTGGTCGCCGGGTCCTTCTCCTGGCGGCCCGCCTCGCCGTAGGTCTCGCGCAGCCTCAGCATCAGGTAGTCCAGGGTGGGCAGCCCCGACCACGGGTCGACCAGGCCGACGGGCGCGGGTGCGGTCTCGTTCCCGACGACCCAGCCCACGCTCACCGCCCGCAGCACCTGCGGGTCGGGCGGCGTCCCGGTCACGGCGTACAGGCACGCGACGTCGTCGAGCGCCTCGCCGATGCCCACGCCCAGCGCGGCGCGGGACCGGCCCAGTCTTTCCGCGGCGCCGGTGACGTCGCGCTGCTCGGCGATCCCCTCGGCGAGCGCGTCCACCGCGGGGTGGTACCAGTCGCCGTCGTGCAGCCAGACAGCGGCGAGGCTCTCGTCCCGCCAGCGGTCGCGGAGACGCTGCGCAGGCGCCTCGAGCGGCGGCAGTCGTCCGTGGGTCATGCAGATGAGAGCGGGCAGGGCACCCCGCATGACGCGACGCGAGCGGGTGAAACGACGTTCCGTGCCCGACGCCGGCACTGAAACCCGCGATCGCCAGGTTTCGCCCGCTCAAAGCATGGTTCGCGCGAGCGCGCAAGCCTACGATGTGGGGGCGTCCGAAGACTGGAGCAACACTCCGCATGACGGCCCTCGATCCCGGGACTCCGAGCACGGCCAGCGACGCCGAGCTCATCGCGGCAGTACGTGCCGGGGACAAGCACGCCTACGGCGAGCTCTACGAACGGCACGGCGCCGCGGCCGCGACGGTCGCGCGGCAGTACGTGAGTCGTCCCGCGGACGCCGACGACGTCGTCTCGGACTCCTTCGCGAAGGTGCTGTCCGTGCTGCAGTCGGGCGGGGGGCCCGACGTCGCGTTCCGCGCGTACCTGTTCACGGTCGTGCGGCACACGGCCTACGGGATGACCGAGGGCAGCCGGCGCCAGCGTCCCACGGACGACTGGACGATGTACGAGTCGGCGTTCGGGCTCGCGGCGTCCACCGAGGAGCCGGCGCTCGAGAGCTTCGAACGGTCCGTCGTCTCCCGCGCCTACCGCGGTCTGCCCGAACGCTGGCAGGCCGTCCTCTGGTACACGGAGGTCGAGAGCCTCACCCCCGCGCAGATCGCGCCGCTGCTCGGGCTGACCGCCAACGGCGTGTCCGCGCTCGCGTACCGGGCGCGGGAGGGGCTGCGGCAGGCGTACCTCCAGCAGCACCTCAGCGGCACGGCAGACGAGGGCTGCCACGTTGTCAACGGGCTGCTCGGGTCCTACGTGCGCGGCGGGCTCGCGAAGCGCGAGACCGCGCAGGTCGAGTCGCACCTTGCCGGTTGCGGCGAGTGCCGCGCGCTGGCGCTCGAGCTCGGCGACGTCGCGCACGGCATGCGCGGCGTGATCGCTCCGCTCGTGCTGGGCACCGGCGGGCTGGCGCTCGTCGGGCACGCGCTGCCCCTCGGCGGCGGTGCGGGCGTGGCCGGCGGGGCCACCGTCGCGGGCGGTGCCGGGTCGGCGGCGACCGGAGGAGGCGCGGCCGCGGGAGGTGGCGCGGCCACCGGGGGCGGCGCCACGGCCGGCGCCGGCTCGGCGGGGTCGGGTGCCATGGCCGCGAGCGGCGCCGGGACGGCGGGTGCCGGCGGGGCCTCCGGCGCCGCCGGGGGAGTCGCGTCCGGTGTCGGCGCCGCAGCGTCGGGCGCCGGGGCGACCGGCGGGGCGGCGGTCGTCGGCGGGGCAGGCACCGCGAGCGCCGGTGCGACCGGGATCGCGGCGTTCTTCGCGGCGGCGCCCATCACGGCCACCGTCGTGACGGTCGGCCTGACGGCAGCGGTCGGCGTCGGCGTCGCCGCGGGGCTCGGCGTGTTCTCCGGCGGTACGCCGCCGGAGGCGGCCGCGCCGCTGGTGACCGCGGCGCTCACGGAGCCATCGCTCCCGACGCCCGGCGCAGAGCCCAGCTCGCCCGTCGTCGAGCCGACGACCCCAGACCTGACGTCCCCGACGACGGTCGCCCCGGTCTTTCCCGAGGTGACTCCCACCACGCAGCCGACGACGGACCCGGTCGTCCCGCCCGTCGTCCCGGTCGCGGATCCGCTGCCCACGACGGCGCCGACCGCCGACCCGACGACCGCCCCGGTCGACCCGCCTGCGACGACCGCTCCGGTCGACCCGCCCCCGCCGCCCACGCCGGCCAGCCTCGCCGTCGGCCTCGACGGCGCCCCGACCTTCACGGTCGGCTCCGCGACGCAGGTGTCGCTGACGGCCTCGAACACGGGCGGCACGGCCGCCCAGGACGTCGACCTCACGCTCCAGCTCCCGCAGTCGGTCGACGCCGACAGCGCGTCGCTCCTGCCCGGCGGCACCGGGGGCTCGGGCGGCGGCCTCACGAGCGCGGCGCTCCGCCTGGACGTCCCCGACGGCACGTGCGTCGTGACGCCGTCGGGCGCCGACGGTGGCCCGACCGTCGTCTGCCACGTGGCCTCGCTCGCCGCGGGTGCGCAGGTCGGCGTGAGCGTCAACCTCACGCCGCGGTCGCGCAGCTTCGGCGGCATCGGGTGGCAGATCTCCGCCGAGGGGTACACGGCGCCGTGGACGGGCAGCGTGGCACCCCAGGACTCGACGGTCCACAGCGCGAACCTCGTGCCGTCGTCGTCGTCCGACCTCACGGTCGCGAACCCGGGCGAGGGTGACGTGCGCTTCACGCTCGCCAACACGGGCGACGCGGGCGCCCCGTCCAGTGCGACGGTCGCGCTCACCGTGCCGGACGGCGTCCGCGTCACGAGCCTCACCGGCGGCGGGTCCTGGACGCCGGTCGACGGGTTCGGTGGGACGGTCTGGAGGGTCCCCGCCGGGTTCGCCCTGCCGAGCGGCGACTCGACGGCGCTCACCGCGCACGTGGTGGCCGACGGCACGGGCGGCGCGTCCGGCACGGCGCCCGACGGCGCCGGGCGGGCGACGCTCACCGTCCGCGGCGCCGTGGCGGACAACGGCACGCCCACGGCATCCACCGGCCTGACCGTCGAGAAGCCGTGGCAGGGAGCCGACGTCGGCACGCCGAGCCTGCAGTGCACCGGGCCGGAGAGCGTGGGCGCGGCGACGGTGGCCGTGCCGGTCGTGAACGGCTCGTCCGCCGCTCTCACCGCGGTCGTGACGCGCGACGCGGTCTCCGGCGACGCGGGCGTCTCCGGGTCGTCGGGCTCCGTCGGGGTGCCGGTCGTCTACGCGGGCGGCGGCGCGCAGGGCCTCACGGTGACGTTCCAGCGCACGGTCGACGGCGTGCTCCGGGTCTCCGCGCCCGTCACCACGAGTTATCGCGCGGATCCGTGCGCCCCCGACCTGTCGGCCGCCACCGCCCGCTCGGCGACGCTCGCGAACCCCGACACGACCAGCACGAGCGCGTCGGTGTCGAACGGCGGTTCGGTCGCCGCCACGGGCGTCACGGCCACGGTCGCGGCCCCCGACGGCGTGTTCGTCCGCGTCGGCGACGGCTGGACCCAGACGGGCGACAGCACGTGGACGCTCGGGGGCTCGGTCGCCGCGGGCGACAAGGCGAGTCTGCCGCTCACCCTCACCACGCGCGACGGCGCCCGGTCGGGTCCGGTGCAGGTGACCTTCGCCGTCGGGAACCCGGGGGACGCGGACGCGACGCACCGGACGGCGTCCTGGTCGCAGGACCTCGTCGTCGAGGACCCGTGGACCGGCGCGAGCGCGACCGCCGCCGGAGCGGTGCAGTGCACGGGCTGGGAGAAGCCGGGCCAGGGCACGCTGACGATCGCCGTCGCCAACGGTTCGGTCGCGGCACTCACGGCGGGCGCGCCCGGTGCGAAGGACGTGACCGTCGGGTCCGACGGCGCCCAGCTCGTCGTGCCGGTGACGTACCAGCGTCACCACGGCTGGCACGGACGCCAGGCGTCGGTGGACGTGACCCTCACCCGTGATGGGCAGACCACGACCCGCACGGTCACGTACGTCCAGAACCGCTGCCCCGGCAAGCCCGTGCTCGACGCGCACGACGGCGCCGACGCGAGCGTGCCCAACCCGGGCAGCGTCACGGTCACCGTCTCGGTCACGAACGACGGCACCGCCACCGCGTACCGCCTCGGCGCGGACCTCGACCTGCCGGCCGGGTACACGGTGGACGGCGTCGGCGGCGACTTCCACGGCCGGTACGGCTCGATCGTCGCCGACCGCTCGCTCGCGCCCGGCCAGACCGCGACGCTGCGGCTCGACCTCGGCGTCGACCGCGACGCTGCGGCCGGGACCGACCGGGTGGCCGTGACCTTCGGCGGTCACGGCGTCGCGGACGCGACAGCCGCCGTCCAGGTCGCCACGGAGGTGCGCTGGCCGGTCGGGGCGGCCGCGGCCGCGCAGTGCGACGGCACCGTGACCCTGACCCTGACGAACGGTTCGGCCTGGGACGTGACGGCCGTCGTCGACGGGAAGTCGGTGCAGGTGCCCGGCAACGGGTCGGTCGACGTGACCGTCCGCGCCGACCGCCACCACGGCCACGTCCGGGCCGGTTCCGTGCACGTCACGATCTCGCGCGGCGACTTCACGACGTCCCGCGACGCCTCCTACGACGCGCCCGACTGCACCCACCCCGCGGCGTCCGTCGCCTCCGTCGGCGCGTGCACGTTCGACCGCGGCAGCCAGCAGTCGTCCGCGCCGGTCGCGATCCTCCTCGACAACACGGCGTCGTCCGTCGACGTCTGGTTCCGGGTGTCCGGCGGGCGGGGCGTCCTCGTCGAGGCCGGCGACTCCAGCACCGTCCAGCGCACGGTCGGCGAGCAGGCCGCCGCCTTCACCGTGAACGCCGCGGGCGAGACGTTCACCCTGCCCGTCGACGGCGTCCGGTGCGTCCCCGACTGGCAGCGGGGGTTCTACGACGAGGGTGACCGCGTGACCTACGACGGGGACGTTTGGCGCCTCGACCACGGCGTGCTCGGGCACCACCGGCTCTCGCTGCTCGCGCCGCCGGCCGCCAACGACTGGGCGCAGTCGGTCGGCCTCCCGCAGCCCTGGTCGCGCGAGGGCTGACCGCCGACGGCGAACGGAACGTCACCGCGGGCGACGCGTCAGCCTTCGAGCACGACCTCGGCGGCGGTCGCGAACCGGTACCCGACGCCGCGGACCGTCGTGATCACGTGCCCGACGTCGAGCTTCTCGCGGACCCGCCGGACGTGGACGTCGATGGTCCGCGTGCCCTCGCGGACGGCGTCGCGGCCCCAGACGGTGTCGAGCAGCTCGTCGCGGGTCACGGGGCGCTCGGGGGAGCGGGCGAGGTGCACCAGGAGCTCGAACTCCTTGTAGGTGAGGTGCACGGGCCGGTCGTCGACGGTGACGGTGCGGGCTCGCGCGTCGATGACGAGCCGGGGCACGGCCTGGATGTGGGCGAGCCGCTCGCGGAACGCCGAGACGTCGTCGTGCCGGACGGCGGGGACAGGCTCGCGCGGGACGCCCCGGGTGCGGGGGTTGGCCGGCGCACCCGGCCGTGAGGGGGCCGCCGGCCGCGGGGGCGCGTCGGTGAGCCGCAGCGCGGTGTACGTCTCGGCGTCGGGCAGCCACTCGCGGGCGAACTCGCTCAGGGTCTCGGCGAGCTCGACGAGCTCACCGCTGCGGTGCGCGGTGCGGGGGTCGACGCCGACGTAGAGCACGAAGCCGGGCGGGCTCGTGCGGGGGGTGCGCTGGGTGGTGGGACGGGACTCGGAGACGAGCGTCATGGCTGAACCTCGGGGTGCGGCCGGACCGGGGGTCCGGGGCTGGCGTCTGGGTGCGTCGTGGGACGCGTGGTGCGCGGGGCTCGCGGGGAGGCGAGGGAGGTCAGGCGCAACAACAGACGCGGGGACACCGAGGCATGCCGACGGCGGCGCTCAGGGGCGCTGCGGCGTTCGGCTGCTCGTTCATACGGGCAGAGTCGCACGTCTCACGGTGCGAGCCAAGCAGTGCGGCACGATGTCTCGCGATGTGAGACATCGTGACGACCGGGTCAGACGACGCCGTAGAGGCGGTCGCCCGCGTCGCCGAGCCCGGGCACGATGTAGCCCCGCTCGTCGAGGCGCTCGTCGACTGCCGCCACGACGACCGTCACCTCGGCGCGGTGGCCCACGGCCGCCTCGACGGCGGCCAGCCCCTCGGGGGCGGCGAGCAGGCACACGGCGGTCACGTCGCGGGCGCCGAGGTCGAGCAGGTACTCGATCGCGGCGACGAGCGTGCCGCCGGTCGCGAGCATGGGGTCGACGAGGAAGCACTGGCGGCCGGTGAGGTCGTCGGGCAGCCGGTTCGCGTACGTCGTGGCCTGGAGGGTCTCCTCGTTCCGCACCATCCCGAGGAACCCGACCTCGGCCTTGGGGACCATGCGGGTCATGCCGTCGAGCATCCCGAGCCCGGCGCGCAGGATCGGCACGATCAGCGGCGGCGGCTCGGCGATGTAGACGCCCTGCGTGACCGCGACCGGCGTGTGGATCTCGCGCGCCTCCACGTGCACCTCGCGGGTGGCCTCGTAGGCCAGGAGGGTCACCAGCTCGTCGACCAGGTGGCGGAACGTGGGGGAGGGGGTGCTCGCGTCCCGCAGCACGGCGAGCTTGTGGGCCACGAGCGGGTGGTCGGCGACGATGGTGCGCATGGCCTAACGGTACCGGCGGGCGGGCCGCGCGGGCGCAGGGTTGCCGCGGTCTGGGAGGCTGGGTGCGTGTACGGCGACCCGCGACGATTCGACGACGTGATGGGCCTCGCCCTGGTCGAGGCGCAGGCCGCCCCGGCGACCGGGGACGTGCCCGTGGGCGCCGTCGTGCTGGACGCGGACGGCGCCGTCGTCGGGGCTGGACGTAACGCGCGCGAGGCGACGGGCGACCCGACCGCGCACGCCGAGGTCGTCGCGCTGCGAGCGGCGGCGGCCACCCTGGGCCGATGGCGCCTCGACGACTGCACGCTCGTCGTGACCCTCGAGCCGTGCGCGATGTGCGCGGGCGCGGTCGTGCTGGCGCGGGTGCCGCGCGTCGTGCTCGGGGCGTGGGACCCGAAGGCCGGGGCGACCGGCTCGGTGTGGGACCTCGTGCGCGACCCGCGCGCCGTGCACCGGGTCGAGGTGGTCGGCGGCGTGCGGGAGGCCGAGTGCGGGCACCTGCTCCGGGCGTTCTTCGAGAACCAGCGCTGACCTGCGGGGACGCCTTCCCCGATTCCGCACAGTTCCGTCACGCGCCCCGCCGGGAGAACCTCGCGAACCGGGCCTAGGCTCGCAGCTGTGACGACCGCCACACCCGCTCCCGACGACGACGCCCCGCGGCCCCCCGCGCACGCCCGGGCCCGCCGCGGGCACCGGCTGGTCAAGGTGGTCTCGCTCGTCGTCGTCGGGGCCGTCGCCGCCGTCGGGACCGGTGCGTACGCGCTGGCGCGGCACTACCAGGGCAACGTCGAGGGCGTGAACGTCGAGGAGGTGCTCGGCAAGCCCACGCACACCCCGGACGACCCGAACGACCCCGACGCGGGCGACGACCTCAACATCCTCGTGCTCGGCTCGGACTCGCGCGGGGGCGCCAACGCGAAGGAGGTCGGCGACGGCGAGGTGGGGCAGCGCTCGGACACGACGATGATCCTGCACATCTCGGCCGACAGGAAGCGCGTCGAGGTCGTCTCGATCCCGCGCGACTCGATGGTCCACATCCCCGCCTGCAAGGTCGACACGAAGGGCACCACGACCCGGGAGTACGCGATCGGGATGTTCAACGCCGCGTTCGCGTACGGGGCGGACGCGACGGGCTCGGTCGCGGGCGGCGCGCTGTGCACCTGGCAGACGGTCGAGAAGGACACCGGGCTGAACCTCGACGGGTTCGTCGTCGTGGACTTCGCCGGGTTCGCGGGCATGATCGACGCGCTCGACGGCGTCCCCATGTGCATCACCCGGCACATCGACTCGCCCGAGGCGAACCACCTCGTCCTCGACCCCGGCTGGCAGACGCTCAAGGGCAAGAAGGCCCTCGGCTACGCGCGGGCCCGCAAGGGCGAGGGCCTCGACGGCAGCGACACGAGCCGCATCCTGCGCCAGCAGGAGATGGTGAGCGCGATGTTCACGAAGCTCGTCGACCAGAACGTCCTCACGTCGGCGCCGAAGCTCCTGAGCTTCCTCGACGCCGCGACGAAGTCCCTCACCACGAGCAGCAACCTGTCGAGCCTCAAGAACCTCGTGGGCCTCGGGTGGAGCCTGCGACACGTCTCCCTCGACGACGTCGTCTTCCTCACGATTCCCTACGAGACCTATGCGCCGAAGCCGGCCCAAGTCCAGTGGGCGCCGTCGGCCGCCGGCGTCTGGAAGAAGCTCAAGGAGGACAAGCCGCTGGTGTCGTCGGAGAAGAGCGGGGGCTCGTCGGGGTCGGGCACGGGCACGAAGACGCCCACCACGAAGACGCCCAGCACGAAGGGCTCGGGCACGAAGACGCCGACCGCACCCGCGACCCCGAAGAACCGGGCTACCGACGGCATCGACGCGTCGGAGGTCCCGAGCACCAAGGCCGCGTGCGAGGCGGCGATCAAGGCGGCGTCGAGCTGACGCGGACAAATCCCTGGGACGGCTGCGACGGAGCGCGTAACGTTCCCCGAGCCGTGACCCGACCGAGGAGGTGGTGCCCGATGTTCGCAGCAACGATGGGTGCTCCGCTCGCGGTCGCGGCGGGTCGCGCGACGTAGGGGTCGCCAGGAGCACCGACGCACGTGCTCCCGAGAGGAACAGACCCATGAACACACCTCACACTCTTCGCTTCACCAGCACGACGACCGTCGACGGCGTCGTGCAACGCGAGTTCACCGTCGGTGAGCTCACCGGGGCGCTCTGGTCGGCGGCCGACGCCGCCGGACCCGCGCCCCTCGTCCTGCTCGGCCACGGGGGCGGCAACCACCGCACCGCGCCCGCCATGGTCGGGCGGGCCCGCAGGCTCGTCGTCGACGGCGGCCTGGTCGCCGCCTCGCTCGACGCGCCCGGCCACGGCGGACGCCCCCGGACCGACCACGACGAGCGCGAGATCGACGCCATGCAGAGGGCCATGGAGACCGGGGAACCGGTCGGGCCGATCGTCGTGCGCTACAACGGGCACCTCGCCGAGCAGGCCGTGCCGGAGTGGCGCGCCGTCCTCGACGAGCTCCTGCGGCTGCCGGACGTCGGCGGGCCCGTCGGCTACTACGGCATCAACATGGGCACCGCGATCGGCGTGCCCCTGCTGGCCGTGGAACCACGGATCCGCGCGGCCGTGCTCGGGCAGTTCTGGCCCGAGACGCTCGTGCCGCTCGCGCGGCGCATCACCGTCCCGATCGAGTTCGACCTCCAGTGGGACGACGAGCACATCGACCGGGCGGCCGGGCTGGAGCTGTTCGACGCGTTCGCGTCGACGGAGAAGACGCTCCACGCCAACGCCGGGCGGCACAAGCAGCTGCCCCGGTTCGAGGCCGACAGCGCGGTGCGGTTCTTCGTCCGCCATCTGAGGCCCGCGGCCTGAGGCGGTGCCCGCGGGCGGCCCTGCCGATGGGCCGCCCGTGGGCCGGGTCACCGGTGCTGCAGGAGCCAGTCGATCGCGAGGGGCACTGCGGCGAGCGCGGACACGTGCCCGTCGCGCGGACGATGCCAGAGCTCGCCCCGCGCGAGGTGCTGCAGCAGGGCGGTGCCGTGCGTCGGCGGCACCACCCGGTCCCGTCCGCCCTGCACGACGAGCGCCGGCTGGGCGACGGTCCCCAGGTCCACGCCCCACGGGGAGACGTACGCGACGTCGTCGTCGACCTGGCCGTCGGGGCCGTCCGCCTCCGCGCGCTGCGCGTCCTGGCCCAGCGCGCCCCACGGGCCCTCGAGGGTGCCCCAGTCGTCGTCGACGAAGCTCGCCGGGTCGAACGTCTCCGTCAGCGCGTAGGCGGCGCGCGCCTGGCGGCCGTGCGACGCCGCATGCAGGCCCCCGGGTGCGGCCATGCCGTCCCACCACGGCGCGTCGTCCGTGAACGGCGCCAGGCAGGCGACGACGGCGACGGCGGGCACCCGGTCACCGAGCAGCGCGGCGCACGCGAGCGCGTGCGGGCCTCCGCCGGAGTAGCCGAGCGCCGTCGCGCGCCCGACGCCGACCGCGTCGAGCACCTGGACGACGTCCGTCGCGGCGGAGGCCACGTCCCGCCCGGGGGCCGGCGTCGAGCCCCCGTACCCCGGCCGTGCGTACGACAGGACGCGGACGCCGCGCACCGCCGCCGCCTCGACAACCGGCGCCAGCAGGGCGCCCGTCGACGGCGAACCGTGGTGCCAGACCAGCACCGGTCCCTCCACGTCGCCGACGACGCCCGTGTCGTGGACCACCAGGACGCGCCCGTCGAGGGTCCGGACCTCGAGGGCGCGGCCGCCCGTCACGTGAGCGCGTCCGCGATGGCGGTCAGCGTCTCGCTGGTGCCGGTGTCGAGCTTGACGGTCGCGAGGTCGTCACCGCGCGTCGGGCCACGGTTGATGATGACGACGGGCTGCCCGTTCTTCGCTGCCCGGCGGACGAACCGCAGACCGCTCATGACGGTGAGCGACGACCCTGCCACGAGGAGCGCGTCGGCGTCGTCGACCAGAGCGAAGGCCCGGTCGACGCGCTCGCGGGGGACGTTCTCGCCGAAGTACACGATCTCGGGCTTGAGGATCCCGCCGCAGAACTCGCAGGGCGCCGGCCTGAAGTGCGCCGTCCTCTCGATGACAGCGTCCGCGTCGGGGGCGATCTCGATGTCGGCGACGTCGCCCGCGACCGACTCCACGAACCCCGGGTTGAGCGCGTCGAGCCGCTGGGCGAGGTGCTCGCGCGAGATGACGCGACCACACTGCAGGCAGATCACGCGGTCGTAGCGCCCGTGCAGGTCGATGACGTTCCGGGACCCGGCGTCCTCGTGGAGGAGGTCGACGTTCTGGGTGATGATCCCCGTCACCACGCCCGCCTCCTCGAGCCGGACGAGCGCGCGGTGGCCCGCGTTCGGCGTCGTGCGGTTCACGTGCTGCCAGCCCACGTGGTTCCGGGCCCAGTAGTGCCGACGGAAGCCCTCGTCGCCCACGAACTGCTGGTACGTCATCGGGTTGCGGGGCGGGGAGTCCGGGCCGCGGTAGTCGGGGATGCCCGAGTCCGTCGAGATTCCCGCGCCCGTCAGGACCGCCAGCCGGCGGCCGCGCAGCACCGCCAGGGCGTCCTGGGCGGCCGCGCGGGCCGCGGGAAGGGTCTCCACGGAGTCGAGCCTACGGGCCGATTCGGAATCAGGCGGGGGGAGCGGGTACGCTTCTGCGGCCGGGTACAACCGGCGAGGTAGCGTGTCCGAGCGGCCTAAGGAGCACGCCTCGAAAGCGTGTGTGGGTGAAAGTCCACCGTGAGTTCGAATCTCACCGCTACCGCTCACGACGAAGGGCCCCGACCGGGTAGGTCGGGGCCCTTCGTGGTATCCGGCTCCAACCTCACTCGAGGACGACCTACTCGGGTGGCGCCCAGTCCGTCGGGCCACGCGGGCGGTTCGGGTCTGCCGTGGTGGGTCCCGGTGGCCGAGGCTGTGACCCCGCCGGGGCGATCCAGGGTTGAGGCGGTACGTCGGAGGGGGGTGCTGCGGGCGGTGGCTGGATCGTGTGCCGGGCGACGAGGAAGATGACGACGCCGAGGCTGATGAAGATCAGGGCGGCGACGAGCCACGGCCAGGGGCTGGGATCCTCGGAGCAGGAGCCGCCGGCGTGGCACGGCAGGCCTCCCGGACCGCGACGGTCCAGCCACGCCACGAAGAACAGCGGCAGCGACAGGCCGCTGATGGCCCCGGCAGACGAGGGCCCGAAGCCGCGGACGACGACCAGCGCGAGGAGTCCACCGCCGACGAGCAGCGCCCCTGCCACGCCGGGGATGACCACCGTGAGCAGGCCGAGAAGTACAGCGCCCGCGCCCACGGCGTAGATGACGAACCAGAGCACGCTGCGGTCGTTCTTGCCGGTCACGTGGTCACCTGTCAGCTCGGCTCAGCGACGTCCTGGGCGGTCAAGGGTCATCGTCCTCGGCCAGCGGTGCCTGCGCCACGCGTCCCACGTCGCGAATCCGGCCGGCGGTGCATCGATGGCCTCGCTGCCGTCGGGCTCCCCCGCCGTCGGGACGCTGATGATCGCCGCCCACTCGGCGAGCTCCTCGTCCGACAAGGGCCACGTCGTGTGGGGCTCTTCGGCTTGCCGCCGGTCGAGTCGTCTCCGCTGTTCGGTCGGCGAGAGCTCGAAGTAGCGCATCTCCACCGCCGCCCCGCGGTCGGCGGCTGCCTGCCGCAGCGCGGACCGCTCGTCCCGGCCCCAGAGGCCGAAGTCGATGACGACGTTGACGCCGAGCTCGAGAGCACGCAGCCCGATCTCGATGAGTCGCCCCTCGATCACGTCCGAGGCCGACGGCGGGTTCGCGAGCCCGTAGAGGGCCCTGACCCACTCGTCCTTCGTGAGGCGAAGCGCTTGGTGCTCGACCTCGATGCGTCGCGCTTCCGTGGTCTTGCCCGTGCCCGGTAGCCCGACGGTCAGGAACAGGGTCGGTCGTGTCACCATCACTTCCCCTCCTTGTCGCTTCCGGCAGGCCACAGATCATAGGGGCGCGGCGTCCATGGACGACGCGACCGCCTCGGGAACGAGCACGTACCGCGCGCCGTCGGCCTTCTCGGCCTGCGCGTAGGCGGCCACGGCGTCGTCCAGGCCGATGGTCGTCACCTGCGGCAGGCGAAGCGCGCCGGTCGAGGCAAGATGCGAGACGAGCGCGAGCTGCTGCCAGTCCGCCCGGACCGCCAGCGACGACGAGGCGACGCCACGGAGCGGGGCAGGACTTTCCGTCACGACGAGGCTGACGTGGCGTCCGCCGGAACGGACCGCGTCGAGGCTCGCCGCACCCAGGGCGGCGGCGTCGATCGCCGCGTCGACACCGCCGGGAACGACGTCCCGGACGTGCTCGGCCAGGCCGGCAGCGTCGACGAACGTCGCGCCCGTCGCCTCCACCAGCGGGCGATGCCCGGTGCGGCCGGCCCCGAGGACGTTCGCCCCGCGCAGGAGCGCGAGCTGGAGCGCCGTGGACCCGACCCGTCCGGCCGCCCCTGTGACGAGCAGAGTGCTGCCGGCTCCCACGTGCGCCAGGTCGAGGGCCTGCCACGCCGTCAGTCCGGCGAGCGGCAGCGCGCCGAAGCTGATGAGGTCAGCATGCTCGTCTACCGCGGCGACTGCGGTCTCGTCGAGGAGTACTTGGTCGGCGTGCGTCTTGCTGGGAGCGGACAGCCGGTCCGACAGACCGATCACACGCTGGCCTTCGCGCAGCCGCCGGACGCCTGCGCCCACGGCGGTGACGGTGCCGGCGACGTCCCAGCCGAGCCGCACGGGGGCGGCGTCGTGCAGGCCCGCCTCGTGGAGCGCGCCTCGGCGCGTCACGAGGTCCACGGGGTTGATCGCGGCGGAGGCGACGGCGACCCGTACCTGCCCCGGCCCGACCGGCGGGACGGGGACTTCGGCGATCCGGGCCACCGATGGTGGTCCGAACTGTTCGACCACGACTGCTCGCACGCTGTCTCCTCGTCTCGGCTTCGCGTGACGACAGCGTTGCTCTCGTCCACGGAGCCGCACAAGAAGGCACCTCCAGGTGCGCGCCGCTACGAGGGACGGGCCTCGGCGAGGAGCTCCCGTGCACGCAGGACCTCGGGAAGGTGGTCCTCCGCCCAGAGCTTGACCGCCGCCAGGACTGGGAGGAGGGTGCGGCCCAGATCGGTCAGCGCGTAGACGGAGCGAGACGGCCGGTCCGTCGAGCGTCGGGCGAGCACGATGCCGTCCGTCTCGAGCGCGCGGAGGGTCTGCGTCAGCATCTTCGGGCTCACCCCTTCGATCCGACGGAGGAGCTCGCGGTAGCCGGACGGCGCGTCCGCCAGCGCCACCAGGACGAGACTGACCCACTTGCTGCTGATGCGGTCCAGTACCTCGCGGGTGGGGCACTCGGCGGAGAACGCGTCGACGTACGCGCGTGGTCTCGGCATCCCCAGAGTCTGGCACGGGGCGTCGTCGGGAGTACCGCCACAACGCCTGGGTGCTGACGACGGCGAGGCCCGCGCCGAGCGACTGCTCGGCGCGGACCGTCGAGGCGGCCGGTTCTCGCTCAGTGCCGGTGCGGCGAGCCGTTCGACGTGAACGGCTTGAACGCCTGGGTGAAGGCCCAGGTGTCCTGCTCGATCCCGGAGCAGTTGTTCTGCGCCACGGTGGCGTCGGGGCACGACCCGTTGTCGCGCTGGAGCGCCCAGAAGCCGAGGAATGCCAGGTGCTGCTTGGCGGCCCACCGCTCGAAGGTGACGGCCTGGGCCGGGGTGAAGACCTCGGTCGCGACGCCGTCGGCGGTGCGGTAGTCGTCGGTGCCGTTCATCTGGATGACGCCGACGTGCCGCCACAGCTCGGCCTGCGAGGCGTGGGGGAGAATCGTCGCCTTGAGCTGGCCGGTCAGGGCGCTCGCGGCGCTCTCCGCGTCGGCGACCATGTCGTGCTGGACGCCGTCCCAGTAGTCGAACGTCATGATGTTGACGTTGTGGATGACGGCCCCGTGCGCGGCCGCCGACTGCAGGACGGCGAGGCCGGATGCCGCGAGGCCGTTCGGCGTCGACGGCAGGGTGTAGGAGATCTCGACGGTGCGGTGGTTCTTCTTCGCCCACTTCTGGACCTCGGCGATGGCCGCGTTGCGGCGGTCGACGCCCGGCGCGTTGTTGATCGAGTCGGACTCGATGTCGAAGTCGAGGCGCTGGACGCCGTACGTGGTGACGACCTGCTCGTAGGCCTTCGCGAGCTGGGAGACGTCCTTGCAGGAGTCGGCGATCTCGGTCAGGTTCGCGGGATCGCCGGACCACGTGATGATGTCGGTGTCGGCGTTGTAGCCGCCGAACGACGGGACGACGTCGCCGCCGGCCTTGCGGATCTTCGCGATCTCCTCGCCGAGCGCGCCGCTGGCGACGGACTTGGCCGGGTCGCCCGCCCAGGCCAGGTCGCAGGACCCGGGCTTGTCGGCCTGGAGGAACGCGAGGGTGACGTACTTCGAGCCGGAGTCCGCGGACGTCTGGGCGATCGAGTCGACGGCGGTGACGTCGAGGTAGGGCGCGAAGACGCTGGTCGGCAGCGGCTTGACGTGGCCGCCTGCGTGGTGGCCGTGGTGGCCGTGGGGGCTCCCGGCGAGGGCCGACGCCGCGAAGGGGCCGGCGACGAGCACGGCAGCGAGCAGGGCGCTCGCTCCGGTGCGAAGGACGGAATGCTTCATTGCTTCTCCTTCGGGCCCGTCGTCGTCGACGGACCGGGTGCCGGCACCGGCGCCGACGAGCGGCCCGGCACCTTGTGTTAGCGCGCCTAACGAACGCAAGCCTGACGCTAGACCCGCGGCGGCGCCGTCACAAGACCTGGGCGTGCCGAGGTAGCGCGATTCGCTCGAGGCAGCGCGGAATCCGCGCTGTCTCAGGCGAAACGCGCTACCTCGCGGCGGGACCGGGGCACCGGTCGGGGGCGGGCGGCACGGTCGGGAGTCAGAGGCGGCCGGCCTCGCGGGCGCGGAGGTCCTTGCGGAGGATCTTCCCCGACGACGACTTCGGGATCGCGTCGACGAACTCGACCTTGCGCACCTTCTTGTGCGGCGCGACGCGCGCGGCCACGTAGTCCTTCACGCCCTGCTCGTCGAGCTCGTGCCCCTGCTGCACGACGACGTACGCCTTGGGCACCTCCTCGCCGTCCTCGTCGCGTACCCCGATGACGGCGACGTCGGCGACGTCGGGGCTCGCGAGCAGCAGAGCCTCGAGCTCGGCAGGCGCCACCTGGTACCCGTGGTACTTGATGAGCTCCTTGAGCCGCTCGACGATCCGCACGACACCGTCGGACGTCACGGTCGCGATGTCGCCGGTGTGCAGGAACCCGTCGGGCTCGAGCGTGTCGGCCGTCGCCTGCGGGTTGTTCAGGTACCCGGCCATGACCTGAGGCCCGCGGACGAGGAGCTCGCCGGGGGCCGACTCGCCGTCGTCGGGCGTGGCCGGCTGCGGGATCTCCTCGCCGGTGGCGGGGTCCAGGAGCTTGCACTCGGTGTTCGGCAGCGAGTACCCGACCGAGTCGAGTGGCAGGTCGACCGACGGCGGGATCGCGTGCGAGACCGGGCTCAGCTCGGTCATCCCGTAGCCCTGCTTCATGCGGCACCCGAGGCGGGCCTCGACCGCGTGCCCGAGCGCCGCGTCGAGCGGGGCGGCGCCCGAGAAGACGGTGTGCACGCTCGACAGGTCGTGCCCTTCGACGAGCGGGTGCTTGGCGAGCGCGACGGCGATGGGCGGCGCGATGAACAGGTACGTGCACCGGTGCTGCTCGACGAGCGCCAGGAACTGGGCGAGGTCGAACCGCGGCATCGTCACGAGAGCCGCCCGCTGCGACAGTGCGAGGTTCAGCAGGACCGTCATGCCGTAGATGTGGAAGAACGGCAGCACGGCGAGGGCGACGTCGTCGGGCACCATCTCGAGCGTCGGCGCGGTCTGCGCGACGTTCGCGACCAGGTTGCTGTGGGTCAGCATGACGCCCTTGGCAAGGCCCGTCGTGCCCGACGAGTACGGCAGGACCGCGAGGTGTGTGGCGGGGTCGAACCACACGTCCGGCGCGGGCAGCGCAGCGGCTAGCCAGTCCCGCAGGCTCGGGTGCCCGTCCGCGGCCTCGCCCGGCCCGTCGAGCACGACGACGTCGCCCGGCTCGAGCCCGACCTTCCCGGCCGCGACGGCCGCGCCCTGGGCGAGCGCGCCGACGGTGACCAGGAGCCGCGCCCCGGAGTCCCGGAGCTGGGCGGCGATCTCGTCGGGCGTGTAGAGCGAGTTGATCGTCGTCACGGTCACGCCCGCGCGCAGCGCGCCGTGGAAGACGACCGCGAACGCCGGCGTGTTGGGGCACAGCAGCCCGATCACGTCGCCCGGGCGCAGGCCCCGCGCGGCGAGGGCACCGGCGACGGCGTTCGCCTGGTCGCGCAGGTCGCGGTAGGTCCAGCGGGCGCCGCTGGGTCCGTCGATCAGCGCCGTGCGCTCGAGGTCGTCGTCCGTCAGGCGGGCGAACAGGAAGTCGTAGACGCCGACGTTCGGCACGTCGACGTCGGGGTGGGGGCCACGGAACACGGTGCATCTCCTTCGATCCACGCACGGCTCGCAGCGTCCTTGCCGCGACCGCTGGCCCCATTGGACCAGATCAGGAGGCGTCGCGGGAACTCTCCCGGTACCCGGCGTCCCTGGAACTCAGCGACCCGGACGGCCGGGTCATCCCGCGTCGGGCATGCCGCCCGAGCAGGACGAGCGAACCCACCGCGAGGGCCAGCACCAGGACGTTGCGCACCGCCGCGAGCACGGTGTCGAACGGCCGGGCGCCGAGGAAGTCGTTGTAGTGGTCCGGGAACAGCCGGTGCGTGAGCAGGGCGACGACGAGGAGCGCGACGGCGAAGATCTCCCACGCGCGCGCGCCGGCCTGGTGCGGCTCGGTGCCGCGTCGCCGCCCGGGCCACCACGCGGGCGAACGGAGCGCGGTGAGCGCCACCGCTACCGGCGGCGCGAACCACGCCACGTACTGGGGCGACCCGACCTTGTCGAACGCGAACAGCACGAGCGTGAGCGCGAGGGTCGCCAGCAGGACGAGCTCGAGCTGCGGCGTGCGGCGCTCGACGTCGTCCGGCAGGTCGCGCCGCAGCCGGACCGCCGCGCGCCACGTCACGACCGTGGCGAGCACGACCGCGACGAGCAGCAGCACGTCGAGCGCCTGCGCGAACCACGCGGTCCCGGGCCCGGTGATCTCGAGGACGTTGAGGGGCGCGTTATAGAAGACCCGGTACTCGCCGCTCCACAGGCGCGCGAGGGAGAACGGGGTCGCGGCGCCCGACTCGACCTGGAGCCCCCGCGAGTCCTGCGTGCCCCAGAACCCCAGCACGCGCGACCCGGCGCCGCCGAGCACCGCGAGCCCCACGACGACCGCCGTGACCGCGACGGCGGGTAGCACCACGCGCCGCCACGGCCGCTTCGCCGTCAGCGCGAGCGGGATCAGGACCGCGCCCGGCGCGATCTTGACCCACGCGCCCGCCGTCGCGACGGCGCTCGCCACGCTCACTCGACCGTCGGGATTCTTGGCCGACCCGATGAGCTGTGCGAGCGCGATCACGGTCAGCGCGGCGGAGATGCCGTCGAGGCGCACGAGCGTGATCGGCCCCAGGAACAGCAGGAAGACCAGCCACCACCAGGCGCCGAGGGTCCGGCCGCGGCCCGCGTGCAGCAGCGAGCCGAGCGCGAGGCCGTCGAGCACGGCCACCAGGACCATGAAGAGATAGCGGTAGGCCTCGCCGTCCACCGACACGAGGGCCGGCAGGGTGACCGGCACGAGCGCGCCGATCGGGTACACCCACGAGATGTCGAGGACCGGCCACACGCCGTCCTGCACGCCGCCCGCGGCCCACTGCCGGTACAGCTCCGGGTCCCCGTACAGCGCCTGCGCGTGGTGCCCGGCCTCCCAGAACAGCACCGCGTGCACGACGACGAACGCCACCCACACGCCGGTGCGTCCCGTCGCCGTGTGCACCGCCGCGCTGAGGCGGCCGGGTGCCGCGAGAGGCTGTGCCGGCGCGGGCTCCGGCGTCGTCGGGACGGTCGTGCGGTCGGAGCCCGCGGACTCGGCAGGTGCGGGCTCGCTCATGGGCCAAACCCTAGCGGCCCGGCCCGTGCGGCAGAGTAGGACGCATGACGGATCACCCCTTCCAGCTCCGCGTCTTCACCGAGCCCCAGCAGGGCGCCACGTACGACGACGTCCTCGCCGTCGCGCAGGCGACCGAGCGCCTCGGCTTCGACGCGTTCTTCCGTTCCGACCACTACCTCGCGATGGGCACGGACGGGCTCCCCGGCCCGACCGACGCCTGGACGACGCTCGCCGGCCTCGCCCGCGACACCGAGCGCATCCGGCTCGGCACGCTCGTCTCGCCCGTCACCTTCCGGTACCCCGGCGTCCTCGCGATCCAGGTCGCGCAGGTCGACCAGATGTCCGGCGGGCGGGTCGAGCTGGGCCTCGGCGCCGGCTGGTTCGAGCGCGAGCACGCCGCGTACGGGATCCCGTACCCGAAGAACCGCATGGACCACCTGACCGAGCAGCTCGAGATCGTCACCGGGCTCTGGTCGACGCCGCTCGGGGGCTCCTACTCGTTCGACGGCGACCTCTACCAGGTCGTCGACTCGCCCGCCCTGCCCAAGCCCGTGCAGCCGCGGGTCCCGGTGATCGTCGGCGGCAGCGGGCCCAAGCGCACGCCGGCGCTCGCCGCCCGGTTCGCGGCGGAGTACAACGCGTCGTTCCCCGAGCTCGCCGACATCCCGACGCTGTTCGGGCGGGTCCGCGAGGCGTGCGAGGCGATCGAGCGCGACCCCGACGAGCTGCGCTACTCCACGGCCCTCGTGCTGTGCGTCGGCGCCGACGAGGCCGAGTTCCGCCGTCGGGCCGCCGCGATCGGCCGCGAGCCCGACGAGCTGCGCGAGCACGGCATCGCCGGGACCGTCGAGGAGGCCGTCGCGGTGATCGAGCGTGTGCGCGAGGCGGGCGCGAGCCGGCTCTACCTCCAGACGCTCGACCTGCAGGACCTCGACCACCTCGACCTCGTCGCGCGCGAGGTCGTCCCGCGCCTGTCCTGACTCCCGGCGAGCTGTCAGAACGTGAGGCCGGTGCAGCGGCGCCACGTTCTGGCAGCTCGCGGCGGAGGGCAGTCAGAGGCGCAGGCCGTAGACGTGCCCCTGTGCCTCCTCGACGCGACGGAAGCCGAGATGCTCGTAGAACCCCTGCGCGTTGACGTTGTCCGCGGCGACGCCCAGGTGCACGCCGGGGGCACCGGCAGCGCGCAGGGCGTCGAGGAGGGTGGCGATCAGGCGCCTGCCGTTCCCGCCGCCCTGGGCCTGCGGCAGCAGGTCGACGTGCAGGTGGGCGGGGTAGTCCCGCAGGAGCTCGGGCGCGGCGCGCGGCGGCTCGTGGATCAGCCCGACGACGCCCGCGTCGGGGCTCCCGGCGGGGAACCGGTCGAGCGGGTACCGCGCGCGCAGGTCCGGCCACCACGAGGCCTCGAGCTCGTCCTCGAACGCGGCGGTGTCCGCCACCCCCAGGACGTAGCCGACGACGCCGGCCACCGGCTCCCCGGGCGACCCCGCGCCGGGCCGCGCGCCTTGCGCGGAGGTGGGTGACGTCGTCGGGCCGGCATCGAGGACGAACGCGAGGTCGGGCGCGAACCGCAGGTAGGGGCCCGCGTAGACCTCGCCGAGGAGCCGGGGGTCGGCGAACGCGTCCGTCGCGTCGGCGCCCGACGCACCGGTGCGCAGGCAGACGTCGTAGATGCGGTCGACCTCGGCGGGGTCGTGGGCGCGGGCAGCGCGGAGGGCGAGGGGGCGCACCGGCCCTACTTCTTGGTGGGCTTGGACGTGGCCTTGGGTGCGGCCGGCAGGGGCTTGACCTTGGCCAGCGCGACGCAGCCCGGCGCCGACTTCATGGCCTTCTTGGCGTTGAGGTGGACGTCCTTCGTCCCGAGCAGCACGTGCGACTCCGTGCCGAGGACGACGTCGACGCTCGCGTCCTTGCGGCCGTCGTAGGCGAACTTCGCGTCCTTGAGCTGCGCCGCGACCGTGTACGCCCGGTAGAGGCCGCGCTTGCCGAAGACGACGCGCGGCGCCACGATCTTGGACGAGTCGTTCCCGACCTTCTTCACGACGAACCCGCGCTCCGTGAAGGCGTCCGCGGTGCTGCGGGCCAGGCCCGGCTGGCCCGACGCGTTGTACACGTTGAGCGTGACGTCGGAGTACGTGACGGGCTTGGTGCCCTTCGGCAGGCACGGCACGGCCGTCGTCATGACGTCGTCGCTGGCGGTCGGGGTCGCGATCGGTTTGCTGAACGGCGAGCTGATGGCGCCCGTCATGATCCCGGCGGCGCCGATGCCGACGAGGGCGAGTGCCGCCACGAGCACGCCGAAGACGACGGCCTGGCGCTCGTGCATGTGGCGGCGCCGCAGCTCGCGCGGGGTCGGTGAAGGGTGCTGGTTCGCCACGCGACGAGCGTACGAGGTGCTACCCGTTCCGGCCCAACGGGCACGCTGGAGCGGGTGGGGGAACTCAGGTGAGGACGAGCACGCGCGCGTGCAGCGCGGGCCGCTGCTGGAGGGCCGCGCGGACGGCGCGGTGCAGGCCGTCCTCGAGGTAGAGCACGCCCTTGTACTCGACGACGTGCGCGAACAGGTCGCCGTAGAAGGTCGAGTCCTCCGACAGGAGGTTGTCGAGGTTGAGGGTGCGCTTGGTGGTCACGAGCTCGTCGAGCCGAACCATGCGGGGCGGGACGTCTGCCCAGTCCTTGGGCGTGACCTTGCCGTGGTCCGGATAGGGGCGCCCGTCTCCCACGGCCTTGAAGATCATGCGCGGAAGTCTACGAAACGACCTGCGGGTTGCCCGTGAAGATGCCGTGAGCGTGCTGCACGCGGCGGCCTCATGCGGCCGGGACGTCGCGCCGGCGGACCCCGACGGCGCCCGCGAAGCGCGCGTACGCCAGAGCGTAGAACGCGGCCGCCACCAGGGTGAGGACGACGAGCGGGAGCGCCGTCGCGTCGTCGAGCGGCACGCGGGGCGTGTGGGTGAAGGGGGACAGGTCGAGCACCCACTGCGGCAGGTTCAGCGCGTCACCGACGACCTCGAGCAGGAGGATCACCGTGATCACGCCCCAGCCCGCCGCCACGAGCCGAGGCCACCACGCGTAGCAGGCGAGCACGAGCCCGCCGACGACGAGCGCCGCGGGCACCTGGACGGCGGCGCCACCGACGGCGTCCGCGAACGCGCTTCCCCAGGTGCCGCCGGTGATCGCGTGCCCGAGGCCCATGAGCACGCCCGCCGCGGCGAGGATCAGCACGACGCCGACCACGGAGACGCACGCCGCGACCCCGAGGTACCGGGCCCGGGTGACGCCGGTGCTGAGCTGGACCTCCGCGCGTCCCGACGACTCCTCGGCGCGCAGCTGAGCGGCGTACGTCACGGTCCAGGCTGCGGCGGCGATGCCCACCCAGCCCAGGATGAGCGCGGTCATGACGTCCTCGAGCCGCCCGGTGCCGCCGAGCTGCTCGATGAGCTTCGCGGCGTCGGCGTTGCCGCCGACGAGGTCGTCCGCCGAGCTGAGGATGAGCCCCAGGAGGAAGCAGTAGGCGCCCACGGCGTACGCCCACGATGCGAGCGACGCGCCCTGGAGGCGGCGGGTCAGCGCGAGGGACGAGTCGAGCCCGGGCGCGTCGGCCGGGCCGGGGCGCGGCTGGACGATGCCCGCCCCGACGTCGCGCCCGACGGCGAGCCGCGCCGCCGCCGCGCCGCCCAGCACGAAGAGCGCCAGGCAGAGCAGGGCGGGGCCGTAGGAGCTGCTGCCGAACGGGTCCATCTCCTCCGCCCAGCCGACGGGCGAGAGCCAGCGCAGCCAGCCGAGCCCGTCCTGGACGTCGCCGATGCCGCGCAGGGCGTAGCCGGCGACGAGGACGAGCACCGCGATGGTCGTGGCGGTCCGCGAGACGGTGGCGACCTGCGCGCCGACCGCCCCGAGACCGGCGCCCGCGAGGCCGATCGCCAGGTACTGGACCCCGACGGCCAGCGCGCCCGCGCCGTCGCCCGGGGCCTCGGCCACCGCGGCGAGCGAGCCCGCCATCCCGGCGGCCGTGACGAGGCTGAGGATCGCCGCGACGATCGTGCCGGTCGCGAGCGGCGCGAGGGCGCCGACGGGCGCGGCGCGCACGAGCTCGAGCCGCTCGGCCTCCTCCTCGCGGCGCGTGTGCCGGACCACGGTCATCGCGGCGAGGACGCCCACCACGACGAGCATGAACAGCCCGATCCGCCACTGGGCGACGCTCGCGACGGACTGCGTGTGCTCGAGCGGCCCCAGGAGCACCCGGAACGCGGTGTTGGAGCCGAGGGTCGCGGCGGCGGAGTCGCGGTCCGCCTGCGTCCCGTAGGCGGTGCTGACGGAGGCGATCGTGATCGCGAACGTCCCGACGAGCACGACGACCGTCACGGGCAGCGTGACCCGCTCGCGGCGCAGCGCGAGCCGCAGCAGCAGGCCGGTCCCCGCGAGCGGGCGCCCGGGCCAGACGGCGGCCCGCTCCGCGCGTGCGGCGGGGGCCGGGGTGGTCGTCGTCATCGCTCCACCGCCTGAGCCGGCCGGGCGTCGCCCTCCAGGAGCTCGAGCTCGTCGCCGTACTGCCGCAGGAAGAGCTCCTCGAGCGACGGCGGCGAGACCGTGAGCCCGCGCACGCCCAGGTCGGCGAGGGCCCGGGTCGCGGCGGCGGTGGCGGCGTCGTCCAGGTGGAAGGTGACCTTGTCCGCGTCCGGGCCGGGCACTGCGACGTCGTGCACGCCGTCGATCCGGGCGAGCGCGTCGCGGGCCGCCGCGGGGTCGTCGACGCGCGCGGTCACGGCGGACCGCGTGAGGTGCCGCAGCTCGTCCAGGGTCCCGGTCTGCATGGTGCGCCCCGCGCGGATGATCGTCACCGTGTCGCACAGCGCCTCGACCTCGGCGAGCACGTGGCTCGAGAGCAGCACGCTCGTGCCCGCCTCGACGGCCTCGCGGACCGAGTCCTGGAACACTGCCTGCATGAGCGGGTCGAGGCCCGACGTCGGCTCGTCGAGCACCAGCAGCTCGACGTCCGCGCAGAACGCGGCGACCAGCGCGACCTTCTGCCGGTTGCCCTTCGAGTAGGTGCGCGTGCGCTTGGTCGGGTCGAGCTCGAACCGGTGCAGCATCCGGGCCTTGCGGGCCGGGTCGGGGCGCAGCCCCCTCAACCTGAGGAGCAGGTCGATCGTCTCCCCGCCGGTGAGCTGCGGCCACAGCGTCACGTCCCCGGGCACGTACGCGAGCCGCTCGTGCAGCCCGACGCCGTGGGCCCACGGGTCCTGCCCGAACAGCCGGGCGGTGCCCGAGTCGGCGTGGAGGAGACCCAGCAGGATGCGGATCGTCGTCGACTTGCCGGCACCGTTGGGCCCGAGGAACCCGGCGACCTGGCCGGGCTCGACGACGAGGTCGAGCCCGTCGAGCGCGTGGACGGACCCGAATCTCTTGTGCAGGTCGTGCACCTCGACCGGCGGCGTGCTCATCGATCCTCCTGGGTGGTGCGGGCGGGAGTCTGGGCGAGGTAGGCGTCGAGGAACCTGCGGTCGGTGAAGAGACCCTCGGTGAAGATCTCGAGCCCGGGGAGCGTGCCGCGCATGTTGAGGCCGAGGATCCAGGACGCGAGGTCCGTGGGGGGTTCCGGCTCGAGCGAGTAGGCGAGCAGCAGGTAGCCCAGGCTCATGCTGGTGAGCATCTCTGCCCGCGCGTCCGGGTCGCGCGACGGCTGGACGCTCCCCGCGGCGACGCCGGCCTCGAGGTTGTCCCGCGTCTCGACGACGAGGTCCGCGACGAACGTACGCGCGAGCTCGCCCCCCGCCTGCAGCGAGCGCAGGAGGTAGGTCGCGAGCCACGCGTAGTGGCCGTCCGCGGCGAGCCGCAGGATCGACGACGACGGGTCGTTCGAGACCAGCGCCTCGGCGCGCGCCTCGTGGATCTGCGCGAGCACGTGCTCGTCGCACGCGCGGCGCAGGCCCTCCTTGGACCCGAAGTGGTGCATCACGAGGCCGGGGCTGACGTCGGCGTCGGCGGCGATGGTGCGCAGGCCGACGCGGAAGCCGTCGGCCGCGAAGCGCGCGATCGCGGCGTCGCGGATCCGGGCGCGGGCGGTGAGGTCGTCGTCGAGGGCTGAACGCACGTTCAATACGCTATACACGCGTTCAGCAGGGAGCAAGCCCCCACACGGCCGGTCGGCTCAGGTGGCGTCGTCCAGCGAGACGACGATGCCGGTGAGGCCGCTGAGCACGGAGGCCACCCCCGCCTGCACGGCCGCGCGGCACCGGGCCGGGGTGAACGTCGCGGCGTCGTACGCCGACGACGTCCCCAGGCCCTCGCCGCGGAACGACGCCCCCGACCAGTCCGCGGCGGTGACGTTCTCCGTGGGCTCGGCGAGCTCGGCGCCCACCACGAGGAACTGCTGGTCGAGGTGGCTCGGCGTGACCTGGGCGAGGGGGTCGACGAGGTCGTCGCCCGCGGAGATCACCAGGTCGGGGTGCAGCGCGGTTGCGCGCAGGACCGCGGGGAGCCGGTCCGTCGGACCGTCCGCGACGACGGTGCGGAGGGACACGTCCTCGTCGTGCGCCCAGTCCCGCACCGCGTCGGCGACGGTGGTCGCCGGGCGGTCGTCCTCGCTCGTGGTGAGCAGGACGACGCGCAGCTGCGCGGACGGGTGCACCCCGTCCCAGGAGCCCGGGGCGGGCGTGATGGTGGCCTCCGGGCTCGGCGTCCCCGACGGGAGGACGAAGTCCGCCGCCAGCGTGCCCCGCGCCGTCGGCGTGACGTGGGGTCCCGACCAGTCGTCGGAGCCCCGCGCGACGGCCACCCCGACCGCGAGGGCGCCCGCGACGGCGGCCCCGACGACGACGGCGACGAGGGTGCGGGGGCGGCGGGACATGGGTCCATTCCTACCCCAGGCGTTCGCAGCTCCGACCTGCGCGGACGCTCCGTGGGCGATCGTTCGCCGAGCGTTCGTCGGCCCTCCTTGGCCCGTTCATCCGACGACGACATCGTGCGATCGCTCCCCGAGACGTAAGGACCACGATGCCCCTCCGGACGACCGCCCGGACCCCCGCTCGCCTCGCCCGCCTCGCGCCGGCCGTCCTGCTGCTCGCCCTGGCGCTGTGGCCCGCTGCCGCGTCGGCGCACGGGTTCAGCACCACCGTGTACGCCGACGTGACCCAGCCCGAGCGGGGGCACGTCCGCGTCGAGCTGGGCCTCGAGTACGACCTCCTCGTCGTCTCGGTCGCGGACACCCAGCACGTCGACGCGCTCTACCAGGAGGGCCAGGCCGCGTTCGACGACGGCGACACGGCCGCCATGGCGCGGGCGCTCGCGGACCATCCGGCGCCGGTCCTGGCCTACGTCACCGAGCGGTTCGGGGTGGCGTCCGGCGACGCCGCCTGCACGCCGGCCCAGGACGGCGACGTGACGATGACCCGCCGCGAGGGCGTGCCGTACGCGGTGCTCGTCCTCGACGAGGCCTGCCCGCCGTCCGACGGTTCGCACCGGATCACGAGCACGCTCTTCCCCGACGCCGAGGGCTACGTCAAGGACGCGAAGACCGTCGTGTCCTACGACCTCGACGAGCAGCACGGGAGCGCCGCCCTCGACCCGTCGCACCCGTCGTTCTCGACCGACCAGTCGTTCCTCGCGGAGACCTGGACGTTCTTCCGGCTGGGCGCCGAGCACCTGCTCACGGGGACCGACCACATCCTGTTCCTGCTCGCCGTGATCGTCGGGTCGCGACGCCTGCGCGAGATCGTCCTGGCGGCGACGGCGTTCACGGTCGCCCACTCGATCACGTTCGTCTGCGCGGCCACGGGCGTCGTCGACGTGCCCGCGCGCGTCGTGGAGCCGGTGATCGCGCTGTCGATCGCGGTGGTCGCCGCGTGGCACCTGTGGCGGCTGCGGTCGCCCGTGAGCCGCTACGGCACCCTCGAGCTTGCCCGCGGTCCGCTCGGGCTCGACCGTGCGGGCTGGCTGCGGCTCGCCGTCGTGCTCTGCTTCGGGCTGGTGCACGGGCTCGGCTTCGCGGGGGCGCTGGGCCTCGACCGCGAGCTGTCGGGGTCGCTGCTGTGGTCGCTGCTCGTGTTCAACGTCGGGATCGAGGCCGTGCAGCTCGGCATCATCCTGACGGTCTTCCCGCTGCTCGCCCTGCTGCGGCGCCGTGCGCCGCGCCTGGGCGCCTGGGTCACGGGCGCCGTCGCCGCCGGGGTCGCCGTGATGGGGCTCGTCTGGTTCGTCGAGCGGGTCACGACGGGATGACGAACCCGGGAGAAGCCTGGGAGTTCCCGCGCGTGCCGCGCCGCGGAGCTCTCGCGTTCATCGCGGGTTCATCCCGCTTCGTCACGTTGTGCTCGCCCTAGCAGCACTCACCGATCGAAGGATGGACACCCCATGTCTTTGACCCGTGCGGCACACCCCCACGGACCGGCCCGGCGCCGGTTCGTCGTGGGCCTCACCGCAGCCTCGACGGTCGCAGCGACCGTCGGGATCGGCACTCTCGCCGCCCTGCCCGCGCACGCCGACACGACCCCCACGACGCTCACCGGCATCGTTCTCGGGGTCGGCGCCGACGAGTCGCAGCGGATCCTGAGCTGGTACTCGAGCGCGGACACCGCGCAGGAGGTCCAGCTCGCACCGACGTCGTCCCTCACCGACGGCTCCTTCCCGGCGGACAGCGCCGAGTTCGACGCCACCGGTACCGCCAACATCGCGACCAGCGGCGGCTTCAACCGCCACGCGACGGTCACGGGCCTCACCGAGGACACGACCTACTCGTACCGCGTGGGCACGGCCGGAAGCTGGTCGCCCACGTACTCGTTCAAGACCCACGACTTCGACGGCGACTTCGACTTCCTGTTCCTGGGCGACCCGCAGATCGGTTCCTCCGGCAACACCGCCAAGGACCAGGCGGGCTGGCAGGACACCCTCGACGTCGCGACCGCCGCCAACCCGGACGCCGAGCTCCTCGTCTCGGGCGGCGACCAGGTCGAGAGCGCCAACACCGAGTCGCAGTGGGACGCGTTCCTCGCGCCCGACGAGCTCCGGCAGATCCCGTGGGCCGCCACCATCGGCAACCACGACGTCGGCGGCAAGGCGTACGAGCAGCACTTCTCCACGCCCAACACGGACCGCTCGGCGTCGTACTACGCCAACGGCAGCCCGACGTCGAACACGTCCGGCGGCGACTACTGGTACATCTACAAGGACGTGCTGTTCATCGACCTCAACTCGAACAGCTACGCCACGTCCCAGGGCGGCGGCGGTGACGACGCGCACATCCAGTACGTGAGCGACGTCATCAAGCAGCACGGCGACGAGGCCAAGTGGAAGGTGCTCGTGTACCACCACTCGGTGTACTCGGTCGCCGACCACGCGCAGGACTCCGACAACATCCAGCGTCGCAAGGACCTGCCCGCGACGTTCTCCAAGCTCGGGGTGGACCTGGTCCTGCAGGGCCACGACCACAGCTACGCCCGTAGCTACCTCATCAACAGCAACAAGAAGGCCGACGCCGACGAGCAGCCCGGCCAGGCCGACGTGTTCGCCGGCAAGGGCGGCGTCCTCTACGTGACGGCCAACTCGTCGTCGGGCTCGAAGTACTACGACCTGACGGCGCCCGTCCCGGCGTCCGCGTCGAAGCCCGACAACTACGCCGACCCGCTGAACCCGAGCAACTACTGGTACGCGTCCGTCGCGAACCAGGAGCACGTCCGCAGCTACGTCAAGGTCGAGGTCCAGGCCGGCAAGCTGACCGTGTCCGACGTGCGCTCGGGCACCTGCGCGGCCCCGAACGCGGCCGTGGAGCTCGGCAAGGTCTCGTGGTGCACCAACACGGACGAGGACCAGCCGGTCGGCTCGGTCGTCGACAAGGTCACGGTGCACCCGTACCACGGCTCCGGCGAGGACATCCAGGTCGACGTCCCGAAGACGGCGCCCGGCGAGTTCGGCTGGACGATCGACGGCTACAACGGCCTCGTCGACCTCGGCACCGCCACGGACAAGGGCGACCACTTCGAGGCGGCGGGGGAGATCAACCCGATCACCGTGACCGACACGCGTCGCTCGCACGCCCCCTGGTCGATCTCGGCGTCGGTCGGTGACTTCACCGACGGCTCGAAGTCGTTCGACGGCAAGTACCTGGGCTGGACGCCGAAGCTCGTCCAGTCCGGCGCCGGCGCGAAGGCGGGCGCGGTCGTGGCCTCGGGCCTCGGCGGCGGCAACGGGCTGGCGTCGTCGCGGGGCCTCGGTTCCGCGGCGCAGGGGCACGACCGGGGTACCGCGAAGCTCGGTGCGGACCTCGACCTCCAGCTCCCGGACTCGGTCGACAAGGGCAGCTACCGCGCGACCCTCACCATCACCGCGCTGAGCAGCTGAGCACGGTCACTCACGGACCGGTGGGCGGGCGCCGCGAGGCGCCCGTCCGCCGGGCCACCCGACATCGGCACGACCCCGAGGACCCCATGACCTTCCCGACCGTTCTCCCGGCCCCCGCGTCCCGTCCGGTCGCCGTCCCCGCCCGACGGCGCAGCCTCCCGCGGGCGGCCCGTGCCGTCGTCGTGCTGCTGGTGGCGCTCGTGGCGGGCACGCTCGCCGCCGCGCCGACGACCGCCGCGCCGCGCCTCGCCGCGGCGTCACCGGCCGACCAGGACGTCACGTGGACCGTCCGGACGGCGTCGAACGACCGCGGGGCCGACCGGACGAGCTTCGCCTACACGCTGAACCCGGGACGGACGACGACCGACGGCCTGGTCGTGGCCAACCACGGGAAGACCGCCCTCGAGCTCGCCGTCTACGCCGCCGACGGGTACACGACCGACGCCGGGCAGTTCGACCTGCTCGTCGCGGGTCAGAAGTCGGTCGGCGTCGGAGCGTGGGTCGCCGCCGGGAAGAAGAGCCTCACGGTCGCGCCGGGCAAGACCGTCACCGTGCCGTTCACGGTCGCCGTCCCCGAGAACGCGACCCCCGGCGACTACGCCGGCGGCATCGTGACCTCGCTGCGCCAGGAGGACGAAGCCGAGGGGATCAACGTGGACCGCCGGCTCGGCGTCCGTCTGACGCTGCACGTCGGCGGGAAGATCGCGCCCGCCTTCGCGGTCGAGGACGTGCGGGTGCAGCACGAGACGACCGCCGACCCGCTCGGTCGCGGCGACGCGACCGTCACCTACACGCTGCACAACACCGGCAACACGATCGTGTCGGCCCAGCAGGCCGTCTCGTTGGCCGGCCCGTTCGGCCGGTTCGCGGCGGACGTCCCGGCGCCCGAGGGCTCGCCCGACCTCCTGCCGGGGGAGTCGTGGCCCGTGTCGGTGACGGTGCCCGACGTCGTCGGGAGCGGACGGCTCACGGCCCACGTCACCGCGACGCCCGTGGTCACCGACGCGTCGGGCTCGACGTCGTCGCTCGCGCCGGTCGAGGGGTCGGCGCACGGGTGGGCGGTGCCGTGGGTGCTGCTCGCCGTCGTCGTGGTCGTCGCGGCCGCGGTGGTGCTCGCGGTCCGCGGCCTGCGGCGCGCACGCTCGCGGCGTCGGGAGAACGAGGACGCGCGCGTCGAGGAGGCGGTCGCGCAGGCGCTGCGCGCGCAGCGGCCTCAAGCCTCTGAGGCGGCGGAGGACGCGGCGCTCGCAGAGCCCGGCGTCCCGGGTTCGAGCCCGACGAGCGCCGCGCTGACACGCCAGAGCCGGGCCGCCGAGAGCAGGTCGTAGCTCCGTCGGGACGACCGCCTCGGCGACCCTCCCGCGAAGTAGCGGCCCGTCACTGTTGCGAGGTCCGGGGCGGACGCGACCCGCACGGATGTCGCGGCGCCCCGGCCGGTGCTCTTCATGAACGGCCGCATCAGAGGAACGAGGAGCCGGCTGAGCCGGCCGGGATCCGCCGTACCGAACGACGTGCTGACCATGCCGGGGTGCAGCGCGTTGGCTGTCACCGCCGAGCCCTCCAGCCTCCGTGCGAGCTCGTAGGCGAACATGACGTTCGCCAGCTTGGACTGGTTGTAGGCGCGCGAGCCGGAGTAGGCCCGCTCGCCCTGGAGGTCGTCGAAGTCGAGGCGCCCGAGCGCCTGCGCGTTCGACGCGACGATCACGACCCTGCTCGGTCCCGTCGCCCTCAGCCGCCTCAGCAGCAGGTTGGTGAGGAGGAACGGTGCGAGGTGGTTCAACGCGAACGTGTACTCGAGGCCGTCGGTGCTCTCGTGGCGCGTGCTCCAGTAGCCGCCGACGTTGTTGACCAGCACGTCGATGCGCGGGAACGAGCCCAGCACGTCGTCGGCGAGCCGGCGGACCTCTGCCTGCGACGACAGGTCCGCGACGAAGGCGTCGACCGGTGCGTCGGTGACCGTTCGGATCTCGTCGCGGGCGCGCTCGGCGCGGGCACGGTCGTGGCTGACGATCGCGACCCGTGCGCCCATGGCTGCCAGCGCCGTCGCCGTCGCCTTGCCGATGCCGCCGGAGCCGCCCGTGACGAGCACGGTCCGCCCGGACATCGGCCCGGTACCTGCCGCACCACCGGTGGGCTGCTGCGAGGGCGACGGCGCGCGGTGGACGGGCATGGTGCCTCTTCGGAGGTGCCGGTGAGCAGGCGGACGAGCCGGCGGCCTGTCGTCCCGGGGCTGCTCTCCACGGTACGCCGGGGGCCCCGTGGTCAAACCGAACCTGCTGACCGCCGGCCAACGGCGAGCGTCAGCGTTGGCGCTGTCGGATCGCCGGGCATCACCGACGCGGTCCACGGCGCCTCCAGCACGGGCACGCGGAGCACGGCCGCGCGGGACGGTGCGCGCGCCGTATTCCTCGTCGTAGATCGTTGTCGGACGGTCGCGCTACACGGGCTTGATGACGTGGGTCGACAGCGGGCCGTCGACGACCCGATTCCAGCCGTCAGTCGTTCGTGCGAGAACGATCTTGTCCTGCACGCCGGCCAGCGAGAGGTCTTGCCCCCGACGGGCCTGTTTCCCAGCGGTTATCCCGGACGTTCGTCCGGGAGGTCCGGGTCCCAGATCTGCAGCTCGCCGGCGACGTCGCGTCCCGAGTCGCTGGGCGACCTCGCGCTGGCTCAGGCCTGCGAGCAGTCGCGCCTGCTGCAGGATCCGCCCGAGCGATTCAGGACTCGTCACCGTGCCAGTGCAGGCCACGTCGCCTCCTCTGACGCCGATATCGACGTCAAGATCGCTGACGTTGATATCGGAGTCACGGAACTGCTTCCCGGGCCTCGGTCGGCAGGTGCCGCAACGACGAAGGCCCCGAACCCGTGCGGGTTCGGGGCCTTGCCGGTGCTGCGGAGGATGGGGGATTCGAACCCCCGAGGGCTGTTAACCCAACACGCTTTCCAAGCGTGCGCCATAGGCCACTAGGCGAATCCTCCTCGCCGCGCTGCGTCGTCGGGCGGGCCCGTCACGCACTGCGGCCCCCCGAGGATACCGGACGGACCGCGCCGGGCCTAAACCGTGCGAGGGCGTTCGGGACGACCACGTCGGTCCGGTACCCTGGTCGCAGACCCCTCGTGCGGCGTCATCCTGCTGAACTCCCCCAGGACCGGAAGGTAGCAAGGGCAGGCGGGCTCTGGCGGGTGTGCGGGGGGTCCTTACTTTGCCCCCGCAGCGTGGCTCCGGTTCAGCTCGACCGCTCGGGATCCCCGAGCAGCGCCAGCGCGGCGTCCGGGACGTAGGTGCTCAGCTCGCGGGGCGGCCGCTCGTAGCCGCGCGACGGCGCCGGCCGGTCGGGCAGCTCGACCTCCTCTCCCGCGGACACGTCCTCGTACGGGATGGTCGACAGCAGGTGGCTGATCATGTTGATCCGCGCGTGCTTCTTGACGTCCGACTCGACGACGAACCACGGGCTCGCCGGCAGGTCCGTATGGACGAACATCTCGTCCTTGGCGCGCGAGTAGTCCTCCCAGCGGTGGATCGACTCGAGGTCGGTCGGGCTGAGCTTCCACCGGCGGACGGGGTCCGTCAGCCGGGACCGGAAGCGGCGCAGCTGCTCGGCGTCGGACACGGAGAACCAGTACTTGCGCAGCAGGATGCCGTCGTCGATGAGCATCTGCTCGAAGATCGGCGTCTGGCGCAGGAACCGCGCGTGCTCCTGCGGGGTGCAGTAGCCCATGACCTTCTCGACGCCCGCCCGGTTGTACCAGGACCGGTCGAACAGGACGACCTCGCCGGCGGCCGGCAGGTGCGCGACGTACCGCTGGTAGTACCACTGGGACTTCTCGCGCTCGGTCGGCACGGGCAGGGCCGCGATCCGCGCGACGCGGGGGCTCAGGTACTCGGTGATCCGCTTGATCGTGCCGCCCTTGCCCGCCGCGTCTCGTCCCTCGAACACGACGACGACGCGCGCACCCGTCGCGCGCACCCACTGCTGGAGCTTCACGAGCTCGGCCTGGAGGCGGAACAGCTCGGCCTCGTACACGTCGTCGGGCAGGCGTGGCCCGCGCTTGGTCTTCTTCGAACCGCCCGACTTCTTCTGCTCCTTCGCCATGGCGGCACGGTATGCCCACGGCGTGGGTCGGGGCGTGCGGGACGCGGGTGAGATCGGGCGCCGCGGTCGTCCGGTGGACGGCTCCCGGAGCGTCGGTGGTGGCGTCTACAGTTGCCGGGGTGAGCACAGCCCTGTACCGCCGCTACCGGCCCGAGACGTTCGCCGAGGTCATCGGTCAGGAGCACGTGACGGGGCCCCTCATGCAGGCGCTGCGCACCGGGCGCGTGAACCACGCGTACCTGTTCTCGGGGCCCCGCGGCTGCGGCAAGACGACGTCCGCGCGCATCCTCGCGCGCACGCTGAACTGCCACCGCAACACGCCCGAGACCCCGATCGACACGCCTTGCGGCGAGTGCCCGTCCTGCGTGGACCTGGCCCGCGGCGGCTCGGGGAGCCTGGACGTCGTCGAGATCGACGCGGCGAGCCACGGCGGCGTCGACGACGCCCGCGAGCTGCGCGAGCGCGCGACCTTCGCGCCCAGCCGCGACCGGTACAAGGTGTTCATCATCGACGAGGCGCACATGGTCTCGTCGGCGGGGTTCAACGCGCTGCTGAAGATCGTCGAGGAGCCGCCCGAGCACGTGCGGTTCATCTTCGCGACGACCGAGCCCGACAAGGTCATCGGGACCATCCGCTCCCGCACGCACCACTACCCCTTCCGGCTGGTCCCGCCGGACGTGCTGATCCCGTACCTGGACGAGCTGTGCCGCGCCGAGGGCGTCGAGGTCGGGTCCGGGGTGCTGCCGCTCGTCGTGCGGGCCGGCGGCGGGTCCGTCCGCGACACGCTCTCCGTGCTCGACCAGCTCATCGCGGGCGCCGACGAGGCGCCCGGGTCGGGGGAGGGCGGCCAGCGGCGGCGCGTGCTCGACTACGAGCAGGCCGTCGCCCTCCTCGGCTACACGCACGCCACCCTGCTCGACGACGTCGTGGGGGCGCTCGCGGCGCGCGACGGCGCGAGCATGTTCCGCGTCGTGGAGCGCGTCATCGAGTCGGGACACGAGCCGCGCCGGTTCGTCGAGGACGTGCTCGAGCGCCTCCGGGACCTCGTCGTGCTGGCCGTCGCGGACGGCGAGGCTGTCGCGGCCCTCGGTGATCTCCCGTCCGACCAGCTCGAACGTATGCGCGCCCAGTCCACCGCGCTCGGTCTCGGCGAGCTGTCGCGCGCCGCGGACCTCGCGAACGCCGCGCTGACCGAGATGACCGGCGCGACGTCGCCGCGCCTCCACCTGGAGCTCCTGTGCGCGCGGCTCCTGCTCCCTGGGGCCGACGACGGCGCTGCCGGGTTCGGCGCACGGCTCGACCGCCTGGAGCGGGGCTGGGTCGGCACGGCTGGCGGGTCGCAGGCTGCGGCGCCCGCCCCGGCGCAGCCGGCTCCCCCGCGGCGCGCTGCCGTGGAGGATCTGCGGCCGGTGGTGGTGCGCGACCCGGAACCCGAGTCGGTGCCCGCCGACGAGCCCGAGTCCGATGTGCCCGCGGCCGAACTGTCGGACGAGCCGGAGTCCGCAACGCCCTCGGACGAGCCGTCGGACGAGTCCGGGGCCGAGCTGCCCGGGGCCGAGCTGACCGCGGCTGAGCTGCCCGCGGCCGTGCCGTCCGCGGAGGCCGACGTCCGCACGACGGACTCGGCGGCGACCCCGGTCGCCCCCGCGGAGGCCGCGCCGACGCCTGCGGGATCGAACGTGGCGCACGTCGAGGGCGAGCTCGTCCGCCGCCGGTGGGACGAGGTGCTGCAGACCCTGTTCCGGATGAACAAGGGCGCCTGGACGCTCGTCAAGCAGGATGCGTCGGTCGCCTCGCTCGACGGCAACGTGCTGACGCTGTCGTTCAGCTCGCCCGGCCTGCAGCGAGCGTTCCAGAGCGGCAAGTCCGAGGCCGTCGAGAAGGCCGTGTACGAGACGCTCGGCTTCCCCGTCAAGGTGAGCGCCGTCGTCGGCGGCGTGCCGGCGCCCGTCGCGAGGCCGCGGGCCGAGCACCGGCAGGCGTCGCAGGACGACGACGGCGGCACCGACGCCCCCGGCGATCGAGCGGTCGCTCCGGACGGAGCCCCGGCAGCCGCGGCGACGGCCGCTCCGAGCGCGGTGGTCCCCGACGCGGCCGTCCCGGCTGCTACGACGGCAGGCGTGTCCCGCACTCCCGGCGGCCCGCCCCCGGGCGAGGCAGGCGGCAGCGCACCGCCGACGACCCCGTCGCCGCGCACCGACGCCGCGGCGGCCGCCGACGCAGCCTGGCTCGCGGGGTCGCCCCGGTCCACGACGCTCGCCGCCGGCCCCGGTCCGACGCCGTCGTCCACCGGCGTCGGGACGCCGGCCGCCGGGCCGCGGGTCGACGCGGCCCCGGCCCCTGCACCCGCCTCGGACGGGGCGGGCGCGCGCGCAGCGCGGCCGCCCGCGAGCGGCCCGGCGGGCCCCGACGAGCGGGCGTCCTACGACGGGATCCCGGTGGCCGAGCCGCCGGACGACGCCCCGTTCCCCGACGACGGCGGGTCCTGGGCTCCGCGAGCTGCGGCCGCTGGTGGCGCACGCCTCGCTCCCGGCACGCAGCCGGCCGGCCCGGTGGCGCCGGTGGCCGAACCGCCCGTCGCCCGGGCACCGGCCACGACGCCGCCCGCCGCGCCTGCCGCGGTCTCGGCCGGCATCGCGGCGGCACGCTCGGCCGCGAACGCGCCGCGCGCCAGAGTCGCGGTCGCGCCTGCGCCGGCGCGGACCTCGACGCCCCCCGACGACGACGGCCCGCCCTGGGACGACGAGCCCTCCGGTCGCTCGGGCGGCGGGCCGGGCCGGGCCGGGGACGGCGGGCCCGGCGGTAGCGCGCCTCCGAACCTCGTGGGCGCGGCGCTCGTCGCGCAGCTCCTCGGCGGGACCGTGATCGACGAGATCGTCGAGCAGCGCCAGTGACTGCGCAGCCGGGTTCGGGCGGCCCCGACAGCGGGTCGCGTGCCGCCGAGCGCCCGCGGGGGCTGCATCACGTGGAGCTCTGGGTGCCCGACCACGCCAGGGCGGAGCGCGCCTGGGGCTGGCTGCTCGGGCGGCTGGGCTACGCGTGCACGTCGACCTGGCAGAACGGGTCACGCTGGGACCTCGGCGCCACGTACCTGGTGCTCGAGTCCGGGCCGGACGTGCGGCCCGTCCCGCACGACCGCGTCCGCCCGGGCGTCAACCACCTCGCCTTCTGGGCGGGTGCGCCGGGCGACGTCGACGCGCTCGTGAAGGACGCCGTCGGGCAGGGGTGGAGTGAGCTGTTCGCCGACCGGTACCCGCACGCCGGCGGCCCGGACCACTACGCGGCCTACCTCGAGGACGGCGACGGGTTCGAGGTCGAGCTCGTCGCGACCGAGCTGTCAGAACCTGGTGAGTCTCGGGCCTCGTGAGCTTCTGACGACTCGGGGGTGGGTGGCACCGCCTAGGCTGTCGGGGTGTACGAAGGCGCGGTCCAGGACCTGATCGACGAGCTCGGCCGGCTGCCCGGCGTCGGGCCCAAGAGCGCGCAGCGGATCGCGTTCCACCTGCTGGCCTCGGACCCGGCGGACGTGCGCCGCCTGACCGACGCGCTCACGCAGGTCAAGGAGAAGGTCCGGTTCTGCGAGATCTGCGGCAACGTCGCCGAGGACGTCCAGTGCAAGATCTGCCGCGACCCGCGCCGCAACCCCGCGGTGATCTGCGTCGTCGAGGAGCCCAAGGACGTCGTCGCGATCGAGCGCACGCGCGAGTTCCGCGGCCGGTACCACGTGCTCGGCGGGGCCATCAACCCGATCGAGAACGTCGGGCCGGACGACCTGCGGATCAAGGAGCTTCTCACGCGCCTCGCCGACGGGACGGTCACCGAGGTCATCCTCGCGACCGACCCGAACGTCGAGGGCGAGGCGACCGCCACCTACCTGGCGCGGCTGCTGACCCCAATGGGGGTCACGGTGACTCGCCTCGCGTCCGGGCTGCCCGTGGGCGGAGACTTGGAGTACGCGGACGAGGTCACGCTCGGCCGCGCGTTCGAGGGCAGGAGGGTGATCGGTGCCTGAGGTGACGTCCACGATGGCGCCCGACGAGCTCGCCGACGTCGCGGCGTCCACCAGCAGGCACGCGCGCGCGTTCGTCGCGACGGTCGCCGAGGTGGCGTCCGGCCGTGCCGTCGACGCCGCGATCCCGCTGCTCCTGCTCGCCACGTCCGACCTGCTCGCGTGCGGGGCGCGTCTCGGCGCGATGGTCGACGTCGTGCCGTCCGAGCGCTTCGAGCCCGACGCCGGCCCCGACCTCGACCTGGACCCGCTGCGGACCGCGCTCGCCCGCGTGCTCGACGGGCTCGACGGCTACGTCGAGGTCGTGGACCCCGTGCTCGGCCCCGAGATCGGGCAGGCGTCGCTGTCGGCCGACCTGGCGACCGTTGCCGACGCCCTCACCCAGGGCATCGCCCACGACGACGCCGGCGACCGCGTCGAGGCCCTGTGGTGGTGGCAGTTCTCCTACCTGTCGAGCTGGGGCGAGCGGGCGTCGTCGGCGCTGCGGATGCTCCAGCTGCTCCTCGCGCACCTGCGCCTCGACGTGGACGACGACGTCGCCGCCGAGGCCGAGTACGACGCACTCCAGCCGTAGCGCGCGGGCGGGCGCCGCGACTCAGGCGACGCGCGTGCCGCGCGCGAGCGTGCTCTGGGGGATGCGCAGCCGCCGGACGGTGAGCCAGACGGCGCCGCCTCCCAGCAGCAGGTTCGCGCCGAGGCCCCAAGGCCACACGGGCGCGTTCGAGGTGCTCTGCCCGTCGTCGACCGTCCCGTCCCCGCACCAGTCCTCGCGGTCCGGCGGCCCGCTCCGCGCCGTCCGGACCCCCGCCCGGATCGCGCCCAGCGGGTCCGGCACCCCGAAGCGGGCCGCCGAGGGCGCGGCCGGCGCGGCGTCCGCGACGACGACGAACGGGTTGGCGGCGAGCAGCCACCAGGTCCGCTCGGTGTGGGCGCGGCTCTCCGTGTCGGTCGTCCACGTGCAGCCGACCCCCGCGACGTCGGCCGACTGGTAGGCGCGCACGTCGTCCGTCTGCGTGATCATCGGGAAGGTCAGGGCGAACAGGATCACCGTGCCGACCGTCAGCGCGAGGACGGTGAGGTACGTGAGGAGCGCGGACGCCGTCGTGCGGGAGACGAGCGCCGAGAAGCCGAGCCCGATCGCGCACACCACCCCGAGCAGCACGACCAGCAGCACGAGCGTGACGACGAGCGAGAGCACCCGCACGCCCCCCGCGGCGAGCGACACGATCACGAACGGCAGCGCCACGACGAGGAACGCGACCGCGGCCGTCCATCCGGCGAGGAGCTTGCCGACCGCGATCTCGGCCGGGCTCAGGAGGGTGACCTGGAGGGTCGCGAGGGTGCCCGCCTCCCGGTCGCCGTTGATCGTGCCGGCGCTCAGCGTGGGCGCGACGAGGAAGCCTGCGAGCAGGACGAAGAACACGATGAAGCCGAAGATCAGCGGGCCTCGTGGCACGTGCACCGTGACGGTCAGCTGGGACGAGAAGGCGTCGGTGCCGTCGTCCTCCACAGAGCCCACGTAGTCCGGGCCGACGAGCTGCGCGGACGCCTCGAACGTCAGCCACGTCACCAGCCCGCAGACGACGAACCACGCCCCGAGCGCGACCCGCCACCGCGCGGACCGAACACGCTGGCGCAGCTCGAGCTCGACGATGGTGCGCAGACCCTGCCGGCGCAGCGTCCAGGTGCCGGTGCGGCGCGGCGCGCGGCGCTCGTCGGGGGCGGCGGGGAGGTCGCCCGGCTCGTGCTCGACCTCGACGGCGTGGCTCATCGGCGTTCCTCCTCGAGCGACAGGTACACCTGCTCCAGCGCGCCGGTCGCCGGGGCGACCGAGACCACGGGGACGCCCGCGAGCACGGCGGCCCGGACCAGCCCGGCGGCCGACTCGTCGTCGTCCAGGTCGACGTGGACGGACCCGTCGTCGGGGGCGGCCGACAGGCCCGGCTCCCCGTCGGGCCCGGCCGCGACGCGCCGGTAGGCGATCCCCGCGTCATCGAGCCAGGCCGTGAGGACCACCGGGTCGAGCGCGCGCAGCCGCCACGTCCGGCGCTCGCCCGTCGCGGCCGCGAGCGACGACTCGCGCACGGTGCGGCCGCGGGAGATGAAGACGGCGTCGTCCGCGAGCTCGTCGAGCTCGGTGAGCACGTGGCTCGAGACGAGGATCGTGCGCCCCTCCGAGGCGAGTCGGCGCAGCAGGACCCGGAGGTCCACCCGCGAGCGGGGGTCGAGCCCCGACGCCGGCTCGTCGAGCAGCAGCACCTCGGGGTCGTGCACGAGCGCGCGCGCCAGGCCCAGGCGCTGTTTCTGCCCGCGCGACAGGACTCGGGCCGGGGCGTCCGCGAGGTCCTCCAGGTGCACGACGCCGAGCAGCTCGTCCGCGCGCCGGCGTGCCTGGGCGGGGCTGAGGAAGTACGCGGCGCCGACCGTCACGAGAACCTCACGGGCAGTGAGGGAGTCCCAGGTGCCGAAGGTGTCGGGCATCCAGCCGGTGCGCGCCCGCACGCCGACGTTCTGGGCCACCGGGTCGTGGCCCGCGACCGCGAGCGTGCCGGCGTCCGGGGTGAGGAGGCCCGCCAGCATCAGCAGGAGCGTCGTCTTGCCGGCGCCGTTCGGGCCGACCAGCGCCGTCACCCGGCCCGCGTGCGCGGTGAAGGTCACCGACTCGACGGCCTTCACCGCCCCGAAGCTGCGGCGGACGCCGATCGCGTCGATGCCGTGCGCTCCGGCGTCGGCGGGCGGCCTCGGGACGTGCGCCGACGGGGCGGCTGGAGGGACCGGGGGCGACGCGTCCGCGCGTGACATGCCGGGAACATACCGTCCTTGAGCGTCCCCTGAGAACGGCGCGCGGAAGGATGCGCTGCCCGTTGCGCGACCGACCTACACAGCCCGGCGCCACCGGCGTCTGCAAGCGAGCGATCTGTCGCGATCATCCCGTTGTGTCGCGCGGCCTGCTGCGCAGGTAGCGGTCGCTGTGTAGGTCGGTCGCGCTACGGCGATCTCCTAGGCTTCCCGTCGTGACCCTCGACGACGTCCGCGACGACTCCGCGGCCCTGCACACCTCACTCCCGGCGACGGCGCCGTACGGCGAGCTGCCGGTCCCGGCCGGGGTCGACGTCGTCGGGCTCGACGTGCCCGTGGGGCGGCTGACCGGGTTCGTCGCCGCGCCGGACGGGCCGCCGCGCGGTGCGGCGCTGCTCGTCCCCGGGTTCACGGGGTCCAAGGAGGACTTCCTGCCGATCCTCCGGCCGCTCGCGGACGCCGGGTGGCTCGTGGTGGCGTACTCGCGGCGCGGTCAGCCGGACTCCGTGCTGCTGGGTGGGCGCGAGGACTACGCGCTCGAGAAGGAGGGCCGCGACGTGCTCGGCGTCGCGGCGCTCGTCCGGAGGCTGGTCGCGCCGGGCCTTCCCCTGCACCTGCTCGGGCACAGCTACGGCGGCATCGTCACGCGCGCCGCGATGCTCGCCGACCCGACGCCGTTCGCTTCGTACACGATGTTCTGCTCCGGCCCGCACGGCTGGGCCGTCCGCGGGGTCGGCGGGGACGCCGGCCGCGGCGCGCCGTCCGAGGAGCAGGTGGTCGGCCCGCTGCGCGAGGGAGTCGCGCAGGCGCGGGCGGCGCTCGAGGCTCCCGCCCACGCGCTCGCGCCGAGGCAGCGGTTCGAGACCCGCCGGCTCGTCGACGCGAGCCTGTCCGGCCTCGAGGTCGGGGCGCTCACCCTGCAGTCCGTGCCCGACACCACCGACGACCTCGCCGCCGTCGCGCGCGCCCGCGGGATCCCCGTGCACGTGGTCCACGGGGACCGGGACGACGCCTGGCCCATCGCCTGGCAGCGCGACATGGCCGAGCGGCTCGGCGCCCGCTACACCGTCGTGCCCGACGCCGGGCACAGCCCCCAGAACGACCAGCCGGAGGCGACGGCGCGGGTCTGGTCGCGGTTCTGGGCCGACGCGCAGTGACGGTCGGCGGCCTGGACCTCGACACCTGGACGATCGTGCTCGTCGTGGTGGGCGGGTTCGTCGCCGGCTGGGTGGACGCCGTCGTCGGGGGCGGCGGGCTCGTCCAGCTGCCGGTGCTGCTGCTCGTGCCCGGCATGAGCCCCGTTCAGGCGCTCGCGACGAACAAGCTCGCCGCGATCATGGGGACGTCGGTCTCCGCGGCGACGTACTACCGGCGCGTCGGGCCGGACCTGCGCACTGCGGGCCCCATGGCCGCGACGGCGCTCGTCGGCGCGTTCGGGGGAGCCGCGCTCGCCTCGCACATCCCGGCGTCGGCGTTCAAGCCGGTGATCCTCGCGGTGCTCGTCGGCGTGCTCGCGTACACGCTCGCGCGCCCGCGCCTCGGCACGCACACCGAGCTGCGCTGGTCGGGCAACGGGCACCGCTGGGCGGCGGCCGGGATCGGGCTCGTCGTCGGTGCGTACGACGGTCTCCTCGGCCCAGGCACCGGCACGTTCCTGGTGCTCGCGTGCGTGAGCGTGCTCGGGTACGCGTTCCTCCCGGCGTCCGCGATCGCGAAGATCGTCAACTTCGCCACCAATCTCGGCGCGCTCCTGTTCTTCGTCCCGTACGGGGCCGTGGTCTGGGGGCTCGGGCTCATGGTCGGCGTCGCCAACCTGTGCGGCGGCTACCTCGGGGCGAGGACCGCCGTCGCCAAGGGGAGCGCGTTCGTGCGGGTGGTGTTCGTCGTCGTCGTAGGGACGCTGATCTGCAAGCTCGGGTGGGACGTGCTGCGCGGGTGACGGCGCGCGCTCACGAGAAGCGCGACGGCGGGACGCCGAGCGCGCGGGTGAAGGCCGCGGTGAACGCGGACGGTGAGGCGTAGCCGAGGCGCGACGCGACCGCGGTCACGCTGTGCGACCGCAGGAGCGGCAGCCCGGCGAGCAGCCGCGCCCGGGCCCGCCAGGTCGCGGGGCTCGTGCCCGTCAGGGCCCGGAAGCGGCGGGCGAAGCTGCGTTCGCTCATCGATGCCGCGCGCGCCCAGGTCGTGTTGGTCACGGCCAGGTCGGGCTCGGCGAGGTAGGCGCGGCACAGCGTGCGGAAGGGCTCCTCGCGGGGGAGCGAGACGGTGAGCGGGAGCGGGGTCGCGCGGCGCAGCTCCTCGAGCGCCAGCCCGACGACGGCCCCGTCGCGCCCGGACACGTCGTAGTTCGCCTCGAGGTCGTTCGCCGCGCGCAGGAGCTCGCGCAGCAGCGGACCGACCTCGATCACCGTGCACGACGCCGGCCACCACGGCACGGCCGACGGCTCGACGTAGAGGCTCCAGGTCGAAACGCCCTGCATCCCCACCTCGTGCGGGACGCCCGGCGGGATCAGGACGCCGCGGTTCGTGGGCACGGTCCACGAGCCGTCGTCCGTCTCGACGCGCATGACACCGCTCGCCCCGTAGAGCAGCTGGGCGCGGCGGTGCGCATGCCGCGCCAGGAGGTGGTCGGGCGGGTAGTCCGTGCCGATCGGGAGGACGTCGACGGGCAGGTGGTCGACGGCGTCGAGCGGGACGTTGTGCACGACCTCCAGGCTAGTGGCCGAAAGTCGACAGAACCTGGCGAACCTGTGATTGCCCGCCGGGCCGCGCTTCCGGTGGACTCGGAGGGTGCTGCTTCTCGTGCTCTTCGTCGTCGGCCTCGCGGTCGGCCTCACCACCGTCCTCTTCGGCTTCGGCGGCGGGTTCGTGACCGTCCCTGTGATCACCGTCGTCGACGCCGGCCTCGGCGGCGAGGCGGTGCGCGTCGCCGCCGCGTCGTCCGCCCTGGTCATGGTGGTCAACGCGCTCGTGGCGACGTCCGCGACCCCGCGCGACGTGCTGGTTCGGCTGCGCGGGCGTCGCGCGCTGCTCGTGCTGCTGGCGGTCGGCGGGGCGGCGGGCGCCGCCGCCGGGCGGTACGCCCCCGACGCCCTGCTGCGCTGGGGGTTCGTCGTCTACGTCGGCGCGACGGTCGTCGACCTGCTCGTGCGGCCCGGGTTCCTGCGACCGGGCGTCGCAGGCAGAGTGGGCTCGCCCGGGCGGGCGGGCGGCCTGCCGACCGCGCTGGGCCTGCCCATCGGGTCGGTCGCGTCGTTCCTCGGGGTGGGAGGCAGTGTCATGACCGTGCCGCTCATGCGCCGTGCCGGAGCTCCCATGCCGGTCGCCGCGGCGCTCGCGAACCCGCTCACGGCAGCCATCGCGGTGCCCGCGCTCCTCGTCGCGCTCCTCGCCCGCGGCACGACGCCGACGGCGCCCGGCCTCGTCGGCGGCGTCGACGTCCCGTCGGCGGTCGCGCTGCTCGCCGGGTCGCTGCCCGTCGTCGTCCTCCTCCGGCGGAGGCCGCCGCGCATCCCCGACGCCGTCCACGCCGGCGTGTACGTCGGGCTGCTGGTCGCCGCAGGCGCGACGGTCGCCGTCGTCGGCTGAGGCGCTCGTCCCCGCCTGGGCCAGTCCCTCCGGCGCAGGTATATCCTGAACGTATATCCCACCCGGTCCCAGGAGGCGTCATGGTGACGACCACGGTGTTCCACAGCAACCGCACCCAGGCCGTGAGGCTGCCCAAGAGCGTCGCGCTGCCCGACGACGTGCGCGAGGTCGAGATCGTGGCCGTCGGGGAGGCGCGGGTCATCGTCCCGGCCAGGCGACGGTGGGAGTTCTGGTTCGCCCACGGGCTCGAGGTCTCGCCGGACTTCATGTCGCACCGTGAGCAGCCCGAGGCCCAGGAGCGCGCCTGGTGACAGCTCGGCAGCTCTTCGTGCTCGACACCGACGTCGTCATCGACGTCCTTCGGTCGCGGTCGCCCGTCATGCTGGAGCGATTCTCGGAGCACGACGACGCGATCGCTGTCTCCGCGGTGACCGTGGCCGAGCTGCACTACGGGGCGGCGCGGTCGAGCGCGCCGTCGTCGAATCGGACGGCCGTGGAGGAGTTCCTCGCGTTCCTCGAGGTCCTGCCGCTCGACGCGGCCGCGGCTGCCCACTCAGGGGAGATCCGCGGTGCGCTCGCCGCCGCGGGCACGCCGATCGGCGGCTACGACGTCCTCATCGCGGGGCACGCGAGGTCGGTCGGTGCCGTGCTCGTGACGGGGAACCTGCGCGAGTTCTCACGCGTCGACGGGCTGCGGGTCGTCGACTGGCGCGACCACTGACCTGCGGCCCTCCGGCGTCTCACGACGGGTCGAGTGCGTCGGCATCGTCATGATGGACGACCAACCGCAGCAGCAGTGAGTCGCCGTGGTCGCTGTCGCGCTCCACGTAGCCCGTACGTAGGAATCCGAGCTTCTCGAGCACGCGCAGGGACGCGCCGTTCCACGCCCGAACGGTCGACGCGACGTGCCGGTACCCCGACCGGCTTGCCAGCTCGAGGACGGCCCGCGACGACTCGGTCGCGAACCCCCGGTTCCACGTCGAGCGCAGGAACTCGAACGCCAGCTCCGGCTCGTCGGGCCGACCGACGCTGTTGGCCACGAGGCCGCAGTACCCGATGGGCGCGCCCGAGCCCCGCAGCTCCACGACGAGCAGGCCGGGTGACGGCTCCGGGACGTAGTGGCGGGCCCAGTCCTCCAGGTCGACGACCGTGGGTCGACCGTCGGCGTCGACGCGACGGTGCGCCGGGACGCGAGGGTCACGCTCCAGCCACAGCTCACGGTGGAACACGGCGTCCTGGACGTGCCACGGCCGAAGGCGCAGGCGCCCCGTCTCGTGGACGGCGGACTCCCGTGGCGCTCCGGTGCGGTCCATGGAGGCAGTATGCCGACGAGCACGAACCGGTATCATGGCTGACGCATCACACGCCCCGGCGGGCCGTTGAAAGAGACGGAGGTCGGCGACATCGGAGCAGAACAATGGCACTTGTCGTGCAGAAGTACGGCGGCTCGTCCGTGGCGGACGCCGAGAGCATCAAGCGGGTCGCGAAGCGTATCGCCGCGACCCGGCGAGCCGGGAACGACGTCGTCGTCGTGGTCTCGGCCATGGGCGACACGACGGACGAGCTCCTCGACCTCGCCCAGCAGGTCACGCCCCTCCCGCCCCAGCGCGAGCTCGACATCCTCCTGACCGCCGGCGAGCGGATCTCGATGTCGCTGCTCGCCATGGCGATCAACAACCTCGGGGTCCGGGCCAAGTCGTTCACCGGCCAGCAGGCCGGCGTCATCACCGACGCCGTGCACGGCAAGGCGCGCATCGTCGACGTCGTCCCGCACCGCATCAGGGAGACCGTCGAGCGGGGCCAGGTCGCCATCGTCGCCGGCTTCCAGGGCGTCACGGAGTCGACGAACGACGTCACGACCCTCGGGCGCGGCGGCTCCGACACCACCGCGGTGGCGCTGGCGGCCGGCCTCGACGCCGACGTCTGCGAGATCTACACCGACGTCGACGGCGTGTTCACCGCCGACCCGCGCATCGTCCCGGCGGCCCGCAAGATCAGCCGCATCACGTACGAGGAGATGCTCGAGATGGCGGCGTCGGGCGCGAAGGTGCTGGCGCTGCGCAGCGTCGAGTACGGGCGCCGCTACGGCGTGCCCATCCACGTCCGGTCGTCGTTCTCCGCGAAGGACGGCACCTTCGTGAGCGCCGACGCGTACGGGCCCGTGCCCGCCGCCGCGCTCGACCCCTCGGCCCCCGTGGTGGGGGCGCCCTCCGACCTCGTCCCCCAGGAGCTCGCCATGGAAGCCCCGATCATCTCCGGCGTCGCGCACGACCGCTCCGAGGCCAAGATCACCGTCGTCGGCGTCCCCGACGTGCCCGGCACCGCGGCCCGGATCTTCGAGGTCGTCGCCGGCTCGGGCGCGAACATCGACATGATCGTCCAGAACGTGTCGGTCGCCCGCACCGGCCTCACCGACATCTCGTTCACGCTCCCCGAGGGCGACGGGACGGTCGCGATGACGGCGCTCACCGCGATCCAGGCGGAGATCGGCTTCGACTCGCTCCAGTACGACGACCAGATCGGCAAGCTGTCGCTCGTCGGCGCCGGGATGAAGTCGCACCCCGGCGTGTCCGCGAAGCTCTTCGGGGCCCTGCGCGACGCCGGCATCAACATCGAGATGATCTCCACGTCCGAGATCCGCATCTCCGTGGTGACCCGCGCCGACGACCTCGACGACGCCGTCCGCGCCGTCCACTCCGCGTTCGACCTGGACGCGTCCACCGACGAGGCCGTCGTCTACGGCGGCACCGGCCGCTGAGAGGAGACCGACCCATGAGCAACCCGAACCTCGCAGGCGGACTGACCGTCGCCGTCGTCGGCGCGACCGGGCAGGTGGGTGGCGTGATGCGCCGCCTGCTCGACGAGCGTGACCTCCCGATCGCGAAGATCCGCTACTTCGCCTCGCCGCGCTCCGCCGGCACGACGCTGCCGTGGAAGGGCGAGGACGTCGTCGTCGAGTCCACACCCGACACCGCGACCGAGGACCTGCGCGGCATCGACATCGCGCTCTTCTCGGCGGGCGGTGGGACGGCCAAGGAGCACGCGCCGCGGTTCGCCGAGGCCGGGGCGGTCGTCATCGACAACTCGTCCGCGTGGCGCATGGACCCCGACGTGCCGCTCGTCGTGTCCGAGGTCAACCCCGAGGCGCTCGGCGAGGCCCGCAAGGGGATCGTCGCGAACCCGAACTGCACCACGATGGCCGCGATGCCCGTGCTCGCGCCGCTCGCGAAGGCCGCCGGGCTGGAGCGCCTCGTCATCTCGACCTACCAGGCCGTGTCCGGCGGCGGGCTCGCCGCCGTCGAGGAGCTGCGCTCGCAGCTCGAGGCCGCGCAGGGCCAGGACCTCGTGGGGCTCGTCCACGACGGGTCGGCCGTGACCCTCCCCGCACCGGAGAAGTTCGTCGCGCCCATCGCGTTCGACGTCATCCCGCTCGCCGGGTCGATCGTCGACGACGGCGAGGGCGAGACCGACGAGGAGAAGAAGCTCCGCAACGAGTCACGCAAGATCCTCGGGCTGCCCGACCTGCCCGTCGCCGGGACCTGCGTGCGCGTGCCGGTCTTCACCGGGCACTCGCTGGCGATCCACGCGGAGTTCGCGCGCCCGCTCGCTCCCGCGGAGGCGCGCGACCTGCTCGACGGCGCACCTGGGGTCGCGCTCGCGGACGTGCCGACGCCGCTCGAGGCCGCGGGCAAGGACCCGTCGTTCGTCGGCCGGATCCGCCGCGACCAGTCCGTCCCCGATGGGCGAGGGCTCGTGCTGTTCGTGTCCAACGACAACCTGCGCAAGGGTGCGGCGCTCAACGCCGTGCAGCTCGCGGAGCTCGTCGCCGCGCGGCTCGGAGCGTCGGCGACCGTCTGAGCCGCGCCCTCGCGCCGGAACCTCGAACGGACCCATGGCAGGCTGCATCCATGGGTTCCTACGCCACGCTCGACCGGTTCGACTTCCCCGTGGCGCTGGCCGTCTCGTCCGCGCACGAGGTGCTCTCCTTCGACGGCGACGTCGAGGAGGTGTTCGCGTGGAAGTCGGTCACCAAGCCGCTGGCTGCGCTGGCCGCGCTGGTGGCGGTAGACGGCGGCAAGGTCGCGCTGGACGACCCCGCCGGCCCCGAAGGCTCGACCGTGCGGCACCTGCTCGCGCACGCCTCAGGCCTCCCGTTCGAGGCCGGGGCGGTGCTCCAGCGACCGGGCCTGCGGAGGGTCTACTCCAACCAGGGCTTCGAGGTCCTCGGGGACCACGTCGCCGCGGCCGTGGGGATGTCCTTCCCGGACTGGACCCGCACGGCCGTGCTCGAGCCGCTGGAGATGACGAGCGTCGTCTTCGACGGCAGCCCCGCGCACGCCGCGAGCGGGTCCACCTACGACCTTCTCGCGCTCGGCCTGGAGATGCTGACGCCGAGCCTGATCTCCGCCGAGCTCGGCGAGGCGGCCCGCACCGTCGCCTTTCCCGGCCTGAGCGGGGTCCTGCCCGGGTTCGGACGGCAGGACCACAACGACTGGGGCCTCGGCTACGAGATCCGCGACCACAAGTCGCCGCACTGGACCGCGGCGTCGAGCTCGCCCGCGACGTACGGACACTTCGGTCAGTCCGGGAGCTTCGTCTGGGCGGACCCCGACGCCGGCCTGGTCGCCGCGTTCCTCGGCGCTCGCTCGTTCCGCTCCGACGTGCACGGCGAGCTCTGGCCCGTGCTGAACGAGGAGATCCTCGCCGCGCACCGTGCGACGGGTGGTGCACGCCCGAAGGTGCTTCCCTGAAGACATGCCCGACGACGCCGCACCACCACCCTTCACCGCCGACGACTTCGCCGCCCGTCAGCAGCGCGCGCTGCGCGAGGCGCTCGACGCCGGGCTCGACGGCGTCCTCGTCACGCCCGGCCCGGACCTCGTCTGGCTCACCGGGTACCAGCCGACCGCGATCACCGAGCGCCTGACGCTCCTGGCGCTCACCCCCGACCGGCCGGCGACGCTGCTCGTGCCGCGCCTCGAGCGGGGCGACGCCGAGTCGGCCGCGGGCGCGCCGGCCCTCGCATTCGCGGACTGGTCCGACGGCGACGACCCGTACGCGGCGTCGTCGGGCCTGCTGCGGCCGGGCGGGCGCTACGGCGTCTCCGACTCCGCCTGGGCCCTGCACCTGCTGGGGCTGCAGCGGGCGGTCGCGGGCTCGTCGTACGTGGGGCTCACCGAGGGGTTGCCGATGCTGCGCGCCGTCAAGGGCGACGACGAGCTGGCGCGCCTCGCGGCCGCCGGCGCCGCCGCGGACCGCGCGTACGAGGAGATCGTCGGCGTCCGGTTCGCCGGCCGGCGCGAGACCGAGGTCGCCGCTGACCTCGCCGACCTGCTGCGCCGGTTCGGGCACGAGCAGGTGGACTTCACTGTCGTCGGGTCCGGGCCGAACGGCGCGAACCCGCACCACGAGGCCGGCTCGCGTGTCATCGAGGAGGGCGACCTGGTGGTGCTGGACTTCGGCGGCCTGCGGTACGGCTACGGGTCGGACACCACGCGGACCGTGAGCGTGGGGGAGCCGAGCGCCAGGCAGCAGGAGGTGCACGACGTCGTCCGCGCCGCCCAGCAGGCCGGGGTCGACGCCGTCCGGCCGGGTGTGGCGTGCCAGGAGATCGACCGGGCCGCGCGCGCCGTGATCGAGGAGGCCGGGTACGGCCCGCAGTTCCTTCACCGCACGGGACACGGCATCGGCGTCACGACCCACGAGCCGCCGTACATGGTCGAGGGGGAGCAGCAGCCGCTCGTGCCGGGGATGTGCTTCTCCGTCGAGCCCGGGATCTACCTGGCCGGCGAGCTCGGCGTGCGGATCGAGGACATCGTCACCGTCACCGACGACGGCGTCCGGCGGCTCAACAGCACCGACCACGGGCTGCGGGTGGTGGGGTAGGCGGTCGGTGGCTGGCGTCCGACGGCGATCAGGTTGCTGCGTGAGCTCGTGGCGGCCGAAGTGCTCGAGGACTACGAGGTCGGGCGGCAGGTGCTGTTCATCAACCGGCGGGAGCTCGTCGACGAGCGCGAGGCGCTCACGTCGGAGGACGACGGCGCCTGGTGAGCTGCGCCGTCGTGCGGGGTGTGTCGCGGCTCGGAGTTCGCCCCGGCAAACACGGCGCGCGTGATGCCAGACTGGCGGCGTGTCAGCGCGTGAGCTCGTCGTCCTCGGGACCGCCAGCATGGTCCCGACCCGGGACCGCAACCACAACGGCTACCTGCTGCGCTGGGACGATGCGGGGATCCTGTTCGACCCGGGCGAGGGCACCCAGCGGCAGATGACGCGGGCCGGGGTGTCGGCGTCGTCGGTGACCCGGATCGCGTTGACCCATCTGCACGGCGACCACGCCCTCGGGCTCCCGGGCGTCGTCCAGCGGCTCAGCCTGGACCAGGTGCCGGACGTGGTGCCCGTGTGCTTCCCGGCGTCCGGGGCGCCGTGGGTCGAGCGCCTCGTCGACGCGACCGTCTATCACCGGGCGGTCGAGCTGGAGCTGCAGCCGCTCGTCGAGGACGGGCCGGTGCCCGGCGGACCCGGGCCGGGAGCGCGGACGCCGCTGACCCTGACGGCGCGCCGGCTCGACCACACGATCGACGCGTTCGGCTACCGCGTCGACGAGCCTGACGGTCGGCGGCTGCTGCCCGAACGGCTCGCCGACGTCGGGCTGTCCGGGCCCGCGGTCGGGCGGCTCGTCGCCGATGGCGTCGCCGTGGGCGCCGACGGCCGGACCGTGCGGGTCGAGGACGTCAGCGAGGTGCGTCGCGGCCAGTCCGCCGCGTTCGTCATGGACACGCGGGTGTGCGACGCGGCGTACGCGCTCGCCGACGGGGTCGACCTCCTCGTCATCGAGTCCACGTTCCTCGAGCGCGACGCCGACGCCGCGCGGCACTTCGGGCACCTGACGGCCCGGCAGGCGGGGACCGTCGCGGCGGAGTCGGGCGCACGCAGCCTGGTGCTGACGCACTTCTCGCAGCGTTACTCCGACCCGGTCGAGTACGAGCGCGAGGCGCGGGAGGTGTTCGCCGGGACCCTGACCGTCGCCCGGGACCTCGATCGTGTGCCGGTGCCGCGGCGGCGCTCGCCGTAGTCGCCCGGACCGCTCGGACGAGGCGCACCACGGCCCGCCCCTCCTGCGACCGGTCCTGCTCGTGCCTACGCTCGGCGGGTGAGGCCGTTCGTCCTGCTGGCGACGCGCGCCGACGACGCCGTCGCCGACGCGGAGTACGAGGCGTTCCGCCGGTACGGGAGCCTCAAGCCTGACGAGCTCGTGCGGGTCCGCCTCGAGGCGGGCGCCCTCGAGCGGGCGGTCCCCGGCTTCGACCCCGCCGAGTACGCGGGACTGATCATCGGCGGCGGCCCGTTCAACGCGTCCGACCCGCCGGAGACCAAGTCTGCGACGCAGCGCCGCGTCGAGGCCGAGCTGGGCGAGGTCCTGGACGACGTGGTGGCCCGCGACCTGCCGCTCCTCGGCGCGTGCTACGGGGTGGGCCTGCTGGGCACGCGGTTCGGCGGCGTCGTCGACGGCACGTACGGGGAGCCGATCGGCGCGGTGCCCGTGACGCTGACCGACGAGGGGCGACGGGACCCGCTGCTGGCGGGGCTCCCGACCACCTTCGAGGCGTTCGTCGGGCACAAGGAGGCTTGCACGACGCTCCCGCCGGACGCCGTCCTGCTCGCGAGCTCGCCGTCGTGCCCGGCGCAGGTGTTCCGCCTCGGCCGGAACGTGTACGCGACGCAGTTCCACCCGGAGCTCGACGTTGCCGGCCTCGTCGCGCGGATCCGCGCCTACCAGTACGACGGCTACTACCCGCCGGCCGAGGTGGATGCCGTGGTGGCGTCCGTCCAGGGCTCCGACGTGGCCGTGCCGCCGCGGATGGTCGCGCGGTTCGTCGAGATCTTCCGCCGCTGAGGGCTCACAGCGTGGACACGGGCGGCCGTCGTCGTGAGGCCCGTGCTACGGTGCTCGACGTGATCAACCGTTGGTATTGGCGCTTTACGCCGGCTCCGGGTGGAGCCTGGCGGGCTTGCGCCTGACCAACCCCACCGGAGCCAGCACAGGGCCTTGGACGCGACGCGTCCGGGCCCTTCGTCGTTCAGACGGGCCGGCTCGGGCGAGCCGGTGAGTGGGATCCCCGGCTGGGCGGCACGCGAGATCGACCAGCCACCAGCCGAGCGCAGCACCCAAGGAGCCACCGCCATGACCGCCACCTCGACGACGACTACCCTCGAAGCCGCCGGCGGCAGTACCGTCGACGACATGAGCGCGGACCCCACCCGTCCCGAGCTGCAGGCCAGCACCAGCGACCTGCGCATCCGGGAGATCGACGCCCTCGACCCGCCGCGGGACATGCTCGACGACCTGCCGCTCGGCACCCGTCGCTCGGACCTCGTGACGCACTCGCGCCGCGAGATCCGCGACGTCCTCACGGGCGAGGACGACCGCCTCCTCGTGATCGTCGGCCCGTGCTCGATCCACGACCCGGTCGCCGCGCTCGACTACGCGGGCCGCCTGGCCGCCGTCGCGCACGAGCTCGCGGACGACCTGCTCGTCGTCATGCGCGTGTACTTCGAGAAGCCGCGGACCACGGTCGGGTGGAAGGGCCTCATCAACGACCCGCACCTGGACGGCTCGCACGACGTGCGCCACGGGCTGCGGCTCGCGCGCGAGGTGCTGCTCGGCGTCCTCGACGCGGGCGTGCCGGCGGCGACGGAGTTCCTCGAGCCGACGAGCCCGCAGTACATCGCCGACGCCGTGTCGTGGGGCGCGATCGGCGCCCGCAACGTGGAGAGCCAGGTGCACCGTCAGCTCGCGTCGGGCCTGTCGATGCCGGTGGGCATGAAGAACGCGACCGACGGCGACGTGCAGACCGCGGTCGACGCGTGCATCGCCGCGTCGAGCGAGCACACGTTCTTCGGGCTCGCCGCGGACGGGCGCGCCGCCGCCGTCGAGACGACCGGGAACCCGGACTGCCACGTGATCCTCCGCGGGGGCCGGGGCGGCCCGAACTACGCCGCCGCCGACGTCGCCGCGGCCCTCGACGTCGCCCGCGCGTCGGGCCTGGGCGGGGCCGTGGAGCAGGGGGTCGTCGTCGACGCGAGCCATGGCAACTCGGGCAAGGACCACGTCCGGCAGGCCGAGGTCGTGCGCGAGCTCGCCGCCCGGCTGGCGACCAGGGAGCGCGGCGTCACGGGCCTCATGATGGAGAGCTTCATCGAGGCGGGGGCGCAGGCGCCGGCGCCCACCGGCCTGGTCTACGGGCAGTCCGTCACCGACAAGTGCATCGACTGGCCGACGACGGCGGACCTGCTCCGGGAGCTCGCGGGCTCGGTCCGCGCGCGCCGGGCCGAGCACGCGGTCTGAGCATCATCGACGCCGAGCCCGTGATCTGAGCCCCGCGATCACGTGACGGGCGACCGTCCACGCGTCGGGACAGGCGGCCACCCCGTGTTCGGCGGGGAGGTGGGGAGGGAGCGGGATGGGCGACCCATCCGCCGGGCCGACCGCGCCGAACCCCCGGTGACGGACGCCGACCCGCCCGTCGTGCAGGAGACTGATCGGGTGCCGACCACGAGGACGACGGAGCCCGAGGCGCTCGCCGCCGCGCTCGTGGCGTGCGCCTCGGGTGACCGGCGCGCGTTCGAGCTCGTCTACGACGGGCTGGCCCCCGCGGCCTTCGGTGTGGCGGTGGGCGTCCTCCGCGACCGCGACCACGCGGCCGAGGTGACCCAGGAGGTGATGGTCGAGGTGTGGCAGACGGCTTCGAGGTTCGACCCCGCCCAGGGCTCGGCCCGCACCTGGGTGGTCACGCTGGCCCACCGGCGCGCGGTCGACCGGGTGCGGTCCGAGCAGGCGCGGCGCACCCGCGACCAGCGCGACCTGGACCGCAGCGTCGTGGCGTCCGAGCGGGACGTCGTGGCCGAGCACGTCGAGCGGCTGTTCGAGGCGGCGGCCGTCAGGGACTGCCTCGACACGCTCACCGACACCCAGCGTGACGCCGTCGTCCGCGCCTACTACGGCGGGCGCACCTACCGCGAGGTGGCCGAGGACGTCGGCGCCGCCCTCCCGACCGTGAAGTCCCGGATCCGGGACGGCCTGATCCGGCTGCGCGACTGCTTGGGGGTGGCGTCGTGACCGACCCGACGCACGCCGGCGCCGCGCCACGCGACCCCGCCTGGGAGCTTCTGCCGGCGTACGCGCTCGACGCCGTCGACGACCTCGAGCGCCGCTCGGTCGAGCGGCTGGTCGCGTCCGACGACGACGCCCGCCGCGCGCTCGCCGAGTACCGCGCGGTCGTGTCCGCGATGGTGCCCGATGTCGAGCCGCCCGCCGCGCTCCGCTCCGACGTCCTCGACCGTCTCACCGAGACGACGCCTCGCGCCGCGCCGTCGTCCACGACCAGCGCGGAGCGCGCGGGCGCCGAGGGTGCACGCGGCCGCAGGGCCCGGCGGCGGTGGGGTGTGGCCGGCATCGCGGCGGCGGCGGTCGTCGCGATCGCGATCCCGACGGGCGTGGCCGTCCACGAGTCCCGTCAGCGCGCCGATCTCGAGGACCGGGCGCAGACGGTGGCCGCGATGCTCGCGGACCCGCAGGCCCAGCTCGTGACCGGCACCATGTCGACCGGCGGGGACGCGAGCGTCCTCGTCGCGGGCGACCAGGTGCTCTTCACGGGCTCCGGGATGTCGCCCGCGGGAAGCGGCAAGGACTACCAGCTCTGGAAGAGCGTCGACGGGAAGACCATGGTGTCGGTCGGGCTGGTGCACGCCGACGACGGGTCGGCGGCGCTCCTCTTCGACGCGCCCGGCGACTCGGTCTTCGCGATCACCGTCGAGCCCGCCGGCGGGTCCGAGCAGCCGACGACGGACCCGGTCGTCGCGCTGCAGACCGCGGCCCCGGCCTCGCCCGCACGCACCTGACCGCGGCCGAGCACGCGAAAGGGCCGCCCCCTCGGGGACGGCCCTTCGGCGTCGGCGGACCGGGGGCTCAGCCCTTCGGCATCAGGACGGAGTCGATGAGGTAGACGGTGGCGTTGGCCGTGTGCACGCCGCCGCAGATCACCTTCGCGCCGTCGACCATCAGGTCGTCGCCCGACCCGGTGACCTTCACCGTGCTGCCCTCGACGGTCTTGTGGCTGCCGACGACCTGGTCGGGGCTCAGCTGACCCGGCACCACGTGGTACGTGAGGATCGAGGTCAGCGTCTTGTCGTCGGTCTTGAGGCTGGTGATCGTCTTGGCGGGGATCGCCTTGAACGCGTCGTCGACCGGCGCGAAGACGGTGAACTGGCCGCCGTCGAGCGTGTCGACGAGGTTGACGTCCGGGTTGAGCTTGCCGCTGACCGCCGCGGTGAGCGTCGTGAGGAGCGGGTTGTTGGACGCCGCCACGGCGACCGGGTCCGTCGACATGCCCTGGACCGAGCCGGCGCCGGTCGGCACCTGCTTCGCGTACGCGGCACAGCCCGGGCCGACCAGGTCGGACGCTGCGGCCGCGTCGGTCGACATGTCGCCCGACATGGCGCTGGGTGTCGACATCGGCGTGGACATCGGGCTGTCGGACGACTGCGAGCCGGTGCTGCCGTCGCTCGAGCTGCTGCAGGCGGCCAGGCCCAGCGCCGCGAAGGCGGCCAGGCCGGCGACGGCGTACGACGTGCGGGTTCGAACGTTCATCGGTCTCTCCTCGTGTCGGCGACCCGCCTGACGCGGGACCGTTCACGGGGGGTTCGGAGCGTCGCCGGGCGCGGATGGGTCCGGGATCGTGACCCATCCGGGACGCGGCGGGCGTCGAACCACGGGCATGCTGACCCTCGCGCTCATCGGCCTCATCGGCGGCCTCATCACCGGCATCTCGCCGTGCATCCTCCCGATGCTTCCCGTGATCTTCTTCGCCGGCGGCGTGCAGGGGGCCCGGACGGCCGGTCCGCCGCCGGCGTCGGCCGAGTCCGGGCGGCCGGACGGCGACCGGTCGCCCGGCCCGTCGCTGTTCGTCGGCGCGCCCGGCGCCGTGCGGCTGTCGCGGTCGTCGTCGGCGACCGTCACGGTCGACACCTCGCCCGCGAGCCCGCCGAGCGCGCCGCCGGCGGTCGCGGCGTCGCCCGAGCCGGGGACCGCCCCGCGACGCCGGGCTGCACGGCCGTCGCGTCGGCCGTTCGTCGTCATCGCGGGGCTCGTGCTGAGCTTCAGCCTTTTCACGCTGCTCGGCTCGGTGATCCTGAGCGCGCTCGGGCTGCCGCAGGACCTGCTGCGCTGGCTCGGCGTGGGCCTGCTGGTGCTGCTCGGGATCGGCATGATCGTGCCGCGGTTCGAGCAGGTCCTCGAGCGGCCCTTCAACCGTGTGGCGGCGGTCGGCGCCCGGGCGGGCGCGGCCCGCCCGGACCGTGGCGCCTTCGCGCTCGGGCTGGGCCTCGGCGTCCTGTACGTGCCGTGCGCGGGCCCGGTGCTGGCCGCGATCACCGTCGCCGGCGCGACCGGGCACGTCGGGCCCGGGACGGTCGTGCTGACGCTGTCGTTCGCGGTCGGGGCGGCGATCCCGCTGCTGGTCTTCGCGCTCGCGGGGCGTCGCGTCGCCGAGCGCGTCACGGTCTTCCGCCGGCACATGCGCGGCACCCGGGTCGCGGGCGGCGTCGTGGTCATCGTCCTCGCCGTGGCGCTCGCCCTGAACCTGACGTCGGCGCTCCAGCGCGCCCTGCCCGACTACACGGGCGCGCTGCAGGACAAGGTCGGCACCTCGCAGAGCGTGCAGAAGGCGCTGAACCTCGGCGGCATCGTCACGGACCAGAACAAGGACCTGTCCCGGTGCTCGAACGGCTCGCCGACCCTGCAGAGCTGCGGGCAGGCGCCCCCGCTGACGGGGATCGACCGGTGGCTCAACACCCCCGGCGACCAGCCGGTCGACCTCGCGAGCCTGAAGGGCAAGGTCGTGCTCATCGACTTCTGGACCTACTCGTGCATCAACTGCCAGCGCGCGATCCCGCACGTCGAGGCCTGGTACGACCGGTACAAGGACGCGGGCGACGGCTTCGTCGTCATCGGCGTGCACACCCCCGAGTTCGCGTTCGAGCGCGAGACCCGCAACGTCGTCGCCGGCGCGAGATCGCTCGGCGTGACGTACCCGATCGCGCAGGACAACGCCTACTCGACCTGGACCACGTACCGCAACCAGTACTGGCCGGCCGAGTACCTGGTCGACGCGTCGGGCACGGTGCGCCACATCCGGTTCGGCGAGGGCGGCTACGCGGACACCGAGAACCTCCTCCGGCAGCTCCTCACGCAGGCCCACCCCGGGGCGAGGCTCCCCGCCGCGACGGACGTGAAGGACACGACCCCGACCGACGCGATCACACCTGAGACGTACCTGTCGATCGGCAAGGCGACGCAGTACCGCGGCGCGCAGCCGTTCGCCGCGGGCACGCACGCCTTCACGCCTACGGCCGACCAGCCGGCCGACACCTTCTCGCTCGACGGGCGGTGGAGGCTCGACCAGCAGGGCGCGCGGCCGGCGTCGGGCACGGGCGCCGTGCACCTGGCCTACCGGGCGCGCGACGTCTACGTCGTGCTCGGCGGCACGGGCACCGTGACCGCTGACATCGGTGGGGCGCGCCGGACGATCGGCGTGTCCGGGGCCCCGACGCTCCACCACGTGCTCGACGGCGGGTCCCGGACCCAGGGGACGCTCGACCTGCGCGTCCCGAAGGGCGTCACGGTCTACTCGTTCACCTTCGGGTGACGGTCAGCCGAAGCTCGACGTGCCCGGGGCCCAGGCGGTGACGGTGACGCGGCCGCCGGCGAGCACGTCGAGGTCGGTCGGCGGGTCGCCGACCGGCCCCGCGACGGGTGCGATCGAGGTCACGGGGCGCGTGGTCGTCGCGGCGCCCGGACCGACGGCGAGGCGGACCTCGGCGGTCGTCGCGGGGACGTGGCCCGTCGCGTCGGGCGCGGTCGACGACGCGTCCCACGACACCACGGCCAGCGCGCGCCCGCGCGGCGGCACGACGACGCGGCGGGCGCCGCCGTCGGACGCCATGTACGAGCTGCCGTGGGCGACGTGCACGGCGAGGTCGCGGTGCGTCAGGGTCGCGAAGCCGACCGCCGGGTAGCCGTCCAGCGCGCAGGGGGCGTCCGACGTGTTGGTCGCGCCGACGACGAGCGCCCGGTGCCCGAGCCCCGCGTCCTCACCGACCAGCCCGAGGTACAGGTCGCCGGCGCGGCACGCGGGGGCGTCGGCGTCGGCAGCCCAGGACGCGCCGTCGTCGACCGTCGGGCGCGGCGGGGCGTCGGCGACCGCGAGCGACGGCCCACCGCCCCGGACGGTGACGCGCTCGACGGGCATGCCGCCGGCCCTCGCGACGTCGGCGACCGGACCGAGGTCGGTGGCCCTCGCGACCTGCACCTCGACCGGGCCGTCGCCGTCGGCGCTCACCCGCACGACGCCGGGCGTGAGGGCCAGCCGGTAGGCGGCCCGCATCGCCGCGGACGCGAGCGGGACCCCCGCCGGCCCGGTCGTCGGGGTCGCACCGCCGGGCGACCAGGCGAGCACGCGGACCTCGGCGCCGGCCGGGGTCGTGGGCGCGACCCAGATCTCCGGCATCCCGGTGTTCGAGGCGGGCGACGCGGTGCGCCCCGGGGCCGGCCGCTGCTCGGCCGCCGACACGAGGGCGCCGACCAGCTCGGCGGTGCCCTGCGCGCCCCGGGTCGCGTCGTTCACGACGACGACGCGTGCCGGCCCCGATGCCGGGCGCTCCACCCGGGCGTGGCTGACGCCGGACAGGGCGCGTGCCTGCGCCGCGACGCGGTCGGCGAGGTCGGACGGGGCCGCGCTGGCACCGCTCCCCGCCATCGTGCCGGAGGGCGTCGACGGACCGGTCGCGCAGCCGGCGAGCGTCAGGGCCGCGACCGCGACGAGCGCGGCGGCGCCACCGGTCGGGACGGTCGGGGGGCGGCGCACCCGCCCACCCTACGGAGGTGGGCGGCGTCGGGTCAGAGCGACACCAGCCGCGCGCCTCCGTCCGCCTCGACGACGGTGCCGCTGAGGTTCCGGTTCGTCGCGACGAGCGCCACGACCTCCGCGACCTCGTCGGCCGTCGCGACGTGCCGCACGGGGATGCCTGCCGCCGTGGCCTCGAAGAACGCGGCGCGGGCGTCGTCGGGCAGGCCGGACCACCAGGCGGTGTCGACCACGCCGGGCGAGACGGCGTTGACGCGGATCGGCGCGAGCTCGACGGCGAGGGGCCGCACGAGCCCCTCGACCGCGGCGTTGAGCGCGCTGAGGCCCGCCGTCCCGGGCATCGCGGCGTGGGCGGAGATCGCGCCGAGGAGGGTGACGGACGCGTCGGGCGCGAGGTGGGGCAGCGCGGCCTGCAGCGTGGTGAGGTGGGCCCAGAGCTTGGCGTCGAAGGCCTGGCGGAGGACGTCGAGGTCGAGCTCGGCGAGCGCGCCCATGCCGAGCGACCCGCTGAGGGTGACGACGAGCGCGTCGAGGGGCGCGAGCTCCGCCGCGAGGGCGTCGATCGCAGGCCGGTCCCCGCCGTCGGCCTGGTGGGCGGTGAGCCGGGGGTCGAGGTCGGTGACCGCCTTGACGCGCTCGGCGGACCGGCCGGCGACGTGCACGTCGTAGCCGCGGTCGGCGAGGAGGCGCGCGGTGGCGAGCCCGATGCCGGAGGTGCCGCCGACGACGAGGGCGGTGCGTGCGGTGGTGCTGTGGGACATGGCTGCTCCTGAGGGACGAGCGTTCTAAACCTAGACGGACCGTCTCGGTTCGATTCACGCTAGCATCGACCCATGACCGACGCCAGCCCCCTCCGGCCCGGACGCCGCCGCAGCGAGGACAGCCGACGCGCGATCCTGGCGGCCGCCGTCGAGCTCGTGGCCGAGCACGGCTACGGGCCACTCACCGTCGAGAAGATCGCCGCGCGCGCGGGCACCGGGAAGCAGACCATCTACCGCTGGTGGCCCACCAAGGCGGACGTGGTCATGGAGGCGCTCGTCGAGAAGGCCGACCTGCACATCCGCGTGCCCGACGACGGCTCGCTCGCCGCCGACCTGCGCGGCTTCCTCGAGGCGAGCGTCGCGCTCGGCCGGGCGTCGCAAGTCGTCGCGATCCTGCGTGCGCTCATGGCGGAGTCCCAGCTCGACGAGGCGTTCGGCCGGCGATTCCGGGAGGTGTTCATCGAGAACCGCCGGGCCGCGCTGCGGACGGTCCTCGACCGGGCGGCGGCGCGCGGCGAGCTCCCGGCGGGGGTGTCGGTGGACACGCTGCTCGACGTCGTCTTCGGGGTGATCTGGTACCGCGTGCTCACGGACCGGGCGCTCGGGGCCGACGCGGTGGTCGGCGAGCTCGTCGCCCTGATCAGCGGCTGAGCGCCAGCCACTCCTCGAACGTCGTCCGCCCGACGACGTCCGCCGCGTCCGACGTGAGCGCGCCGCTGCGGAGCGCGCGCCCGGCAGCGCCGGGGAAGGGTACGGGCGTGACGAGCGAGTGCCGCGCGGTGCCGCGCTTCCAGACCTGGGCGAGCTCGCGCAGCTCGCGGACCTCCGGGCCGACGACGGTCGTCCGCCGACCCGACGGCGCGCCCTGGGCGACCCCCGCGACGACGGCCGCGACCTCCGCCGAGGCGACAGGCTGGACGCGCATGGGCGGTGCGAACGTGAGGCCCAGGTGGGTGTAGCTCGCGAGGGTCGTGACCGCGAACTCGTGGAACTGCGTCGCGCTCACGGTGCTCCACGGCACCGGGCCGGACTCGACGAGGTGCTGCTGCGCCGTCTTGAGCTCGAAGTACGCCATCGGCACCACGTCGCACCCGACGATGTCGACCGAGACGTGGTGCCGCACGCCCGCCGCCGCCTCGGCGTCGAGCAGACGCTCGGTGCCGTCGACGAGCGTCCGAGCCGCCTTCCGTGCGGGCCCGGTGCCGTTGCCCGCGTCCACGACGACGTCGCACCCGGCGAGCGCGGGGGCCAGACCGAGCCCGGTCCGCAGGTCGACCGGGTGGTCGGAGTGGCGCGAGAGCGCACGGACGTCGTGGCCCGCGGCGTCGAGGGCTGCCGCGACCTGCCTGCCGAGCGTTCCGGTGCCGCCGACCACGGCGACCGTGAGGGTGCGCTCCCCGCTCGGCTGCGTGGGGTCGCCGGGGCGTGACGTGGTGTCGATGGTCTCCATGTCAGAGAAGACGTCGGAGTGCGCCGGTCTGTGACACCGCAGCGGGCAGCCACGATGTATACACGTGCACACCAGCGTGCGAGAATGGCTCCATGACGACGACGCTCAGCCCCCGGCAGTCCGGGGCGCGGGCCGTCTACGACGCCCTCCGGACCGAGATCATCGACGGCACGCTCGCCCCCGACGAGCGCCTGTCCGAGCCCGCGCTCGCCGCCCGTCTCGGTGTCTCGCGGACCCCCGTGCGGGAGGCGCTGCGACGGCTCGAGGCCGAGACGCTCGTCGTCGAGCAGCCCACCGGCGGGGTGCGGGTCGCGCCGCTCGACGTCGCCGACGCACGACAGGTCTACGAGGTCCGTGCCCGGCTCGAGGGTCTCCTGGCCCGCCGTGCCGCCGAGCGCGTCGCCCGCCCCGAGGGCGCGGCAGCCCCCGACGACGTCGCCCGCCTGGCTCGCCTGGTCGACCTCATGGACGCCGTCCGAGATCACGACGACGAGGTCCTGCGGATCGGGGCCGAGTTCCACGCGGTCGTGGAGCGGCTCGCGGACGACCGCCTGTGCGCGGCGCTGCTCCGCCAGATCCGCGGCCACGTCGACCGCTACCGCATGCTCGCCACCCGCGAGCGCGTCGGGACCACCGCTCACGTCGACGAGCACCGCGCGGTGGCGCGCGCCGTCGTCGGCGGGGACCCGGACGCCGCGGAGGACGCCATGCGCGCCCACATCGAGTCGAGCGCCGCCGCGGCGGCGCGCGCGCTCGACCGCCACACGCCGTAGCACCACCGGAAGAGAGACGCCATGCCCATCACCCACACCGTCCGCGTGCACCCCAGCGCGGACGACCTGCCCCGCGAGGACCAGCTCGCCTGGAAGCTCGCGGAGCTCGCCGCCGACCCCGTCGACGTCACCCCCGAGGTCACGGACATGGTGATCAACCGGGTCATCGACAACGCGTCGGTGGCGGTCGCGAGCCTGACGCGGGCACCCGTCGTCGCGGCGCGCGCCCAGGCCCTCACGCACCCGTACGTGCCGGGCGGGACGGTCTTCGGCAGCCCGCTGACCACGCGCACGAGCCCCGAGTGGGCGGCGTGGGCGAACGGCGTCGCGGTCCGCGAGCTCGACTTCCACGACACGTTCCTCGCCGCCGAGTACTCGCACCCGGGCGACAACATCCCGCCGGTCCTCGCGGTCGCGCAGCACGCGGGGAGGTCCGGGCGCGACGTCGTGCGCGGCGTCGCGACGGGCTACGAGATCCAGGTCGACCTCGCGCGGACCATCAGCCTGCACGCGCACAAGATCGACCACGTCGCGCACCTCGGCCCCTCCGCGGCGGCGGGGATCGGGACGCTGCTGGGGCTCCCGGCCCAGGTGATCTTCCAGGCGATCGGCCAGGCCCTGCACACGACGACGGCGACCCGCCAGTCCCGCAAGGGCCGCATCTCGACGTGGAAGGCGTACGCGCCGGCGTTCGCGGGCAAGGTCGCGGTCGAGGCCGTCGACCGGGCGATGCGCGGCCAGACGAGCCCCGAGCCGATCTACGAGGGCGAGGACGGCGTGATCGCGTGGCTGCTCGACGGCCCCGACGCGTCCTACGACGTCACGCTCCCGGACGTGGGCGAGGCCAAGACCGCGATCCTCGACACCTTCACCAAGGAGCACTCGGCGGAGTACCAGGCGCAGGCCCTCATCGACCTGGCGCGCGCCCTGCACGCCGAGCACCCGTTCCTGGCCGACCCCGCGAACGTCGCGCGGATCGTCATCCACACCAGTCACCACACGCACTACGTCATCGGCTCGGGCGCGAACGACCCGCAGAAGTACGACCCGCACGCCTCGCGCGAGACCCTCGACCACTCGGTGCCGTACATCTTCACGGTCGCCCTGCAGGACGGCGGCTGGCACCACGTGGCGTCCTACGCGCCCGAGCGCGCGGCGCGTCCGGACACCGTCGAGCTGTGGCAGAAGGTCACGACCGCCGAGGACGCCGAGTGGACGCGGCGGTACCACTCCACCGACCCGGCGGAGAAGGCGTTCGGCGGGCGGGTCGAGATCGAGCTGGCCGACGGCGGCCGGATCGTCCGCGAGCTCGCCGTCGCCGACGCGCACCCGCTGGGCGCCCGGCCGTTCGAGCGCAAGGACTACGTCCGCAAGTTCCGCACCCTCGCCGACGGGCTCGTCGAGCCCGAGGAGGTCGAGCGGTTCCTCGACCTCGCGCAGCGCCTGCCCGACCTCGCGGCCGGCGAGCTGCGGGAGCTGACCGTCGTGGCGGCGCCCGGCGTGCTGGAGTCCGTCCAGAGCCCGCGCGGGCTCTTCGAGCTGGGAGGCAAGTGATGCTGTACGCGACGACGACGGCGTCCGACAAGCGCGTGGCGTTCCGCGACGCGCTCGCGGCGGCCGGGAGCGAGGGGCGGGTGCTGCGCTTCCCGGGCGCGTTCAACCCGCTGTCGGCGCGGCTGATCGAGGACAAGGGCTTCGACGGCGTGTACGTGTCGGGGGCGGTGCTGTCCGCGGACCTCGGCCTGCCCGACATCGGCCTGACGACGCTGACGGAGGTCGCGCAGCGGTCCGGTCAGATCGCCCGGATGACCAACCTGCCGGCGCTCGTCGACGCCGACACCGGCTTCGGCGAGCCCATGAACGTGGCCCGCACCGTCCAGGAGCTCGAGGACGCCGGCCTCGCGGGCTGCCACATCGAGGACCAGGTCAACCCGAAGCGGTGCGGCCACCTCGACGGCAAGTCCGTCGTCGAGCTCGAGACCGCGCTCAAGCGGGTCCGCGCCGCCGCCGACGCCCGCCGCGACCCCAGCTTCCTCGTCATGGCCCGCACCGACGTGCGCGGGTCGCTCGACGGCGACGCCGGGCTGCGGGCCGCCGTCGACCGTGCGCGGGCGCTCGTCGACGCCGGGGCGGACGCGATCTTCCCCGAGGCCATGAAGGACCTGCGCGAGTTCGAGGCCGTCGCGTCCGCCGTCGACGTGCCGGTGCTCGCGAACATGACCGAGTTCGGCAAGTCCGAGCTGTTCACCACCCGGCAGCTCGCCGACGCCGGCGTCCGGATGGTCATCTACCCGGTGACGCTCCTGCGGATCGCGATGGGCGCCGTCGAGCGGGGGCTCGAGGAGATCGCCGCGGAGGGCACGCAGGCGGGGCTCGTCGAGGGCATGCAGACCCGCGCGCGGCTCTACGAGCTCCTCGACTACGCCGGCTACAACACGTTCGACACCAGCATCTTTACCTACCGCCCCTGACCCCGTGCGAACCGAACTTCACGAAGGAGTGACGCCATGACCGGCACGACCACCGGCCCCCTCGACCCGCCCGCGATCCGGAAGGGCCTCGTCGGCGTCGTCGCCGACGAGACCGCGATCTCCAAGGTCAACCCCGACACCAACTCGCTGCTCTACCGCGGGTACCCGGTGCAGGAGCTCGCGGCCCGCGCGTCGTTCGAGGAGGTCGCGTACCTCCTGTGGCACGGCGAGCTCCCGACGACGGCGCAGCTCGCCGAGCAGACGTCCGCGGAGCGCGCGGCGCGGGCCCTGCCGTCGGTGGTCCGCGACGCCGTGCTGGCGCTCCCGACGACGAGCCACCCCATGGACGTCGTCCGCACCGCGGTGTCGGTGCACGGCGCGAACGACCCGCACGCCGAGGACTCGTCGCCCGAGGCGGAGCAGGCCAAGGCGGCGCGGTTGTGGGCCGTGCTGCCCGCCGTCGTCGCGCTCGACCAGCGACGCCGCCACGGGTTGGACGAGGTCGAACCCCGCGACGACCTCTCGTACGCGGAGAACTTCCTGTGGCTGACGTTCGGCGAGGTGCCCGACCCGGTGGTCGTCCGGGCGTTCGAGGTGTCGATGGTCCTGTACGCGGAGCACTCGTTCAACGCCTCGACGTTCACCGCGCGGGTCATCGCGTCGACGCTGTCGGACCTGCACTCCGCCGTGACCGGCGCCGTCGGGGCGCTCAAGGGAGCGCTGCACGGTGGCGCGAACGAGGCCGTCATGGCGACGTTCGACGAGATCGGCACCGCCGACCGCGCCGAGGCCTGGCTCGACCGGGCGCTCGCGGAGCGCCGCAAGATCATGGGCTTCGGGCACCGCGTCTACAAGCACGGCGACTCGCGCGTCCCCACCATGAAGGCGTCGCTCGACGAGCTCCTCGAGCACACCGGCCGCCAGGACCTCGCCGCGCTCTACGACGCGCTCGAGTCCGCGATGGCCGCGCGCAAGGGGATCCTGCCGAACCTCGACTACCCGACCGGGCCCGCGTACCACGTCATGGGCTTCGACACCCCGACGTTCACACCGCTGTTCGTGGCGTCGCGCGTCGTCGGCTGGACCGCGCACGTCATGGAGCAGCACGCCGGCAACGCGCTCATCCGTCCTCTGTCCGCGTACACCGGGCCCGACCAGCGCGAGGTACCGGAGCGCTGAGCCCGGCCGTCGGGGCAGGGTGGGTCCACCCGGAAGGTCAGCGCGACGGCGCGCAGATGTCGTCGGCGAGCGTCAGCGGCGACACGTTCCCTGCCGTGCCTTCGGCGGAGGTCCACGTGTAGATGGACCGGTCGAGAGTCAGGATCTGGGTCGTCGTGACGCCTAGCGACGTGACGTGCAACCCGATCGATCGCAGTCGTGCCGTGCCGGTGCCCTCGCCCCTGACCGTGAGCACCGGGTACACGAGGCGCAGCCGTACGCTCGAGCCCGCCGGGACGCGGACCTCGTCGGTGACCTGGGTGGCGGTCGGCGTCGGGAGATCGTTGGGCTCGTCCGAGGTCGCCCTCGTCGGGGTCGGTGTCCGCCCGACCGAATCGGCCTCGAACGCGCCCCGCCGGGTGTCCGTCAGCCGGAGCGTGACCGGCCACCGTCCGCGGTTCGCGAGCGTCACGACGTCGTGCGGGTCGTCCGCGAGGTGCGCGCGGTCGTCGTCGCCGGTGCGGTCGGGGCTCGCATCGTGCACGGCAGCCTCGCTCCCGCCGGAGCACATCAGCACCGGGGCGTCCGTCCAGCCCACGCCTGCGTCGACGACGTCCACGTCGCGCGCCAGCCGCTGCCACTGCACGGCCACGAGGGCCAGGGCGACGACCACGACCAGCGCCGTCGTCCTGCGCCACGGGTGCTTGATCCGGCGGACGGGTGGGCTCGCGGGCGTACCGCCCTCGTCCGGCTCGACGACGACCTCGACCGTGCTGTCGCCGCGGCTTCGTCGGCGGGTCACGAGCAGCGGTACCCGTCGGGCGGGGTCTCCCCGCCGTAGATCATGACCTGGTCGGGGAGGACGAAGTCCTGCGACGACGTCGTCCCGAGGGTCGTGGTGCGGAGCCGCACCCGCGCGATCCCCACCGAGGCATCGTCTGCCAGGGCCGGCAGGGGCGACGCGGCCGAGACGACCAGGGACACGGTCTGCCCGGTCGGGACCGAGACGGACGCGGTCGTGCTCCCGGGCTCGCGGGACGCCGCCGTGCTCACGTCCACGACACCGGTGAACGCGACCCGGAACCCGGCCGGCTGCTCCGCCGAGATCGTGACCGGGAACTGCGAGGAGTTGCGCACGAGCGCCGCGTAGACCGGGGAGCCGTCGGTGACGGCCGCGTCCTCGCTCGAGTGGAGCGAGATGCTCTCGTCCGCGCAGGTCACCGTCGCAGGCGAGCTCCACCTCGAGCCCTCCGCCTCGAGCCTCGGGTTGCGCGACAGCACGAACCACCCGACCACCACGACGACGGCGAGCAGCGCGGCGACCCACGGCGTGAACCGGCGTCGGCCGCGGGGCGCGGGCTCGGCCGGGACGTCTCCGGCGAGGGGATCGGGGGCGGTTGGCACAGGTGGTCTCCTGGTCGGCGCGGCGGTCAGAACGGCGAGCTGTTGATCAGGCTCTGCGAGAACGCGACGAACCCACCGATCAGCGCGAGGAAGACGACGGCGACGACGATGCGCGTCCCGGCGGCACCGGCCCCGATCTGCGCCCCAGTCGGGGCGACGAAGCGCTCCGGTCGCTCGGGGTCGTAGAGCACGCGCACGTCCTGGCCGGAGCGGTCGAGCATACCGACGTCCGAGTAGGTGGGGACGGCGCGGATCCGGCGCCCGTCGAGCGTGGGGAACTCGACGGTCTCGACCAGGGCCGAGCTGATCCGGCGGTCGTCGCCCGAGCCGCTCGTCGAGTGGCTCACGTGGCTCGCGACGACCGTTCCTCGCGTCTCCTGCCCGGACCGCTGCAAAGCGCGCAGCCCGCCGATCTCGCGCACGGCCCCGACGATCATCCAGAGCAGGACCACCGCGATGAACGCGGGCACGACGACGAACAGGATGCGCACCGGGACACCTTAGCGGCGGCCGCGGCGCACCCGTGCCCCGCCGCCCCACCTGCGGCCGAGCGTTTGCCGACGTCAGACGCCCGCGTGACAGTGGACGGGCAGGACCCCGACGACCGCCACGGCTCGAAGGAGTGTCAATGAGCGTCTTCCGTACCAAGTCCGTCGAGGCGTCGATGGCGGACGCCGACGACTCGGAGCACCAGCTCAAGCGTGACCTGTCCGCCCTCGACCTCACGGTCTTCGGGGTGGGCGTCGTCATCGGGACCGGGATCTTCGTGCTCACGGGGCTCGCCGCCAAGGAGCACGCCGGCCCGGCGGTGGCGATCTCCTTCGCGATCGCGGGCCTGGTCTGCGCCCTGGCGGCGCTCTGCTACGCCGAGCTCGCGTCGACCGTGCCGGTGGCGGGCAGCGCGTACACGTTCGCGTACGCGACGTCGGGCGAGATCGTGGCGTGGATCATCGGCTGGGACCTGCTGCTCGAGATGGCGCTCGGTGCCGCGGTCGTGGCGGTCGGCTGGTCCCAGTACTTCTCGAGCCTGCTCGACACGATCGGGTGGCACCTGCCCGCGTCGATCGCCGGCGGCGACGGCGCGTTCATGGACCTGCCCGCGCTGCTCGTCGTCGTGATCCTCACGGCGGTCCTGGTGCTCGGGGTCAAGCTGTCCGCGCGGGTCAACTCGGTGATCGTCGCGATCAAGGTCGCGATCGTGCTGTTCGTCATCGTCGCCGGGCTGTTCTTCGTCAAGGCCGCCAACTACCACCCGTTCGTGCCGCCGTCGAAGCCGGCGCCCGACACCACCGGCCTCCAGGCCACGCTGTGGCAGACGATCCTCGGCAGCGCGCCCGCCGACTTCGGCGTCGTCGGCATCTTCACGGCCGCCGCCATCGTGTTCTTCGCGTTCATCGGGTTCGACGTCGTCGCGACCGCCGCCGAGGAGACGCACAAGCCCCAGCGCGACGTGCCGCGCGGGATCATCGGGTCGCTCGTCATCTGCACGGCCCTGTACGTCGGGGTGTCGCTCGTCGTCGTCGGGATGCAGAAGTACTCCGAGCTCGACCCCGACGCACCCCTCGCCGAGGCGTTCAAGTCCGTCGGCGCCGACTGGGCGGCGACCATCATCACGGTCGGGGCGCTCGCGGGTCTCACGACCGTCGTCATGATCCTCATGCTCGGCCAGTCGCGCGTGCTGTTCGCGATGTCACGGGACAACCTGGTGCCCCGCGGGCTGGCGACCGTGCACCCGACGTTCCGCACTCCCTACCGGATCACGATCCTCATCGGCGCCGTCGTGGCCGTTCTGGCGGCGTTCATCCCGCTGTCGGCGCTCGCGGAGCTGGTCAACATCGGGACGCTGTTCGCGTTCGTGGTGGTGTCGATCGGGGTGATCGTGCTGCGCCGGACCCGGCCCGATCTCGAGCGCGCCTTCCGCGTGCCGTGGGTGCCGGTCCTCCCGATCGCGTCGGTCCTCGCGTGCCTGTACCTCATGCTCAACCTGCCCGTCGAGACGTGGCTGCGGTTCCTCGTCTGGATGCTGATCGGGTTCGTCATCTACTTCGCGTACGGGCGGCGCCACTCGCGGGTGCCCGACGACGGCGCCGCGGACCCGGGGGAGGCTCGCGCGTCCTCCGGGTCCTCGGGCCGCCAGGCGTGATCGGACGGGTCCCGACGTCGTCCGCCGGGCTCAGTCCTCTCGGAGCCGGGCGAGGACCTCGGCCGCCGCGCGCCCGTCCGGGAGCCGCAGGTGCTGCCCGGCGACCGTCGACGCGGAGGCCGCCGCGGCGACGGCGCCGACCTGGTCGGCGGTCACCTGCTGCGGGTCGTGCGCCTCGGTGAGCCGGGTCCTGACGGGGCCGAGCTCGAGCAAGAAGACCCGCTTGGCGTCGGCCAGCTCCGCGGTGAGCACCTGGTGCATCATGTGCAGCGCGGTCTGCTCCATGCTCACGAGGCCGCTGCCCGGGACCGGGACGTGGGCGGACTCGCCCACGACGATCGTGTAGGCGCCCTGCCGCGTCATGCGCGGCAGGGCGGCGCGGACGACGGCCATGTGGGTGGTCGCGAGGTCGACGAACGCGCCCTGCCAGTCGGCCTCGTCGATCTCCCACAGCGGCTTGCCCCACCACCAGCCGCCGATCGGGGCGACGACGTCGTCGACGCTCCCCAGCCGGTCGACCGCTGTCGCCACGAGGGCCTCGGCACCGGCGAAGCTCGTGTAGTCGTGGACGACCAGGTGCAGGCGCTCGGTGGCGGCCGCGCCGAGCAAGGCCCGGAACTCGTCCCCGCGCTCCTGGGTCCGCGTCGGTACGACGACGTCGGCGCCGGCCGCGAGGTACGCCCGCACGGCGCCCTCCCCGACGCCGCCCGTGCCGCCGGGGATCAGGACGTGACGGTCGGACAGGTCGCGACGGGATGGGGTCTCGGACATGAGTGCTCTCCTCGGATCAGGGCCGTTGGGAAGCCCAACGTTGGTGTGGACAACGTAGCACTGATCGGTTGGGCTCCCCAACGGATATGCTCACGGCATGGAAGAGACCGACGACGACGTGCGGCCGCCCGCCCGGCTGCGTGCGCTGACGAGCTGGCAGGCGAGCAGGGTGTCCACGATCGGTGCCCGCGCCACGGCCCGGCACATGCCGCTCAGCGCGCGCTCCGACTTCGCCGTCCTCGCCGCCCTGGAGGAGTACGGCCCGCTCAGCCAGGCCGGGCTCGGCAGGAGGCTGGGCATCGACCGCAACGAGATCAGCGGGATCGTGACCCGGCTCGACTCCGCCGGTCACGTCGACCGCACGCCCGACCCCGACGACCGGCGCCGCAACGTCGTCACCCTCACCACGGCCGGCGGGCGTCGGCTCGTCGCGATCCAGGACGCCGCGAACCGGGCCCAAGCCGAGCTGCTCGCCGGTCTCGACGCTCACGAGCAGCAGCAGCTCCATGCGCTCCTGACGAAGGTCCTGCGCGCCCACCGGCCCGAGCCCGCCTAGGGTCCGGCGCGGTTCTGGACGGTTGCCCGGAACATCGAGCCGGACGTCGTGATTGCAGCAGGTGACCACGACGAACAGGAGACGAACGTGCGGATCGGCATCATCGGAGCAGGACACATCGGCGGCACCCTCACGCGGCGGCTGACCGCGCTCGGACACGACGTGCGGGTCGCGAACTCGCGGGCACCCGAGACGCTCGCGGGGCTCACCGCCGAGACCGGTGCGACGCCGGTCTGGGCCAAGGACGCGGCCGCCGACGCCGAGCTGGTGATCCTCAGCATCCCGGAGCGCGCGGTCCCGGACCTCGCGCCCGGCATCGTCGACGCGCGGGCCGCCGGTGCCCCGGTGATCGAGACGAACAACTACTACTGGCAGCGCGACGGCCGCATCGACGGCATCGAGGACCCCGACGTCCCCGAGAGCGTGTGGGTGTCGTCGGTGCTGGGGGTCCCGGTCTTCAAGGTGTTCAACGGGATCAACTGGACACACCTGCGCGACCGCGGCGCGGAGCCGGGCGCGGAGGGCCGGATCGCCCTGCCGATCGCGGGCGACGACGACGCCGGGCGGCCGATCGTGTCGGGCATCGTCGACGCGCTCGGGTTCGACCCGGTCGACGCCGGCCCGCTCGCGGAGTCGTGGCGGCAGCAGCCCGGGACGCCCGTGTACGGCGCGGACCTCGACGCCGCCGGCGTCGTGCGGGCGCTGGCCGAGACTCCGCGCGAGCGACCCGAGCAGTTCCGCGCCCCGCGCTGACCGGAGACGACGGAAGGCCCGGAACCGTTGCGGTTCCGGGCCTTCCGGCTGGTCGGGGTGACAGGATTTGAACCTGCGACCTCCTCGTCCCGAACGAGGCGCGCTACCAAGCTGCGCCACACCCCGAGGTCGTGCACCGGCGCGCGTCATGAACCACGACCGCTTCCGGAGCCTGCCCAGGATAGCCGACCCGTGGCCCCTGGACGAAATCCGATTCCGGCCGGCGTTCGAGCTGTCAGAACCTGACGGCGTTCGAGCGCCGTCAGGTTCTGACACGTCGGGTGAGCATCAGGGGAGGTCGAGCTCCGGGAGGTCGAGCACGTGCTCGGCCTCGAAGCCGAACAGCCGACGCGCGGGCTCGAGGTCGAGGGGGACCGTGCGCCCCGGCAGCTCGCGCCGCACCTCGACGCCCGGCCAGTAGCGGGCGAGGAGCTCGGCCGTGCGGTAGGGGGCGTACGTCGTCGGGGCCGCGACGAACGCGACGTGGACGCCGGGCTCGGCGGGCGTGAGTGCGAGGACCGCGGCGCGCGCGGCGTCGCGGGTCTCCAGGTAGGACCACAGGTCGCGGGCGGTGACGGCCAGGTCGAACCCCGTGCCCGACGCGAAGGGTGTGAGCCGGTCGTCGAGCCCCGGCACCTCGCCCAGGCCGCCCACCATCGGGAAGCGCAGCACGCTGATCGTCGTGCCGTGCCGCCGGTGCATCGTCCGGGCCGTGGCCTCGCCGACGACCTTCGACAGCGCGTACGGGTCTGCGGCACGGGTCGGCGAGGCGACGTCGAGCGGCAGGTAGGCCGGCGTCGCAGGGACGGGCGAGAAGCGCAGGCCCACGGCGTTGATGCTGCCCGCGACGACGACGTGCTCGACCCCCGCGACGCCCGCGGCCTCGAGCACGGCGAACGTGGTCGCGGTGTTCGTCGCGAAGACCTCCTGCGCCTCGGCACCCTCGGGGGAGGGGATCGCGGCCAGGTGCACGACGGCGTCGACGCCGTCGAGCGCGTCCGTCACCACGCGCGGGTCCGCGGCGTCCCCGACGACGACGCGGTCCACGCTCGTGGGATCGGCGTCGGGTCCGCGCCCTGTCGCCAGGTCGCCGGGGTCGGTCCGGACGAGGGCCGTCACCGGCACGTCGCGCTGGGCGAGGTGGCGCAGGACCGCACGCCCGATCAGGCCGGCGGCGCCCGTGACGAGGACGCGGCGGTACGGCGCGGGGTCGGACGGGCGGGGCAGGGTGCCGGGCGCCGAGGGCCCGCGGTCTCGCGTCACCTGCCGATTCTCCGCCCTCACCTCAGGTCCCGGTGCGCGGCCGCGAGCCGGGCGACGCCGTCCTCGATGGTGCCGGTGGACGAGGCGCCGTACCCGAGGACGACGCCCGGCGTCCCCGGCCGCTGCCGGTGCCACGCCAGCGGGTGCACCGCGACGCCCCGCTCGAGCGCCGCGCGGGCGAGGACGACGTCGTCGAGCGCGGGCTCGTCGTCGAACGTGGCCGTGAGGTGCAGGCCCGCGGCCGCGCCGTGGACCCGGGCGCCCGGCAGCTCGCGCGCGAGGGCGGAGACCGCGACGTCGCGCCGGCGCCGGTGCCGGCTCCGGGCAAGCCGGAGGTGGCGCTCGAGCGCGCCGGAGCCGAGCAGCGAGGCCAGCACGAGCTGCCCGAGCACCGGGTTGCCGAGGTCGCTGTGGCGCTTCGCGTCCACGAGGACGTCGTGCCGGCGCGGCGGCGCGACGAGCCAGCCGAGCCGCAGGGCCGGAGCCAGCAGCTTCGACACGCTGCCGGTGTAGAAGACCTGGTCGGGGAGGCCGGCGGCCAACGCCGCCACGGGCGGGCGGTCGTAGCGGTGCTCGGCGTCGTAGTCGTCCTCGATCACCAGGCCGCCGTCCGCGGCCCAGGCGGCCAGCTCGCGGCGGCGCGGCCCGTCGAGGACGACGCCGAGCGGGAACTGGTGGGCCGGCGTCGCGAGGACCACGTCCGCGCCGGACGCGCGCAGCTCGTCGACCCGGAGGCCGCGGTCGTCGACGCCGACCGGCGGGGTCGCGACGCCCCACGAGGCGAGGAGGTCCCGGGCGCCGAGCGAGCCCGGGTCCTCGACGGCGATCGCCCGGTGCCCGTCGTCGCGCAGCGCGCGGGCGACCAGGGCGAGCGCCTGGGCGACGCCCGCGACGACGATCACCCGGTCCGGGTCGACCCGCAGCCCCCGGAACCGCGCCAACCAGGCCGCGATCTCGGTTCGCAGCGCCGGCTCGCCGCGGGGGTCGCCGTAGGCCAGCGCCCCGGCGCCGAGGTCGTCGAGCACGCGGCGCTCGGCGCGCAGCCACGCGGCCCGGGGGAAGGCCGCGAGGTCCGGGACGCCGGGCATGAGGTCGACGGCGGGGCGCGCGGCGCGGACGGCCTCGAACGTCGAGGCGTCGGCCTCGCGCGTCACGGGCGACGGCGCGGGCCGGGCCAGCGTCGGGCGCCCGGCGGGCGCGGGGCGTGCCGGTCGAGGCTCCCGGCGCTGCGGCGCCATGACGGGGGTTTCGAGGACCACGGTCCCCGCGCGCCCCCGTCCCTCGACCTGGCCGCTCTCGGCGAGCCGCCGGTACGCCTCGGTGACGGTGCCGCGAGCGACGCCGAGGTCGTCGGCGAGCGCGCGCGTCGACGGCAGGACGGCACCCGGGCGCAGGCGGCCGTCCGCGATCGCGGACCGCACGGCGTCGGCGAGCCAGCCCGACAGGTCGCGCGGGAACGCCTGGCCGCGGTCGAGCTGGAGGAAGTCGGACGACGGATTGGACCAACTCGTTGAGGTGTCGATGGACCTGGTCACCGGACCAGTGTGCGCGAGAGCCTCGGGACATGGACAGCACCGCGACACGACCGGGCCCGGCTCGAACCCCGACGAACCCGGCCAGCGGCCGGCGTTCGCGGGTGCCCGTCGTGGGCGGCGCGGCGGCGATGGTGCTGGTCGGGTCGAGCGCGGCGGTCTCCCGCGTGCTCGTCGACGCGCCGCTGTTCACGGCGCAGGCCCTGCGCTACGCGATCGCGGCCGCGGTGCTCGTCCTGATCGCCCGGGTGCGCGGGGTGCCGATCCGGCGTCCGCGCGGCGCCGAGTGGCTGTGGCTCACCGCCGTCGCCGCGACGGGCCTCGTGCTGTTCAACGTCGCGCTGGTCCGCGGGGCCGCGCACGCCGAGCCGGCCGTGCTGGCGGTCGCCGTCGCGTGCGTGCCCGTGTTGCTCGGCGTCGTCGGGCCGGCGCTCGAGCGGCGCAGGCCGCGGGCCCGGCTGGTCGTGGCGGCCGTCGTCGTGACCGCCGGGGCCGTGCTCGTCGAGGGGACGGGGCACGCCGACGCCGTGGGGATCGCGTGGGCGGTCGTCACGCTCGTGTGCGAGGCCGGGTTCACGCTGCTCGCCGTCCCGGTCCTGCGGCGGCACGGGCCGTGGGGCGTGTCGCTGCACGCGGTGTGGATCGGGGCGGTGCTGTTCGCGGCCCTGGCCGTCCCGCTCGAGGGGTGGGGCGCCGTCGGGCAGCTGGACGGCGCCGACCTCCTCACGGTCGCGTACCTCGCGGTCCTCGTCACTGCTGTCGCGTTCGTGCTCTGGTACGGCGCGGTCGGCGCCCTCGGGTCCGACCGGGCGGGCCTCCTGACCGGCCTGGCCCCCGTCGCAGCGGCCGGCGCGGGCGTCGCCGGGGGACTCGCGCTGCCGGGCGTCGGGGTCTGGGCGGGCATCGCCGTCGTCGGCGTAGGCCTCGTGCTCGGCCTCCGGGCCGGTACGGTGGACGGACCTGCCAGTCCTGCCCCGACCCGGAGGTCCCCGTGCGTCGTCCGCTCCTCGGCCTCGCCGCGCTCACGCTCGGCGCCGCTCTGACCGTCACCGGATGCTCCACGTCCGACGACGGCGCGACCGCCGCGAAGAGCGCGTCGCCCGCCGCGGGGGCCGCGTCGTCGTCGGCGCCGGCTGCTCAGGCTGGCGCAGGCGCCGAGGCCGCCGCCCTCACCGCCGACAACTTCGCGACCCGGCTCACCGCCGCGCAGCACGCGAAGAAGTCCGTGCGCCTGTCGATGACGACGAGCGTGGCCGGCCAGAGGATCAGCGTCGACGGGACCGTCGACATGGGCGGCTCGAAGGTCGCCATGGACGAGACCGTGACGATGCCCGGCGCGATGCCTGAGATGACGGTCCGCGCCGTCGACGGCATCGTCTACATGAACCTCGGCGAGCTCTCGAAGAACAAGTGGGTCGAGATCGACCCGTCCGACACGAGCAACCCTCTCGCCTCGCAGTTCAAGGGCCTGCTCGACGGCGGCGACCCCACGCAGCAGATCGCCGGGCTGAAGGACGCCGTCACCTCCCTCGAGAAGAGCGGGGCGCCCACGACGATCGACGGCGTCCAGGCGCAGAAGTACGTCGTCGTCGTGGACACGGCGAAGCTCGGCGGGGCGCTCAAGAGCCAGCTCGGGACGGCGGGGGCGTCGCTGCCCCGGACCGTCACCTACACGTACTGGGTGGGCGACGACGACCTCGTGCGCAAGATCGAGGCTGACGTCTCCGGGGCGACGGTCGAGATGACGTTCACCCACTGGGGCGAGCCCGTCACCATCACCGCGCCGTCGAAGAGCGACATCCTCGAGGGCGGCCTCGACCAGCTCACGGCCATCGAGAGCTGAGGGCGCCGGCCCGCCCGAGCCGGGAGCGCGCTACGACGCGCGGGCGGTGAGGCGGAGCAGGACGGCCTCGGGGCGGCAGGCGAAGCGGACCGGCGTGTACGGGCTCGTGCCGAGCCCGGCGCACACGTTGAGCCACGTCGAGCCGGCGCCCGCCGGGGTGGCCGGGCTGGCGCCCGGCCAGCCGTGCAGGCCACTGGCTCGCTCCCGGTCGACGTCGCAGTTGGTCACGAGCGCCCCGTAGCCCGGGAGGCACAGCTGCCCGCCGTGCGTGTGGCCGGCGAGGATCAGCTCGGCGCCGTCGTCGTACATCTGGTCGAGGACGCGCACGTACGGCGCGTGGGTGACGCCGAGCCGGACGAGCGGCTCGGCGGCGGCCGGGTCGGCCGGCGCGTCCGCGTCGGGGCCCTCGGTCCACGCGTGCGGCGGCACCGAGGCCGGCAGGCGCGGCGGGAAGAGGTCGCGGTCGAGGTGCGGGTCGTCGACGCCGACCAGCTCGATCCGGCGCGCGGCTCCCGCGGGACGGTCGTCGAGGTCGACGACGTCGCGCCGGTTCGTGAGGTCCCTCCAGCCCGCGCCCGTCAGCGCTGCGGCGAGCGCTGCGGCCGGGAGGTTGGGCGGGTTCACGACCGGACCCTTGCGGGCGTCGCGCCTGAGGTAGCGCGCCGGATTCTTCGGCATGGGCGCGTAGTAGTCGTTCGAGCCCATGACGAAGGCTCCGGGCGTGCTCATCAACGGCTCGAGCGCGTGCAGCAGGGGTCGCAGCGCGTCGCGGTGCGCCATGTTGTCGCCCGTGTCGACGACGAAGTCCGGTCGGAGCGACGCCAGGTCGCGCACCCACGCGATCTTGTCCGCCTGGGTGGGGACCAGGTGCAGGTCGGAGAAGTGGAGGATCGTCAGGTCGGGCTGGCCCGGCGGCAGCACCGGGACGGTCCTGTCCCGCAGCGTGTACTGGCGCGCCTCCCACAGCGCGTACCCCACACCTGCCGTCGCCGACGCCGCCACGAACCCCAGCGCGCCGAGCGCGCGTCGTCCAGCGGTCACCGGCTACTTGCCCCCGCCGTGCTTGTCGCCGCCGCCCTTGCCGCCCTTGTCGCTCGAACCGCCGCTGCTGGTGTCCTTCGAGCTGCTGTCCTTGGAGCTGCTGTCCTTGGAGCTGGTGTCCTTGGAGTCGCTCTTGCCGCTCGACTTCGTGCTGGAGCCGGTGTCCGTCTTGACCGGAGCCTTGGGTTTGCCGACCAGGCTCGAGTCGGGGGACGGGAAGGACTCGTTCGGCTCACCGGCGAGGGCCTCGTCCATGTAGGCCTTCCAGGTGGGCGCAGAGATCGTGCCGCCGTACATCCAGCGCTGCTCGGTCGGGGCGTACTTGGAGCCCGCGACCGTGACGTTGTGGAGGTCGACCTCCTTCTCGGCGTTCGTGACCACGACTGCGGTCGAGAGCTGGGGCGTGTAGCCGACGAACCAGACGGCCTTCGAGCGCTGCGCGGTACCGGTCTTGCCGACGGCGGTCCGGCCGTCAGCAAGCTGGTTGCCCTTGGCGGAGCCCTGGGTGAGGACGTTGCTCAGTGCGTACGTGATCGTCGACGCGATCTTCGGGTCGAGAGCACCCGAGTCGCAGTGGGCGCTGGGGACCTGGAGCTTCTTGCCCTTGGCGTTGGTGATCGAGGTGATCGCGATCGGCTCGCAGTACGTCCCGTTCGAGGCCAGCGTCGCGTACGCCGCAGCCTGCTGGAGGGGCGAGGTGTTCTGGGTTCCGAGGGCCATGGAGGGTCCGGTCACCCGCACCTTCGAGTCGCCGGTCGCCGAACCCCGGAAGCCCATCGACTCGGCGGTCTTCCCGATGCCGCACATGTCGAGTCGTGTCTCCATGTCGCCGTAGGCCGCGTTGACCGAGTCGTAGGTCGCGCGCAGGACGTTCATCGAGCCCGTCTCGCTGCCGTCGGAGTTACCGACGGTCCACGGGCTCCAGCCGCGGATGCACGAGGCGTGGAACGCCGTCCTGGGGAACGTCCGCGGGGTCCCGTTGACGTTCTCGTAGAGCGAGTGGCCCTCCTTGAGCCATTCCGCCAGCACGAACACCTTGAAGCTCGACCCGGGCGAGAAGCCCTGGGACCCGCCATGGTCCTGGTCGGCCGCGAAGTTCACGGAGGAGCCGTTCTTGATGGGCTTGGCCGACCCGTCGAACGGTCGGTTCTGCGCCAGCGCGATGACCTTGCCCGTTCCGGGTTCGACCGAGGCGAGGGCGCTCTCGAGCTGAAGCTTGATGACGCTGCCGCTCTTGGTCGTGGTGGTGGACTTCTTCCCGACCGGGACCGCGTTGCGGACCTTCTTGGTCGCGATCTTCTGGTCCTTGAGGTCGATCGTCGTGACGACCTTGTAGCCACCCTTCTTCAGGGTGTCGAGACGCGCGCTGGAGGTCTTGCCCCACGAGCTGAACGCGCCGTCGTCGTTGTTGGAGATGACGCGCGTGACGTAGTCGCAGAACAGCGCGGCCGCGGTCGCGGGCTGGCAGCCGTTCGTGATCGAGGTCGTGTCGATCTTCAGCGACTTCTTCAGCGGGGTCTTCACTGCCTGGTCGTACTGCTTCTTGGTGATGTACGACTGCTGGTACATGTCGTTGAGGACCTGGTTGCGACGGCGCTGCGAGTCGCCCGGGTTGACGGTCGGGTCGTAGTCGCCGGGACGCTGGGTGATGCCGGCGATCGTGGCCGCCTGGACCGGGGTGAGCTTGGCCGCCGTCGTCGAGAAGTAGTACTCCGCCGCCGCCTCGACGCCGTACACCTTGAGGCCGAACTGGGCGATGTTGAGGTAGCCCTCGAGGATCTGGTCCTTGGTCATGTTCTTCTCGAGGGAGATCGCGAGCTTCGCCTCACGCAGCTTGCGCTCCTCGGTCTTGCCCCGCGCAGCCTCCAGCGCTGCGGCCTTCTTGGCCGGGTCGGTCTCGGCGAGCGCGTTCTGGATCAGCACGTTCTTGACGTACTGCTGCGTCAGCGTCGACGCGCCCTGGGTGTCCGACGACGTCGCGTTGTTGACGAGCGCGCGCAGGGTGCCCTGGACGTCGATGCCGCCGTGCTCGTAGAACCGCTTGTCCTCGATCGCGACCATCGCGTGCTGCATGTACGGCGAGATCTCCTTGAGGGAGACGTCCGTGCGGTTCTGGTCGTAGAACCGCGCCAGGACGGTCTTGCCGTCGCTCGCGTAGAAGGTCGACGTCTGGGGGAGGGGCTTCTGCTCGAGCTCCGTCGGCAGGTCGTTGAACACCTCGATGGTGGTGTCGGTGACGGCCTTCGCGCCCGCGACGGCGGGGATGAACAGCCCGGCCGCCAGCACGCCGCCGACGGTCGCGACGAGGACGAACGCGAGCAGCAGCGCGATGAGCTGGAAGGCGTTGACCTTGTGGCCGCGGGGGCGAGGAGGCGGAGCCGCAGGAGAAGCCATGATGCCTAGGCTACGTGAGGCACCTGGGCGTCTCCGGGCGGCGATCGCGGCGGGGTTGTGCGGGTTTCGTGAGAAGCAAGGCGTCTGCGCGGCTACGCTCGGTCGCATGGCGAAGACCTGGGAGTACGCGACGATCCCCCTCATCATCCACAACACCAAGGCTGTGCTCGACCAGTGGGGCGCGGACGGCTGGGAGCTCGTGCAGGTGGTGACCGGCCCCGACGGCAACGGGCTCGTGGCCTACCTCAAGCGCCCGACGGGGGAGTGACCGGCGTGGCGTCCGTCGAGGCCCGCCTCGCGGAGCTCGGCATCACCCTGCCCGACGTCGCCGCCCCCGTGGCCGCGTACGTCCCCGCGGTCCGCAGCGGCAACCACGTGTACGTGTCGGGCCAGCTCCCGTTCGTGGACGGCGCGCTCCCGGTCACGGGCAAGGTCGGCGACGGTCCCGGCCTGGTTCCCCCGGCCGACGCCGCCGGGTTGGCGCGCGTGTGCGTCCTGAACGCCTTGGCGGCGGTCCGGTCGGTCGCGGGCACCCTCGACGGCGTCCGCATCGTCAAGCTCACCGGCTTCGTGGCGTCGGACCCGTCGTTCACCGGCCAGCCGGGCGTCATCAACGGCGCGAGCCTGGCCCTCGGCGAGTGGCTCGACGACGCGGGCGTCCACGCCCGCAGCGCGGTCGGCGTCACGGTCCTCCCGCTCGACTCCCCGGTCGAGGTCGAGCTGATCGCGGAGCTCCCGGCCTGACCTGACCCGCTCCGCCGAGATATCCGGGCCGCCCGGCTACTTCGCGGAACGGCCGGGACTGCGGGGCGGTGTGCCGGCGTCATGACCGGCCACCTGAACCCGAGCACCCCAGCGAGAGACGGCGGTCGCCCACCCCGGGCGACCGCCGTCGTCGTGCATGCAGAGCCACATAGGGCGACCCAACCGCCGAGCGGAATGAGCGGGGAGAGGGCGTCGGATCGTGGTGGGTCTGGCGGGAGCGAGCGAGGAACGAGTGAGCGGATGGAAGATCCGACGCCCTCTCCCCGCTCATTCCGCGGACCCGACCACGGACCGCCGGAGTACCTCAGCGCGCGCGACGCTCCAGGCGGTCCACGTCGAGCAGGACGACCGCACGGCCCTCGCGCCTCACCCATTGCCGCTGCGTGAAGTCCGCCAGCGCCTTGTTGACGGTCTCGCGGGACGCGCCGACGAGCTGCGCGAGCTCTTCCTGGGTGAGGTCGTGGGCGACGCGGACGCCGTCGGGGGTGGCTTCGCCGAACTTGCTCGCGAGGTCGAGGAGCGCCTTGGCGACGCGGCCGGGGACGTCGGAGAAGACGAGGTCGGCGAGCGAGTCGTTGGTGCGACGCAGGCGCTGTGCGAGCGCGCGCAGCAGGTGGCTGGAGACGCCGGGGTGCTCGGTGAGCCAGGCGACGAGCTGCTTGTTGTGGAGCTCGTAGAGGAGGGCGTCGGAGACGGCGGACGCGGTGGCGGTGCGGGGTCCGGGGTCGAACAGCGACAGCTCGCCGAACATCTCGCCGGGGCCCAGGACGGACAGGAGATTCTCGCGTCCGTCGGGGGCTCGGCGGCCGAGCTTGACCTTGCCTCGCGCGATCACGTACAGCCGGTCGCCGGACTCGCCCTCGTGGAAGAGGATCTCGCCTCGCCCGAGGGTGACCTTCTGCATCGACTCGAAGAGCTTGCGGGTCTCCTCGGGTTCCATGGTTGCGAAGAGGGGGGCCTTGAGAACAACCTCGTCGTCCACGCCGTTTGGTCCTTCGTCGTCGTCGCCGGCGATCGGGGGTGTGCCGGCTGGGAGCGGCCGCTGTCCGGCGCGACGCCGTCGCGGTCCCCTACAGTCTGCCGCATCCTGCGAGGTCATGCGGGCAGGTGGCGTCCGGGCGGTTCTCCGGGGCCCTCCCGGCGGGTGCGGCGCGAGGCCGCGGGCGGTGGTGGGTGGCCGGCTCTAGGGTGGCGGCATGGCAGCTTCCACGAAGGTCCCGGCCAAGCCGCCGACGACGCATCTCGGGCTGGTGCGCCGCGCGCGGCGGGTGGACCGCGAGCTCGCGGAGACGTACCCGGACGCCCGGTGCGAGCTTGACTTCACGAGCCCGTTGGAGCTGCTGGTCGCGACCGTGCTGTCGGCGCAGACGACGGACGTGCGGGTCAACCAGGTGACGCCGACGCTGTTCCGCCGGTTCCCCGACGCCGCGGCGTACGCGGGCGCGGACCGGGACGAGCTGGAGACCATCCTCAAGCCGCTGGGCTTCTTCCGGGCGAAGTCGGCGTCGCTGATGGGGCTGGGGCAGGCGCTCGTGGAGCGGTTCGACGGCGAGGTGCCGGGCCGGCTGGAGGACCTCGTGACCCTGCCGGGCGTGGGCCGCAAGACCGCGAACGTGGTGCTCGGGAACGCGTTCGGGGTGCCGGGCATCACGGTGGACACGCACGTCAAGCGGGTGTCGCGGAGGCTCGGGTGGACCGAGGAGACCGACCCCGTGAAGATCGAGACGGCGCTGGGCGACCTGATCGAGCGGTCGGAGTGGACGATGATGTCGCACCGGCTGATCTTCCACGGCCGCCGCTGCTGCTTCGCCCGGAAGCCGAACTGCTCGGGGTGCCCGGTCGCGGGGCTGTGCCCGTCGGCCGGTACGGCGGGCTGACGCTCGGGCCGGAGGCGCTCAGGCGTCGGGCTGCCCGGCGGGCTCGCGCGTCAGCAGCAGGTCGGAGAGCCGGACGGTCGATGCCGTGAGCGTGCGCCGCAGGGTCGGCGCGACCAGGGGCCGGAGGATCGTCTCGAGGCCGCGCGGGCGAGAGACGGTGCGCAGGACGACGCGGCACCGTTCGGGGCCGAGCGGGACGACGGTCCTCGTGCCCTCCGCGTCCGTCCCGCTGACCGTGCGCCACGCGAAGCTGCGGCCGGGGTCGACGTCGAAGATGCGTGCCACGTTGACCCGGCGCGTCCCGAGGATGCGATAGCGCTCCACGGTCCGGGTGTCGTTGGTGACGGTGCCGTGGTCGGCGGCGGTGTGGTCGGCGGCGCGCGGGGTCGGGACCGGCTGCTCCTGGGTCATGGTCTCGACGCCGACCCGCCAGGCGGCGTCGTAGCGATAGTTCGCGACGACGCGCCACGCGTGCTCCGCCGGCACGTCGACGTCGACGGACACCTCGATCTCGATCGGCCTCACCATGGCTCCGTCCTGTCGGTCCGTCGTCGGCGGGCGCCGACCCTGCAAGGGAGCGACGACGCCGCCGATGCGTACACGGCGGGCCGGCGGACCGGGTCCCGGCGCGCGGCGTCCCGGCGCGCCGCGCGAGGGTGTCCGGCGGTGGCACGATGCGGTCATGGCCACCGATGCGCACGCCACCCCGATGCCCGACGTCGACCTCTCCGCGACGATCGCCGCCCTCCAGGAGCAGGAGCGCGAGCTCGTCTTCCGGACGTTCACGAACGACGACGCCTGGCGGCTCGGCTGCCTGCTCGTCGAGCGGGCGCGGGCCGGCGGGCTGGCCGTCGTCGTGGACGTCCGGCGCGGCGAGCAGCAGCTCTTCCACGCGGCGCTCGACGGCACGAGCCCGCACAACGACTCGTGGGTCGAGCGGAAGGCGCGGGTCGTCGCGCGGTTCGGCGTCTCGACGTACCTGGCGAGCCTGCGCGAGGTCGCGCGGGGACGGACCTTCACGCAGGCGCACGAGCTGCCGTTCCTCGAGTACGCGGCCGCGGGCGGCGCGTTCCCCGTCCGGGTCGAGGGAGTGGGAGTCGTCGGGTCGGTCGCGGTGTCCGGGCTCACGCAGCACGAGGACCACGAGCTCGTGGTGGCCGTCATCCGGGAGTTCCTGGGCCTGGCCGGCTGACCGCCCTCGGTCGTTCAACAGCCCTGGTCACGCGAGGCTCGCCCGCAGCACCTGCCACCCGGCGCTCCCGTGCCGGACGGTCACGTCGATGAGGTCGGGCGTCGCGTCGGGGTCGTGGTTGCCGCCGTACACGTCGACGCCGCCGTCCGCCGAGGCCGCGAGCGCATGCCGCACGCACGCGGCCTGCCGTTGCACGACGGTCACGACGAACGTGTCGGGCGCGTCCGTCGGCGTGGTCCGGAGCCCCCGGACGTCGGTGGCACACCCGTCGTACCGGACCTCGCCGGCGGCCACGAGCCGCATGGACGCCGTCTTGTCCCGGCACCAGCTGCTCCGCGCCGAGCACAGCGCGGCGAAGTCTCGCCAGTCGCCGCTATGGAGCCCGTACGGCTCGAGCTCGAGCACGTAGACGGCGGCCGCGGCGGCGCCGCGCTCGTCCGACCGCTCCAGGTCCGGCGGCCGTTCGGGCCGCGCCGGGGCGTCTGTGGCGTCGGCCGCCGTCGCGGCGGGGCGGGGGAGCGCGGCCGACGGCGTCGACCGGTCGCCGCCCGCCGCCCCGCCTCCCTCGGGTCCGGCGTGCACGGCGAGGACCGCCACCGCAGCGAGGCCCCCGACGAGCAGCGCGCCGGCCGCCCCGGCCAGGCGGCGCGGCCGGTGCGCGACCCACGCCGCGAGCGTCCGGCTCGCCCGGGTCGTCAGTCCCACCACAGCCGCCACCACCGCTCGTCGTCCGTGCGGTAGGCCGGGAGGATCTCGTCGGGCCGGCGTGCGCCGTCGTCGTCGAGCCCGAGCTCGTCGACCACGTAGGACCAGAGGCGCTCGCAGTCGCAGCCGTCGTCGTGGCGGCGCGACAGGTGCACGTCGTCGTCGAACCGCACGTAGAAGCCCTCCGCCGTCAGGCGCTCGTCGCACCGGCCCGGCCCGACGGCGTACCCGTGGACCTCCAGCCGGTCCGGGTGGAGGGCGGTCGCCTCGAGGATCGCGCGGAGTGTCGGGGCGTCGTTCTGCCGGTCGTCGAGGTCGGCCGGCGCCAGGGCGTCGAGGAGGTCGGCCGCGGCGTCGCCGTCCAGGCGGGCGAACGGGACGATGTCCGTGGGTCCGGGCGGGTCGAGCAGCATGCCCCGGACGAAGGGCTCGAGCGACTCCGGCAGCGTCGTCCCGAGCAGCCGGCCGTGCTCGTGGCCCGGGGTTCCGCCGCCGGGGCGGGCGCAGTCCTCGGGGTCGTACGCGTCGAGGTGCGCCTGCCAGGTGGCGCGCAGCCGCACGCGGGGTGGGGGCGTCGTCGTGCGCGTGGTCGGGCGGCCCGAGGCGTCGTCGGGCGGCCGGGTGCGGGGTGCGAGTCGGGGTGTCGTGGTCGGTGTCATGCGGGGAGTCTGGCCGCAGCGGGGCGGCGCGTGCGCCGGGCCATCCGTGGCTTGTGCACGGCCGCCGCAGCGGGCTCGCGGTGGGTGGCCCTCGCGCGTTGCGCCGGCTCGCGTCGACGCGGGTACGGGCTCGACGCCGGTGCTACGGTCGCGCGGTGCCCAGGGAGCTCGTCGAGGTGGCGCCGGGGGTGCTCGTCGCCACGAGCCGGACGATGTCGACCACGTCCACGGTCGTCGCGCGTGGCGGCGACGCGCTTCTCGTCGACCCGGCGTGGCATCCCGACGAGCTCGCGGGGCTCGCGGACGCGATCGACGCGCGGGGGCTGCGGGTCGTCGCCGGCCTCGCGACGCACGCCCACCACGACCATCTGCTCTGGCACCCGCGCCTCGGGAACGTGCCGCGGTGGGCGTCCCCGCCGTCCGCTGCACTCGCCCGCGAGCAGCGGGCGGAGCTGCGCGAAGCGGTCCTCGCGGGCGAGGGCTCCGAGGACGTCCGCGACCCGTGGACGCCCGAGCTGCTCGACCTCGTCGGCCGCGTCGACCCCTTCCCCGCTGTGGGCATCCGTTCTGCCGGTTCGGGAGGGGCCGAGACAGCAGAACGGATGCCCACAGCGGGCGTGCCCGGGGCGCCCGAGCTCGTGGTGCACGACGCCCACGCGCCCGGGCACGCTGCCGTCTGGCTTCCCGAGAGTCGCGTGCTGCTCGCCGGCGACATGCTGAGCGACCTCGAGCTCCCGCTGCCCTTCGCCCCCGACGACCTGTCCGCCTACCTCGAGGGGCTCGACCGGCTCGCGCCGTACGTCGCGCGGGCGCGCGTCGTCGTCCCGGGGCACGGGCGGCCGACGTCGGACGGTCTGGCGCGGCTCGACGCCGACCGGCGCTACCTCGACGCGCTGCTGGCCGGGCGGGACCCCGGCGACCCGCGACGTGCGAACCCCGGCATGGCCGACGTGCACGCTCGTCTTCTGGAGCTGGTCGGCGGCCGCGGGGAGTGATCGCGGAGCCGCGTCGATCGTGCGGTGGGTGGCGGGCGGGGCCGTCTCAGCGGGCGAAGCGGAGCCCGCTGGCGCGGCGCACCGGCCGCGACACGGCGGCGCGGACCGCGTCGGCCGTCCCGACGACGCGCACCAGGTCCTGCGCGCGCGTCACGGCCGTGTACAGGAGCTCCCGGGTCAGCAACGGCGAGTCCGCAGGCGGAAGCACGACCGTCACGCGCTCGAACTGGCTGCCCTGCGCCCGGTGGACCGTCATCGCGTGCACCGGCTCGACGGCGGGGAGCCGGTGCGGCCGGACGAGGCGGGGGTTGCCCGGCTCCCCGAACGCCACGACGACGCCACCCGCGCCGTCGTCGACCACCACGCCCGTGTCGCCGTTGGACAGCCCGGTGGTGCGGTCGTTCGTCGTGACGAGCACCGGGCGGCCGACGGGCCACGGTCCGGTCTCGCGCAGTCCGGTCGCCTCGGCGACCCAGCCCTGGGCGAGCGCCGCCCAGCGGACGACGCCCGCCGGGCCGCGCCGGTGCGCGACGAGCAGGCGGTGCGTGCCGAGCGCGTTGAGCGCGCCTTCCGCGTCGCCCGCGCGGGCCGCGGCGGTGACGGCGGCCCCGGCGGCGGCGACGTCGTCCCGCACCTGCGGCACCTCGGTCTCGCGGACCACGCCGTCCGTGAGCTCGACGAGCTGGACGTGCTGGCCGCCCGCCCGCAGGAGCGCGAGCGACTCGTCGGGGTCGCCGGCGTTGATCGCGTCGGCGAGCGCGCCGAGCTCCTCACCGAACCGGTGCCGCACGACCAGCTCGACGACCGCGCCCGGATGGCGGCCCGGCGTCGCCAGGTCGAGGTCGGTGCCCGGATCGTCGGGCGAGCGGACGCCGACGGGCGATGCGAGCCGGTCCACGAGGTCGCCGAGGACGGCGCCCACCTCGACGGACGCGAGCTGGTGCCGGTCGCCGACCAGCACGAGCCGCGCGTCCGGGCGCAGCGCCTCGAGCACGCGGGCCAGCAGCGGCAGCGACACCATCGATGCCTCGTCCATGACGACGACGTCGTGCGGGAGCCGGTTCGCGCGGTCGTGCCGGAAGCGGGTCCGGGAGTCGGGCAGGGTCCCGAGCAGGCGGTGGATGGTCGTCGCGTGGACCGTCCCGGCGTCCAGCCGGGCGAGCTCGGTGTCGACGGCCTCCTGGAGCCGTGCGGCCGCCTTGCCGGTCGGCGCGCAGAACGCGACGCGCAGCGGCTGGGAGTCCGTGTCGAGCGCGTCGCGCAGCGTCGCGACGAGGCGCGCGACCGTCGTCGTCTTCCCCGTGCCCGGGCCCCCGGTCAGCACCGTGAGCCGGGAACGGGCCGCGGTCGCGGCGGCGAGCCGCTGCCGGTCGTCGGACCCGCCCGGGAAGTACCGGGCGAGGGCCGCGTCGAGCGCGGCGCCGTCCACCGGGAGCGGGGACGCGAGCCGCTCCTCGACGGCGGCCCGCACCACCTGCTCGTCACGCCAGTACCGGTCGAGGTACAGGCGGTGGTCGACGAGCCGGACGGGCCGGTCCGGCGGGCCGTCGACCCCGTCCGCCACGAGCGGGCTGCGCCGCAGTGCGGTCTCCCAGGCGTCGCGGTCGGGCCACGGGAGCTCGGCGACGGGCGTGCGGGCCTCGCCGACGCCCTCGGAGGAGAGCGTGTCGGGCGCGGCGTCGTCGACGTCCTCCGCGACGAGGCTCCGCACGTCGCGCAGGTCCACGCACGCAGACCCGGACCGCAGCGCCCGCACGGCGAGCGCGGCCGCGAGCTGCACGGTCTCGTCGGTCTCGCCGGTCAGCGCGCCCAGGCGCTCCGCCGTGCGCACGTCCGCCGACGTCAGCACCCCGGCCCGCGCGAACGCGCCCAGGAGCGGTCCGGCGCGCCACGGCGCGCGCGGGTCCCCGTCCACGACCTCGAGCACGCTCATGACCGCCCTCCGTCCAGCAGCGCCGACAGCGCCACGACCAGCGGCGTGGGCGGCCGCCACGACAGCACCCCGCACGGCGAACCGTCGACGACCGGCGTCTCCGGGCCGCACATCCCGCGCACGAACAGGTACACCCCGCCGCCGAGGTTCCGGTCCGGTTCGTAGCCGGGGAGCCGCCAGCGCAGGTACCGGTGCAGCGCGACCGTGTAGAGGAGGAGCTGCAGCGGGTAGTGGGAGTCGATCATCCCGGCGACGAGCGCGTCGGGGCGGAAGTGCCACGCGGTGAGCGGTTCGTCGGGTGGCGCGAGCCGGTTCGTCTTGTAGTCGACGACGACGTAGCGACAGTCCGCCGGGTGCGTCGCCCCCGACCCGGACCGGGCGCGGGCGAGGGTGGCGCCCGTCGCGGCGGCGACACCACCCGCGCCGTCGGCCGGGACGCGCAGGACGGCATCGATGCTGCCCGTGAGGTACCCGCGGGCCTCCTCGGTGCCGAGCTCGTCGAGCCGCTCCGCGTAGGGCGCGAACACGTCGTCGGGGGCGAGGTGCTCGCGCAGGAGGTCGGCGACGTCGCGCAGCCTCGGCGCACGCCCGCCGCCCGCGCGGGGGACGTCCCCGCCGGCGAGGGGCAGCTCGAAGTCGAGCTCCGCGAGCCGGTCGCGCGGCGCCAGGTCCGCGAGCGAGCGGCCGCCGAGCAGCGGCCCGCACGGCGTGTGCAGCACGGGCAGCAGGGCCTCCGCCAGCCGGGTCGGCTGCACCCCGATCCCCGGGGCGAGCCCGGTGTCCTCGCAGCGGGCGCGGACCTCGGCCAGCAGGTCGTCCGCGGCCGTGTCGGTGCGCTCGAGGACCGCGTGGACGAGCGTCCCGAACGCCGTCCCGCCGGGGAGGTCGGCGAGCGGCGAGGGCACGGCGCGCAGGGCGGCGTCCTCCGACTCGTCCGAGTGTCCCGCGGCGCCCTCGACGGGCGCGGTCGGCTCGTCGGGCTCGTCGGTGATGCCCGGGTTCTCCGGCTCGTCCGCGACGCCGACCGACGCGCGCGCCCCGGACTCCGCCGACGATGCCGGCCCGGCGTCGTGCGCGGCGGCCGTGAGGCCGGAGTACGACGTGCGCCGCCAGGCGGTGTCGACGGACCGGCGCAGGCGCGCGACCTCCAGCGCCGGCCGGTCGCCCGGCGGGGGCGTCCAGCGCGCCGCCGGCGGGCGCTCGGACACGCTCTCGTGCGCGATCGTGCCGCCGCTGGTGGCGGCGAGGGCGTCGAACGCCCGCTGCGCGTCGGCGTCGGAGGGCACCGGGGCGGTCGCGTTCGGGCTGCCGTCGACGTCGCGCTCGCCGAGCACGAGCCGGCCGAGCGCTCCCGCGGCGGAGTTGAGGCCCGTCGGCGCCCACCAGACGACGACCTGGCTCGCGGCCCGGGTCAGCGCCACGTAGGCCAGGCGCAGGTCCTCGCCCGCCTCCTCGGTCCGGTGGCGGGCGACGGCGTCGTCGTAGCCGGGGCTGCCGCGGCCGCCCACGTGCAGGCGACGCGTGCCGTCGGGGTCGTGGAAGTGCAGCAGCTCGGGGTCGCGCGGGAGGAACCGGTCCCACGCGAAGGGCACCAGGACCACCGGGTACTCCAGGCCTTTCGCCGCGTGGACGGTCACCACCTGGACGGCGGCCGCGTCCGTCTCGAGGCGGCGGCTGCGCTCCTCCGCATAGTCCGACGCGGCGTCCTTGATCCGGGCGCGGAGCCACTCGACGAGCGCGGTCGCGCCGAGCCCGGCGTCGCGCACGGTCGCGTGCAGGACCTCCGCGACGTGCCGGACGTCCGTGAGCGCACGCTCCCCGTCGGTGCGGCGCAGGAGCCGCTCGTGCAGACCGTGCGCGGTCGTCGCCTCGACGAGCGCGGCGACGCCCTGCTCGTCGAGGACGTGCGACCACGCGCGCAGCAGGTCGGCGAGGTCCTCGCGGGTGGCGTCGTCCGCCTCCGCGAGCTGCGCTGCGTCCCACCCGACGAACGGCGTGAGGGCCGCGGCGGCCACCCGGCCCGGGTCGCCGGTGCTCGCGAGCGCGCTGAGGAGCACGAGCCAGTCCCGCGCGGCGGGCGAGCCGAACACGCTGGACAGACCCGAGATCACGGCGGGCACGCCCGCGTCGGTGAGGGCCTCGCGGACGGCCAGGGCCTGGGTGTTCGTGCGGACCAGGACGGCCAGGTCGCCGGGGAGGGCGGCCCGCGTCGCGACGTCGTCCGCCCCGTCCCGGAGCCGGGTCCCGTCGAGCGTGCGGACCACCTGGGCGGCGACGTCCGCGACGACGACCTCGCGCACCGGCCCGACGCCGGGCGCCTTGCCGCTCCCGCTCGCCCCCATCGCCGCCCGGGCCACGCGCCGCACGAGCACGGGCGGGCCGCCCACGAGCCGGCGCTCCCGGCGCGCGGCCTCGACAGGATGGACCACGATGCGCGGGTCGCCCAGGGCCGCGCCGCCGAACAGGTGCGCGAGCCCCTCGAGCACGGGCGCGTCCGTCCGCCAGTTGCGGCCGAGCGTCGACGCGGTCGCGTCGGCCCGCGCCGCGAGGTAGGTGTGCACGTCGGCACCGCGGAACGCGTAGATCGCCTGCTTCGGGTCTCCGACGAGGACGAGCGCGCTCGCCTCGTCCGGGCGCTCGTGGAACGCGGCCCGCAGGATCTCCCACTGCACGGGGTCGGTGTCCTGGAACTCGTCGACGAGCACGACCCGGTAGCGCTCGCGGACGCGCTCGACGGCGGCGGGCCCGGACACGCGGTCCGTCAGCGCGTCCCGCAGCAGCACCAGCAGGTCGTCGTAGTCGACGAGGTGCGCAAGGCGCTTGCGGCGGTCCAGCTCCGACCGCGCGGCCCGCGCGATGCCGTACCGGTCGGCCGCAGCGCTCCCCGGCGCGGCGTCGTCGGGGGCGAGCACCGCCGCGTGGTCGGAGATCGCGCTGCGCACGACCTCGCGCGCGTTCTTCACCGTGAGCGTCGCCCGGTCGACGCCGGCGTACTTGCGCAGGTACAGGTCGTCCACGACCTCGGTCTCGAGGTCGGCGACGTCCGGGAGGAGCGGGGTCCCCGGCTCGACAACACCGCCCGACGTCGAGGTCCCGAGAGCCGCGAGCATCTGCTGGCAGAACCCGTGCGTCGTGGTGATGGTGGCGGCGTCGACCTGGGTCAGCGCGACCGCGAGCCGCGCCTGCCTGCGCCCCAGCTCGGCGTCGTCGACGTCGGCGAGGAGCCGCACGACCGGGTCGTCGCTCGCCCGCGCGTCCGGCTCGCGCAGCGCGCGCTCGGTCGCCACGAGGCGCTCGCGCACGCGGTCGCGCAGCTCGCTCGTCGCCATCCGCCCGAACGTCACGACGAGCAGCTGCGGGAGCTCGGCGAGCCCCTCCGCGACGTACCGGGTCGCGAGCGCCGCGATCGTGTACGTCTTGCCGGTCCCGGCGCTCGCCTCGAGCACCGTCGTACCGCGGGGGAGCGGTCCGCAGACGTCGAAGACGGTCAGGGCGTCCTGGTTCCCGAGCCCCGTCGGCCCGCCGGTCGTGGTCGCGCTCATGACGCTCCCTCCGTGCGTTCGTGGGCGAGCAGCGGGTCCCAGACGAAGCGCGCGAGCACACCGAACCGGGTCGCCTCGTCGGGCACTAGGCCGTGCTCGGCGTCGGACGGGAGCCCTGCGATCGCGGTGAGCCGCCAGTCGTCGCCCCAGGCGAGGACCTCGTACGCGTCGGGTTCACGGAACCGTCGGTCGCCGACCATGCGGTCGTCGAGGTCGCGCAGGATCGCGCCCGTGTCCTCGCCGTCGGCGCGACGGCTCGCGTACCGCTCCGCCTGGTCGACGGGGAGGGGCAGCGGCTCGCGCAGGGCGAGGTCGCGGACGGCCACCAGGCGGCCGAGGAGCTCGCGGGCCTCGTCGCGTGACGGCGCGACGAGCCGCCTCGCGGTCGCGGTGGGCCGCTTGCCCTGTCCCCGGCCGATCGTCACCGCCGACGACACCGGCGCACCGCTCGCGACGAGGGCGAGGAGCTGGACCCACGCCCGCAGCCGGTGCTTGGGAGCGAGGCGCGAGTAGAGCGCCCGGACGACCGTGCCGCCCCCTCCGTCGGCGTCACGTACGCCCGCCACGGTCCCGACGAGCGTCCGCCCGTCGGGGAGCGGCGCCGTGACGTCGAGCGTCGCGGCGGGTGCGCGCACGAAGCGCACGGCCTCGGCGGCCACGGCGGCCACGTTGTCGGAGACCCCCTGGAGCACGGCCGAGCCGAGCCGCCCGGGCGGCATCTTCCCGCGGAGCCGCTCGGCGCTCGCGGCGAGCGCGGGGTCCGCGCCGTCGAGCACGGCCGACAGGATCCGGTCGCCGGCCGCCCAGCCGTCCAGGCCGCCCAGCTCGAGCGGGAGCCGGTCCTCCAGGTCGGTCTCCTCGCGCGGGAGCCAGACGCCGAGCCGGTCCCGGACGAACGCCTTGACCGGGTGCTCGAGCGTGGGCACGAGGCCACCGCGACCCTCGAGGCCGAGCGTGGCGTCGTCGTCGGGCAGGGGTGGCAGCGGGGCCTCGAGCAGCGGCGGGCGGTCGGCGCGCGGCGCGCGGCCGACGAGGGCCGCCCGCCGCTCGACGTCGTCGAAGCTGAACGGGCCCGGGCGACCGAGCCGTCCGGGCTCGAAGTTCCGCTCGTCGACGGTCTGGAGCGGGTGGTGCACGACGAGTGCCCCGCGCGCGTCCGCGGACGTGCCGTCGGCGCCGGCCGGGAAGGTCACGCACTCGTCCACGGCGTCCAGCAGCTCGCCGACCGGCACCGCGGGCGGCAGCGGGCGGCCCGTCCGCTCGTCGGCGCCCGAGTGGACGACGACGAGGTGGTCGGTGGCCGCCAGGACCGCGTCGAGGAAGAGCTGGCGGTCCTCGGAGCGGCGGTCGCGCTCGCCCACGAGCGGGTCGCGCGCGAGCACGTCGTCGCCGCTCGGGGTTCCGACGCGCGGGAACGCCGTGTCGTCCATGCCGAGGAGGCAGACGACGCGGTGCGGGACCGCGCGCATCGGCTCGAGCGAGCAGACGGTGAGCGCGCCGGTACGGAAGCCGGCGCGCGTCGGACGTCCCGCGAGCCGCCGTTCGAGGAGCGCGACGACGTCGGGCAGGCGCAGCGCCTGCTCGGGCGACGCCCCGGCGCTCGCGCGCGCGTCGGCGAGGACCGCGCGGGCCTCGACCCGCTGCCACTGGTCGGCGGGCGGCGTGTCGGTGAGCAGGACGAGCGCGCGGTCGAGCGCGTCGAACCACGCCGGCGCGGGCCGGACGCCCTCGAGCTCCGCCAGCAGGCCGGTGACCCGGTCGACGAACTCCGCGAACCTCCCCGCCAGGTCCACGTCGGTGCTGCCGACGTCGTCGAGCGGGAGGGTCGCGTCGAGGTGGCGGTAGTCCTCGTCGGACATGGCGACGCCGAGCAGCAGCCGGTCCATCGCCGCCGACCACGTGCCCTGCCCGACCCGCACCCCGAACCGTCCCCGACGGTTCGCGTCCTCGCCCCAGCGCACCCCGGTCTCGAGGGTCCACGCGCGCAGGCGTTCGAGGTCGGCGTCGTCGAGGCGGAACCGCTGCCGGACCGCGTCGAGGCCGGCGAGGTCCACGACCGCGGACGCCGTCACGCGCGACCCGGCGAGCGTCAGCAGGTCCGCGACGACGCGGAGCACCGGGTTGGTGCGTGCCGGGGACCGGTCGCCGATCCGGACGCGCAGGCTGCGGCCCGGGTGGGACCCGCCCAGGTCGTCCGCGGACGACGTCGTCGAGGCCGCACCGAACGTCGCGGTCACCAGCGGCGCGAACGCCTCGACGTCCGGGCACAGCACGACGACGTCGCGTGGCTGGAGCGTCGGGTCGTCCGCCAGCAGCCCGACGACGACCTCGCGCAGGACCTCGACCTGCCGCGAGCGGCCGTGGCACGCATGCACCTGCACCGTCCGGTCCGCCCCCGCGGCCGCGGGCCTGGCGTCCGCGGCGGGGCGCGCGTCGGCGCGCAGCGCGGCCTGGAGGGCCCCGAGCACCGTCGCGGGCGGCGGGGCAGCGGGATGGTGCGTGACCTGGATGTCGCGGGACGCGAGCCGCAGGCTCAGCTCGGTGGCGTCCCGCGCGAGCGATCCCAGCAGGGGGTGCGTCGCGGGCGTCCGGACCGCCGCGCGCCGCGGTGCCGTGCGCGTCCGCGCCGACCCGAGCGCGCCGGTCGCCCGCCCCCACAGGGTCGGTGAGGGATACGGAAGCCAGAGGTGGACCTCGCGGTGCGCCGCGAGGGCGTCGAGCACGTCGAGCTGGGCCTCGGCCAGGCGCGTCGGCCCGAACACCGAGAGCCTGGCCGGGAGCTCCACGGCGTCGGGGTCGTCCCGGAGGACCTCGAGCGCCGTCGCGAGGCGCTCGGCCGGGCTCGGGACCGCCGCGGCCTCCCGGACCGCGCGCCACAGCTGCGGCTGCCAGGCCAGGTCGGCGGGGAGCGCGGCCCCGGCGCCGTCGTCGTCCGCCCCTTCCGCCCAGGCCGCCACGAGCGAGGGGCGCTGCGCCCCGTACGCGGCGAACAGCGCCGCGACCCGCTGCGCGAGGCGCATGCGCCGCCCGGCCCGGACGCCGTCCGCCGCGGACTGGCCGGGTGGGTCGGTGAGGAAGCGCGCGAGCGGGGCCGCCCACGCCTGCCCCTCCTCGATGGCGGCGTCGATCGCGCGGAGCACGTGCCAGGCGAGTCGCTCGCGGTCCCACGGGTCGGCGTCGGGGTCGACCCCGCCCGCCGCGGCGACGACGCGATGCAGCACGAGAGCCGGCGAGTCGAAGACGACGTTGGCGCACACCCCGGCCTCCCCGCCGGTGCCTGGCGCGCCGAGCGCACCCAGCCGGTGCGACAGCCGCTGCGCGACCCAGCGCTCGACCCCGCGCGTCGGGACCGCGACCACCTCGGCCGCGAAGGGGTCGGCCGGCGGGTCCGCGGCCAGCACGGCGGCGAGCTCGTCGACCAGGACGTCCGCCCGCTCCGAGGTGTGGACCCGCAGCCCGCCCCTGCGCACGAGCACGGCGGAGGGTGCCGGGTCGCTGGTCGCCGTCGTCATGTCCCGGACCGTAGCAGCGCCCGCCGACGCGCGGGCGGCACCACCCCCGATCGGTGGACGGACGCCCGCGTCACGCGTCTGGGGGTGGCCGTCGACCGCTCGCGCGCGGTAGGTCCCGGGCTTTTCATCCGCGACGCAGGTCCGCATCCGGCTGCCTGGGACTCCTTCCCGTCAAGGAGTGCTGTGCCGAGGGAGGCGCACATGTCGGGCTGGGCGATCCACGGACGCATCGTGACGATGGCCGACTCCGGTCCCGCCGCGTTCACGGGACGGGTCTGGGTGCGCGACGACGGCACGATCGCCGCCGTCACCCACGGGACCGCGAGAGGGCCGGCGGAGCTCCGCGGCGCGCCGGTCGTCGACGTCGGGCACTCGCTCGTCCTGCCCGGCCTCGTGGACCTGCACAACCACCTGGCCTACAACACGCTCCCGCTCTGGACCGAGCCGACCCGCACGACGCCGTGGGCGCACCACGACGCGTGGCCGCGCGCGGCGTCGTACGCGGCGTCGACGACGTGGCCCGCGTACGCGTTCATCACCGCCTGCCCGGCCGAGCTGCTCGCGTACGTCGAGGTCAAGGCGCTCGTCGGCGGCACGACGTCGATCCAGGGCTCACCGCCCAGCAACCGGCCCCGCGACGGCTGGCTCGTGCGCAACGTCGACGACGAGTCCTTCGGCACCGGCAACCGCAACCTCGTGCTCGCGTCGGTGCTGACGGCGACGCCCGCCGTCCTCGCCGACCGCGCCAACAAGATGCGCGCCGGCTCCGCGTTCGTCTACCACTGCGGCGAGGGGCAGCGGGGGAGCATCGTGGCGCGCGAGTACGACGACGCAGAGTCCGCCGGCTGCCTGCAGCCCCGGTTCGTCGCGGTGCACGCGACCTCGGTCCCGGGCGGCCGGTTCGCCGACTGGACCGACGCCGGCGCGGTCGCGTGGAGCCCCTTCTCGAACCTGTGGCTGTACGGCCAGACCACCGACGTCCCCGCCGCGCGCGCCGCCGGGCTCAGCGTCTGCCTCGGGGCCGACTGGGCGCCGTCGGGCAGCAAGAACGTGCTCGGGGAGCTCAAGGCCGCGCGGCTCGTGAGCGACCACCTCGGCTGGGGTCTCGCCGACGAGGATCTCGCGCGCATGGTGACGTCCGCACCCGGCGACGTACTCTTCCGCGCCTGGGGTCGGCAGGTCGGCCGGCTCGAGCCGGGGGCGCTCGCGGACCTGCTCGTCCTTGACGCGACGGCCCGCGCGAACCCGTACGGGGCGCTCGTGCGGGCGACCGAGGACGACGTCCGGCTCGTGACCGTCGCGGGGCGCCCGGTCTACGGGGAGCCGGCGGTCCTGAGGGGCGCGCTCGCCGCCGCCGGCCCCGCGGCGTCGCCCGAGCCGACCGCTGTCCGCGTCGGATCCCGCGACATGGGGCTGGTCCTGACCGACCCGACCGACGGCGCGACCCCCTGGACCTGGGAGCACGTCACCGCCCGGCTCGAGGCGGTGCGCGCCGACCCGAAGCACGAGATCCAGGCGGCGCAGGAGCGCGCGTCGGCGTTCGGTGACGCCGACCCGGGGGCCGGCCCGGGCTTCGAGCTCGCCCTGGACATGCCGACCGGCGTGGGCCCGGTCGGCGGGCTCCCGCACGACCTCGGCCAGGTCGTCGTGCCGCCCGTGCAGTCCCTCGTGCACGACGCCGACTGGCTGGCCTCGGTGCACGGCCGCGGGTTCCACGGCGGCCTGCTCGACGGGCTCGCGGCGTACTACCGGTAGGACGCGGCGATGACGACGGACGACCACGCGCGCGGCACGCTGCTCGCCGACGTCGCGCCGCGCCTCGCGGCCGCGTCCCGCCTCGACGGCGGCGAACGCCTGCAGGTGATCGACGCGCTCGTGACCGTGCTCGACGGCGTGTACGCCCACCTGCCCGCCAAGTGCGCCGCCTACGCCACCGACCCGGTGCAGGCGCTGGCGCTGCTGCGTCGTCGGGCGGGGGAGCTGAGCGACGCGGAGCTCCACCTGACGCTCACGCGGATCGTCGCGGGGCTACGGGACCGGCACACCCGGTACGTGGGCCCGACGCCGCTGCACGGCCGGGTCGCCGCGCTCCCGTTCCTGGTCGAGGCCTACGGCCCGAGGCCGACGTTCGTGGTCTCGAAGACCGATGCGGCCGGGGGGACGGGCGGCATGCCCGACGGCTTCGCGCCCGGCGCCGAGGTCGTGTCGTGGAACGCCGTGCCGATCGCCCGCGCGGTCGAGCGGCACGCCGACGCCGAGACGGGCGGCCGCCCGGACGCGCGCCGCGCGCGGGCGCTCGAGTCGCTCACGTTCCGGGCGCTCGACTACGGCCCACCGCCCGACGAGTGGTGGGTCGACGTGGGCTACCGGCCGGTCGGGACGCGCGGCGGGCTGGGGGCCGTGCGCGAGGCGCGGTTCGCCTGGCGGGTGCTCGCCCCCGGGCGCGCGGCGACGGCCGTCCGCGACGCTCGGCTCGCGCGCAAGCTCGCGATCGACCCGGCCGGCGAGGCGGTGCGTCGCGCCAAGAAGATGCAGTTCTCCAGCGACCTGTGGCACGCCGACCGGACGGCCGCCGCGCCGATGCAGGACGTCGTGACCGCCCGCGCGCTCGACGACCGCACCGGCTACCTGCGGCTGTGGTCGTTCGACGTGCAGGACGACGAGGCGTACCTCGACGAGGTCGCCGCGCTGCTCCGCGGGCTCCCCCCGGAGCGGCTGGTCGTCGACCTGCGTGGCAACCCGGGCGGGCTCGTATGGGCGGCCGAGCGGCTCCTCCAGCTCTTCACGGACGGCCCGGTCCTGCCCGCGCGGTTCAGCCTGCTCGCGACACCCCTGACCCGGCAGATGGCGGACAGCCCGTTCAACCGGCTCGAGCTCGAGGCGTGGAGCCCGTCGCTGCAGGACGCCGTCACGACGGGCGACGTGTACTCGCAGCCGCTGCCCGTCACGGACCCCGCCTGGTGCCGCGACCGGGACCGCGCCTTTCCCGGGCGGGCGGTCGCCGTCGTCGACGCGACCACCTACTCGTCCGGCGACCTGTTCGCCGCGGGCTGGGTGGACAACGGCGTCGGGCCGCTCGTCGCGGTCGGCGCCGGGCCCGGCGCGCACGCCACGGGCGGAGGCGGCGCGACCGTGTGGACGTACGCGCAGCTGCGCGACGCCCTCGACGGCACCGACCAGCCGCTCCCCGCGCTGCCCGAGGGGTGCGGCCTGACGGTCGCTGTCCGGCGGGCCGTCCGCTCGGCGGCGGCCGACGGGGTCCCGCTCGAGGACCTGGGCGTCGGCGGCCGCCCGTACACGATGACCAAGCGCGACGTGCTCGAGGGCAACGTCGACCTGCTGCGCTTCTGCGCGCAGGTGCTCGGGGACGCCTGACGTCCGCGGATCGAGGAGGAACCATGACCAGCACCCAGCCCGGCTTCGACCCGGGACCGCCGGCCGCGGTCGCGCAGCACTTCGCGACGCTGCCGTCGTACGCGGCCCACGCCGGCCTGTTCTGGTTCGACTGGGGGCCGATCCTGTACCGCGGCCGGCTCGACCGGTCCGCCCGCGTGCTGTGCCTCGCGTCCGACCCCGGTCCGACCGAGCGCGTCGCGCACCGCACCCTCGTCGGCGACGCGGGCCAGCGGGTCCAGGGCTTCCTCACCAAGCTGGGGCTGACGTCGTCGTACGTGTGCGTGAACGCCTACGCCTACGCGCTGCTGCCGTCGAAGGCCGACGACGCCCTGACCGACGTGCTGCCGCTGCCCGAGCAGGTCGCGTGGCGTGCCACGTTGCTCGACCTGATCACCGGGCCGCAGCTGCAGGCGGTCGTCGCGTTCGGCGGGCAGGCGCAGGCCGCGCTGGACCTCTGGGCCGACCTTCCCGCCGGGGTGCACGTGGAGCGCGTGCCGCACCCGTCCTCGCGGAGCGCGTCCGCGCTGCTCACCGCCTGGCACGCCGCGATCCCGCGGCTGCGCGGCATCGTCACCCCCGACCCCGACCCCGACGGCGCCGCCGGGGTCGCGCTGCCGAACTACGGGACGTCGTTCCGCGAGTCCGACTACGCGCCGATCCCGCGCGGCGACCTCCCGTTCGGGGTGCCGGCGTTCCTCGGCGACGACGCCTGGGGGAGGAAGGCCACGCCGCGGCACAACAACGGCGTCAGCCGGCCGTCGCGGGACCTGCTGCACACGATCGAGTGGGTCGCCCCGAGGTCCTGAACACGCGACGGGCACGACTCACGGCGCAGGCAGGTCGTCCGGGTACACGACGTCGAGCTCGGTGATCGAGCGCGGGAAGTCCTTGCGGTTGTTCGTGAGGAACCGGTCCGCGCCGACCGCGACCGCCGTCGCCAGGTGCGTGGCGTCCGCGGCGCGGAGCCCGTATCTCACCGCCAGCGCTAGGGCGAGTCGAGCGGTGGGCGCGTCGACGGGGAGCAGGTCGAGGCGGCCGAGGTAGCTGATCAGCGTCAGCGCCTCGTCGGAGTCCGATCCCTGTCGGAGCGGCTTGGCGAGCACCTCGGTGAGAAGGAGGAGCGAGCCGACGCCGACCGGGCCGTCGTCGGGCGTGGTGCTGAAGAGCGGCGCGACCCGTGCGCCGAGCGGGTGCAGGGGCGCCGCGGCGTAGACGAGGACGTCGGCGTCGAAGGCGGTCGTCACGTCAGCGTGCGTTCCGGTCCGCACGGATCCGGGCGACGAGCTCGTCGGCGCGGCCGGGGGTGAGGCCGGGCGCCGTCGTCGCCGGAGCCCGGCGGGCGGCGTCGAGCAGCGTGGCGATCCGGTCGGCCTCGTCCCAGACGTCGGACCTGCGGCGCGCGCGGAGAAGGTCGGGCCGGACGACGACCGCGACCGCCCGGCCGTGACGCGTGATCGTGACCTCCTCGCCCTGTTCGACGCGGTCGAGGATCGACGGGAGCGCTGCGCGGGCCTCGCTGGCGGTCAGGGCGTTCATGGCCTCTACCGTCGCACCTTGTACGTGGATGTACAAGGCTGTACACGCGCGAGTCCCGCGAGGTAGCGCCTTTCGCCCGAGCTAGCGCGGAATTCGTGCTACCTCGGGCGAAAGGCGCTACCTCGCGGGAGCGCTGGTCAGCGGTGGATCCAGCCGCGCCAGTGGGTGTGACCCTTCGTGATCTGGACGATCGTGCCGGGGGCCGGCGGGTCGTCGTTGGCGAGCGTGGCGGCCCACACGGAGCCGTCGCGGGCGGTCTCGACGGCGACGACGCCGGGCAGCGTCACGAACGGCGTGACCCGGCCGTGGTCGACCTTGGAGATCTGGCCGCCGAAGAGCTCAGCGACGTAGACCTCGCCGCGCGAGCCGATGGCCAGGTTGGTCGCGCCGAGGAACCCGGTCGCGACCTGCGAGACGTGCCCGCGGCCGTCGACGCGCCACAGCGAGCCGCGCGCACCGAGCTGCGGACCCTCGGGCCCGCCCGGCAGCGTCGTGACGTACAGCGCGCCGTCGCGCCCGACCTCGACGTCCGTCGGGACCGGTTCGAACGCGTACGTGACGCCGACGACGCAGGCCGGCAGTCCGAGCGCCGTCGCCTCGGGCGCGGTGATGCGGTGCGGCTGCGGCGGGAGCACCGCGAGCGTGCTGATCTGGCCGGTCGAGCTGATCTTCCACAGCGCGTTGGCGCCCGCGTCCGCGACCACGAAGCCTCGCCCGTACGACGCGACCGAGTAGGAGTGCGAGTCGACCTGGCCGGTGTAGGAGACGGGGAACTGGGCCGCCGTGAGCGCGTCGGTGACGCACTGGCTCGGGTTCGTGACCCCGTAGTGGTTGACCTTGTCGGGGTTGTTCGTCACCTCGAACGCGTGCGTGTCCGCGTAGACGCGGCTGCCCAGCGGACCCCAGATGTTGAGGCCGCTGGCCGAGTTCTCGAACGTCTCCTCGTTCGTGACGGTCGTGGTGAACGCCAGGTAGCTCCCGGAGCGCGCGACGCCCGAGGTACCGGGCTGGTCGGTCGCGATCGGGACCGGTGCACCGCCTGCGCCGAGGGTGCCGACGATGTTGAGGCCGCCGTCGGCGAAGTAGACCTTGCCGAACGACAGGTCGAGGTTGAACGGTGCTGCGAGCTGGTCGGACTGGACCACCGGGTTCGGGGTCGGTGCCGGCTTGCCGTGCGCGGAGGCGACGGCGGCCGGGGTCGCGAACGCGAGCGCGACGGCGCCGAACGCCGCCGCCAGCTTCGTGGAGGTGCGCATGAGCTCTCCCCATCGAGAGTGAGACGAGATGAAGGGATGTGGCGCGCGGGGCGCGAGGCGCGGGGACGCGAGAGGGGGCACGGCCAGGCGAGCGGGGTCGGAGTGACGCAGGTCACACTCGGCCGCTCACCATCGTGTGGCCCGTCGCTCAGCACTGTCAACGCGAGGGCACAGGATCGACGGGTGAACCTCGGGCGCCTCGGCCTCAGTCGCCCGTCGTCACGACGCGCACCTGCCGCGTGACGCCGGACTGCCGCCCGACGAGGATCATCGTCACGGCCTCGTCGGGGAGCCCGCCTGCCACCGCGCGGGAGCGCTGCCGGGCCAGCTCGACCGTCAGCTCGGGCCCGGAGCCGTCGGCGATCCGGAAGCCCCGGTCCGCCACGGCGGCCGCGGCGAGCGCGAGCGAGAGACGCGGCCAGCGGGTGAGCGGCGTCGTCGGGCCGACCGGCTCCAGGACGAGCAGGAGCGCGCCCCCGCTGCCGCTCGCGCCCGCGACCCGCAGCCCGCCCGGGCCGCTCGACTGGGGTCCTGCGGCCGCGACAGCCCCCGCCAGCGCGGCGTCCGACGGCGCAGCTCCGGCGGCGGCGACCGCGGACTCCAGCCGGCGGACCTCGCGCTCGATCGCCGACGCCACGGTCAGGACGTGCCCGGCGCCGTCGAGCCGCACCTCGACGTGGAGCCGGACGTTCGTGAGCGTGGCGGACGCGCGGTCGTGCCCTGCGAGCGTGGTGAACGCGTCGCTCAGCAGGAGGCGGTCGATGCCCTGCACGGCGAGCAGCGCGTCGGCGCCGCGCAGCCCGGTCGGGCCGGCGGCCGCTTGGGCGTCCGGCTCGGGCGACGACGGCGCGGGGGAGACCGGTGCCGCGACACCCCAGGCGTTCGCGTCGTTGCCGGGGTCCAGGGGCAGCCCGTCGAACAGGTCGAGCTGGACGGGGACGGGCGGGACCGCGCCCGGCCGCGGGGAAGCCGCGTGCGTCACGCTCACCCTCGACCTCCTCCGCCGTCTGCGCGGTGACAGTACCGCCCGGCGGCGAGATTTCACGTGTCCGAAACCTGCCGACCGCGGACGGAAACGTAGCCAATGGCAACATTCGGTTACATTGACCCGGATTCCGGGCGGTCACCCTCGGAGGCCCACGTGCCCTGCGAAGGTTACCGACGAGTAGCACACCTCGCGCGAGGCGTCCGGGAGACCCCTGGAAGTCTCGCGCAGCACCAAGTCAGGAGCAGTCCGATACTCAAGCTCGTCGCCCGCCGGATCGTGGTGTGGGTGGCCATGATCGTGGTCGCGACCAACGTGACCTTCGTCCTGGCAAGCCTCTTCCTCGATCCGCGCTCCAACTACCGCGAGACCCGCCCGATCCCGCCCGAGGCGCAGATCGACAACGCGCTCGCCCCGTACGGCCTCGACCCCCGCACCTCGCTGTTCTCGCGCTGGTGGGACTGGCTGCAGGGCGTCGTGCTCCATTTCGACTGGGGCCGCTCGCCGACCGGTGGCTCGGTGAACGCCGAGATCGGGTACCGGGTGCTCGTCAGCGGCCAGCTCGTCCTGCTCGCGACCGTGCTCTCCGTCGTCATCGGCGTCGGGCTCGGCGTCGTGAGCGCGATCCGCCAGTACCGGCCGACCGACCGGATCCTGCAGGGCGTGTCGATCCTGTTCTACAACATCCCGACCGCCGTCCTCGCGCTGCTCCTCGTCTTCGGGGCGATCAAGATCAACGAGGCCGTCGGGCACCGCGTCTTCTACGTCACGGACGCCAGCTCGCCGGACGTCACCGGCCTGATGCCGACCGTCGTCGACCGGATCGAGCACCTGGTCCTGCCCACCATCTCCCTCACGCTGCTCGGTTACGTCGGCTACCACCTGACGCAGCGCTCGCTGCTGCTCGACACCATCGACGCCGACTTCGTCCGGACGGCGCGGGCCACAGGTCTCACGCAGGCCCAGGCGGTGCGGCGGCACGCGCTCCGGGCCGCGCTGATCCCGACCGCCACCTCCGTCGCGTTCAGCATCCCGGCGATCTTCACGGGCGCGGTCATCACCGAGAGCGTGTTCGGCTGGCACGGCATGGGGGAGTACTTCTCGCTCACGCTCAGCAAGAACGACGTGCACGGCGTCGTCGCGGTCGCGGCCTTCGGAGCCCTCATGACGGCGATCGGTGCCATCCTCGCCGACGTCGCCACCGCGCTCCTCGACCCGAGAGTGAGGCTCGGATGAGCGTCCTGCCACCGTCGGGGTCCGTCGACCAGGCCGACCCCGCGCTCGCGACGCCCAGCGTCGCGGAGGTCCTCGCCGAGGGCGACGACGGCGCGGTCGAGTTCGTCCGGCTGGGCCGTGGGCGCGTCTACCTGAGGCGCTTCCTGCGCAACCGGGCCGCCGTCGTCGGGCTCGTCGTGTTCGTGCTCCTCGTGCTGTTCAGCCTCGTCGGCCAGGTGTTCACGTCCTGGGGCTACGCCGACCCCGACTTCACGGCGCTGACCCAGCCGCCCGGCGGCCAGCACCTCCTCGGCACCGGGACCGGCGGGAACGACATCCTGGCCGAGGTCGTGCACGGCCTGCGCCGCTCGCTCGTGATCGCCGTCACCGTCTCCGTCATCACGATCGCCCTCTCGGCGATCATCGGCGCCGGGGCCGCGTACCTCGGCGGGCGCGTCGAGCGCGTGGCGCTCGCGGTGATCCACTTCCTGCTCGTCGTGCCGTCGTTCCTGATCCTCGCGCTCGTGTCGAACCGGGCGGGCGGCGACTGGCGGGCGCTCATCCTCGTGCTGTCCGTGTTCGGCTGGATGGGGACGGCGCGCGTCGTCTGGTCGGTGTCCACCACGCTGCGCGAGCGCGACTACGTCAAGATGGCCGAGCTCCAGGGCGTCCGGCCCATGCGGATCATCCTGCGGCACATCGTGCCGAACCTCGGCTCGCTGCTCGTCGTGAACGTCACGCTCGGCGTCGTCGCGACGGTGCTCACCGAGACGTCCCTGTCGTTCCTCGGCTTCGGCATCAAGGCGCCGGACGTGTCGCTGGGCGTCATGCTGCAGGACGGCGCGACCTCGCTGACCACGGCCCCCTGGGTCTTCCTCGCGCCGGCCACGGTGCTGGTGCTGCTCACGGTCTCGGTGACGCTGATCGGCGACGGTCTGCGTGACGCCTTCGACCCGACGTCGGTCGCGGGAGGGCGGCGATGACTCTTCTCTCGGTGCGCGACCTGCGCGTCACCTTCCAGTCGGAGCACGGCCCGGTGCACGCCGTGCGCGGCGTCGACCTCGACCTCGAGGCGGGCCGCACGCTGTGCCTGGTCGGCGAGTCCGGGTCGGGCAAGTCGGCCACCGCCGGCGCCGTCATCAACCTGCTGCCCGGGTCGGCGACGCTCTCGGGGCGCGTCCAGCTCGACGGCCAGGACCTGCTGGGGCTCCGCGACAAGGAGCTGTCGCGGGTGCGCGGCGACCGGATCGGCATGGTCTTCCAGGACCCGCTGTCCGCGCTGACCCCCATGTTCACCGTCGGCCGCCAGCTCTCCGACGCCGTCCGGGTGCACCAGCGGGTGAGCAAGGCGGAGGCGGCGCGGCGGGCGGTCGAGCTGCTCGACCTCGTCGGGATCCGCGAGCCCCAGCGGCGTGCCGGGTCGTTCCCGCACGAGTTCTCCGGCGGGATGCGGCAGCGCGTCGTCATCGCGCTCGCGATCGCGAACGACCCGGACCTGCTCATCGCAGACGAGCCCACGACGGCGCTCGACGTCACCGTGCAGGCGCAGATCCTGGAGGTCCTGCGGACCGCCCAGCGGGAGACCGGGGCCGGGCTCCTTCTCATCACGCACGACCTCGGCGTCGTCGCGGGCTACGCGGACGACGTCGCCGTGATGTACGCGGGCCGCGTCGTGGAGCGGGCGCCCGTCGACGAGCTGTTCGACGCCCCCCGGATGCCGTACACGATCGGCCTCATGGGCGCGGTCCCGTCCGCGTCGACGGGCGACCGGCAGCCGCTGCTCGCCATCCCCGGAGAGCCGCCGCAGCTCGCGGCGGAGCCGGAGGGCTGCCCGTTCGCGGCGCGCTGCCCCGCGGCGTCGGCGGCCTGCCTGGAGGGCGAGCCCGCGCTCGTCGAGACCGGGCCGGGCCACGCGAGCGCGTGCGTCCGCGCGGGCGAGATCGCGTCGGGCGTGCTCGAGGTCGGTCGGCTGTTCGAGCGCGGTCCCGCGCCCGCCCGTGCCCTGCCGACGACGGCGCGCGAGCGGGTGCTCGACGTCCGCGGCCTGGTCAAGACGTACCCGATCACCAAGGGGTCGGTGCTGCGGCGGACGATCGGCACGCACACGGCGGTCCGCGGCGTCGACCTCGACCTGTTCGAGGGCGAGACGCACGGGCTCGTCGGCGAGTCGGGCAGCGGCAAGACGAGCACGGTGCTCGAGGTGCTCCAGCTGCGGCCCCCGGAGGCGGGCGAGGTCGAGCTGCTCGGCACGCGCCTCGAGGACCACCTCGACGCCGCCACGCGCCGGACCCTCCGCTCGGGCGTCCAGCTCGTCATGCAGGACCCGACCGGCTCGCTCGACCCCCGGCTGACCGTCTACGACGTGCTCGCCGAGCCGCTGCGGGCCGCCGGGCGCACCCGGGCCGAGGTGCGGACGCGGGTCTACGAGCTCCTCGACCTCGTGGGTCTGCCGCGCCGTGCCGTCGACTCCTTCCCCGCCGCCTTCTCGGGCGGGCAGCGCCAGCGGATCGGCATCGCCCGGGCGCTCGCGCTGAACCCGCGCGTCGTCATCCTCGACGAGCCCGTGTCGGCGTTGGACATGTCCGTGCAGGCCGACGTCCTCAACCTCCTGGTGCGGCTCCAGGACGAGCTCGACGTGGCGTACGTGCTCGTGGCGCACGACCTCTCCGTGGTGCGCTACCTCTCCGACCGCGTGTCGGTGATGTACCTCGGCACGATCGTCGAGACCGCGCCGACGGCCGAGCTGTTCGAGCGGCCCCGGCACCCGTACACACAGGCGCTGCTGTCGGCGAGCCCCGTGCCCGACCCCCGCGTCGAGCGGGCGCGCGAGCGCGTCGTCCTGACCGGCGAGGTGGGCGACGAGCGCGAGCCCGAGGGCTGCGTGTTCCGCAGCCGATGTCCGCTGTACGCGACCCTGCCCGCCGACCGGCAGCGGCAGTGCCACGACCCGCAGACGCTCCTGCCGACGCCGGTCGGAGACGACGCCCAGCGCGTCGCCTGCCACGTCGCCACCGCCGCGTGACCCCGTACCCCACCCCTTCCCGCCGTAGGAGACCCATGAGAAAGCGCATCCTTCCCAGCGTGGCCGCCGTCGCCGCCGCGAGCTTCCTGCTCGCCGCCTGCTCGAGCGGTTCGGGCCACTCCGCCTCGAGCGGCAGCACCGGCTCGACCGACCTGCTCGGCAAAGCCGACTTCAACGAGCAGCCGTACGAGAACCTCAAGGACGGCGGCACGTACACGACGGCCGGCTCGTTCGACGGCGACGACACCCAGGGCCTGCCCTGGAACGTCAACACCTCGCTCACCGGCTCCCGCGTGTGGGCCTGGTACAACCCCGACGCGATCACGTTCTCCCCGACCGGCGACGTCCAGATCAACAAGGACTACTACACGAGCGCCGAGGCGAAGACCGTCGACGGCAAGCAGGTCGTCACGATCACGATCAACCCGAAGGCCGTCTACAACGACGGGACGCCGATCGACTGGCACTCCATCGAGCAGACCTGGAAGGTCAACAACGGCTCGAACAAGGCGTACCAGATCGGCTCGACGGCGGGCTGGGAGCAGATCGAGTCCGTGAAGCAGGGCACCGACGCCAAGCAGGCCGTCGTCACCTTCTCCACCCCGTACACCGCCTGGCCGTCGCTCTTCTCGACGTTCATCAACCCGAAGGCCGCCACGGTCGAGAACTTCAACAGCGCCTACTCGAACAAGCTCGAGCCGGCCTGGGGCGCGGGCCCGTACACGGTCCAGTCGTACGACCCGAACTCGAAGAAGATCATCTTCGTCCGGAACCCGAAGTGGTGGGGCCGGACCGGCAAGCTCGACAAGCGCATCTACCTCGACCTCTCGTCGACACCGGCCCAGATCAACGCGTTCAAGAACGGCCAGACCGACTACGTCGGCGTCAACGACGCGGAGAGCCTCAACCAGATCAAGGACGTCCCGGGCTCCGAGGTGCGCCAGGGCGGCAGCCCCTTCGAGTACTCGCTGTTCCTCAACGGCAAGTCGCCCATCCTGAAGGACGCGGACGTGCGCCACGCCGTCCTCGCGGCGGTCGACCGCGCGCAGATCGCGAAGATCGAGTTCCAGGGCCTCGACTACAGCGAGCCGCTGCCCGGGTCGGCGCTGTACTACAACTTCCAGAAGGGCTACCAGGACAACGTCTCGAAGGTCCTGACGTCGTCCGCGGACGAGGCGAGCAAGATCCTCGACACCGCCGGGTGGAAGGCGGGCTCGGACGGCATCCGCAGCAAGGACGGCCAGGAGCTCTCGCTCGACTACATCCTGTACGGCGACGAACCCCTCGACAAGGCGGTCGCGTCCTCGCTCGTCGCATCCGAGAAGAAGGCCGGGATCAAGCTCAACATCAAGACGATCGACCCGGCGCAGTGGTCGTCGACCATCAACGGCGGCAAGTTCGACGCGATCCTCTCCGGGAACCGTTCCATGGACCCGTACGGCTCGTTCGGCCTGTCCGACTTCTACGGCTCGACGAGCGAGAACAACATCACCGGCGTCGGCACTCCGGAGCTCGACAAGGAGATCGCGAAGGTCAGCACGATCGCCGACCCGACCGAGCAGGTCGCTCAGGCGAACGCCGTCGAGCAGAAGGAGCTCGCGCTCTACGGCATGCTGCCGCTGTTCTCCGGCCCGTCGATCTACGGCGTGAAGAAGGGGCTCGCGAACGTCGGCGCGACGATCTTCTACAGCCCGCTCCCCGAGACCGTGGGGTACGTGAAGTAGCAGCGGTTCACGCGGTGCGCCGGGCGTCGGGCCCGGCGCACCGCGCCGCCCGCCCGACGGCGTAGCTGCCCGCCCGACGGCGTAGCCGAGGATCCGCGCTCAGTCCGCCTCGTAGTCCGCGGAGACGGCGACCGTCACCTCGATGTCGTCGGGCCGCAGCTCCAAGCCTGCGTCACCGGAGCCGCCCGCAGCCGCGCCACGGAGGGCGACGAGCGCCGGGCCTTGCCGGCTGCCGACGTGCGGCCGGAGCCCCGCCTCGTAGAAGGTGACGAGCCGCGGCTCGCTCAGGCCGAGCGCCGAGGCGTACTCCGCGGCGCGGTCCCGGGCGTCGAGCGCGGCCGCGCGACGAACCTCCCGGGTCAGGCCGATCCGCGTGGCGTCCGTCAGCGCCCAGTCGACGCCGTCGAGGTCGATGCCCGACCGCTGGACCACGCTCGCGCTCCAGGCGCTGAGCGCCGCGAAGTCGGAGAACTTCACGCGCACGCTCGAGCCCGCGCGGAACCGCCGGACCTTCTGGGCGTCCAGGTGCGGCTTCGGCTTCACCCACTCGTGGTAGGTCCACGCGGCCACCCCGTCCGCGCCCCACCACGTCGCACGTCCTTCGCCGACGTGCGCCTTCGCGTCGGCGACCAGGTCCGCGTGCGCGCGCTGCGCGAGGTCGAGGGCCACCTCGCGAGAGTCGCCGGAGAACGCGACAGAGACCGTCACGGTTCCCCGCTCAGCACGGTGGAAGCGGGTGGCACGGCCCTCGACGGCGATCAGCGGCATGGAGCCGAGGGTATCCGGCGAGGACCGTCGACCCTGGCAGTCTGGCGACCCGCCGGACATCTCCCGGTCGTACGGCGTCAAGCCCGTCGATCAGGGCGCGGTGGCGCGGAGCTCGTGTGCGCCCCGGCGTCCGTTCGGATGCGGGCGCGGGGGTGGTGCGTGTCGGTGGGTCATGGCAGAATCGAACACGTGTTCGAATCGACGGGCGGGTGTGAGGGGGTCGGGGGCGGCGAGGCCGCGGCCCGGCTTCCGTTCTGCCCGCCCGACGACGTCGCTTACCCGGGCGCGGGCACCCGGGGCGGGTCCGAGGCGGGTGGGGCGTCGGTGGCCGGTGCCGATGCAGCCGACGCCATGGCGGACGCGGCGGTGGCCGATGCGGTGGCCGATGCGGTGGTGGCCGACGCGGAGTCGGTGCTGGAGGGGGCGTTGCGCCGGGCGTTGGGGTCGCTCGACGGCGCGGTCGAGGAGCCGGTCGGAGCTCCCGAGCGCGGTGGCGCCACGCAGGGGCCGGACGCTTCGCTCGAGGCCGAGGCCGAGGCCGAGGCCGAGGCCGTGAGCGCTACACCGGCTGCGCCGCTGGAGCTGGTCGTGGCATCGGCTGCGCCGGTTCCGCTCGATGGTGGTGATCCCGGAAGTGCGGATCTCGAGGGCGCTGACCCCGTCGCTGCTTTCACGGACGCGGCGCTGGAGGGCCTCGAGGACGTGGTCCCGGGCCCGGAGCTGGCCCAGGTACTCGCCGGGTTGGACGTGGCGGACGTGACCGACGACGCGTTGGTCGAGGTCGTCGCGGCGGCGGAACGTTTGAGGTCGTGGGCGCTGGCGGTGCAGGCGCGTGCGGCGGGTGAGCTCGCGGACCGTGCGGGTGGGTCCAGTGCCGCGGTCGATGGTGCGGCCGCAGCGGTCGGGGCGCGGTTGTGTGTGACGCGGCGGGGAGCGGAGGGGCTGCTCGGCCTCGCGTCGGGGCTCGCGGAGCTGCCGGAGGTCGCGGACGCGCTCGCGGTGGGGCGGATCGATGATCGTCGGGCCCGGGTTCTGGTCGAGGGGTGCGTGGACCTTCCGCGTGAGCACCGCCGGACCGTGGTCGCGGACCTCGTCGTAGGCGCCGACGGCACTGATGGCCAGGACGGGCAGGACTCGCGGGAAGGGTCGGACTCGCAGGACGGGCGAAGGTTCGACGGGCCGGCGACCCGGCTGACCGCGACCCGGTTGCGGGAGCGGCTGCGCCGCGCGGTGGTGGCGTTCGACCCGGACGGTGGTGCGCGGCGCCGCGCGCGTGCCCGCGGGGACCGGAACGTGCGGTTCGAACCCGCCGGGGAGTGCATGGCGTATCTGACGGCGTTGCTGCCCGCTGCTGACGCCGCCCGTGCCCGCGCGGGCCTGGACGCGCTCGCCGTCGCGGCGCACCGCACGCCCGGTGAGTCCCGGACCCTGGACCAGGTCCGCGCCGACACCCTCGTCGCCCTGCTCAGTGGTGCCCGTCCCGTCCTGGTGTGTGGCCCGGGCGCACCGGGCGCACAGACCGGCCCGCTCGGATCGGTCGGGGCTGCGGGGCTCACGGGCGGCCCCGAACTGGCGAGCTCCGACGCCGCGAGCAGCGCGAGCGCGAGCCCCGACGGCGCGAGACCGCACGGTGCCACCGGCGAGCTTGTCGACCCGTTGCGTGACGCGACGCGCGTGGCTGGGTGGACCGCGCCGACGGTGCGGACGGTCGTGCACATCACCGTGGCGGCGTCGACGCTGCTCGGACTGGACGACCTGCCCGGGGACCTGACCGGGTTCGGGCCCATCCCCGCGGACCTCGCCCGCCGGCTCGCGACCGGCCAGGACGTGACCTGGCAGCGGATCGTGACCGACCCCGTGACCGGGATCGCGTCCGACGTCTCACGCCGCACCTACCGGCCCGGGACGGTCCTGGGCGACCTGGTCCGGGTCCGGGACGCGACGTGCACGTTCCCCGGCTGCGGCATACCGGCGTGGCGGGCCGATCTCGACCACGTCGAACCCTTCGACCACGACCGAACGGGCGCCGGACCATCCGGCGACGGCACTGTCAGCGACACCGGCCCATCGGGCGGCGGGCCGGCGAACCGTGCGGGCGCGTCCGGCGGGACCGGCCTATCGGGCGGGACCGGCCAGACACGCGCAGACAACCTCCACCCCGTGTGCCGGCATCACCACAACCTCAAGACCCACGGCGGCTGGTCGACGACCCGCGACCCCGTGACCGGCGTCGTAACCTGGCGATCACCAACCGGTCACGAACACAACGTCGGCCCCCACGTCACCGACCCGGACCACAAGGACGCGCCAGCCTCCGAGGGCCGTCGAGCATCCGCGCGTCCCGAACCACACGGCGTCGAGACCCACCGGGCACGCCCGCGCACCCGCCGAACCCGGCCGGAAGACCCCGGCGCACCACCGGACGACGACCCGCCCTTCTGACGCCGCCCACGACCGGCGCGCCCCGACGGCCGGTGACCTGCATGCGCCAGCCGCCGGATGTTCAGCCGCGGACGCCGGGGGTGTTCCGGTCCCGTTCACCGGACGTTCGCTCGCCCGGGGCAGCGTCCGGGGCCATGAAGAGAACCCGTACCGGCGCTGTCGCCGCGTCTGCCGTCGCCTCCGTCCTGCTGCTCGGCCTCGCGTCGGCTCCCGCGGCCTCGGCGCACGCGGCGTCCGCACACACCTCGTCGACGCCGCTCACCCAGCACGTCCAGCCGTCCGCGCACGCGATCCCGTTCACCGCAGCGACCGTGGCCGACCACGGCGACGGCACGTTCACGATCTCGTGGACCGCGCCCGGCGTCGACCGCGTCCGCCTCTACACGGGCGCCGAGCAGGACCGCATCGACACGCGCCATGTCGTGGCCCAGGGAGGCTCGACCGGCAGCGTCACGGTCACCGTCAAGGCCGCCGCGGACCGGCGCTGGTTCCGCCTCGTCCCGAGCCGTGGCGAGTCCCTCACCCTGGCCGACCGGCTCGTCCGGCTCGACGGCACCGTCAACTTCCGGGACCTGGGCGGCTACCGCACCGCCGACGGCCAGTGGGTCGCCATGGGCAAGGTGTACCGGGCCGATGCGCTGACCGCCCTCTCGGACGCCGACCTCGCCGAGCTCCGCCGCCTCGACATCCGCACCGACGTCGACCTCCGCACCGCCGACGAGCGCACGACCGCCCCGGACCGCGTCCCGGCAGGCGCGAAGTACGTGGTCGCGGACGTCCTCGGCGGCTCGGTCACGTCGTCGTTCAACCCCACCACGCCCGACGCCGCCGCCCAGCTCATGGTCGACGGAGAGAAGACGATGGTCTCGTCGAGCACGGGCAAGGCCGCGTACACGGAGCTGTTCGACGACGTCGAGCGTCGCCCCGGCGCACTCGTGTTCCACTGCTCGGCCGGCAAGGACCGCACGGGCTGGGGCTCCGCCGCGCTGCTCACCACGCTGGGCGTCCCGGCGACCACAGTCCAGTCCGACTACCTGCTGAGCAACGTGTACCGGGCCGACGCGAACGCCGCCGCGCTGGCCTCGATGCCGGCGGCGGCCGCCGCCGTCTACAAGCCGCTGCTCGACGTACGCCCCGAGTACCTGCAGTCCGGGTTCGACGACGTGTCGACGACCTTCGGGTCGTGGAACGCCTACCTGTCGAAGGGGCTCGACCAGGGCCTGTTCGACCGCGCGATCCTGCGCGCCCGCCTGCTCCAGGGCTGACCGACGCGCCGCGCCCGAGCCTGCACGACGCTCGGGCGCGGCGTTACCAGCGGGAGGCTGTCAGGGCGCAACGCGCCCGTGCTCGACGAACGCGGCGTGCGTGAGGGGCATGAGCCGCTCCCACGCACCCTCCATCTGCTCCGCGCACATCTCGATCTCTCGCTGGGGGAACGAAGGGAACGTACTGCCCTCCGCCCGACGGCGCAGCGAGAGGAAGTTCATGAGCGAACGCGCGTTCATGGTGACGTACATGGACGAGTAGAGGTCGAGCGGGAGCACCATCCTCGCCACCTCGCGGGCGACCCCGGCATCGAGCATGGCGCGATACGAGCGGTAGGCATGGGTCGCGACCTCGCGCACCGACACGTCGACGAGCGCATGCTGCTCGGCGGTCCCCGGAAGGAAGTCGTACGCGCCAGCCTTGCCGACCTGAACGAGGGCCCGGTCGTGGTCGGGAACATAGAACACCGGCCGCAGCTCGCGGTAGCGGCCCGACTCCTCGTTGTACGACGCGATCCGGTGCCGCATGAACTCGCGGAACACGAAGATCGGTGCCTGCACGTAGAACGTCATCGAGTTGTGCTCGAACGGCGAACCGTGGCGGTCCCGCATGAGGTAGTTGATGAGGCCTCGGTCGCGTGGTGCCGGTTCCTCCGGACCTCCGGCGTTGCCCGCATCGAGGGCCCCGGCGAGGCTCTGCTCCCCGAGCGTCGAGACGCGGGCCGAGAACAGCACGTCGGCGTCGGACGCGCTCGCTCGCACGAGCTCGACGGTGATGTCGCTGCGGAACTGGACTGACGATTCCCCGGTCGCGCTCACACAGCACAGTGTGCCGCACGCGCCTCTCCACCCGCTGCGACGGCGTCACCCCTGGGACCGTCGTCCCTCCGCCCGCGCGCCCCAGCTAGGACGTCGCTCCCGGTCGCGCTCCCTGCTGAGCCAGCCCGTTGAGGCTCGCGACGAACTGCTGACCGGCCTCGAGGCCGACGGCTTGGTGTAGTGGTTCGTCGAACCACTCGAGCCAGATCGCGTCGACCCGTTCGACAGTTATCGCGCCGTCCTTGATCAGCCTCTGCGCGATGGGTGCGGCCTCGATCTCGTACTCGTCTTCGGGCGCACCGTCGGGGAGACCCGGCTCGAGCCCGTAGGGATCCAGCTGGTTGAGCAGTGCAAGGACGTCCTTGACTGTTGTCCTCCACAGCGTCATGTCCTCGCGCACGCTGTCATGATCCCGCAGACCGTTGCCACCGGCCGCATCTCAGAGCTGGGAGACGCATCCTGAAGCCATGGGCCACCGTTTCAGCAGCACGCGTCAACGCAACACCCAGGGCATGCGGTCGAACCTGCGGGCGGCCCGCACCGGTCGGGCCCGTCAGAACCGTTCGGTCGGGTAGTTGTCGCCCGTGCGTGCTGCGTCGTGCTGCGCGTGGTGCGGGCGCGCCGCCGCCTGCGCGATGTCGGTGCGGTAGTGCGAGCCGGGCAGCGTGATGCGCTCGACCGCCCGGTAGGCGCGCGTCCGCGCGTCGAGCAGGTCCTCCCCTACCGCGACCACGGACAGGACGCGCCCGCCCGCGGAGCGGAGCTGGCCGTCGTCGTCGAGGACGGTGCCCGCGTGGAGCACGTGGACGCCGGGGACGGCGTCGGCCGCGTGGACGCCGGCGATCGGGTCGCCGGTGCGGACGTCGCCGGGATAGCCGTGGGCCGCGAGCACGACGGTCACCGACGCGTCGGGCGTCCAGCGCAGCGGGCCGAGGTCGGCGAGCGTGCCGCGCGCCGACGCGTTCATCACCGCGGACAGGGGGGTGACGAGCCGCGCCAGCACCGACTGCGTCTCGGGGTCGCCGAAGCGCGCGTTGAACTCGACGACCCGCACGCCGCGGTGCGTGAGCGCCAGACCGCAGTACAGGACCCCGACGAACGGTGTCCCCTGCTCGCGCATCACGTCGACCGTCGGCTGCGCGACGCGCTTCACGACCTCGTCGACGAGGGTCTCGGGCGCCCACGGCAGCGGCGTGTAGGCACCCATGCCGCCGGTGTTCGGGCCGTGGTCCTCGTCGAACGCGCGCTTGAAGTCCTGCGCGGGCGCGAGCGGCACGACCGTCGTGCCGTCGGAGATGCAGAAGAGCGACACCTCCGGCCCGTCGAGGAACTCCTCGATGACGACCCGCCCGTCCTTCTTGGCGAGGCACGCCCGCGCGTGGTCCATCGCGGCCCCGTGATCGAGGGTCACGACGACGCCCTTGCCGGCCGCCAGCCCGTCCTCCTTGACCACGTAGGGCGCGCCGAACGCGTCGAGCGCCTCGGCCACCTGGGCGGGCGTCGTGCAGACGTGCGCCATCGCGGTCGGCACGCCGGCCGCGGCCATGATCTCCTTCGCGAACGCCTTCGAACCCTCGAGCCGCGCGGCCGCCGCGCTCGGCCCGAAGACGGCGATCCCCGCCTCCCGGACGGCGTCGGCGACCCCCGCGACCAGCGGGGCCTCGGGGCCCACAACCACGAGCTCGGCCTTGAGCCGCTGCGCCAGCGCGGTCACCGCGGCGGGATCGGTCTGCACGACGTCGTGCAGGTCGGCGTGCTCGCCGATCCCCGGGTTCCCGGGGGCCGCGTGCAGCTCGTGACGGATCCCGTGCAGGGCCTCCTGCGCGAGGCTGTGGACGATGGCGTGCTCGCGGGCGCCGGACCCGATCACGAGGATCTTCATGATCATCGATCCTAGTCGCGGGAGCCCCTCCCGGCGGCCCCAGAACCACCCTGTGGACGGGGCCCGGCCGGGGACGCGGTGAGCGTCAGTACCAGAAGCTCAGGCGGGGCGCGGCGTGCCACCCGAGGACCCGCGCGGCGTGGGCGGCGTCCGACGACGTCACGCGCCCGGCCGCGGCGAGCGTCGCGAGGGAGACGCCGCCCAGGTAGGCGATGGCCAGCTCCGTCACGCCGAGCGTCACGGTCGTCGCGCCGGCCGGCGCGTCCGCCCCGTCGGGCCGGTCCTCGACGACGCCACGCCCCTCGTCGTCGACGCGCAGCAGCCAGCGGCCGCCGGCGATGCCCAGCGGGTCGGCGACGTCGAGCGCGAGGACGCCCGCCGCTCCGAACCGGCGCGCCTCGAGCGCCGCCGGCACGTCGAGCACGCGCACGTAGTGGTGGTCGACGACCTCGACCCGCGCGGCCCGTTGGTCGGCGATCATCCAGCGCAGCGGCTCGTCGACGGACAGCTCGGAGGCCCGGACCTCGCCGACGAGGTCGAGCCCGAGCAGGAACCGCCACAGCGCCGCGTAGGCGTCGGGAGTCTCCGCGAGCAGGTAGGTCACGGTCGCCGTCGAGCGCGCGAAGTCCTCCGGGTTCTCCTCCACCGAGTACAGCAGCAGCCCGCGCACCGCACCGCCGGCGTCCACGTACTGCACGGCGCGGGTCTTGCCGGCCTCCTTCGCGTCCGGTCGCGTCCCGGCGAGCGTGTCCCACAGCACGTCGGGCGACGCCAGCTCGCCGGGCAGGGACCCCCGCACGCGGCCGTGCAGAGCGGGCGCGAGCTCGCGCAGCCGCTCGCGCGAGACGAAGTCGACCCGCCCCTCGGGCTCGGGGCCGACCCAGCCGGCGCGCCGCGTGTCGATCCGCCAGGACGTCACCGCGGCGGCCGCGCCGAACCCGTACCGGCCGTACAGCTGCGACTCGCTGACCGTCAGGCTCGCGAGGGGGACCCCGAGGCCGGCCGCGGTCCGCAGCTCGCCCTCGACGAGCGCCCGCGCGATCCCGCGGCGGTGGTGCGTCGCCGCCACCGTGACCCCGGAGACGGCGAGGGACGGGAGGACGGAACCGCCCGGCACCGTCAGCCCGGCGACCCACGACGCGACCGTCCCGACGGGCGCGTCCGCCTCCGGCCCGCTCGGGTCGTAGACGCCCACGGGCCGGCGGTGCGCGCCCCGCTCCCGGGCCGCGTCGAGCTGCTCCTGCGTGCGCTCGACGTCAAGGAACGAGCGGGCCGCCGACTGCAGCCAGGCGTCCAGCTCGGCGTCGGACGTGACGAGCCGGAGGTCCAGCCCGCTCGCCGCGAGGCGGCGGGCCGACTCCTCGTCGACGGGTGCGGTGTGCTGCCGGTCGGCGAGCGAGGAGAGGGCGTCGGCGGCGTGCGTCGTCATGCCCCCACCCCACCTCATCCGAGCAGGTCGTGCACCTGGATCGTGGCGTCGCGCGCCGGCCCGACGCCGATCGCGGAGATCCGCGTGCCCGACATCTCCTCGAGCGCGTGGACATAGCGCTGCGCGTTGACCGGCAGGTCGTCGAACGTGCGGGCGGACGAGATGTCCTCCCACCAGCCGTCGAGCTCCTCGTAGATCGGCGTCGCGTGGTGGAACGCCGTCTGGTCGGTCGGCATCTCGTCGTGGCGGACGCCGTCGACGTCGTACGCGACGCAGACCGGGATCTTCTCGATGCCCGTGAGCACGTCGAGCTTCGTGAGCACGAGGTCGGTGAGCCCGTTGATGCGCGTCGCGTAGCGGGTGATCACCGAGTCGTACCAGCCGCAGCGGCGGGCGCGGCCCGTCGTGACGCCGAACTCGCCGCCCGTCTTCTGCAGGTACTCGCCCCACTGGTCGAAGAGCTCCGTCGGGAACGGGCCCTCACCGACGCGCGTCGTGTACGCCTTGACGACGCCGATGACGCCCGTGACCCGCGTCGGCCCGATGCCCGAACCGGTCACGGCGCCACCCGCCGTCGCGCTCGACGACGTCACGAACGGGTACGTGCCGTGGTCCACGTCGAGCATGGTCGCCTGACCTGCCTCGAACAGCAGCGTCTTGTCGTCGTCGAGCGCCCGGTTGAGCACCAGGGACGTGTCCGTGACCATCGGCTTGAGGCGCTCGGCGTGCTGGAGCAGCTCCTCGACGGTCTCGTCGACCGTGATGGCGCGGCGGTTGTAGACCTTGACCAGCAGGTGGTTCTTCTGGTCGAGGGCGCCCTCCACCTTCTCCGCCAGGATCTTCTCGTCGAACAGGTCCCACATGCGGATGCCGACGCGGTTGATCTTGTCCGCGTAGGCCGGCCCGATGCCGCGGCCGGTCGTCCCGATGCGGCGCTTGCCGAGGAACCGCTCCGTCACCTTGTCGATGGTCCGGTGGTAGCCCGCGATGACGTGCGCGGACCCCGACACCAGCAGCCGCGACACGTCGACGCCGCGCTCGATCAGCGCGTCCAGCTCCTCGAACAGCACGTCGATGTCGACGACGACGCCGTTCGCGATGACCGGCACGACGCCCGGCGACAGGATGCCCGACGGCAGCAGGTGGAGCGCATACTTCTCGTCCCCGATGACGACCGTGTGACCGGCGTTGTTGCCGCCGTTGAACTTCACCACGTAGTCGACGCGGGACCCGAGCAGGTCCGTCGCCTTGCCCTTGCCTTCGTCGCCCCACTGGGCACCGACGAGCACCACGGCCGGCATGACTCCACCACTTTCCCGATCGCTGGACAAACCTTGGCGAGTCTACCGGTTGGCGCGCTCTTGACCTTCGTCGGGGCTCCCCCGCTTCGGGAGCCCCGACGGCGCTACGACCGGAGGGCGGCGACCTCGTCCGGCGTGACCCCGGAGTCGACGAGGAACTGACGGCATCGCGCACCTTCGTCGGTCTCGCCGATCAGGTCCGCCGCCTCGGCGAGCGCGAGCAGCGCCCGCAGGACGCCCTGGTTCGCGACGTGGTCCACGGGGATCGGGCCCTGTCCCCGCCACCCCGCCTTGCGGAGCGAGTCGAGGCCGCGGTGGTACCCGGTGCGGGCCAGCGCGTAGGCGAGGAGGTCGGCGTCGGGCAGGCCGGAGGTGGTGCCGCGGCCCGCGAGCGCGTCCTCCGCGAGGACGGCCCACACGTACGACGACGCCGGGTGGGCGCGGGCGGCGTCCTGGACGCTGGCGCCGTCGGCGATCAGGGCGCGGGCGGCCATGTCGGCGTGGTCGTCGGGGAGGCGGACGGGGTCGGGACCCAGGAGGTTGTGTGCCATACGCCCATTGTTGGTTACGGTGGCAACCATGATCGAGATCGCCACGTCTCCGGCGACGACGACGCTCGTCGTCACGGGCGACCTCGACCTCGCGGAGCGGGACCAGTTCCCCGAGATCGCTGCCCGCGTCGTCGGGCTCCGACGCCAGCTCCTCGTGATCGACATGTGCGCCGTCACGTTCATGGACTCGACCGGCGCCGCGTTCCTCATCTCGCTCGCCGACTCCGGCCGGAAGCGGGGCGGCGCGACGGTGCTGCGCGGCACGTCCGACCGGGACCTGTTCGTCCTGGAGGTGTGCGGCGCGCTCGACCTGTTCCGCATCGACCGGACGCACCGCTGCACCGACGAGTTCCCCCTCCAGGGCACCGTGTGATCGAGGCCGCGGGTCTCGTCCTGTGGCGCCGCGGCCCGGCCGGGGTCGAGGTGCTCGTCGGGCACATGGGCGGCCCGTTCTGGGCGCGCAAGGACGCGCGGGCGTGGACGATCCCCAAGGGCGAGGTCGAGACGCTCCCGGCCGACGACGACGGCCCCGAACGCACCGAGGCGCTCTACGACGCCGCCCTGCGCGAGACGGCGGAGGAGCTGGGCGTGCTGCCGCCGTCGGCCGTCGGCCCCGACGGCGCCGCGGAACCCGACGTCCCGCTCGGCACCGTCCGCAACAAGAGCGGCAAGCGCGTGACCGCGTGGGCCCGCCGCGTCCCGGACGGCTGGGACCTGCCCGACCCGGGGCACCCGGCCTCCAACACCTTCACGCTCGAGTGGCCGCCCCGCTCCGGCCGCACGCAGGAGTTCCCCGAGCTGGACCGCACCCGCTGGTGCCCCCTCGACGAGGCCCGCGCCCTCGTCGTCGCGGCGCAGGAGGGCCTCCTGACCCGCCTCGAGGCGCGGTGAGCGAGGCTAGGTTAGGTTCCTAACCGGCCATGGCGCGCGCGTCCCCGCGCGCCGACCATGCGGTTGCCCACCTCGCCACCGCCTACCATGCGAGCAGCACCATGCTCGAGCCCGAACATGCGCCCACGCACATGCTCGGCACGACGGGGTGCGACGCAACAGCATGCTCGGCGGTCGGGCGGGAATGGCTGGCACATGCTCGACGCCCCTCGCTGACGCCGGTGCACCCACCCGAGCTCGCGGGTCGTGCCGAGCCCAGTGAGCGAGGGCGACCCGGAACGCAGAGGCGGGTGGGACGGGGTTGTCGTGCGCGACCGTGGTGGGCCTGGCGGGAGCCGAGCGAGGAACGAGCGAGGCGGATGGTAGACCGCGCGCACACCCCCGTCCCAGGCCCGCCCGGACCACGAGAGACTCCCCTACGCGAACGCCGACATGCCGGTGATCGCCCGCCCCACGATGAGCGCCTGCACGCTCTCGGTGCCCTCGTAGGTGTGCAGCGCCTCGATGTCGGTGAAGTGCCGTGCGACGCGGTTCTGGAGCAGGATCCCGTTGCCGCCGAGCAGGTCGCGGGCGGTGGCGGCGATCTGCCGGGCGCCGCGGGTGCAGGTGTACTTGGCGAGCGAGGCCTGCGGCCCGGTGAGGGTCCCGGCGGCGTCCTGCCGGGTCATGGCGGCGACGGTGAGCTGGAGCTGCGTGAGCGTGGACAGCATCTGGGTGAGCCGCTCCTGCACCATCTGGTGCTTGGCGAGGGGCTTGCCGAACTGGACGCGCTGCTGGGAGTAGGCGACGGCGGCCTCATAGCAGGCGGTGGCCTGCCCGACGGCGCCCCACGCGACCCCGAGCCGGGTCGCCTCGAGGACGCGCGAGGTGTCCTTGAAGGACCGCGCGCCGGGGAGGACGTTCTCGGCGGGGACGTACACGTCGTCGAGCACGATGTGGGCCTGGAAGATGGCGCGCAGCGACATCTTGCCGGTGATGGTGCGGGCCTCGTAGCCGGGCGAGTCCTGGGGCACGAGATAGCCGTGGACCTGACCGTCCTCGCCCCGCGCCCAGACGACGGAGACGTCCCCGACGGACCCGTTGCCGATCCACTTCTTCTCGCCGCGGAGCACGAACCCGCCGTCCTTGGCGCGGGCGGTGGTCTCGAGGGAGACGGAGTCGGAGCCGTGGGTGGGCTCGGTGAGCGCGAACGCGGCGAGCCTGGTACCGCGGGAGATGGGCTCGGCCCACTCGGCGATCTGCTCGTCGGACCCGAGCATCATGATCGAGCGGAGCGCGAGGCCGCCTTGGACGCCGGAGATGGTGGCGACGGAGCCGTCGCCGCGGGACATCTCCATGGCGGCGAGCCCGGCGCCGAGGGGGCTGGTGCCGGGGAAGCCGGGGACGGCGACGCCGTCGCGCAGGAGGTCGAGCTCGCCCATGCGGCGAGCGAGGTCGACGGGGAACTCGGCGCGCTCCCAGTAGTCGTCGATGACGGGGAGGACCTCGTCCTGGACGAAGGCGCGGACGCGGAGCTGGTGCGCGCGGTCGGCGTCGGTGGCGTCGTGGAAGGCGTCGCCGAAGTCGGGCGCGAGGGGCTGGGAGAGGTCGTAGTCGGGCTCGGTGGTGCCGACACCGGTGGTGGCAGGGGTGGTGGACGTGGTCGACATGGTGCTGCTCCCTGGTCGCGCCGTTGCTTCGCGGGGTCGACACCGGCGCCGACCCCTCCGGTCAGGATGACTGACCAGAACTGTCGGTATCAGGTACCCGCCGGAGCGCGCCCGTGAACGTGCTCACGCCGTGCAGCTTGGCCCAGACGATCTTGCCCGTGCGGGTCGGGCGCCAGCCCCAGTCCGCGAGCCGCTCGACGATCTGCATGCCGTAGCCGCCGCCCCGGTTCACGTGCCCGTCGGTCGGCACGGGCGGCGACGGGTTGGCGTCCTCGACCTCGATGCGCAGCGTCCGGCCGGTGTCGAACAGGCGCAGGGCCACGTGCCCCCAGCCGTGCATCACGGCGTTCGCGACCAGCTCCGACGCCACGAGCTCGGCCTGCGACGCGCCCTCGACCTGCCACGCCTGGCACGTCCGCACGACGGCGTGCCGCGCCCGGGCGATCGACGTCGGCTCGCTGGGCAGGAGCCACCGGCGGCTGCGCGGCCCGCCGTCGGTCGGCGCGACGTCGCTCCGCACGTCGGGCACCCGCACGACCACGACCGCGATGTCGTCCTCGGGCGTCGACCCGACACGCGACAGGAGCTGCTCCCCCACGCCCGCGGCGTCCGAGGCGCTCACCGCGCCCGCCTCGTCGGCGAGTGCCACGAGCCCGGCGCGCAGGTCACGGTCCCGGCGCTCGATGAGGCCGTCCGTGTAGAAGACCAGGACGTCGCCCGGCAGGAGGCGCAGGCTCGCGGTCGCCCGCACGCTCGGGCCGTACCCGATGAGGGTGCCCGGGGCACCGTCGAGCAGGTGGGCGGTACCGTCGCGCACGAGCACCGGCGGGAGGTGGCCCGCCCGCGAGTAGGTCAGCTCCCAGAGCGGCTCGCCCTGCGCGGGCTCGACCGGCAGCCGCTCGAGGCGCGAGTAGACCAGGCTCGACGCGCGCGGCAGCCGCATCCCGGAGACGAGCTCGTCGACGCGCTCGAGGACGTCGCCGGGGAGCGTCATCTCGAACGCGTACGACCGCACCACGGACCGCATCTGACCCATGGTCGCCGCGGCCTCGACGTCGTGCCCGACGACGTCCCCGATGACGACGCCGACGTCTCGCTCGGTGAGCTGGAGGACGTCGTACCAGTCGCCGCCGACCTGCGCGTGGTCCGAGTTCGGGGCGTAGTACGTCCACACGTCGAGGCCCGTGACGTCGGCCTGCTCGGGCAGCATCGCGCGCTGCAGCGTCTCCGCGAGCCGGTGCTCGCGCGCGTACAGCCGGGCGGTGTCGATCAGCATGCCCGCGCGCCGCGCGATCGAGCGCAGGGTCGTGCCGGGCGTCAGCGAGGGCATGAACTCGCGGCCCGGCTCGAGCGCGACGACCAGCAGCCCCAGCACCCGACGGCGCCCGGGCACCGGGTAGACCGTCACGGCGCCCGGAGCCGTGAGGTCGGAGACGAGCCGCGACCGCACGTCGCGCTGCAGGACGTCGCCGGCGCTGCCGGGCGGGTACGCGCCACCCAGGTCCACCTCGACGGGGCCGAGGTCCTCGCCGTCGAGCACGTCCTGCACGACGTCGCGCGACCAGGCCCGCCCGTCCGGCGGGGCCGTCTGCGCGGCGTGCCGCGGGTGGTGGCGGGTGCGCAGCCGGGAGCTCGGCGGGGTGTTCACGTCGACGCTCTCCGCGTACACGAGCCCCTTGTCGTTCATGTAGAACGCGATCCGGCAGCCGACGGCGCGGCCCAGCACGTCCGCGATCTCCCGGAGCACCTGGGGGTGGTCGAGGTCGGTGAGGAGCGACGACACCTGCGTCATGAGGTCGAGCCGGGCCATCCTGCGGCGCGACAGCTCGAACGTCTCGAGCTCGTCGGAGGGTTCCGCCACGTGGTCCGACACGTCGACCTGGACCCCGAGCCAGTGCTCGGGCGCGCCGTCGGCGCCGAGCACCGGGCTGAACGAGATCTGGTACCAGCGCAGCTCGCCGTCGGCGGTCACGTCGTGGACGACGACCTGCACCGCGCGGCCCGAGTCGAACGCCGCCCGCAGGGGCCCGACGTCGGCACCCTCCTGGACCAGGCGTCGCAGGACGGAGATCCGCTCGCCGACGAGGGCCCGCGCTCCCCCGGACACCTGGTTGCGGAACGCCTCGTTCAGCCACTCGATCCGCATGCCGTCCGACCGCGGCCCCGTGAGGAACATGGGCACCGTCGAGGCCTCGAGAGCGGCCATCAGCGCGGCCGGGAACGGTGCCGCAGAAGGCGTCGTCACGGGTGCGGGCACGGTGATCGACGGGTCCGGCGGACGCGCCGGACGCGGGTCCTGTCCCTCCATGACCCCTCCTCAGCGCCGCCCGCGCAGGTCAGCGCGTGTGCGGCACGCGTCGAGGGTACTGTCCCCGGACGCCGATCGACCGTAGATTGGGCACGTGCACGAGCAGAACAACCGTACCGATCCCGCCGGTGAGCCCGACGGCGCGTCCGTCGACGTCGCCGACGAGCTTGCCCGCGCCTCGATCGACGAGGTTGCCGGCGCCGCGCGCGACCCCGGGGACGTCGGCGTCATCGTCGGCAGCCAGCGGGTCCGCATCGTCCTCGCGGGTGAGATCGACATCGATCTGGAGCACGACCTGCGGGAGGCGATCGGCGACGCCGAGAGCACAGGCCTCCCCATCGAGGTCGACGCCCACCACGTGACGTTCATCGACTCGTCGGGCGTGTCGTTCCTCGCGGAGCTGGCGAGCCGCGCCAACCCGCCGGTGCGCGTCCTGCGCGCGCCCCCGAGCATGAAGTTCCTGCTCACGGTCACGCGCCTCGACGAGCTCGTGGAGCTGGTCGACGTCGACGGCGGCCTCGACTAGCACCCGCGCAGACGCGCCACGAGGGCCCGACGGTCGTCCGCCGGGCCCTCGTCGTGTCCGTCGACGGGCAGGTCAGAGCTTGTGCCCGGCCGAGCGCAGCTGCTGCGCCGCCTCGACGATGCGCTGGGCCATGCCGGCCTCGGCGAGCTTGCCCCAGGCGCGCGGGTCGTACGCCTTCTTGTTGCCGACCTCGCCGTCGATCTTGAGGACGCCGTCGTAGCTGCTGAACATGTGGCCGGCGACGGGACGCGTGAACGCGTACTGCGTGTCGGTGTCGATGTTCATCTTGATGACGCCGTTGTCCACGGCCTCCGAGATCTCCTCGGCCGTCGAGCCCGAGCCGCCGTGGAAGACGAGGTCGAACGGGTTCTCCTTGCCGACCTCCTTGCCGACGACATCCTGGATCTCCTTGAGGAGGGCCGGGCGGAGCTTCACCGCGCCGGGCTTGTACACGCCGTGCACGTTGCCGAACGTGAGGGCCGTCAGGTAGCGGCCCTTCTCGCCCAGGCCGAGCGCGCGGACCGTGGCGAGGCCGTCCTCGGGGGTCGTGTAGAGCTTCTCGTTGATGGCGGCCTCGTGGCCGTCCTCCTCGCCGCCGACGACGCCGATCTCGATCTCGAGGATCGTCCGGGCGGCGACGGAGAGCTCGAGGAGCTCCTGCGCGATGACGAGGTTCTCGTCGAGCGGAACGGTCGAGCCGTCCCACATGTGCGACTGGAACGTCGGCAGGCCGCCGTTCTTGACCTGCTCGGCCTCGAGCTGCAGCAGCGGGCGGACCCACGAGTCGATGTTCTGCTTGGCGCAGTGGTCGGTGTGGATCGCGATGTTCACCGGGTAGTTCTTCGCGACCTCGGTCGCGTACGCGGCGAGCGCGAGCGAACCGGACACGCGGTCCTTGATCGTGGAGCCCGCGGCGTACTCGGCACCGCCCACGGAGACCTGGATGATGCCGTCCGACTCCGCCTCGGCGAAGCCCTGGAGGGCCGCGGTGATCGTCTGCGACGAGGTGATGTTGACCGCCGGGTAGGCGAACGAGCCCGCCTTGGCGCGGTCGATCATCTCGGCGTAGATCTCGGGGGTTGCGATGGGCATCTGAGTGGTCTCCTGTGTGATGCGGAGGGTGGGTTCCTCGGATTGTTTCACGGATCCGTCACGGGTCCCGCGGGTGTCACAGATGCTGGACGGCCCACGCCCACATGGCGATCGCGGCCGCCGCGCCGGCGTTGAGCGACCGCGTCGAGCCGTGCTGCGTCACGTGCACGACGACGTCGCACACGGCCTGCGCCGAAGTGCTCAGCCCCGCACTCTCCTGGCCGAGCAGCAGCACGCACGACGCCGGGAGCGCCATCCCCTCGAGCGGCACCGAGCCGGGCACGTTGTCGACGCCGACGACGGGCAGGCGAGCGCCGTCGGGCCCCGCGCTCCGCGCCCATGCTGCGAGCGCCTCGGCGTCCGGGTGGTGCTCGACGTGCAGGTACCGGTCGGTGACCATCGCGCCGCGCCGGTTCCATCGCCGGCGCCCGACGATCCGGACGCTCGCCGCGTTGAAGGCGTTCGCGGTCCGCACGACGGACCCGATGTTGAGGTCGTGCGCCCAGTTCTCGACGGCGACGTGGAGCCGGGTGGCGGGGCGCTCGGCGCGGCGGGCGTCGAGGTCACAGGCGATCGCCTCGACCGTCCGGTAGCGGTACGCGTCGACGACGTTGCGGGTGTCGCCGCCCGCGAGCAGCTCGGGGTCGTAGCGGGGGTCCAGCTCGCCGGACGGCAGCCGCGGCCACGCGTCCGGCCCGCCCGGCCACGGCCCGACGCCGACGACGCGCCCCGGCTCGTCATCCCGACCTGCCACCTGTGCTCCGTCCGGCGGTGTCACTGCCGCCTCACCGCCTGTGCGTAGGCGTCCAGCTCCGCCAGGATGCCGGGGTGCTGCCAGACGCGGTTCCGTCGCTTGCCGCTGCGCTCGACGAGCACCCCCGCATCCGTGAGGTCGTCGAGCGCCCGGCGCGCGGTCGCCGGCGCGAGGCGGAGGCGCGCGACGAGGAACGCGGCGTCGACGGCCGGGTTCCCGACGAGGTACGGCAACACCCGCCGGGCCGCGGCGTCGCGGCGCAGCCCCGCTGCGTCGAGGCGCTTCTCGGACGCCTCGACGCGGGCGTGCAAGGAGTCGACGAGCCGGACGCCCGAGCCGGCCGCGAACATCGACGCCTCGCAGAAGCGCTCGACGATCGGCGCCGCGTCTCCCCGGCGGAAGGCGGTGAGCGCGTCGAAGTAGCGCTCCGTCTCGCGGAGCAGGCCGGCGGAGACCGGGGCCGTCGTCGACGTGAGCAGCCCCTTGCCGTGGAGCAGAGCATGCACGACCGCGCGGCCCGTGCGCCCGTTCCCGTCGGCGAACGGGTGGATCGTCTCGAGCTGAGCGTGCGCGATCGCGGCCTGGACGAGCACGGGAAGGTCGTCGCGCGCCATGAAGGCGACGAGGTCGCGCATGGCTGCGGGGACGAGCTCCGCCTGGGGTGCGACGTACGACGCACCGCGCGGCGTGACACGGCTGGTCCCCACCCAGACGAGCCCGTCCCGGTAGCGACCGGCGTGCGCGCCCCACCTGGCCTGCCCCGCGAGGAGAACCCGGTGCATCCCGAGGACGTCGTCCTCGGCGAGGGGCCCCGACACCGCGAGCGCCGCCTCCATGGCCCGGACGTTGGCGACGACCTCGTCCGCGTTCTGCGCCGAGGCCTGCCCGATCTCGGCGAGCGCCAGCTGCCTGGCCCCGACGGTGAGGTTCTCGATCTGCGACGACGACGCCGACTCCGTGCGCAGAAGGATCGATGCCATCGGGCCGAGCGCCGGCGACTGCGGTCCGAGCACCGAGCGTGCGTACAGGTCGAACCGGCCCAACGCGGCCGCGGCCTCCTCGACGTCGGCGGCGAGGGCGCCGGGCAGCGCGAGCTCGAGACCGGCGATCGAGGCCGGCACGGCCGACCGGTAGGGCCCGTTCGCCTGGCTCATCGCGCGGCGCGACGTCATGCCGTCCTGCTCGGCGAGCCAGGTGTGCTCGTCGAGGCGCAGTGCCGGGACCGCGAGCGAAGGTGACCCCATCACCTCATCTTACGCTCAGTTAGTCCGTAAGTGAGCGTAGCTCGGATCGTTGCGCTCACTTCCCTGCGAGCCAGGCGTCGTACGTCACCGTGCCGTACCGCGCGTCGGGCACGAGGTTGAGGCCCTCGCGGAAGAACACCCCGATGCCGCCCGGCAGCGGGACCGCGACCACGGGCCGGCGCGAGCCGTGGGCGCGCCGCCAGCGCCGCGCCATGTCGCGCGCGTCGAGCACCTCGGGGCCGCCCACGGTCCAGGTGCGCGACGGGCCGTCCTCGAGCGCCGCGTCGACGAGCGCGCGGGCGACGTCGGTCAGGTCGATCGACTGGAACTTCGTGCCGCGCGGCACGGGCAGCAGCCCGAGGCGCGCCCAGCGCCCGAGGCGCCCGTCGTGCCCGAAGAACAGCTCCAGGAAGTCGTGGAACTGGGTGGCCCGCACGATCGTCACGGGCGCCCCGCCGATCTCCGCGGCCCGCAGGTACGTCCGCTCTTGGGCCACGTGCGCCTGGTAGTAGCCGTAGTCGGCGCGGTCGACGTTCGCGATCGACAGCACCGACACGCGCCGCACGCCGGCGCGTCGGGCGGCCGCGGCGACCCGCTCGGCGCCGATCGTGAAGACCTTCATCGACGCCGGGCCCATGCCGTTGCTCGCGTCGACGACGACGTCCGCCCCGGCCAGCACGCCGTCCAGCGCCTCGGCCACGACCCCCTTGTCCGCCAGGAGGTCGAGCGCCACGTAGCCGACGCCGTCGACCCGGCGCGCGTCGTCGTGCGCGGGCACGTGCCGCGACACCGCCCGTACCGTCAGCCCCCGGGAGGCGGCCTCGCGCACGACGGCGGTCCCCGCGTTCCCCGTCCCGCCCAGCACCACGACCGTGGTCACGACCTGCCCGGTTGCCATCTGCCGATCGTAGGGGGCCCTGCACAGGTCGTACCCACCGTGGCCCCACCCTGCGCAGAACCCGGCCACTACGCTGAACCCATGACCGCCCTCGCCCTGTCCGGAGAGCTGGCCGGCCACCTGTCCGCACAGCTCGCCGCGAGCCCGCTCGACCTGATCGACCCGAACAACCTGATCGACCGGTTCGGGTCGCTCGCGCTCGCCGGCATCGTGTTCATCGTCTTCATCGAGACCGGGCTCGTGTTCCCGTTCCTGCCCGGCGACTCGCTCCTGTTCACCGCGGGCATGCTGGTGGCCGCGACCGACGGGGGCCGAAGCCTCGACATCTCGTTGCCCGTGCTGATAGCGATCCTGTTCGCCGCCGCGTTCTGCGGGAACCAGTGCGGGTACGCCATCGGCAAGTTCGCCGGGCCACGGATCTTCAGCAGACCCGACTCGAAGATCCTGCGCAAGGACTACGTCGACAAGACGAACGAGTACTTCGACCGGTACGGCGGCCGCACCATCCTCCTCGCCCAGTTCGTGCCGATCGTGCGCACGTTCGCGCCGATCGCCGCGGGCGTCGGGCGCATGCGGTACCGGTCGTTCTGGCCGTACAGCCTGCTCGGCACGTTCGTGTGGACCACCGTCGTCACGACGCTCGGCTACTACCTGGGTCGCATCTCGTTCATCCGCGACAACATCGAGCCCATCTTCATCGGCATCGTGGTGCTGTCCGTGGTGCCGATCGCGATCGAGGCGCGACGCAAGACGAAGGCGTCCCGCGCGGAAGCACCGGTTACGCCCGGGCCGCGCCACGGGCGCGCCGCCGGGGTCGCCGCGCCGGCCACCCACCCCCGCAACGAGCACGAGGAGGTCTGACCGTGGCAACCGAGGCGCACAACGAACCCGCCCGCGAGGTCGACTGCTGGCTGACCGACATGGACGGCGTGCTCGTCCACGAGAACCGCGCCCTGCCCGGCGCGCCCGAGTTCATCGCCCGGCTCCGCGAGAAGGAGCGGCCGTTCCTCGTCCTGACGAACAACTCGATCTACACGCCGCGCGACCTGCGGGCCCGGCTCGCGGCGTCGGGCATCGACGTGCCCGAGTCGTCGATCTGGACCTCGGCGCTCGCGACGGCGACCTTCGCGTCGCAGCAGATCCCCGGCGGCAGCGCGTACGTGATCGGGGAGGCCGGGCTCACGACGGCGCTCTACGAGGCCGGCTACACGCTCACCGACTCGGATCCCGACTACGTGATCCTCGGCGAGACGCGCACGTACTCGTTCGAGGGGATCACGCGGGCGATCCGGCTCGTGCGCGACGGCGCGCGGTTCATCTGCACGAACCCCGACTCGACCGGTCCGAGCCCCGAGGGCCCGCTGCCCGCCACGGGCGCCGTGGCCGCGATGATCACCAAGGCGACCGGGCGGCAGCCGTACTTCGTCGGCAAGCCCAACCCGATGATGTTCCGCTCGGCGCTCAACCGGATCGACGCGCACTCGGAGCGGACGGCGATGATCGGCGACCGGATGGACACCGACGTCGTCGCCGGCATCGAGGCCGGGCTCTACACGTACCTCGTGCTCACGGGCTCCACGAGCCGCGACGAGGTCGAGGGCTGGCCGTTCCGGCCCAACGAGGTCGTCGGCGGGATCGCCGACCTGGTCGACCGGGTCTGACCGCCCGGGCCCGTGCCGGATCGCCCGGGCCCGGGCGCCGCTCAGGCCTCCGGCTCGCCGTCCGACGCCGGCTCGTGGGCGCCGCGCCGCACGCCGACAGCGGCGGTGACGGCCGCGAGCACGCACAGCACGGCCGTCACCCCGGCCGCCAGGTGGACGCCGTTCAGGAACGCGGCGTCGCTGGCCTGGGTGACCGCCGTGCCCAGCGAGGCGGGCATCCCGTCACCGACGGGGGCGACGCCGAGCGCCACCGCGTCCGCAGCGCCCCCGAGCGCGTCCGCCTGCGCCGCCGGGATCCCGGCCGACGCCAGCTCGGCCGGCCAGGTGCCGTTCACACGCACCGCGATGAGGGACATGAGGACGGACGTCCCCAGCGCCCCGCCGACCTGGAGCGCGGTGGCCTGGAGGCCGCCGGCCACGCCGCCGTCGCGGACCGGCGCGTTCCCGACGATCGCGTCCGACGACGCCGCCATGACCATGCCGACGCCGAGCCCGAGCGCGACGAACGGCGGCCACATGAGCGCGTACGAGGAGTCGGCGGACCACAGGAGCATGAGCGCGGCGGCGACCGCCTGCAGGCCCATGCCGATCGGCATGGAGACGCGCGGGCCGAACCGTCCGGTCACCGCCGCCCCGAGCGGTGACGCCGCCACGGAGGCCAGGCTCAGCGGGAGCGTCCAGACGCCCGCCTCGACGGGGCTCAGGCCGCGGACGTTCTGCAGGTAGAGCATCACGAAGAAGATCACGCCGAGCAGCACGAAGAAGTTGACGACCGTGATGATCGTGCCGACCGTCAGCGCGGAGCTGCGGAACAGCCGCATGGGCAGCAGCGCGTGCTCGCGCCGCGCCTCGAACCAGCCGAAGCCGACGAGGACCAGCGCCCCCACGACGATCGTCGCGAGGGTCTTCGCGGAGCCCCAGCCCCAGGTCTGGGCCTGGACCACGCCGTAGACCAGGACGACGAGACCCACCGCGAGCAGGACCACGCCGGCGACGTCGAACTGGTGCTTGGCCGCCGCCGGGACGCCCTTCGGCAGGACGAGCGCGCTCACGAGGATCGCGACGACGCCGACCGGTGCGTTGAGGAAGAACACGGACTCCCAGCCCACGTGCTCGACGAGGAGCCCGCCGATGATCGGCCCGAGCGCGGTGGAGACCGACGACACCATCGCCCAGATGCCGACGGCCATGCCGAACTTGCGGGGCGGGAACACCTCGCGGAGCAGGCCGAGCGTGTTGGGCATGAGCAGGCCGCCGAACAGGCCCTGCACCGCGCGGAACGCGACGACCTCGCCGATCGACCCGCTCAGCCCGATCGCGACCGACGCGAGCGTGAAACCCACGACACCGATCAGGTAGAAGCGGCGCCGCCCGAACCGGTCGCCGAGCTTGCCGCCGAGGATGAGGGTCGCGGCGAGCGCGAGCAGGTAGGAGTTGGTGACCCACTGGAGGTCGGCGGTCGACGCGTCGAGGGCACGCCCGATCTCGGGGTTGGCGATCGACACGACGGAGCCGTCGAGGCCGACCATGAAGAGCCCGAACGCGACGGCGACGAGCGTGAGCCAGGGGTTGGAGCGGCGTCCGGAGGACGCGGGCGACGGCGCGGCCTGGGCGCGCGCGGGCGAGGTGGGAAGAGCGGACACGGGGGGGCCTTTCGCGGACGGGACGGTCGGGGCACGCCGGGGCGCGCGCCGTCCTCGGCGCGCGCTACCCGGCTGCGTCGTGCAGGTGCTCCGTCAGCGACGTCAGGGCGTGGATGGCCGCGAAGAGCGCGCCCTTCTCCCCCTCGGACAGGCGGGAGACCGCCGCGGAGACACGGGCGGCGCGCACGGCGCGGACCTGCTCGCTCTCGTCCCGGGCGAGGGACGTCGGGTGGAGGTGCGCCACGCGGCGGTCCGACCCGTCGACGACGCGCTCGACCAGCCCGCGGCCGACGAGCTGCGACACGAGCGCGCTCACGTTGTTCGGCTTCATGAGCAGCGTGGTCGCCGCCTCGCGGACCGTGAGGCCCGGATGGTCGACGACCAGGGTGAGCAGCGCGATCTCGGCGTCGGTGGGGCGGGCCCCGGTGAAGTCCTGCGCCACCCCGCGCTCGAGCGCCCGGTTCAGGACCGGGACGAGGTCGCCGAGCCGGCGCGCGGCGTCGTCGAGCGCGTCGGGGGTGGGCATGGCGCCAATTTACCTATGGCTAGATAGGTATGTCAAAGGAGATACCTCGTCAGGCGAGGCCGAGGTCCGCCAGGTCGAAGAGGTAGTGGTAGGGCACACCCAGGGCCTGGATCTTCTCGCCGGCGCCCGTGGCGCGGTCGACGATCGTCGCGACCGCCAGCACCTCGGCGCCGGCCGCGCGGCACGCCTCGACGGCGGCGATGGGCGACCCGCCCGTCGTCGTCGTGTCCTCGAGGACCACGACCTTGCGGCCCGCGACGTCCGGGCCCTCGATCTGGCGCTGCATCCCGTGCGCCTTCGCGGCCTTGCGCACGACGAACGCGTCGAGGTCCTGACCGCGCGACGCCGCGGCGTGCAGCAGCGCGGTGGCGATCGGGTCGGCGCCCAGGGTCAGGCCGCCGACGGCGTCCACCTCCGCGGTGCCGAGGCCCAGCTCCTCGAGCTGGTCGAGGAGCACGTGGCCGATCAGCGGCGCGGCGCGGTGGTGGAGCGTGACGCGGCGCAGGTCGACGTAGTAGTCGGCCTCCTTGCCCGACGACAGCGTCACCCGGCCGTGCACGACGGCGAGCTCCTTGATGAGGTCGCGCAGCTGCTCGCGCGGGGTCGGGGAGAACGAGGCGGCGGTCGTGTCGGTCACAAGGCTCAAGGGTAGCGGGACGGCTCGCGCAGGTCGGCGACCCCACCGCCCTCGGGCACCCAGCGCGACGCGCCGGGCCGGTCCGCTTGCGCGGCGCTCGTCTCAGTCCTTCTTCCACCGCCCCCGCATGCCCGTCACTCCCGACGAGTCGAGCGCGCGGACGGCGGAGCGCGGGATCGCGCGGAGGAAGCCGGCCGCGACCTGGTACCGCAGCGACGGCGTGGAGATGACGGCCCCGCGGCGCACGTCCGCGAGCGCCGTCGAGACCACCTGCTCGGCCTCGAGCCAGGCGATCTCGGGCAGGTTCGAGACGTCGACGCCCGCCCACTCGTGGAACTCGGTGTGCGTGAGCCCGGGGCACAGGGCGGTCGCCGTCACGCCCGTGCCCTTGAGCTGGACCGCGAGGACCTCCGTGAACGTGCGCACCCACGCCTTGTGCGCGGAGTACGTGCCGGACGTCGTGAGCGCCGCGACGGAGGCGACGTTGAGGATCGCGCCCCTGCCCCGTTCGACCATCGCGGGCGCCGCGGCGTGCGACAGCACGAGCACGGCCTTGACGAGCACGTCGAGGGCGCGCAGCTCGACGTCGAGCTCGCCGCCCACGAACCGCTGGTTCACGGGGAAGCCCGCGTTGTTCACGAGGAGGGAGATCGGGCTCTCCCGGTCGGCGACCCGCGCCGCCACGCGGTCGAGGCCCTCCGGCTCGGCGAGGTCCGCCACGAGGACCTCGGCCTGCACGCCCGCCGCCACGCGGAGCTGGCTCGCCAGGTCGGAGAGGCGGTCCTCGTCGCGGGCGACGAGGACGACGTCGTGCCGGTTGGTGGCCAGCTGCCACGCGAACTCGAGGCCGAGGCCCGAGCTCGCGCCGGTGATGAGTGCGGTCGCCATGCCCGCCACTGTAGGCGGTGCGCGGGGCCTTGGGGAGGGCCGATACGCTCGCCGTCATGCGCCTCGCCACCTGGAACGTCAACTCGATCCGCAGCCGGGCCGACCGGGTCCTCGCGTTCCTCGAACGGTCGGGCACGGACGTGCTCGCGATCCAGGAGACCAAGTGCCGGGACGACCAGTTCCCCGCCCTCCCGTTCGAGCTCGCCGGGTACGAGGTCACGCACGTCGGGCTGTCGCAGTGGAACGGCGTCGCGATCGTGTCGCGCGTCGGGATCGAGGACGTCGAGGTCGGGTTCCCCGATCAGCCGGCGTTCGGCGACCCGCCTGTCCGCGAGGCCCGGGCGATCGCCGCGACGTGCGGCGGCGTGCGCGTGTGGTCGCTCTACGTGCCCAACGGGCGGGTCCTCGGGGACCCGCACTACCACTACAAGCTCGAGTGGCTCGCGCGGCTGCGCGACGCCGCGGAGGCCTGGCTGTCGGCCGACCCGGGCCTCGAGGCCGCGCTGGTGGGCGACTGGAACATCGCGCCGCTCGACACCGACGTGTGGGACCCCGCCCTGTTCGCGGGCCGGACGCACGTCTCCCCCGCGGAGCGGGAGGCGTTCGCCGCGTTCGCGCGCGCCGGGTGGACCGAGGTGACCCGCGAGCACGTCCCCGAGCCGGGCAAGTACACCTACTGGGACTACACGCAGCTCCGCTTCCCCCGCAACGAGGGCATGCGCATCGACCTCGCCTACGCGACGCCCGCCCTCGCGGCGCGCGTGACCGCCGTGGAGATCGACCGCAACGAGCGCAAGGGCAAGGGCGCGTCCGACCACGTCCCCGTGATCCTCGACCTCGCGGACTGACCGATGGTGGACGACACGGTGCAGGGGCGGGCGCGCGAGCGCGCCGACGAGCTGCCGGGCTCCGAGCTGGAGCACCCCTTCGGGCCGGACTGGGACGTCTACAAGGTCCGGGGCAAGGTCTTCATGCTGATGACCGACGTCACCGGCGAACCGATCGTCACCGTCAAGGCCGACCCGGAGGACGGGAAGGCTCTGTGCCAGGCCTACGACGACATCACGCCGGGCTACCACATGAACAAGAGGCACTGGATCACCCTGCGCCCGGGCGGAGCGATCCCCCAGGACCTCGTGGAGGACCTCGTCACCGAGTCCTACCTGCTCGTCGTGGAGAAGCTCCCCCGGGCCAGGCGGCCGGTCGACCCTTCCCTCTTCGGCCGGACCGACCGGTGAGCCTGTCGGGAGAGCGGCTCCAGCAGGTCGCACGGGACACGGCCGCGTCGCTGCCCCGCGTCAGCCACGGGCGCCCGTTCACGCCGCACCTGGACGTGTGGAAGGTCGCGGACAAGGTCTTTCTCATCGTCACCGACGACGATCCCGACGCCCGGATCGTCACGCTGAAGGTGGACCCCCACCACGGCGAGGCGCTGCGGCGCGACCACGAGACGATCACCGCGGGCCGGTACCTCGACAAGCGGCACTGGGTCTCGGTCGGAGCCGGGCGCGGGGTCACCGAGCGCCTCGTCGAGGACCTCGTGAACGGTTCCTACGAGCTCGTCGCGCCCAGCCGGGCCTGCAAGGAGAGCCCGGACTCCCGGTAGATTGCGCGCATGACGATCCCGCCGTCCGGTGGTGCCCCCCAGGACCCGTACGCGACGCCCTCCGGCGACGCGCCGCAGGACCCGCAGCAGCCCCAGCAGCCGAACCCCGGCTACCCGCCGTACACCCCGCCGTCGTACGGCCAGGCGCCGCCCCCCTACGGCCAGCAGCCGTACCCGACGCAGCCGTACCCGGACCCGTCCTACCAGCAGCCCCCGTACCAGCAGCCGTACGGCGCCGGGTATCCCCAGCCCTACGGCTACGCGCCGTCGTACCCGGGCCCCCAGCGCAAGAACGGCCTCGCCATCGCGTCGATGTGGACGTCGATCGGCAGCATCCTCACGTGCGGGCTCGCCGGGATCGTCGGGCTGATCCTCGGGATCGTCGCGCTCGGCCAGATCAAGCGCGACGGCACCGCGGGCCGCGGCATGGCGATCGCCGGGATCGTCGTGGGAGCCGTGTTCGCCGCGCTCTTCGTGTTCTACGTCGTGGGGATCTTCGCCTGGAGCGCCACGGACTTCTCCTCGTCGACCGGCGAGTCGTTCGGCATCACCACCTGAACCTCCGCGTCGGCGCGGCCCCGGTCCGCTCGCCTCGCGGGCGGGTGATCCGGGGCCGCCCGGCGGTCACCCGAGCGTGACGACGACGCTCACGCTCGACCCGGCCGGAGCGGGCGGGATCGGGGTCCCCGGCTCGTGCGCGGCGCCGTCGACGGTCACGGACGCGACGCCGTGCGAGACGTGGCCGGGGTTGCGGACCTCGATCTCGTAGACCGCGCCGCGCCACTCGCGCCGCACCTCGAAGCCGTCCCAGTCCCGCGGGACCGACGGGTCGACGATCAGCCCGTCGAGCGCGAGCCGGACGCCCAGCACGTACTTGGTGACGGCCGTGTACATCCAGCCGGCGGTGCCGGTGAGCCAGGGGTTCTGCGCCTTGCCGAACCACTCGTGGTCGCGGCCGTAGAGGAACTGCACGTACGCGTACGGCTCGGCGCCGCGGACCTCGATGTTGTCGTTCTGGTGGTACGGGAGGATCGCGTCGTAGAACTGGACGGCCTCGTCGCCGCGACCGAGCAGCGCCTCGGCGATGATCGGCCACGCGTTCGGGTGGCTGAAGATCGCGGCGTTCTCCTTGATGCCCGGGTACACGCGGGTCACGAAGCCGACGGTGTCGTCGACCTTGGTGAACGCGGGCCAGTTGAGGTGGTTGCCGTACTCGGAGCCGAGGAGCTCGCGGACGGCGTCCATGGACTCCTCGCCGCGCTCCTGCGACGTGATCCCGGCGATCACGGGCCAGGCCTGGTGCTCGAGGAAGATCTTGCCCTCGTCGTTGGCGGCGGACCCGATCTTCACGCCGTCCCGCGTGTAGCCGCGGATCCACCAGCGGCCGTCCCACAGCTCGCTGTCGGCGACGCCGCGGATGCGGTCGAGCTCGGCGGTCCAGCGCTCGACGTCGGCGGCGGCGTCCGCGCGCCCGTCCCGGGCGAAAGGCCCGGCGACCTCCAGGAACGCCCGGATCGCCCACGCGTGCAGGAACGTCACGAGCGCCGTCTCGCCGCCGCCGAGGTTGAGGCAGTCGTTCCAGTCGGCGCGCAGGCCGAGTGCGACCCCGTTCGGCCCGATCTGCTCGGCCGAGAACTCGAGCGCGCGGCGCAGGTGCTCGTAGACGGTCGCGGGCGTCCCCTGCGCGAACGGGATCTCGAGGTCCAGGAACGACAGGTCCCCGGTCTCCTTGACGTACTCGACGACGGACGGCACGAGCCAGAGATGGTCGTCGGAGCAGGTGTCCTCGAGGCCGTGGATGAGGTCGGCCACGTCCGGCGTCGGGACGATCGTCGGGGACGGGACGTCGGGGAGGTTCTCGGCGTCGGGGTCGAACGCCTTCGGGTCGAACAGGTGCAGCCCGTAGCCCTCCTCGGTCTGGGCCCGGAGCAGCTCCACGATGCGCTGGCGGGTCTTGGTGGGGTTGGAGTGGATGACGCTCATGACGTCCTGCGCCGTGTCCCGGTAGCCCAGGCCGTTGCGGCCGCCCACCTCGACGAACGACGCGAACCGCGACCACACGACGCACGTCTCCGCCTGGAGCAGCGTCCAGGAGTTGATCATGGTGTTCATGCCCTCGTGGGGCGTGCGGATGCGGAGCCTGTCCTGCTTGGCGCGCCAGTAGTCGCGCAGCCGCCGGAACTCGAGATCGACAGCGGGCACCTCGGCGGACTCGACGTCCGCGTACTTCGCCTGCATGGCCCGGCCCGCGGCGTCGCGCGACCCGTAGCCCAGCAGGTAGACGAGGCGCTTGGTCTCGCCGGGCTGCAGGACGACCTTGTGCTGGAGGGACCCGCAGTGGTTCTGCGTCGTCGCGCTCTGGTTGGTCCCCGCGCCCCGTTCCACCGAGACCGGGTTCGACTCGGTCCGGTACGGGCCGATGAAGTTGTCCCGCAGGGAGTCGTACGACAACGGTGTCTCGCTCGACGCGACGTAGTGGAACGTCCACGGCTCGTAGTAGAAGTCGTACTCGATGATGCCGTCCTCGTAGGACGAGCCGGACGCGTAGAGCGACATCTGCAGGTTCTGGTTGTCGATGCCGATCGTGTGGAAGCTGAGCTCCACGTACGACGCGACCGTGAGCTCGCGCACCCGGTCCGACGTGTTGGTGACGCGTACGTCCCACAGCTCGACGTCGTCGTCGAGCGGGATGAACACCGTCTGGGTGGTGTCGATGCCGCGGTACTCGGCACGGAAGCTCGAGTAGCCCATGCCGTGGCGGGTGGTCCAGCGGCCCTTGGCCCCGGTGCCCGCGCCCTGTCCGATGTCGTCGGCGAGCTCCTCCCCCGGCCCGACGAACGGCTTGCCGACCGGCTGCCAGGACGCGGACCAGTAGTCCCCGTCGGCGTCGTCGCGCAGGTAGACGTAGTGGCCGGGACGGTCGAGCGGCACGCCGTTCTGCCGGAACCGGGTGATCCGCCCGTACTCCGAGCTCTTGTAGTACGAGTAGCCGCCCCCGTGGTGGGACAGCACGGTGCACATGTTCTTCGTGCCGAGGTAGTTCGTCCACGACACCGGGACGTCGGGGCGCTCGATCACGTACTCGTCGGCGTCGGTGTCGAAGAATCCGTAACGCATGGGGGCTCGCTGGTCCTGTCGGTTCGAGGGGTGGGGAGGGTCAGACGCCCGCGGTGACGAAGCCGCGGAGCCACGTGAGCAGCTCCTCGGCCTTCTCCGGCGAGTCGGCCTCGACGAACATGCGGAGCACGGGCTCGGTGCCCGAGAAGCGCAGCAGCGCCCAGTTGTCGTTCTCGAGGAGGATCTTGGTGCCGTCGAGGTGCGACACGCTCACGACGGGGTACGGCCCGACGTGCGTGAGCGGCTCGGCCTCGAGGCGCCGGGGCACGGCGACCCGCATCTCCGGGGTCGAGGGCACGCCCGCCTCGAGCGAGTACAGCCGCCCGGTGATCGCGTAGACCGTCTCGCGGAGCTCGGAGATCCGCTTGCCCGTCCGCGCGAGCATCTCGACGACGAGCGCGCACGCGAAGATGCCGTCCTTGCCGAGGATCCAGCCCCGGATCGTCAGGCCGCCCGACGACTCCCCGCCGAGCACCGCGCCGATCTCCTCCATGCCCGCGGTCACGTGCTTGAAGCCGACCTTGACCTCGCGCGACTTCTCGCCGAAGTGGGCCGCCAGCCGGTCGAGCAGGTGCGTCGTGGCGAGGTTGCGGACCACCCCGCCCTTCTCGCCCCGGAACTCGTGCAGGTACCAGTACAGGAGCAGGAGCAGGTCGTTCGTGGTGATGTACTCGCCGGTCTCGTCGACGATGCCGATGCGGTCGGAGTCGCCGTCGGTCGCCATGCCGAGCGCGTACCGCCCGTCGCCCGAGCGGATCATCCCGATGAGCGCGGACAGGCGCTGCAGGTCCGGGGCCGGCGCGATCCCGCCGAACAGCGGGTTGTGCTGGGCATGGATGAACTCGGCGCGCACCCGCATGTCGCCGAGGATCGTGCCGAGCGTGAGCTGGCTCGTCCCGTACATCGGGTCGACGACGACCTGCAGGTTCGAGCCGCGCACCGCCTCGACGTCGACGATCTTCTCGATCGCGTCGACGTAGGGGTCGGTCAGCGTCCGGTCGACGACGACGCCGGCCTTGCGCGCGAGGTCGAGGTCGAGGGTGATGACGTCGTCCACGGACATGGCGTTGGCCTCGTCCTGGTAGCGGTCGGTCTCGTCGTCGAGGGGCAGCGAGCCGTCCGCGCGGAACACCTTGATGCCGTTCCACTCGGGCGGGTTGTGGCTCGAGGTGACGATGATCCCGTACGCCGCGCCGAGGTAGGGGGCGGCGAACGTCACGAGCGGGGTGGGGACGTCGTCGGGCAGGAGGGTGACGGGGATGTTGTTGCCCGCGAAGACCTCGGCGGCCGCGACCTTCGACTCCTCCGAGAGGAACCGCCGGTCCCCGCCGACGACGACGCCGCGCGACTCGAGCCCGCGGCGCGTGGTCTCGTTCGCGATCGCCTGGGAGAGGCGCCGCACGTTGGCGAGCGTGTAGCCCTCGCCGATGACCGCGCGCCAGCCGCCCGTGCCGAAGTGGATGGCCGTGTCGGTGTTCTTCTTCGGCATGAAGAGCCGCTTGAGCAGGATGTCGGCGGCGTCCTGGAGCTCGGCCGGCGAGTTGATGCCGTGCACCTCGTCGGTGTCGTAGATCTGGTAGGTCGCCACGCGGCGGCCGTCGGCGATGGCGCGGTGCGCGAGGTCGGTGAGCCGGTCCGCGCCGGACGCGACGAGCTCGTCGAGCGTCCCGAACAGCAGCGCGGGCGCCGCGACGTAGGCGCCCACGTTGATCTCATGGCCCTCGGCGCGCTCCCCGCCGTCGGCGGGCTCCGTGCTCTCGGCGCTGACGATCGCCGCGACGTCGCCTTCGGCCCGGACCACGCGGTCGTAGGCGGGCCGCGGCTCGGCCAGCACCGCCGTGAGGAAGGTCAGGTCGGCGCCCTTGAGGGCGTGCCGCGTGAGCAGGCCGAGGAACGACTCGCCGCGCAGCAGCGGGGTGTCGCCGTACGCGACCAGGACGACGTCGGCGTCGTCCGGCAGCGCGGCGCGCGCTGCGAGCGCGGCAGGGCCTGTGCCCGCCGGGCCGGACTGCTCGACGTAGGTGAGGTCGGTCCCGAGGAGCTCCCGGACGCGGGTGTCGCCCGCGGCCACGACCACGACGGTGCGGTCCCGGCGCACGGCCTGGGTGAGCGTCTCGAGCGCGCGCTGGACGACGGTCGAGTCGCCGAGCGGCTGGGTGAGGACGTCCCGGGAGGCGTCGTCGTGCCCGGCCGCGAGCAGGACGGCGGCGCGTCGGGAGAGCTGCTGGCGGGCGGGTGCGGCCTGTGTGCTGGACATGGACCTGGTCCTCTGCTGGGCGGGGTCGGCGAAGTTTGAACGGCGTCCTTCCTTATTCCGCAGCCTACACGGCGGGCTACGGTGGTGCGACAGGTCGCGGTCGGCGCCATAGCCGACATCCCGGGCATCGACACGCCCGTGGGAGCGCTCCCGGATGTGAAGGTTTGCGGGACGCGCGTACCGGGAATCCGGCACCCTACGGCTCCCTTTCGATTGATTTGTCATGCCCGGTCCCGAGTGTCACCGACCCGTTTCCACCGGGTCGTAGCCGCTCAACTCGGGCACGGCCGGCTCTCGTTACGTGTTTGTGACCTCGTGGCCCGACTGCCTAGCCTCGATCAGCCGACGGACGCTCGACCTGCCGCCGGCCCCGACCCGGAACGCCGAGCGCTGCCACCGGGAAGGGCCCATGACCGTGGCAGCGACGGGGGACCCACCTTCGGTGGCCCGGGCCATGACGGACCGGACCTCCTCGGGGTGAAGCCGCTTCACGCGGCCGGGCACGTACCTCCCGCCCGAACCCGACAGCTCACCTCGCAGGCGTGAGAGGTACAACACCATGCTCCGAACCCGTGAGCAGGGCGCCGTGCGCCCTGAGCGTGGGCGCGTGCGCCGCTTCGGCCGCGTCGCGACCACCACCGGCCTCCTCGTAGGCCTCCTCGGCGGCGGCCTCGTCGCCGTCGGCGCGGCGACCCCCGCCGCCGCGGCCACCAAGACCGCCGTCAGCAAGTCCACGCCGACCCTGTCGCTCAAGATCAGCGACAAGTCGTACTACAAGGGCAAGCCGCCCGTCGTGAAGGTCACCTCCAAGACCCGCGGCAAGGCCACGACCGGCAAGGTCTACATCCGGGTGAGCGGCAAGCTCGTCGCCATCCGCACGCTCAAGCACGGCACGGTCACGTACCGGCTGTCGAAGCACCTGAAGGTCGGCCACCACCGCGTCCGCGCCACGATCCACCCGGCGCACCCGAGCACCGTCAAGACGCGCACGAAGTACACGACCGTGGCCACGCACAGGTACTCCTCGCGCGTCGTCGAGAAGGCCGTGAAGTACAGCGGCACGCGCTACGTGTACGGCGGCTCGAGCCCCCGCGGCTTCGACTGCTCCGGCTTCACCAAGTACGTGTACTCGCACACCAACGTGAAGTCGCTCCCCCGCACGTCGTCGGGCCAGCGTCACGCCGGCAAGGTCGTCTCCAAGAAGCACGCCAAGCCGGGCGACCTCGTCTACACGCCGGGCCACGTGGGCATCTACGTGGGCGGCAGCAAGATCATCGACGCGCCGCGCCCCGGCAAGTCGATCCACGTCCGCAAGATGTGGAGCGCGAGCTGGACCTTCATCCACGTGAAGGCGAAGGCCAACTCGATCTGAGGTCCACGAACCGCACGCGCGAGAGCGCCGAGCCGGAACGCCCGTCGTTCTAGCTCGGCGCTCTCGTCGTCCCCAGGTGCTCCAGGTACTCGACCGGCGCCTGCACCAGGTCCCGCAGCACGGCACGCGCCCCGCCGGTCAGCGCCGCGTACCCCGCGACCGGCGCGGGACGGACCGCGATCCGCTCCCACGGCGAGGCCAGCACGCGCGTGCGCAGCTCGGCCTCGAGGCTGGGGCGCAGGTCCTCCGCGAGCGCCTCGTACACCCCGCCGAGCAGGACCGTGTCGAGGTCGAGCAGGTTCACCAGCGTCGAGAGCGCCGTACCGAGCGCCTTGCCCGCCCGCCCGACGACGGCACGCGCCCGGTCCGCCGTCTCGCCCCCCGCGGCCAGCGCCCGGGCGACGGGGGCCAGCCCGGCAGCGGGCGCACCGTCGGCCTCGGGGCCGGCCGGCCGGGTCGAGCCGGGACCCGGGTCGAGCCCGAGGCCCCGGAGGATCGCGTCCTTGCCGGCGAGCTGCTCGAGGCAGCCGGTCGCGCCGCACCGGCAGCGCGGCCCGGCGGGGTCCACGACGACGTGCCCGATCTCGCCGGCCCAGCCGTGGCGCCCGAGGTAGAGCTCGCCGTCGAGCACGATGGCGGCGCCGATGCCGACGTCGCCGGAGACGTGGACGAACGTCGTCCCGTCGTGGCCGGACGCGGCGAACTGGCCGAACGGGAGCTGCGCGAGGCCCGCCAGGTTGGCCTCGTTGGCGATCTCGACACGCGCGGGCAGCGGCCCGAGCAGCGGCACGGGCGCGAGCGACTCCCAGCCGAGGTTGGGCGCCACCTGGAGGAACCCGGCCCGCGCGTCGACGAGGCCGGGCAGCGCCAGCCTGACCCCGGCGAGCCGCATGCCGTCGGCCTCCACCTCGGCGACGACCTCGCGGGCGAGCTCTCCGACGCGGGCCAGCACGCGCACGGGGTCGCTGCCGGAGAAGTCGGCGCCGACCACCCCGGCGACACCGCGCGCGTCCTCGTGCCGCTCGGCCACCGTCGCGCCGGACAGGTCGAGCGCGCGCACGCCCACGTAGTCGACGTTCACCTCGAGCCCGAGCCCGACGACGGTGCGGGGCGCCGGCACGAGCGGGACCGCCGGCCGCCCGACCTGGCCCGGCGAGGGCGCGAGCTCGGCGACGACGCGCCCGGCGACGAGCTGGTCGACGAGGGAGCCGACGGTCGCGCGGGTCAGCCCGGTGGCCGCGGCGACCGTCGCGCGCGACGGCGGCTCGGCCGCGCCGAACACGCTCCGGGCGACGAGCGCGAGGTTGTGCTCGCGCAGCGAGGCCTGTCGCGCCTTGGGGGTGCCGACGCCGGGGAGCTCCATGAGGCTTGACCCTACCCGCGACCCGCGTTAAGTTCATCCGTACAACAAAGGGTCGCTGCGCAGGTCGCGGAGGACCCGCCACCCACTCGACGAGGAGCACCACCGGATGAGCACCGCCGCCGCCACCCCCGACTTCAAGTTCTCGTTCGGCCTGTGGACCGTGGGCTGGCAGGCCCAGGACCCCTTCGGCGACCCGACGCGCGCCGCGCTCGACCCCGCCGAGTCCGTGCGCAAGCTCGCCGACATCGGCGCGTGGGGCTTCACGTTCCACGACAACGACGTCTTCCCGTTCGACGCCGACGACGCCGACCGCCGCGCGCGCGTCGACGCCGTCAAGAAGGCCGCCGACGAGACCGGCCTCGTGATCGAGATGGTCACGACCAACACGTTCACGCACCCCGTCTTCAAGGACGGCGCCTTCACGTCGAACGACCGCGGCGTCCGCCGCTTCGGCCTGCGCAAGATCCTCCGCAACGTCGACCTCGCCGCCGAGCTCGGCGCGCAGACCTTCGTCATGTGGGGCGGTCGCGAGGGCGTCGAGTACGACAACTCCAAGGACCTGCACGCCGCGCACGCCCGCTACGCCGAGGGCATCGACACCGTCGCCGCGTACATCAAGGACCGCGGCTACGACCTGCGCATCGGCCTCGAGCCCAAGCCCAACGAGCCCCGCGGCGACATCTTCCTGCCGTCGATCGGCCACGCGCTCGCGCTCATCGCGACGCTCGACAACGGCGACATCGTCGGCCTCAACCCGGAGACCGGGCACGAGCAGATGGCCACGCTCAACTACACGCACGGCCTCGCCCTCGCCCTCTACGCGGGCAAGCTCTTCCACATCGACCTCAACGGCCAGCACGGCCCGAAGTTCGACCAGGACCTCGTGTTCGGCCACGGCGACCTGCTCTCGGCCTTCTTCACGGTCGACCTGCTGGAGAACGGCTTCCCCAACGGCGGCCCGACCTACGACGGCGCCCGCCACTTCGACTACAAGCCGTCGCGCACCGAGGGCCCCGACGGCGTGTGGGACTCCGCGCGTGCCAACATCGAGACCTACACGCTCCTCGCCAAGAAGGCCAAGCAGTACCGCGATGACCCCGAGGTCCAGAGGGCGTTCGAGCACGCCGGCATCTTCGAGCTCGGCCAGTCCACGCTCGCCGAGGGCGAGACGTTCGACCAGTTCCTCGCCGACCCGACGACGCGCGAGACGTTCGACCTCGACGCAGCCGCCGAGCGCGAGTACGGGCTCGTCGCGCTGCACCAGCTCGCGCTGAAGCACCTCGTCGGCTGATGAGCGGGAACCTCGTCGCCGGCGTCGACTCCTCGACGCAGTCGTGCAAGGTCGTCGTCCGTGACGCGGAGACCGGGACGCTCGTGCGCTCCGGCTCCGCGTCCCACCCGGACGGCACCGAGGTGCACCCCGACGCCTGGTGGGACGCGTTCCGCGCGGCCGCCGACGCCGCCGGAGGCCTCGGCCCCGACGCGGGCGTGGCAGCGCTCGCCGTCGGCGGTCAGCAGCACGGCATGGTCCTGCTCGACGCCGACGGCGAGGTCCTCCGGCCCGCCCTGCTGTGGAACGACACGCGGTCGGCGTCGTCCGCGGCGGACCTGGTGGAGGAGCTCGGCGCCGCGGCGTGGGCCGACGCGGTCGGCTCGGTGCCGGTCGCGTCGCTCACCGTGACGAAGCTGCGCTGGGTGGCCGACCACGAGCCCGGGCTCGTGCCGCGGATCGCCGCGGTCGCGCTCCCCCACGACTGGCTGACGTGGCGCATCGCCGGGTTCGGGCCCCGGTCGCAGGGGCTCGAGCCCGACCTCGCAGAGCTCACGACCGACCGGTCCGACGCGTCCGGCACCGGGTACTGGGGTCTCGACTCTTACCGGCGCGACCTGCTCGCCCGCGGGCTGCGGGTCGACGAGGCGAGGGCAGAGCGGATCGTCCTGCCGCGCGTCGTGGGGGCCGGGGAGGCCGCAGGGACGACGCGCGGGACCGACGTCGTCGCGGCCGGGATCGTCCTCGGGGCCGGGGCGGGCGACAACGCCGGCGCCGCGCTCGGGCTGGGCATGGGCGCGGGCGACGTCGCGATCTCGATCGGGACGTCAGGCGTCGTGTCCGCGGTCGCGGACCGGCCCAGCGCCGACGCGTCCGGGCTCGTCAACGGCTTCGCCGACGCGACCGGGCGGTACCTGCTGCTCGGCGTGACGCTCAACGCGAGCCGCGTGCTCGACGCCGCCCGCAGCATCCTCGGCGTCGACCACCTGGGGCTGTCCAAGCTCGCGCTCGCGGCCCCCGCCGGCGCGGACGGACTCGTCCTCGTGCCGTACCTCGAGGGCGAGCGCACGCCCAACCGCCCCGACGCGACCGGCTCGTTCCACGGCCTCCGCCTCGCGACCGCGACCCCGGAGCACCTGGCGCGGGCCGCCGTCGAGGGCATGCTGTGCGGGCTCGCCGACGGGCTCGACGCGCTCGTCGCGCAGGGCGCCGAGGTCCGGCGGCTGCTGCTCATCGGCGGCGGCGCCCGGTCCGAGGCCGTGCGGCAGATCGCGCCGAGCGTCTTCGGGCGTCCGGTCGAGGTGCCACCCGCGGGCGAGTACGTCGCCGACGGCGCGGCCCGCCAGGCCGCCTGGGCCCTCACGGGGACGGCCGAGCCTCCCGCCTGGGCCGGGGGCGTCTCCGACGGTGGAGCGGACGAGTCCTTGACCTTCGACGGCGAGCCCGCGCCCGTCGTGCGCGAGCAGTACGCCGCCGTCCGCGACCTGGGCTGATCCTTCGCCGACGGTGACGTTGCCCGGGGGTAACGTCACCGTCGGCGCCGCGGACGTCACCGTCGGCGAACTCAACGAGAGCAGAGAGAGCAATGCCGCTGACCGACCTGCCCCTGGACGCGCTCCACGCCTTCCGGCCCGACGTGCGCGAGCCCGCCGACTTCGACGCGTTCTGGACCAAGACGCTCGCCGAGTCCCGCGCCGCCGGCGCCGACCACCCCGTGCTGCGCGAGCCCGCCGACACCCCCGTCACGGGCCTGGTCATCGAGGACCTCACGTTCCCCGGCTTCGGCGGCGAGCCCGTCAAGGCGTGGCTCACCCGACCCGTCGGCCGCGAGGGCGAGCAGCTGCCCACGGTCGTCGAGTTCAACGGCTACAACGGCGGCCGCGGCCTGCCGGGCGAGCGGGTCGGCTGGGCGCTCGCCGGCTTCGTGCACGTGTTCATGGACACGCGCGGCCAGGGCAGCGGCTGGGGCTCCGGCGGCGACACCCCCGACCCCCACGGCTCGGGCCCCGCGCAGTCCGGCTGGATGACGCGCGGCATCGACGACCCCGCCGACCACTACTACCGCCGCGTGTACACCGACGCGGCCCGCCTGCTCGACGCCGTCCGCGCCCTCCCCGAGGTCGACCCGGCCCGCGTCGCCGTCGCCGGCGGAAGCCAGGGCGGCGGCATCGCGATCGCGGCCGCGGGCCTCGTTCCCGACGTCTGGGCCGCCATGCCCGACGTCGCGTTCCTGTGCGCGTGGGAGCACGGCCTCCAGGTCGCGACGAGCGACCCGTTCGCCGAGCTCGCGCGCTACCTCGCCGTCCACCGCGACCAGCGCGAGACCGTGCTCACCACGGCGGCGTACCTGGACGGCGTGAACTTCGCGAAGCGCATCACCGCGCCCGCGCTGTTCTCGGTGGCACTGATGGACGACGTCGTGCCGCCGTCGACGACGTTCGCCGCGTTCAACGCCCTCGCGTCGGTCGACAAGCACATCGAGGTCTACCCCGAGAACGGGCACGAGGGCGGGCAGACGTACCAGTGGCTCAAGCAGGTCGAGTTCCTCCAGGCCCGCGGCGCCTGACAGCGTCCGCGCGGGATACCCCGCGAAGTAGACCGGCCCCCGGGCGGCCGGTCTACTTCGCGAGGTGGCGCAGGGGTCAGGGCCGGGCGAAGCGCAGCGTGACGATCTCGAACGGGCGGAACGCGATCGGCTCAGCGAGGGTCACCTCGGTCGTGCGGCCGTCGTCGAGCGGGCGCTCGAGGAGGTCCGTCCGCACCGCGCCGGAGGTCTCGAACCCCGGCGCGACGGTCGCGCGGGCGTGCCCGCCCAGCGACTCGTAGAGCCGCACGACGACGTCGCCGCTGCGGTCCTCCGCGAGCTTGACCGACTCGACGACGACGGCGCCCGCCGGGTCGGCCACGGAGACCAGCGGCTCGACCGGGCCGGCTCCCGTGACGACGCGCGGCTCCAGGTTCGTCGCGTAGCCGTCGCGGACGGCGTCCCCGAGGTCCGCGCCCACGTGGAGCACGGTCACGAACCGGTGCGCGCCCTGGTCGGCGTCGGGGTCCGGGAAGAGCGGCGCACGCAGCAGCGACTCGCGGACGGTCGTCACGGTCGCGCCGTCGTCGGTCACGGACCGCTGGACGTCGTGCCCGTAGGTCGCGCTGTTGGCGACCGCGACCCCGTAGCCGGGCTCGGCCACGTGCACCCACCGGTGCGCGCAGATCTCGAACCGCGCCGCGTCCCAGGGCGTGTTGGCGTGCGTCGGCCGGAACACGTGGCCGAACTGCGTCTCCGACGCGCTGCGGTCGGCGTGCACGGCGAGCGGGAACGCGAGCTTGAGGAGCTTCTGCCGCTCGTGCCAGTCGACGACGGTCTCGACCGTCAGCGCCGCGGACCCCCGAGCCAGCGAGAGCCGCTGCCGGACCGTCGACGCCCCGAACGCCCGCCGCACCTCGACGACCGCCTCGTCGTCGGACGACTCCACGACCTCGATGCCCAGCGCGTCGACCAGGTCGGTGCGCTCGTCGAGGTACTCGCGGTCGATGTCCCACGCGTCCCACTGGCGCGGGGTGTCGCGGTGGAGCTGGAGCAGGTTGGCGGCGAGTCCCGCGGGCACGAGCTCGCGGTCGGCGCGGAGGTCGCGGATCGAGTCGACCAGCCCCCGCGCGTCGACGTGCACCGCGACCAGGCCGTTGGCGAGGACCACACCGGCGGGGGCGCCGTCGTCGGCGGACACGGTGACGTCCACGCCCCCGGACGCCGACGACGGCGCCGCGCCGAGCGCGGCGACGCCGGCCCGGGCGTGCGGGGCGGCGTTGAAGACCAGCGGCGTGTCACCCGCGCCCGCGAGCGCCTCGAGCGACGTCCCGACGATCTCGTCGAGCGTCCGCGCCACCTCGGCGTACCCGGCCTCGGCGTCCCGGTACACCCACGCGATCGAGCTGCCGGGGAGGATGTCGTGGAACTGGTTGAGGAGGACGGTCTTCCAGGCCCCGTCGAGCTCCTCGTAGGGGTACGGCGCACCCTCCCGGACGGCGGCCGTCGCCGCCCAGAGCTCGGCCTCGCGCAGCAGGTGCTCGCTGCGGCGGTTGCCCTGCTTGGTGCGCGCCTGCGACGTGTAGGTGCCGCGGTGGAACTCGAGGTACATCTCGCCGCTCCAGACGGCGGGCCGGTCGAGCTCGGCCTCGGCGGCCTCGAAGAAGTCGTACGGGCTCGCGACCCGCACCTCGGCGACGCCCTCGGTCGAGGCGTACCGGCGCGCGCGGCCCAGCATGTCCGCCGTCGGGCCGCCGCCGCCGTCGCCGTAGCCGAACGGCACGATAGACGCGTCGAGCACGCCCTTCTCCCGGTTGTTCCGGGCGGCGTGGTCGAGCTCGCCGGCGGAGAGCTCGGCGTTGTACGAGTCGACGGGCGGGAAGTGGGTGAGCAGGCGCGTGCCGTCGATGCCCTCCCAGAGGAACGTGTGGTGCGGCATCGCGTTGGTCTCGTTCCACGACAGCTTCTGCGTGAGCATCCACCGGTTGCCCGCGAGCTTCGCGATCTGCGGGAGCGCGCCCGAGTAGCCGAACGAGTCCGGCAGCCACACGTCACGCGTCTCGACGCCGAGCTCGTCGCGGAAGAACGACTTGCCCGTGAGGAACTGCCGGACCATCGCCTCGCCGCCGGGCATGTTCGTGTCCGACTCGACCCACATCCCACCGACGGGGACCCAGCGGCCCTCGGCGACCTTCTCCTTGATCCGCGCGAACAGGTCCGGGTAGGACTCCTTGATCCACGCGTACTGCTGCGCGGACGAGCACGCGAACACGAGGTCCGGGTCCTCGTCCATGAGCGTCACGACGGTCGAGAACGTCCGCGCGGCCTTGCGCACGGTCTCGCGCACCGGCCACAGCCAGGCGGAGTCGATGTGCGCGTGCCCGACGGCGTAGGCCTGGTGCGCGCTCGCGCTCGCCGGCGCCTCGAGCTCGGGGGCGAGCACCTTGCGGCCCTCGGCGGCGGTCCCGCGCACGTCGTCAGGGTCGACGACGGCGACCAGCCGGTCGAGCGCGCGCAGCACCCGGGCGTACCGGGCGCCGTCCGCGGGGAGCACGCGGAGCAGGTCGCGCAGGGCCAGCGCGTCGCGCCACAGCTCCTCGACGCCGGCGTCCGTGGTGACGAGGTCCGCCCGGCGCAGCACGTACAGCGGGTCTGTGCCGGCCGTGGCGCGCTCGCCGAGCGTCGTCGGCTGGAACTCCGGCACGTGGCCGAGCACAGTGGGGTTCCCCGCCGCCTCGACCCACACGTCGACCGGCTCGCCCACGGGCCAGGAGAGCGCCCGGTTGCGCGGGTTGAGCCCCTTGAGCGGCCGGCCGTCGGCGGACCAGAACTGTCCCTCCGCCTGGAACCCGGGGTTGACGTCCGTGAACCCGAGGTCGACGACCACCTGGGCCGCGCCGTCGGCCGAAGCCTCCGGGGCGGGCCCGGTGAGGTGCAGCCAGGTGGTGCTCCAGGGCGCGCCCCAGGCGTGGCCGGGTGCGACGGGGACGCCCTCGTGGGCGGTCCCCTCCTCGAAGGGCACCGGCTCGCCGGGCGCCTCCCACGCGGTGACGGTCAGCGGGAGCGCCGCGGCCTCGCGGTGCGGCTCGAGCCGTTCGAGGAGGAAGCGGTCGACCCGCATGAGCGTGAGGTCGGCGGCGGTGGGCATGACTTCGGGCATGGCGGAGCGTCCTTCGGGGTCGGGAGGTGGAACGTCAGCGGGTGGAGCGACGGGTGGCGTCAGCCCTTCATGCCGCCGGCGAGCGCGTTCGCGCCCCCGGACAACCGCTGCGTGAGGAGGTACAGGACCAGGACGGGCACCGAGTAGAGGATCGAGAACGCCGCGAGCTTGCCGTAGGCGACGGACCCGTAGGTGCCGAAGAACTGGTAGATCGCGACGGCCGCGGGCTGCTTCTCGGCCGACGTCGTGAGGATGAAGGGCACGAAGAAGTTCCCCCACGCCTGCGTGAACACGAGCATGAGGACCACGGAGAGCCCCGGTCGCATGAGCGGCAGGACGATCCGTCCGAGCGCGCGCATCGAGCTCGCGCCGTCGACCCAGGCCGCCTCCTCGAGCGAGACCGGCACGGAGTCCATGAAGTTCTTCAGCATCCAGATCGCCATCGGGAGCGACGTGGCCGAGAGGAACAGGATCACGCCGGGCGTCGAGTCGAGCAGGCTGAGCTTCACGAACAGGCTGTAGACCGGGACCATGATCGCGGTGATCGGCAGGCAGGTCGCGAACAGGATCGTGTAGAGGAAGCCGCGCTGGAACCGCATCCGGTACCGGGACAGCGGGTAGGCCGCCAGCACGCCCACGACCACCGTGATGACGGCGGTTCCGAGCGAGATGACCAGGGAGTTCCACAGCGGGAGGAACGTCTGGTCCTTGGTGAGGACGGCCTTGAAGTTGTCCGTGGTGACGCTCGACGGCACGCCCACCGAGACGGTCGCCGACGGGTCGACCGACGACAGCAGGATCCAGGCGAGCGGCACGACGAAGCAGATCCCGACGAGCACGAGGGCGAGCGAGGCGAGCAGCCGGCCGGTCGAGCGGCGGGGGCTCGCGACGGTCGGCACGCCCGCGCCGCGGTGCCGCGCCCGGCTGCCCGCGCCCGACGACGCCGGCGAGGCCGGGTGGACGGAGGTCGTGTCGAGCGTCGTCATCAGTCCACCTCCGGCTTGAGCACCTTGATGTAGATCACCGAGAAGACGGCGCCCACCAGGATCGTCACGGTCGCGATCGCGGTGCCGTACCCGACCTGGGAGAACTTGAACGCCTCCTGGTAGGCGAGCACGGGGAGCGTCGAGCTCTTCGTGCCGGGGCCGCCGCCCGTCATGACCCAGATGAGGGTGAAGACGGCGAGCGTCTGCAGGGTCGTGAGCATGAGGTTCGTCGAGATCGATCGGCGGATCATCGGCAGCGTGATCCGGGCGAACCGCTGCCAGCCGGTCGCGCCGTCGATCTGCGCGGCCTCGTCGATCTCCGCCGGCACCTCGGACAGCGCCGCCCGGTAGACCATCATCGAGAACGCGGTGCCCCGCCAGATGTTCGCCAGGATGACGGCGAGCAGCGGGAACGTGATGAGCCACGTCGTCTTGTCCAGGCCGAACCAGCCGAGGAACGCGTTGAGCGTCCCGTCGGTCGAGAAGAACGCGTAGAGCGCGAACGCCGCCACGATCTCCGGCATCACCCACGCGACGACGACGAGCGTGCTGACCGCCGACGCGAGCCCCTTCGGGGAGATCCGCAGCAGGACCGCGAGCGCCATCCCCAGCACGTTCTGCCCGATCACCGCGGACGCGAACACGAAGACCACGGTGAGCCAGGCGGACTTCCAGAAGTCGCCGTCGGACAGGAGCGCCGTGTAGTTGTCGAGCCCGACGAACTCGGGCTTCGCCGCCCGATAGCCCGTGAGGCCGGTGTTCGTCATGGAGCCGTAGAGCGCCCAGAGGATCGGCCCGAGCAGGAAGACCGCGAGCAGCACCACGGCCGGGACGAGCGGGGTCGAGCGGGTGAGCGCGCGCAGGCGCCGGGACCCGGGCCGGGGGCGCTGCGCGCGCCCCCGGCCCGTCGGCGCGACGAGGGTCTCGGTCGCCATGTCAGCCCGCCGCGGAGACGGCGTCCTTGCCGACGATCTTCGTGAGCTCGTCGTCGTACTTCTTCGCGGCGTCCTCGGGTGACGCCTGGCCGGTCACCACCGACTCGACGGCCACCTGGATGTTGGACGAGATCTGCGAGTAGTCCGGCGTGGCCGGGCGGAAGTGGGTGGTCGCGACGAGGCCGGAGAAGAACTTGAACGACGGGTTGTAGCTCAGGTACTTCGGGTCCGCGGCGACGTCCTTGCGCACGGCGATCTGGCTCTCCGTCGTGTCGTAGGTGAGCGAGTTGTCCTTGTTCAGCGCGGTGGAGATGAAGTCGAACGCCGTCTGGGGATGCTCGGTGTGCGCGCCGACCGACAGCAGCCAGCCGCCCGACATCGACGTGGTCCCGGCGCCGCCGCCGTCCTGGGTCGGCATGGCCGCGTAGCCCAGGGTCTTGTCCCAGGCGGGCCACTTGTTCGCGCCCTCGATCCAGCCCCCAGGCATCCAGGAGCCGTCGATGTCGATCGCGAGCTTGCCCTTCGGGAGGAGCTCGCTGAAGACCTTGCTGCCCACGTTCGCGTCGAGCGCGACGTCCAGGGACGGCGCGAGCTTCTCGCTGTAGACCGTCTTGTAGAAGCTCAGCGAGTCGACGAAGCCCTTGTCGCCGGTGATCCACTTGTCGCCGTCGTGCAGGCCCTTGCCGTCACCGGTGCCGTAGTCGAGCATCTCGAAGCCCTGCATCGTGGTCTGCTCGCCGCCGGCCTTGCCGGCGTAGATGTTGAGCGGCGTGACGCCGGGGACCTTGGCCTTGATGGTGCGCGCGGCCGCGAGGACGTCGTCCCAGGACTTGGGCTGCCAGTCCGTCGGCAGCCCCGCCTTGGCGAAGAGCTGCTTGTTGAAGTAGATGCCGCGCGTGTCGGTGCCCATGGAGACGCCGTACGTCTTGCCGTCGACGCCCAGGCCGGCCTGCTTGGCGGCGTCCTGGAACTGGTCCCAGTCGGACCACTTCGACACGTAGTCGTCGATCGGCAGGAGGTAGCCGGCCGCGGCGTCGGACATGACCTGGAAGGTGTCCTCGTAGATCACGTCGGGGGCGGTCGACTTCGACCCGTTCATGAGGGCCAGCTTCGTGTAGTACTGGTCCTCCTCGGCCTCGATCGGCTCGAGCTTGACCGTCACGCCCGGGTTCGCCTTCTCGAACTCGGGCTTGACCTTCTGCAGCAGGTCGTCGAGCTGGTGGAACGCCGACGTCTTCTGGTACGCGACCGTGATGGTGCGGGTGCCGGTGTCCTGGGCGTCCTTGCTGCCGCCGTCGCCCGACGAGCACGCCGCCAGCGTCACGACGAGGGCCCCGACCGTGCCGAGGGCCAGTCCTGTCCGTACGCGCATCCGAAGCTCCTTTGCTCTCGCTACCGGTGCTGCACCGCCCCGGCCGCGAATATTTCATCACTTCGCGTTAGTAATAGCAAGACAACGCTGTCTCCCTGTCGCGGACCGGCTCCAGCGGGGGGTGAAGCCGCAGGTCAGACCCGCAGGAGGAGGCCGGTCGGCCGCGGGGTGAGGGCGTCGTCGAGCATGAGGCACGCCGCCCCCACGGCGGCCACGGGGCCGTCCCCCGCCGCCCCGAGGATTCGCAGCGGGTGGTGCCCGGGCATCGGGTGCGCGTCGAGGACGGACCGTAGACCCGGCTCGAGCCAGGGCCCCAGCCGGTCCCAGACCGGCCCCGACGGCACGACCGTGTCGAGGTCGAGCAGCTCGCAGACCGTCGTCAGCGCCGACCCGAGCGCCGCACCCGTCTCGTGGAGGAACGGAACCGCCCCCGCGTCCTCGGCCTCGGCCAGCGCGCGCAGCCCGTCGACCGCCCGGTCCGCGCGGACCGTCTCCGAGGCACCCTCGTCCGTCGCCCCGGCGCCCAGGGCCAGGCCCCGGTCGACGGCGTTCGCCAGGATCGCGTTCGCGCTGAAGACCCCGCCCAGGCAGCCCTCCCGGCCGCACGCGCACCGGCCGAACGCCCGTCCGACGCTGACGTGGCCGGCCTCCCCCGCGTTGCCGGAGACGCCCCGGACGATGTCGCCGCCGCTGATGATGCCGATCGCCACGCCCGTCCCGGCGTAGACGACCGCGGCGTCCGTCGGCCGGCCCGACCCCGGGAACCACAGGACCGCCGCCGCGACCGCGAGCACGTCCTTGTCCAGGAGCGTCGGGAGCCCGCTGCGGCGTGCGACCTCGTCACGGAGCGGCACGTCGTGCCACGTCGTCAGGTGGGGCGGGTCGAGCACGAGCCCGCGCGCGTGGTCGATCGGCCCGGGGGTCGCGAGCCCGACGCCGAGCACCCGGTCACGCTCGACCGCCGCCTCCGCGAGGACCGCGTCGATCTCGCGGACGACCACCTCGAGCGCCGCGCCCGGCTCCTCGGACTCGGGGGTCGGCGTCGTGCGGGTCGCGACCACCTGGCCGGCGAGGTCGAGCAGCACGACGACGACGGCGGCCGGGTCGAGGTGCACGCCGACCGCGAACCGGCTGTCGGGGACGATGTCGAGCGTCGTGCCGGGGCGCCCCGCGCCCGGCTGCCGCTTGACGTCCTCCTCGGTGACGAGGCCCGCGTCGAGGAGCCGGCGCACCGCGTTGGTCACGGTCTGCGCCGACAGCCCCGTCTTCCGGGCCAGGTCCGCGCGCGTGCACGAGCCCGCGCCGAGCCGGATCGCCTCCAGCAGGGCGGCCTGGTTGAACCCGCCCATGCGCGGCAGGTTCGTCCCTCGCGTGCTCACCGTGGTCATCGGACGTCACCGTAGCGCCCGCCGGGCCCGCGCGCGGACGCAACCACGAGCCGATCAGCCGACGGTGAGCTCGAGCCCCTCCCCGTCAGCGGGGCGGTCGACGACGACCCGGTCGCCGTCCGACACCTCGCCCGCGAGCAGCATCCGTGCGAGCCGGTCGCCGATCTCGCGCTGCACGAGCCGGCGCAGGGGGCGCGCCCCGTAGGCGGGGTCGAACCCCTCGAGCGCGAGCCACTCGCGCGCGGCGTCGGTGACGTCGAGCGTGAGCCGCCGGTCGGCGAGCCGCGCGGCGAGGGCGTCGACCTGGAGGTCGACGATCCTGCCGAGCTCGGCGAGGCCCAGCGGGTCGAACATGACGACGTCGTCGAGCCGGTTGAGGAACTCGGGCTTGAACGACGCCCGCACGGCACCCATGACGGCCTCGTGCTTCTGCTCGTCCGACAGCAGCGGGTCGACGAGGAACTGCGAGCCCAGGTTCGACGTGAGCACCAGGATCACGTTCCGGAAGTCGACGGTGCGGCCCTGGCCGTCGGTGAGGCGGCCGTCGTCGAGCACCTGGAGGAGGATGTCGAAGACCTCGGGGTGGGCCTTCTCGACCTCGTCGAGGAGCACGACGGAGTACGGCCGACGCCGGACGGCCTCGGTGAGCTGCCCGCCCTCCTCGTACCCGACGTAGCCGGGGGGTGCGCCGACGAGTCGGGACACCGCGAACTTCTCGGAGTACTCGGACATGTCGATGCGGACCATCGCGCGCTCGTCGTCGAACAGGAAGTCCGCGAGCGCCTTGGCGAGCTCGGTCTTGCCGACGCCCGTCGGCCCGAGGAACAGGAACGAGCCGGTGGGCCGGTTCGGGTCGGACACGCCGGCGCGAGCGCGTCGGACGGCGTCGGACACCGCGGCGACGGCGGCCCGCTGCCCGATGAGCCGCTCGCCGATGACGTCCTCCATGTGGAGGAGCTTCTCGGACTCGCCCTGGAGCAGGCGGCCGGCCGGGATGCCGGTCCACGCGGACACGACCTCGGCGATCTCGTCGGCGGAGACCTTCTCGGGGACGAGCGGGGTCTCGTGCGCGACCTCCTCCGCCCCCGCCTCGGCGTCCTCCGCAGCCTCCGCGGCGGCGAGCTCCTGCTCGACGGCGGGGATCTCGCCGTACCGGATCCGCGCGGCCTTCTCGAGGTCGCCCTCGCGCAGGAGCCGCTCGGCGTCGGAGCGGAGCTGGTCGAGCCTGACCTTGAGGTCGCCGACGCGGTTGTGGCCGGCCTTCTCGGCCTCCCAGCGCGTCGTGAGCGCGGAGAGCTGCTCGCGGCGGTCGGCGAGGTCCGCCCGCAGGCGCTCGAGGCGCTCGCGCGAGGCGGCGTCGTCGGCCTCGGAGAGCACGACCTCCTCCATCTCGAGGCGCGTGACGGCGCGCTGCAGCTCGTCGATCTCGGTCGGGGACGAGTCGAGCTCCATGCGCAGGCGGGACGCGGCCTCGTCGACGAGGTCGATCGCCTTGTCGGGCAGCTGGCGGCCGGTGATGTACCGGTCGGACAGCGCGGCGGCGGCGACGAGGGCGTCGTCGGCGATGGTCACCTTGTGGTGCGCCTCGTAGCGCTCCTTGAGCCCGCGGAGGATCGCGACGGTGTCCTCGACGGACGGCTCGCCGACGAACACCTGCTGGAACCGGCGCTCGAGCGCGGGGTCCTTCTCGATGTGCTCGCGGTACTCGTCGAGCGTGGTGGCGCCGACCATGCGGAGCTCGCCGCGGGCGAGCATGGGCTTGAGCATGTTGCCGGCGTCCATCGAGGACTCAGCGCCCGAGGCCCCGGCGCCGACCACCGTGTGCAGCTCGTCGATGAACGTGACGACCTGCCCGTCGGACTGCTGGATCTCCTCGAGCACGGCCTTGAGGCGCTCCTCGAACTCCCCGCGGTACTTGGCGCCCGCGACCATCGAGGCGAGGTCGAGCGCGACGAGCTTCTTGCCCTTGAGGGACTCGGGGACGTCGCCCGCGACGATGCGCTGGGCGAGCCCCTCGACGACGGCCGTCTTGCCGACGCCGGGCTCGCCGATGAGCACGGGGTTGTTCTTGGTGCGGCGCGAGAGCACCTGGATGACGCGCCGGATCTCGGAGTCGCGGCCGATCACGGGGTCGAGCTTGCCGTCGGCCGCCTGAGCGGTGAGGTCGTTGCCGTACTGCTCGAGGGCCTTGTAGGTGCCCTCGGGGTTGGGGCTGGTGACCTTGGCGTTGCCGCGGACGGACGGCAGGGCGGCGCGCAGCGCGTCGACGGTCGCGCCGGCGGCGCGGAGGATGTCGGCGGCCGGCGACGCGGCGCCCGCAAGGCCGATGAGCAGGTGCTCGGTGGAGACGTACTGGTCGCCCAGCGAGGTCGCCTCCTTGCCGGCGAGGTCGAGCACGGCGCTCGTGGCGCGGCTCGCGGTCGGCTGCGCGACGGCGGAGCCCGCCGCCGAGGGCAGCGCGACGAGCGCGCCGCGCACCTTCTGGCCGACGGCCTGGGTGTCGGCGCCGACGGCGTCGAGCAGCCCGCCCGCGACGCCGCCCTGCTGCTGCAGCAGCGCGCTCAGGAGATGGACGGGCTCGAGCTGGGGGTTGCCGGCGGCCGACGCGGTCTGGATCGCCTCGCCGATCGCCTGCTGCGACATGGTCGTGAACTGGGTGTCCATGGGGTCTCCGGGATCCTCCGGGGTGTCGGGAACGCTTCTGCTCGCAACAACGGTGCCAGAATTGAGCCTATTCCGCTCAACTCTTGTTGTCGCGTCCCGGACTACCCTCGCAAGCATGCTCCGCGCGCGCCTCGACCGACGACCGCTCCTCGCCCTGGCGGCGCTGGGCACCCTGCTCGTGCTCGCCCTCGGCGGGCTCGGGGCGGGCGCCGCGCAGGCCGCGACCCCGAGCCCCGGCCCGACCGTCACGTCGACCGTCCAGCCCGGCGACCGTCCGGACTCCGGCGAGGGCTCCGGGTTCCCGTGGGTCAAGGTGATCCTCGGCGTCGCCGCGCTCGGGCTCGTCAGCGTCGCCATCGTCGGCGCCCGCACCCGGCGCTCGCTCGACCGCGGCAGCGACGACCCGCACTCGTCGACCGGCCGATGAGGTCCGACTTCTTCCGCCAGCCACCGGTGGTGCGCGTAGCGGCGAGGAAGGAACACCCGCTGGACGCCGGCACCTGGCCGAGGACGATCCCCGCCGTCGACCAGCTCCTTCGGGACGGGCTGCAGCTCGCGCCGGGCGTGACCTTCCTCGTCGGTGAGAACGGCTCCGGCAAGTCCACGATGGTCGAGGCGCTCGCCGTCGCCTACGGTCTGTCCCCCGAGGGCGGCACCGCGCACGGGCAGCACTCGACCCGGACCAGCGAGTCGCCGCTGAGCGACGCGATCACCCTCCAGCGCGGGGTCGGCGCGGGCCGGTGGGGATTCTTCCTCCGTGCCGAGACCATGCACGGCTGGTACACGTACGTCGAGCGGACGGGCGGCAACCCGCGCTACCCGGACCCGAGGTTCCACGAGATGAGCCACGGCGAGTCGTTCCTCGCGGTGCTCGGGAGCCGGTTCGACTCGCCCGGGTTCTACTGCCTCGACGAGCCCGAGGCGGCGCTGTCGTTCTCGTCCACGCTCTCACTGATGCGCACGCTTGACGACCTCGCCCGGTCGGGGGGCCAGGTCCTGTGCGCGACGCACTCCCCCGTGCTCGCTGCGCTGCCCGGAGCGACGATCCTCGAGGTGGGCCCGTGGGGGCTGCGCCGGGCGCGCTGGGAGGACCTCGAGCTCGTCGAGCACTGGCGCTCCTACCTCGCGCACCCGGCGCGCTACCTCCGACACCTGCTCGACGGGTGACGGTGACCTGGACGTCCGGCGCGAGCAGCGTGATCGACCTCGACGCGCGCGGCAAGGCGACCGGCGTGACCGGCGCCATCACACCGTGAGCGACGGCTCCTCCGGCGTCGACAGCGTGAGCACGACGCCCGCCAGCCGCGGCGTCTCGGCGACCTTGCGCTCGAGGGCGTCGAGGCGGCGCGCGACGACGTGCTCGACGGCGTCCCCCACGAGGTCGACGCTCGCCACCAGGTAGAGCGACCGCGGCCCCACGTACTCGAGCCGCAGGTACGTCACGCGGGCGACGTCGGGCAGGCCGAGCAGCCCGGCCAGGACGGCGCGGCGGGTGCGCTCGTCGACGCCGGCGCCGACGAGGAACACGCGGTTGCGCTGGATGAGGATCACCGCGACGACGCCCAGGACGAGCCCGACGACGATCGACCCGATCGCGTCCGGCACCGGCGATCCCGTGAGCTGGTGGGCGAGGACGCCGACGAACGCGACGACGAGGCCGACGAGGGCGGCCGCGTCCTCGGCGACGACCGCCCGAAGCGTCGGGTCGGACGTCGCGACGACGTGCTCGAGCACGTCCCGCTCGGCCACCCTCGCCTCGCCGCGGGCCTGCCGGATCGACCGGAGGAACGACAGGCCCTCGAGCACGAACGACAGGGCGAGCACCGCGTACGCGACCCCGAAGTCCGTCGCCGGCTCGGGGTGGGCGAGCTCCTGGATGCCGTGGGTCACCGAGACCCCCGCGCCGACCGCGAACAGCCCGATCGCCGCGAACATCGACCACACGTACGCCTCGCGCCCGTAGCCGAGGGGATGGACGGCGTCGGCCTTCCGACGCGAGGACCGGTCCGCGACGAGCAGGAACACCTCGTTGCCCGTGTCGGCCCACGAGTGCACGGCCTCCGCGACCATCGAGGCGGACCCGGTGAGCGCGGCCGCGGCCGACTTCGCGAGCGCCACCGCCAGGTTGGCGGCGAACGCGATCACCACGGTGAGCGTCGAGTCGCCGCGCTCGTCCGGCGGGCTGGCGACGCGGGGCGTGGTGGGCGTGGCCACCTGCCCGTCGTCCGGCGGGGTCGGGGAGGCGGCCATGCGGTCGGTCTATCACGACGGCGCCGTCCCCGCCCCCGAGGACGCCGTCCCGCCGAGATACCGAGATCCGGCCGAGATACCGGGTCTCCCTCGGTATCTCAGCCGGATCGCGGTATCTCGGCGGATGGGACGCGCGCCGTCAGCCGGCGTACGTCTCCAGCTCCGCGAGCTTCGGCGTGCCGGACGCGCTCGTGATCACGAAGTTGAGCTTCGTGAGCGACGTCGCCGAGAACGAGACCGTCCCGGCGCCCGAGCCCGTCTTGAGGACGGCCCCGGTGTCGTTGTTCACGAGCTTCCAGGCGCCGATGGTGCCGGCCGTGCCGGCCTCCTTCACGACGACCTTCGAGACGGTCTTCGCCGAGCTCCACTTCACCGAGAGGGTGCCGGTGGACCCGCTGGGCGACCAGTAGGTCGAGGCGTCACCGTCGATCGCGTTCCCGTAGCTCGTCCCGCTGGCCTTGCTCGAGCCGTCCGCACCCGCGCCGAGGCTCAGGTTGGTCCCGCTCGGCGGGTCCGTCGGGTCGGTCGGCGGGTCCGTCGGGTCCGTGGGCGGGTCGGTCGGGTCCGTCGGCTCGGAGCCGCCGAACGTCACGTGGAGCTTCCCGTCCGAGCCGAACGACCAGGCCAGCGCGCCCGCGTACGCGGAGCAGCCCGAGCTGTTCGAGCCCGTGTACCAGTGGTTCGTGCCGTCGTCGGTCCCGACGATCTTGTCGTTCGACCCGCTGTCGCAGGACAGGTTGCCGCTGAACACCGACGTCCCGGTCTCCCAGTGGAAGTTCCGCTCGTCGTTGCCGATGCTCACGTTGTCCGTGATCGTCATGTGGCCCGGGTTGCTGTTGTACGTGAACCCGTCGTGGCCGTTCTCGTACGCGATGTTCCGGAGCGCGACGTGGTCGTCGGCGATCTTCGACCCGCCGAGCTTGAACCCGTTGCGGTCCCCGCTGCCGGCCTGCGACCCGTCGGTCAGGGTGCCGTTGTGGTACGACAGCGAGTCCTCGATGGTGACGACGCCGATGGGTCCGGTCTCGTCCTTCGCGTACAGGTCCCAGCCGTCGTCGATGTTGTTGTGCGAGACGTCGTACCGGAACACGTTGCCCGGCCCGGCGGTCAGCTTCGCGGCGAAGCCGTCCGCGTCCTCGCCGTCGGAGTCGACGTTGTCGTGCGACTCGCTGCTGACCACGAGGTTGTCCGACGGCCACTCGGAGGCGGGCGCACCCGCGACGAGACGCGCGATCTGCAGACCCGTGTCGCGGTTGGCCGCCGTGACGACGCGCTCGATCACGTTGTGGTCGCCGCCCACGAGGATGCCGTTGTCCCCCGCGTGCTGGACGGTGAACCCGTAGAAGTGCCAGTAGTCACCGCCGAGCTCGATGCCGCGGTTGGCCGGGTCCTCGGTCTGCGCCGAGAAGTCCAGGACGGGCTTCTCGCCCGGGTACGCGGCGAGCACCGTCGGCGACGACGACGTTCCGCTGTTGCCCGGCTGGATCGTCACCGTGTCGGAGAGCTTGTACGTGCCGCCGCGCAGGAAGATCTGCCCGCCCGGCTTCACCTTGGCGACCGCGGAGGCGAGCGTCGTCGGCGCGGAGACCGTGCCGGCCGCGCTGTCCGTGCCCGAAGGCGCCACGTAGATCGCGCCGCTGCCCGGCGTCGGGGCGCCGCTCGGGGTGTCGCCCGAGCCCCCGTCCGACGGGTCGGTCGGGTCCGTCGTCGCCGGGTCCGTCGGCGCGTCGGTCGGCGGGGTGGTCGGCTCGTCCGTGGCCGGCGGGCTGGTCGGCGTGCACGAACCGTCCGACACCTTCAGCCCGGTGTTCGCGCCTGCGGTCTTCCCGACGATGTCGGGCACGCAGCTCGCGTCGTCGAGCGTGTAGGAGTACGGGATCGCGACGGTGGTGGTCGACGTCGGGTTCGAGCCGGCCGGGTTGGTCTCGCTGTCCGCGGCCGTCCACGTCACGTTGTCGAAGACGTTCCCGGCGACCTGCCAGAACCCGGGCTTGTCCGTGTAGAACGTGCCGAGCGGGTCCTGGGAGTCCTTGAAGTAGTTGTTCTCGACCTTGGCCTTGCCGCCGTCGCGGGAGTTGATGCCCGACTTCTGGAGGTCCACGTAGTAGTTGTCGTAGATGTGGGCCGTCGCCGCCCGCAGCAGCGGGGTGCGCGAGTCGATGTGGTCGTACAGGTTGTGGTGGAACGTCACTGGGCCGTTGTTCGTGTCGGTGTCGCTGTGGCCGACCAGGCCGCCCCGCCCGGAGTTCCGGAAGACCGTGTACGACACCGTGACGTACGTCGTTCCGGACTTCATGTCGATCAGGGAGTCGTAGCCCTCGTCCTCGCCGCCCGACGCCAGGAGCGTGTCGTGGTCCACCCACACGTTGGACACGCCCGACTCGAGGCCGATCGCGTCGCCGCCGTTGGAGGTCGCGCCGTTCGACTTCTTGACGTTCTGGACCGTGACGTTCTGGATCACGACGTTGTGCGCGTCGCGGAGGTGGATGCCGATCTGGTCGAACGTCGCGCCCGACCCGGCGCCCACCAGCGTCACGTTGCTGACGCCCTTGAACTGGATCTCGTCACCGGTCGTGTCGCAGCTGTCGCCCGAGACCTTGTCGGTGTTGTCGAGGGTGATCGTGCCCGTGACCTGGATCGTCAGCGGAGTGTCGTCCGCGGCCCGGCTGCACAGGGCCTGGTTGATCTCGGTGCCGGTCGTCGCCTTGACGACCGCGCCGCCGGCGCCGCCCGTGGTGCCGCCGTTCTGGGACGCGAAGCCGTTCGCTCCGCTCGCGGCCGCCTGCGCTCCGGGGAGCGTCAGCGCGGCGATCCCGATCGCCGCTGCCATGGACGTCGTCACCCCCGCGGCCAGCAGCCGTCGTGATGCCTTCCGTCGCATCGTGGTGCCTCACTTTCGTCGTCGAATGCGGGACTTGCCTCGGCCGCGAGCGCCACGAACCACGGTGTCTCGTGGGGCGAACCACCGCACATCGGACTCGAGCGACGGCAGCAACCGGTTTCTGGACCGTAGGCATCGTCGTGGCCGACGGGCAAGCGTTTCTCGCTGTTTCCGGGCAAACCGGCGTCGTTTCTCGCCACTTCGGGCGCCGCGGCGGAGCGGGATCAGTGGTGACCGGTTTCCGCAGGGGGCCGCACATTCCAACGCCGACGCGCCGGGACGTGGAGCGTTCACCGGACCGCCCGACGCCGGCCACCTCGCGGAACGCCGGCGTTCCGGCTCGCACGCTTCCATCCCAGCGTGGCTTCCTCCCTCCTCGACTGGTCGCCGTTCGGCGGGCTCGCGGACACGATGCTCGGCTTCGTCACGTCGCCGCACTTCGCGCCCGTCGCGTTCGCGTTCGCGTTCCTCGCGGGCGCCGCGCACGCCGTCGGGCCGGGGCACGGCAAGAGCCTCGCGGCCGCCTACCTCGTCGGCTCGCGCGGCACCGTACGGGACGCCGCCTGGCTCGGCGGCTCGGTCGCCGTCATGCACACCGTTTCGGTGCTCGTTCTCGCGGTCCTGTGGACCTTCTTCGACCTGTCCGGCCTCGTCGACCTCGAGCAGCTCACCGGGGTGCTGGAGCTCGTGGCGGGTCTGACGGTCGTCGGCGTCGGCGTGCTCCTCGTGCTCCGGGCCCGACGCGCGCCAGCCCCCGGCGCGGCCGACGGGTCGCTCACCCACCGGCACGGCCCGTTCGGCCGCGCCCACACGCACGTGCGCCCGACGGACGTCCCGGCCCACGACCACGACCACGACCACGACGGTCATCACCACGACCACCCGACGACGACCGCCCCGGCCGTGAGCCGCCCCACCCTCGTGACGCTGGGCGCCGCGGGCGCGCTGACGCCTTCGCCGTCGGCGTTCCTCGTGCTCGTGACGGGGATCTTCGCCGGGCGGTCGGGGATGGCGGTCGGCCTCGTCCTCGCGTTCGGCGTCGGGCTCGCGTCGGTGCTGTTCGCGGCCGGTCTCGCGGCCCTCTGGGGCCGGTCCTTCGTCGTGGCGCACACCCGCCCGACGGCGGCCCTCCGGAGCGCCGCCCGCGCGGTGCCGCTCGTCACGGGCGCGGCGATCGCGCTCGCCGGCGGCGCGATCAGCGTCCTCGCGCTCGGCGGCATCATCGCGCCGGGCGCATCCTGACGAGGGGGCGCAACAACCGTGCCAGCCCCCGCACCGAGCCCGAACGGAGCCCCCGTGACCACGACCGGGACGACCACGACGACCGCCACGACCGACTCGGCACCCGGGCGAGCCCGTCTCGAACCCGGCGACGGGCGCTCGCTCGCGGGCATGGCCACGGTCGTGGTGCTGCTCCACGTGGTCGGGTTCGGCGTCCTGCTCGCGCTCGTGTCTCCCCACCGGTTCGAGCTCGGCGGCGACCACCAGGTGTTCACGGTCGGCGTGGGGATCCTGGCGTACTCGTTCGGCCTGCGGCACGCGTTCGACGCCGACCACATCGCGGCGATCGACAACACGACCCGCAAGCTCGTGAGCGACGCTGCCGCCCTCCGAGCGAGCGGGCGGAGCCCCGGCCGGAGGCCGCTCTCCGTCGGCTTCTGGTTCTCGCTCGGGCACTCGACGATCGTCTTCACCCTCGCGCTGCTGCTCTCGGTCGGGGTCCGGGCGCTCGTCGGGCCGCTCCAGGACGACGCGTCCACGCTCCACACCGTCACGGGCGTCGTCGGGCCCACGGTCTCCGGGGTGTTCCTGTGGGTCCTCGGCATCCTCAACCTCGCCGCCCTGGTCGGGATCGTCCGGGTGGCTCGCGCGATGCGCCGCGGCGATCACGACGACGCCGCGCTCGAGGAGCAGCTCGCGCGCCGCGGCCTGCTCAACCGGTTCCTGGGCGGCCTGACGCGCACGGTCCGGACGCCGGCGGGGATCTACCCGGTCGGCGTCCTGTTCGGGCTCGGCTTCGACACCGCGACCGAGGTCGGCCTGCTCGTGCTCGCGGGCGGGGCCGCCGCGTTCGCCCTGCCGTTCTACGCCGTCCTCGTCCTGCCGGTGCTCTTCGCGGCCGGGATGTGCCTCATGGACACGGTCGACGGCGTCCTCATGAACGCGGCGTACGGCTGGGCGTTCGCCCGCCCGGCGCGCAAGGTCTTCTACAACCTCACGATCACGACGATCTCGGTCCTCGTCGCGCTCGTCGTGGGCACGATCGAGCTGGTCGGGGTCCTCTCGGACCGGTTCTCGATCGAGACCGGCCCGCTCGCCTGGGTCGCCGGGATCGACCTCGACCACGCCGGGTTCGTGATCGTCGGGCTGTTCGTCGTGTGCTGGCTCGTCGCCCTGGCCGTCTGGCACTGGGGCCGGGTCGAGGACCGGTGGACCCGCGGGACGGCGTCGTGATCCGCCGGGCCCTCGCCGTGGCCGCGGGCGCGGCGCTGGGGGCGGGGGCCGTCGCCGGCATCCTCGCGCCCGCTGCGTCGGCGCACCCGTTCGGCGCCCCGCCGACCGCGACCGTGAGCCGCACCGAGCCCGCCGTCGTCCGGGTCCACTGGCAGGTGGGCGCCGCCGACGACCTCAGCTACCTGGCGGCGCACCTCGGGCTGCTGCCCCGCGACCGCGTCCTGCTCGACGGCGCCGTCACCCCGCAGGACGGCGACCCGGCGGTCCTCGAGCGGTCCCGGCGCTTCGACGACTACGTGCTCGAGAACGTCGCCGTGACCGCGGGCGGCGACGCGTGCTCGGGTTCCGTCACGCGGAAGGCGGACGTGCTCGCCGCCGGGGTGGACGTGGACTTCCGCTGCCCCCGGCCGGTCGCGCGGGCGACGGTGACGCTCACACTCCTCACCGACATGAGCCCGCTCTACTCGACCCTCGCCACCGGGCCCGGCGGGCAGAAGGCCGCGTACGCGCAGGACGAGACCGCGCACGACTGGACGTTCGTCGGCGGGACCGCGGGCGGCACGGCCGCCTGGGTCCCCCTGGCGCTGACCGCCGGCGGGCTCGGGATCGCGGGCGCCGTCGTCGTCGCCGCCACCCGGGCACGACGGCGCCGCCGCGCCGCGAGCGCCGCGAGTCTCGCCACGTCCTGACGGACGTCCAGGGGGCTGTCACCGGACGCTCACCCAAAGTTCAGCGGACTCTCGACTGCCGGCGGCACCCAGGCCAGCCGGAGTTCGCCGCGGGCCGATGGTCTCAGGGCGCAATGTGCGACATTCGCCCAACCAAGGAGCAGGCGTGACATCACGACCCGTGACTCGATCGTGGCGGCGGCTCGCCGCCACGATCACGGGGTTGGCGGTGGCAGGCACCACGATCATCGGTGCCTCCGTTGCCGACGCCGTCGCGAGCGAGACGACCCCCACCAGCACAGGTTCCACCCCGCCGCAGGCCGACGTCCTGGACGTCGACTTCGCGGACGGCACCCCCACCGACCACGCGGCGGGGCGCGAGGCCCACACCGTCGGCCGGCCGGCCATCGCGCTCGACCCGCAGCTGAACCGCGTCGTGCCGTCGTTCGACGGCGGCATCGACGCGTACTGGTACGACCTTTCGGACGCGTGGGACTCCTCCGCGTCCCCGAACCTCACGACCTCGGTCTCGATCGAGTGCGACTTCCGCTTCGACGGCGACCTCCCCGCGTCCCCCGCCAGCGCGGACGGAGCGGAGAACGACGTCTGCGCCGGGCGCGAGGGCGGCGGCTACGCGTTCTACGTCCCCAGCGGCAAGTCCGCCCTGGTCTGGTCGGCCTACGTCGGCGGCGCGTACAAGACGGTGACGTCGCCCGAGCTGACGAAGGGCGACTGGTACCACGTCGTCGGCACGTACGACGGGACGTCGCTCAAGCTCTACGTCGACGGCGCGCTCGCCGGGTCCGGGAGCTACCCCGGCACGGTCGGCGCACCGAGCGCGACCGCGCGCGGCTTCGTGATCGGCGGCGACGTGACGGTCGGTCCGTCGGCCCAGCGCCAGAGCCCCGTCACCGTCGCCGCGACGCGCATCTTCAGCGCCGCGCTCGACGCCGACCAGGTCGCGGCGCTCGCCGACCGGTCCCAGTGGCTCACCACGCCCGGGACCGGCGCGACCGCCCCGCCGCCCGTCGTCGTGACGCCCCCCGTGGTCGACGGGGTGCCGGCCGCCGACGTCCTCGACGTCGACTTCACGGCCGGCTCTCCCGTGGACCACGCGCAGAGCCGCCAGCCGCTCCGCTTCGGCGCGCCGCGGCTCGCGGTCGACAAGGACCTCAACCGCGTGGTCGCGTCGTTCGACGGCGTCGACGACGGCTACGACTTCGCGGCCGACGACGCGTGGAACCCCGACCACGTCCCGAACCTGTCGAAGGCGTACACGGTCGAGTGCACGTTCCGCCTCGACGCCTCGCTGCCGGTCGCCGCCGCCAACAAGGTCTGCGGCGGCGAGAACGGCGGCGGCATGTCGATCTACGTGTCGGGCTCGAGCCTCGCCGGGGAGTTCTACGTCGACGGCGCCTACCACTCGGTCAAGGTCCCGGCCGCGAGCGGGGTGTGGCAGGACGTCGTCGCGCAGTACGACGGGTCCTCCATCCGCCTGTACGTGAACGGCAAGCTGGTCAAGGCCGCCGCCCAGACCGGCACCGCGACCGGCCCGTCCGGGGCCAAGTTCCTCGGGATCGGCGCCGACCAGAACTCGGGCGGCTCCTCGATGGAGAGCTGGTCCAAGGCCACGGTCGCCTCCGAGCGGATCTGGGACTCGGCGCTCACCGCGCACCAGATCGCGCTGCTCGCCGGCGCGACGTCGGCGCCGGTCGAGCACGCGCCGAAGGCCGACGTGCTCGACGTCGACCTGTCCGACGGCACCTACACCGACGACGCCGCGGGCCGCACGCCCGACGTGACCGGGTCGCCCGTCGTCTCCACCGACGTCGCGCTCGACAAGTCGGTCGCGTCCTTCGACGGGCGCAAGGACGGCATCCTCTACCCGCTGCAGGACGCGTGGGACGGCGGCAGCGCGCCGCAGCTCACGACCACCTACTCGACCGAGTGCGTCTTCCGCTTCGACGGCACGCTGCCGCCGGCCGCGGGCAACAAGACCTGCTCCGGGGAGAACACCGGCGGGTTCGGGATCATCGTCAACGGCTCGAACGTCCAGGCCGACTTCTACGTCGCCGGTGCGTACCACGCGCTGACCGCGCCGATCCGCGCGGGCGTCTGGTACGACGCCGTGCAGGTCTACGACGGCGCGACGATCAAGCTCTACCTCAACGGCTCGCTCGCCGCGCAGGCGGACCAGACGGGCGCGCCGGGAGCACCGAACGGGACCAAGTCCCAGAACTTCGTGATCGGCGCCGACACGTCGAGCAGCGGCGGCATCGAGTCGCTGTCCGCCTCGACGATCTCCGCGGCCCGCATCTGGAGCACCCCGCTCACCGCGGCACAGGCGGCCCAGCTCAGCCTCGACGCGTTCGGCGCCCGCCAGACGGACGTCGCGCTCACGTCGTCGGTCCCTGCGGCCGGGCAGAAGCTCACCAAGCCGGTCGACCTCGCGGTCGTCGTCAAGGACCAGGGCGCGGCCACCGGCTGGACGTACGCGATCGACGGCGTCGGCGTCCGGCCGGGTCAGCGAGTGGGCGCGGGTCTCGCGGCCGGCGCGCACGCCCTCACGATCGCGGCGACCGACGTGTTCGGCCACCCGATCGCGTGGACCGTGCCGTTCACGTCGTCGACGATCCCGACCGGCGGCGGCACCGACACCGGCCAGGGCGGCGGCAAGGTCACCCTGTCGGCCATCGCGCACGCGCCCGACGGCGGCGAGGTCACCACGACCTTCAAGCAGGCGCAGGCGAGCCTCGCGTCCGGCGGCTTCCAGGGCACCGTGCCCGTCGTCCCGTCCGCGCTGGACTTCACCTACGACGACGCCGGCACGGTCGACGGCCAGCAGGCCGAGGACGGGAAGACGGCGACCAGCCCCTCGAGCCACGAGGGCATGCCGTTCCAGCGGTTCGACGTGTCGGTCCCGTCGTACGACGACGACCGCCACGTCCGCTGGTCGGGCGTGGTCGACCCCGAGCGCAGCGTCAGCCTGCGCGTCTGGGACACGGCGTCGACGTCGTGGAAGGAGATCGCCACGGCGCGCGGCGCCTCGGACGGCGACACCGCGCTCGAGGGCGACGTCACGCCCGCCGAGATCGACGGCGACGTCGTGCACGTCCTCGTGCTCGCGCTGGACCCGTTCGCCGACGACCTGTCGGCACGCGACGCCTCGGCGGCCGAGACCGCGAACCACTTCGACGACCCCGACGACTACGACTTCTCGTTCGTCCACTGGACCGACCCGCAGTTCATCGCGGAAGGCGCAGCGGGCGGCTCCGGGAAGATGCCGACGAGCCCGGAGTACGCGACGTCGTCGGGCGTGGAGACCGCGGAGGAGCAGGCGGTCTGGGCCACGGCCTACCGTGACGCCGCGCGCTGGACGATCGCGAACGCCAAGCCCAAGAAGATCGCGTACGCCGCCATGACGGGCGACATGATCAACTCGGACGTCGTCGACCCGTACGCGACCAACCCGGACGGCACGCTCGTCTACCCGACCCAGCTCGACGAGATCACCAAGGAGAACGCGTTCGCGTCCGGCGTGATCGACTCGTTCGCCGGCTCGGGGGTCCCCGCCCAGGTGATCGCGGGCAACCACGACGACAACAACGGCCAGCAGACCGGGTCGGACTCGCTGTTCGCGCAGGCGTTCTCGGCGGCGGGCTTCTACGACCAGGCGAAGGACTGGCCGGCCGGCGCCTCGTACCACACCAAGGACGAGACCACCGGGGCCGACGGCGCCACCACGACGCAGGGCGAGGACAGCCAGGACAGCTACGTCCTGTTCTCCGCGGGCGGCCTCGACTTCGTCGCGGTCGGCCTGTCCTACGGGGTGACCGACGAGGAGGCCGACTGGGCCAACTCGATCTTCCAGCGGTACAAGGACCGCAACGGGATCCTCATCACCCACTCGTACCTCAACGCGTCGTCGAACAAGGACGGGCGCGACGCCGCCTACACCGGGGACGACGGCGCGCCCCTCTACAAGAAGGTCGTCACCGCCAACCCCAACGTGTTCCTCGTGCTCGCGGGCCACGTCCACGGCGTCGGCACGAACCTCGTCACCGTGAGCGGGCCGCAGGTCCAGCACAAGGTCGTCGAGCTGCTGGCCGACTACCAGGAGTACCAGCAGCCCGCCAGCAAGATCTTCACGGCCGAGAACTGCCCGACGTGCGTCGTCGACGCGAGCGGGAACATCGACGTGGACGGCGACGGGGTGCTCGACCACAAGCCGGGCGACAAGCTCCGGTTCGGGGCGAGCTTCCTGCGGCTCCTGCAGTTCGACACGAAGAAGAGCACCATGTCGGTGGACTCGTACTCGCCGTTCTTCGACGAGTTCGGGACCCACACGTACGACACGAAGTCCCCGATCCGGTACGACGGCTCGGAGGACAACTTCACGGTGCCGGTCGACCTGACCAGCCGCACGACGTCGTTCGCGACCGACGGCCTGGCCGTCGTCACCCCGACCGACACCGTGATCGGCACGGCGACCGGCAAGTCCGGGTTCCCTGTCTCGGTCACCTGGTCTGGCCTGACGGCCGGCCAGCCCTACGCCTGGACCGCGAGCAGCACCGACGCGGCCGGCGACGACCTCGGCCAGCTCGACCAGTTCGGCGGGTTCTTCGTCGCGAGCGCCGGGGGGACCGACGTCACGCCGCCGGTGATCACGCTGCCGCCGTCGTCGAGCGTCCAGCAGGGTGAGGTGTTCGACCCGCTGGCGGGCGTCACCGCGAAGGACGACACCGACGGCGACGTGACCGCGGCCCTCCGGGTCACGGGCACGGTCGACACCGCCGAGCCCGGCACGTACACGCTGATCTACAGCGTGTCCGACGCCAACGGGAACGTCGCGCAGGCGCAGCGGGCCGTCAAGGTCGTGGCGCAGACGACGCCGGAGCGGACGCCCACGTCCGTCAAGGCGTCGAACGTGACGGTCCAGGCGGGCAAGGAGCTCACGCTCACCGCGACGGTCAGCCCGGCCGACGCGACCGGCACGGTCACGTTCGTCAACGGCGAGGAGCCGCTGTGCGACGCGACCGTCACCGCCGGGAAGGCGAGCTGCGTGCCCTTCCGGACGCCCGTGGCAGGGACGTACGCGGTCTCCGCGCAGTACCTCGGAGACGCGACCCGCGCCCCGTCCGACCGGTCGTTCGTGCTCACGGTCACGCGGCCGGCGAGCACCACGCCCGCGGCGACCACGGTCACCGGGACGGCCACCTCGTGGACGTACGGCACGAACGGGACCGTCCGCGTCACCGTCAAGGGCGGCACGGCCACCCCGACCGGTGAGGTCCTCGTGAAGTCGGGCTCGAAGGAGCTCGGCTGGACCGACCTGCGGGGCGGCAAGGGCACGGTCACGCTCGCCGTCGGCTCGCTGCAGCCCGGCAGCCGGACGCTCACCCTGACGTACGGGGGCGACACCTACCACAAGGCGTCGCACGGCTCCCTCACCGTCACGGTGCGCAAGGCCTCCGCGAAGGCCGCGGTCTCCGTGACCAAGGCCCCGACCAGCAGGGCGAAGGGCACCGCCCGCGTCACCGTCTCGTCGGCGGTCCGCGGGCTCCCCAGCCCGACCGGCAAGGTCACGGTCACGCTCAAGAAGGGCAGGTCCACCTGGACCGCGACGGGCACGCTCTCCAAGGGGCACGTGACGGTCACGCTCCCGAAGCTCGCGAAGGGCACGTGGACGCTCACCACGTCCTACGCGGGTGACTCCCGGTTCGGGACCGCCAAGGTCACCGGGAAGGCGGTGCGCGTGACGCGCTGATCCGGCAGGACCGCAGCGGCCCCCTCGCCCGTCCGGGCGAGGGGGCCGCTGTCGCGTAGCGCCTACCTCGGCGGGCTCTCCGTGCCGTCGGCCGGGCCCTCGACCTCGCCTGCCGCCTCGTCCTCCTCGACGAGCGCGGCCTCCTGGTCGGCGGTCAGGTCGTCGACGACGAGGTCCTCGTGGACGACCTTGCCCGTCCGGAAGCCCGCCCGCCCGACCATGTGCGCGGCGACCGGCGCGGTGAGCAGCTGGAAGACGACGACGAGCACGAGCATCCCGACGACCGACCACACGTGGACCCGGAGCCCCACCCCGATCAGCATGAGGATCAGCCCCAGCACCTGCGGCTTCGTGGCCGCGTGCATGCGGGCCAGCAGGTCGGGGAACCGCACGATGCCGATGCCGGCCGCGAACGCGAGGAACGCGCCGAGCAGCATGCAGACCGCGGCCACGACGTCCGCGACGCCGTTCCAGTCGATGCTCAGTCCGGTGCTCACCGCTCGGCCTCCTCGGCCCGGTCGTCGGTCGGCGGCAGCTCGATCCGGCCCTCCTCCTCGCGCTCGACGGCAGCGAACCGCGCCACCGTCACGGAGCCGACGAAGGCGACGAGCGACATCACGACGAGGATCGGGATGCTCGTGGCGCGCCGCGAGTACGCGGCCTCCAGCGCGATCGCGCCCACGATCGTCGTGGTGAACACGTCGAGGGCGACGGTCCGGTCGAGCATCGACGGGCCACGCTCGGCCCGGTAGATCGCGCACCCCGCGGCGACGGTCAGCAGGGCGATCGCGACGACGAACACGACGGTCACGGCGCACCTCCGGTCCGGGTCGCGAGCCCCGCGGCCTCGAGCTCGGCGTCCGAGGCGAGCGCGCGCAGCACCCGCGCCTCGAGGTCGAGCACGTCGGCGCGCACCTTCTCCACGCCGCCGTAGGCCTCGAGGTCGAGCACGTGCAGGTAGAGCATCCCGGTCAGCCGGTGCACCTCCACGACGAGCGACCCCGGCACGAGCGAGCTCAGCTCCGCGGTCACGGTGAGGTACATGTCGCTCGGGTTGCGCAGCCGCACCCCGACGACGGCGCCGCGCGGCTGGCGCCCGGGCCGGATCGCCTGCCACGCCACCTGGAACGACGCCACGACGAGGTCCGCCCCGAACCGCGCGAGCAGCGCGAGCACCCGCAGCGGGCGGACGTGCCCGTGGAACGGGAGCTGCGGGAGCGGCAGCAGCACGACGACGAGAACGCCGACCAGGACGCCCGCGAGGACGTTGCCCCACGTGACGGACCCCCACAGCAGCACCCAGACGACGGCGAGCCAGAGGATCGCCGACCACTGGTGGCGCAGCCGTTCGCGCCACGTCGTCCGACGGCGCACGTGCAGGCTCACGGCGTCCCCTCCCCCGTGCCGACGTCGGCCGCGGGCCCGGTCGGCGCCCCGGCCTTGGGCGCGGTCTCGTTGGACTCCCCGACCCCGCGGTCGTGGCCGCCCGGGAACACCGCCTCGACGTAGGAGCCGTCGCGCAGGCCCGCGGCCGCGCGGTCCGCGTACGAGTACAGGGGCCCGGCGAACACGGTGAGCGCGAGGCCGAACGCGACGAGCGCCGCCGTCGGGACGACCATGCCGCGCGGCACGCGGGCGTCGGTCGAGATCTCCTGCGGGGCCTCCTGCCAGAACGCCTTGTTCCACGCCTTGACGATGGCGTAGAGCGTGAGCAGCGACGTCACGACCGAGCCCACCACCAGCGTGTACGCGAGGAACCCGCCCGTGCGGACGCCGTCCTCGACGAGCCCGACCTTGCCGAGGAACCCCGACAGCGGCGGGATCCCGGCGAGGTTCATGGCCGGGATGAAGAACAGGATCGCGAGCCCGGGCGCGAGCTTGGCGAGGCCGCCGAGCCGGTCGAGCCGCGTCGAGCCGCCCCGCAGCTCGACGAGCCCCACGACGAGGAACAGCGCGGTCTGGACGGTGATGTGGTGGACGACGTAGAAGATCGCCGCAGCCGTGCCGGGCTGGGTCGCGAGCGCGATGCCGAAGATCATGTAGCCGATGTGGCTGACGAGCGTGAACGACAGCAGACGCTTGATGTCGTCCTGCGCGACCGCCCCGAGGATCCCGACGAGCATCGTGAGTAGCGCGACCCACATGAGCCCCCGGTCGATGCGAGGGTCCGTCGGGAACAGCAGCGTCTGCGTGCGCAGGATCGCGTACACGCCGACCTTGGTGAGCAGGCCGGCGAACACTGCCGTGACCGGCGCGGGCGCCGTCGGGTAGGAGTCCGGCAGCCACGCCGACACCGGGAACATCGCCGCCTTGATCCCGAACGCGAGCAGGAGCAGGAGCTGGATCGCGAGCCTGGTCCCGGGTTCGACGTCGGGCAGGCGCTCGGAGAGCTGCGCCAGGTTCACGGTGCCCGTGGCCGCATAGGTGAGCGCGATGGCGATGAGGAAGACGACCGAGGACAGCAACGCCACGACCACGTAGATCGAGCCCGCGCGGATGCGCTCGCCCGTCCCACCGAGCGTGAGCAGCACGTAGCTCGCCGCGAGCAGGATCTCGAAACCGACGTAGAGGTTGAACAGGTCGCCCGCGAGGAACGCGTTGCAGACGCCCGCCGCGAGGACCAGGTAGGTCGGGTGGTAGATCGAGACCGGGATGCTCGCCGTCTCCTCCGCGGCCTCCTCGCTCACGCCCTGCGCCAGCGAGTACAGCAGGACGCACAGGAGGACGAAGCTCGAGACGGTCACCATGAGGGCGCTCAGGCGGTCCGCGACCAGGTCGATGCCGACGGGCGCGGCCCAGTTCCCGACGTCGACGACGAGCGTCCGCCCGTCGGTCAGGACGAGGAGCGCCACGCCCACCGCCAGCACACCCGCGAGCGCGACGACGCTCACGATCCGCTGGACGCGCGGGCGCCGCGCGAACGCGAGCGCGAGGCCGGCGGCCAGCAGAGGGAGGACGACGGGGAGCGGCACGAGGTCGGTGGCGCTCAGGTCGAACCAGGTCATGTCGCCTCCTCCTCGTCTCGGGGTCCGTCCCCGGGCCCGCTCCCGCCGATGTCGTCGTCGGTCTCGTCCCGCGTCCTCGCGGCCTCCTCGTCGAGCGTCTCGCCCGACTCGACGGCGTCCGCGTCCTCGAAGCTCGGCTCGTTCTTCGCGGCGAGCCGGGCGATGCGGCGGTCCTCGACGTCGTCCTGGACCTCGTCGTGGCCGTGGAGCTGCCAGGACCGGTAGGCCATGGCGAGGACGAACGCCGTGAGGCCGAGCGTGATGACGATCGCCGTGAGGATCATGGCCTGCACGAGGGGGTCGCTCATGCGCCACAGCGGGGTCGTGCCGAGGATCGGCGCCCCGCCGGCGCGGCCGCCCGCGACGAGCAGCAGCAGGTTGACGCCGTTGCCCAGCAGGATGAAGCCGATCAGCACGCGCGTGAGGCTGCGCTCGAGCAGCAGGTACACGCCGGTCGTGACGAGCACGCCGATGGCGAGCACGAGGACGGCGGCGGGGGTGGTGTCGAGGACGGTCACCGCTGGGCCTCCTCGAGGCCGCCGCCGGCCTGCGCCCGCGCCGCGCGGGCATCGACGTCCGCCTGCCGGTCGATCTCGGCGCCGAGCGAGCGGAGGATGTCGAGGACGAGGCCGACCACCACGAGGAACACCCCGACGTCGAAGAACAGGGACGTCACCAGGTGCACCTCGCCGACGAGCGGCAGGTGCAGGTCGACGATGGTGGACTGCAGCACCTGGCCGCCCGCGAGCATCGCGGCGACGCCGACGCCCACGGCGAGGAACAGGCCCGTGCCCAGGAGCACGCCGGGCTGGACGGGCGCGGCCTCGCCGAGCTCGTAGCGCCCGCCCGCGAGGTAGCGGACGACGAGCGCGATCCCCACGACGAGGCCCGCCGCGAAGCCGCCGCCGGGGTTGTTGTGGCCGGAGAACAGCAGGAAGACCGCGTAGACGATCATCGAGTGGAACAGCAGCCGCGCGACGACCTCGAAGATCACCGACCGACGGCGCGGGGCCAGGGTCGCGCTCGCCCGCAGCCACGTCTGCATCCGGCTCCAGGCCTCGGGCGCGGTCCCCCGACGGCGCAGCGCGGCGCCGCGGTCGTCCTCGTCGGTGCCGCCCGACCAGACCCCGGGCGCCTCGTCGCCGACGCGGGCCCGCTCGGAGTCCTCGGCGCGCAGGATCGCGGCGCCGCGGCGCCGGAGGAACACGAGCGACGCGACGCCGGTCGCCGCGACGAGCAGCACCGAGATCTCGCCCATCGTGTCCCACGCACGGATGTCCACGAGCGTCACGTTGACGATGTTCTTGCCGCCGCCGTACGAGTACGCCTCGGCGGGGAACTGCGCCGAGACGGGCGGCGCCATGCGAGCGTTCGGGGCGACGACCGCGAACGCCATCACCGTGATCCCGGCGAGCAGGCCGATCGCGAGCCGGGTCCACCGGCTGCGCGCCAGCGGACGGTTGGAGAAGTACGGCGGCAGCCGGCGCAGCACCAGCACCATGACGACGAGCGTCACCGTCTCGACGAGGACCTGCGTGAGCGCGAGGTCCGGCGCGCCGTGCAGCAGGAAGAGCACCGCGTTGCCGTAGCCCGCGATCCCCGCGAGGAACACGGCCTTGAGCCGCCGGCGCGACCGGGCCGCGAGCACGGCGGCCACGCCGATCGCGGCCACCGCCACCACCTGCGCGGGGGTGTCCCAGGCCCGCAGGTCCTGGGGCCAGGACGTGTGCGACACGAGGACCGCCCCGGGCACGGCCGCCATGACGACGACGATGACGCCCAGGTAGAACGGCAGCGAGCCGCGCTGGGTGAACGACGTGACGTCCGCCGCCGCGTCGTCGAGCCGTCGCATGGAGCGCCGGTAGACGACGTCGGCCTCGGGCACGCGCCAGCGCCGGAGCACACCGCTCAGCCGCAGCTGGTAGCCCTCGACGCGGACCCGCCACCACCAGGCGAGCGCGCCGGTGCCGAGGATGAGCACGGTCAGCCCGAGCGCGGGGCCGAGCCCGCCCCAGAGCGCCAGGTGGCCCGGCTCGCCGACGGGCAGCGTGTCGGCGTACGGCGAGAGCAGGTGCTCGCCGAGGTGCGGGACCAGCGCGGCGGCAAGCCCGAGGACCGCGAGGACCAGCGGCGGCACCGTGAGGAAAGGCGACTGGACGTGCAGCTTCGCCGGGTCGATCGGCGGCTCCGGGGCCGCGGCATCGGCCTGCTTGCTCGCGAACGCGCCCCAGAAGAACCGCAGCCCGTAGGCGACGGTGAGCATCGAGCCCACGACGACGGCGGCCAGCACGGCGCCGTCGACCCAGCCGGGGAGCGTCCCGGCCGGGTGGAGCAGCGCCTCGAGCCCGGCTTCCTTGGCGACGTACCCGGCGAACGGCGGGAGCCCGATCATGGACGCCGTCGCGAGCGCGCCCGCGGTCGCCGTGACCGGCATCCTCCGGCCCACGCCCGTGAGGCGGCGAAGGTCGCGCGTGCCGGTCGCGGCGTCGACGACGCCGGTCACGAGGAACAGCGACGCCTTGAACATCGCGTGCGCGCCCAGCATCGCGATGCCCGCGAGCGCCGTCGCCCGGCTGCCCAGCCCGACGAGCAGGGTGATGAGCCCGAGCTGGCTCACCGTGCCGAACGCGAGGACGAGCTTGAGGTCGTGCTGCCGCAGCGCGCGGTAGCCCCCGAGGAGCAGCGTGCCGCAGCCGAGCACGATCACGATCGTCTGCCAGACCGTCAGCTGCGCGTACGCGGGTGCGAACCGCGCCACGAGGTAGACGCCGGCCTTCACCATCGCCGCGGCGTGGAGGTAGGCGCTCACGGGGGTGGGCGCGGCCATCGCCGCGGGGAGCCAGAAGTGCAGCGGGATGAGCGCGGACTTCGTGGCGGCCCCGGCGAGCAGGCACACCACCGCGGCGGTCACGGCCGTGCCCGACGGCGGGTGGGCGACCACCTCCGAGAGCGAGTAGGTGCCGGCGGCCTCGCCGAGGATCACGACCCCGACGAGCATCGCGAGGCCGCCCGCGGTCGTGATGACGATGGCCTGCATGGCGGCGCGTCGCGACGCCTTGCGTTCCGCGTAGTGACCGATGAGCAGGTACGACGCCACCGTCGTGAGCTCCCAGAACACGAAGAGGAGCAGCATGTCGTCGGCGGTGACGAGCCCCACCATGACGCCCGCGAACCCGACGAGCGTGGCCCCGAAGCGGTGCAGCCCGTGCGCCGACGGCGCGAAGTAGGCCGAGCAGTAGACGAGGACGAGCGCCCCCACGCCGCCCACGAGCAGGAGCATGAGCCACGACAGCGTGTCGAGCCGGAACGTGAGGGTCAGCCCGAGCTGCGGCACCCACTGCCAGTGCTGCACGGGCACGTCGCCGTGCATGACGCGCGTGGTGCAGGCGAGGGCGTAGACGGCCGCGGAGGCGGGGGCCAGGGCGAGCACGAGGAAGCCTCGGCGGCCCAGCCAGGAGATGATCGCAGGCGCCAGCAGCACCATCAGCAGATGGGCTACGAGCAGCTGCAGCACGTCCGCTCCGTCCTGTCGGGGGCGGGGGTCGTGAACGACCGGGGGACCGCAAGGATCGTACCAAGCGGAGGGCTACCCGACCCCATCGCCGTCCCCAGCCGGAGGCCAGGTCGGGACGGGAGCTACTCCGCCTCCTGCTCCAGGTCGGCGACCCCCACGAGGAACCCGTCCTCGTCCGCGACCTCGCCGCCGACGGCGTGCTGCAGCGCGGCCGCGACCTCGCCCACGACGCCCAGCGCGCGGGTGCGGGCGAGCACGTGCGAGAGGGGCGGGTCCTCGCGCTGCGAGCCCTCCAGGTCCGGCGCCTCCCACCGCACGTGGTACGCGAGCGCGCCGCCCGCCGTCCACGGCAGGCCCTGCAGCGCGAGGGGGACGATCGGCTCCGCGCCGACCTCGACCGCGACGACGCCGTCGGGGCCGAGGTCCAGGAGGACCGCGTAGCCCTCGAGGGTCATGGGCTGCGCGAGCGTCGCCATGTCGACCTCGTCGGCGGCGTGCTGGACGGCGCGCACCTGGTCCTCGGACAGCTCCCCGATCCCGAGCGCCGCGGGGTCGTAGGCGATACGCGGCGGCCCGGCCCACTCGACGCCCTCGATCGCGAGGTGCGCGCCCGGCTCGACCTGCCGCACGAGAGTCTGCGCGGCCTCCGGCTCGAGCCACACGTCGGTGAAGAGCGTCAGGTCGACGTTCGCGTCGGGGTCCGGCACCAGCGTGACGTCCGGGCTCACGGCGCCGCCCAGGTCGATCCGCACGGCGCCCGCGAGCCGGCGCGCCGCGGCGACGAGCCAGTCGACGACGATGCCCTCCTCCCCCACCGGGAGGCCCACGGGGAACGCGCGGCCGAGGCCGTCCCGGTCGCCGCCGCCCGGGTAGGGCGGCTCGCCGCGCTCGCGCGCGCACGTCACGTCGAACACGTACGCGGTGCGGTCGGGCAGGCCCGTGCCGAACCCGTCGGTGAACTGCGGCGCGTACGGGCCGACCAGCACCGTGCTCGCGGTGAGCCGGAGGACGCCCGGCTCACCGGGGCGCGCCCACCGTCCCGGCGCCGAGATGAGGTCGATGCCCTCGGGGGCGACGTCCCAGTGCGCACCCGGGAACCGGCTGACCGCCAGGGCCTCGACCTCGTCGGGCAGCACCTCGGACGCGAACCCCAGCAGGTGGCGCGAGCGGTCGAGGGGGGCGGCCGCCGTGACGGCGGGCAGGAGGGGGAGCGGTGAGGCGGGCACGTAGTCTCTCGGGTCCTCGGGGGTCGGGGCGGCGGACAGGTCGGACACGCTAGACCTCCGTGCGGTGGAAGCTCTGCCACGAGCGCGACGCCGTCGGTCCACGCTGGCCCTGGTACCGCGAGCCGTACGTCGAGCTGCCGTACGGGTGCTCCGCCGGCGACGACAGGCGGAAGAAGCACAGCTGGCCGATCTTCATGCCGGGCCACAGCGTGATGGGGAGCGTCGCGACGTTGCTCAGCTCGAGCGTCACGTGCCCCGAGAATCCCGGGTCGATGAAGCCGGCCGTCGAGTGCGTCAGCAGGCCGAGCCGGCCCAGGCTGGACTTGCCCTCGAGGCGGGCGGCGACGTCGTCGGGCAGGCTCACCGCCTCGAACGTCGAGCCCAGCACGAACTCGCCCGGGTGCAGGACCAGCGGCTCGTCGCCCTTCGCCTCCACGAGGCGCGTCAGCTCCGGCTGCTCCTGCGACGGGTCGATGAACGGGTACCGGTGGTTGTCGAAGAGGCGGAAGAACTTGTCGAGGCGCACGTCGATGCTCGACGGCTGCAGCATCGACGGCTCGTACGGGTCGAGGACCACGCGCCCGGCGTCGAGCTCGGCACGGATGTCACGGTCGGAGAGCAGCACGCCCACACGGTAGCCCGAAGTGCTGGGCGCGTGGTGACGTGGGTCATACGGGGATCAGGGGCGCAGCGGCCGGCCCTTAGCGTCGACGCTGTAGGAGCCCTGGGTGGCCGTGAGGTAGACGATGCCCTCCACGAGGCCCCAGATGAAGATGAACGGCGAGAGGATCCCCGCCGACAGCACGGTGAGCAGCAGCATGGTCAGGCCCACGCCCGTGTACCCGAGGTAGAAGCGATGGATGCCGAGCGCGCCGAGGAAGATGCCGAGCAGCCCGGCCGCGAGCTTGGACTTGGCGTACGGGTCCTCGGGCGGGCCGGACGGCGGCTGTGACTTGAGGTGCTCCTCCGGGCAGGTATGATCGACGACGCACGCTGGCGTCCGAGGATGTCCCCACACGGGGAGCCCACGGATTCGCGTCTCGCGGGTGTAGTTCAATGGTAGAACTTCAGCTTCCCAAGCTGATAGCGCGGGTTCGATTCCCGTCACCCGCTCCACCACGCAGGGCCGGTCCTCCTCGAGGACCGGCCCTTCGTCGTCCGTTACGCCGCGCAGTCAGGTCGACGGACGCGTCCGCGGCTTGAGGTGCACGTCCGGGAGGACGGGCGCTGGCAGCGGCCCGCCGGCGTACCCGACGACCTCGCCGAACCGCCCGTCGGCCACCCCCGGCGCGTACTCCGTCCCGCCGCGGTTGGGCCCCTCGCCCGACGTCATGACCAGGCCGGCCTGCCAGTCCGCGCGGGCGCGGGCGACGTCGTCGTGCGTGCGGCCGACGAAGTTCCACCACATGACGACGTCCTCGCCGAACGGCTCGCCGCCCAGCAGCATGACGCGCGCGCCGACGGTGCCGGCGTCGTCCGTCACCGGCTCCGGGCCGGCCTCGAGGACCAGCGCGTCGGGCCCCGGCGCCACGTAGGCCAGGTGGTCGCGCTCGACGTCCACCCCCGCCACGCGTACCGCCCCGGCGTCGAGCAGGACCGCGTGCTCGAAGCCGGGTTCCGTCCGCACGACGACGCGCGCCCCGGGCGCCAGGTCGAGCTGAGCGCCGACGAGGGGTGTGAAGGCGGTGGCGGGCGAGGTCGCCGTGACGACGTCCTCGTCCCCCGCGCCGGTCGCGAGCGCGAGCGTCCCGAGCAGCACGTGCGCCACCGCCCCGTCGACCCGGAGCGCGGGCAGGTCGGCATGGTGCTCGAAGAAGGGCGCGCCGTCGAGCGCCCCCGCGGGCAGCGCCGTCCACAGCTGGACGCCGTGCAGGGTGCGGGCCGTGGTTCCTGCGGGCGTCTCCTCGGAGTGCGAGATCCCGTGCCCCGCGGTCATGAGGTTGAGCTCGCCCGGCCGGACGGTCTCGAGCGAGCCGACCGAGTCGCGGTGCAGCACCTCGCCCGCGAACAGCCAGGTGACCGTCTGCAGGCCCGTGTGCGGGTGGGGCGGCACCTGCATCCCGGGTCCGGACGTGACGTCGTCGGGCCCGTAGTGGTCGGCGAAGCACCAGGCGCCGACGAGCGAGCGGGCGCGCTGCGGCAGCGTGCGGCGCACCGTCATGGCGCGGGCCCCGCCCAGGGGCACGGTGCGCGGCGCGAGGACCTGCACGCCGTCGGCGCCGCCGGACCGGCACGGCTGCTCGGCGGGCCGGGTCTCGAGGTTGCTCACGCCACCACGCTAGCGGGGCACGGCGAGGTGGCCGGGCCGGGCGACGCTCCCAGGCTCGTGTCAGGGGCGGCTGGAACCATCGGAGACAGCGAAGGCCCCTCGGAGTACGAGTCCGAGGGGCCTTCTCTGGGCCGCTAGTCCCAACACCGACACCGTGTGACGTCACGGCTCGACACGGACACTCGCGCCCACCTTCCATGCGCGCGCAGGCCGTGCCTCTCGCGGCCAGTCTCCCGGGCCCTCGCGCACCCTGCGCCGTCCTGCAGCTCCTCGTGCCTGCCGGCCCTGTGCCGGACCCGCGGTGTTCGAGGGGGTGGTGCGCCGTTCTCCGTTCGACCGTCGGCCTGCCGCCGGGGCGACGCTCCTCCGCGTGGCGGTTCTCCGAGGCATCGTCGCAGCGGCTGGCCGTAGGTCTGTTGTAGACCCGGCGGGGGCGGCCGACAACCCCTTGCGACCGGTCAATCCGGCGCCCCCACGAACGCACAGGGTCGTCCACAACCGGTTCCGCGGAACGGCGTCGTCGCACACACCCCTGTGGAGGAAATCTGTGGACGGCGCGGCTGGGTGCGGAACGCGAAGAGACGACGCCGTTGTCGTCCCCTCGCTCGCAAGCATCGAAGCACGGTTCGGCGCTCCCGGACCGGTCGGAGGCGAACCGGTGACCCGATCGTTACCTCGCGAAGCACCCCGCGCCGCCGACTGCTTCGCGAAGCAGTCGGCGGCGCGGGGTCCTTCGGCGGGTCTGGGGCGGTCAGCGGTGGCCGTGGCCGCCGGGCTGCTCGGCGAGCGTGAGCACCGCGACCGTGCGCGCCGGGACGGACACCGTGCCGGTGCGGGCGTCCCACGTGGTGCCCTTGACGACCGGGTCGTCGCCCTGGCGCTGCACCGCCGACAGGACGTAGCCCTTGCCCTGCAGCGCGCCCAGCGTCTCGGTGGCCGTCGTCGTGCCCGCGTTGAGCACGACCAGCGCGCCGTCGAGGTTCCGGTCGACGTCCTTGCCGCCCGTGTCGTCGAGGGACATCGCGATCACGCCGGGGGTGGTCGTGACCGGGAACGTGAGCTTCTGCTCGATCAGCCGCGACGAGCCGAGCGAGAACAGCGGCGTCGAACGCTTGAGGCGGAGGAGCTGCTGCGCCTCGTCGGTCGCCGTCGCGATGTCCGCCGCCGAGGGCTTCAGCGCGGCGTCGGCGAGCAGCGGCTTCATGATCGGCCACTGCGAGCCGTTGTCGCCCGACAGGGGCAGGCCCTTGCCGAAGCCGTTCGTGCGGCCGGACCAGTCGATCGCGTTGAACCAGTCGCCCGAGTCGTAGCTGTTGTTGTCGAGGGACTTGCTGCGCAGCAGGTCGGACCCGGCCAGCCAGAGCGACGGTGACTGCGACAGTGTGGCCGTCGCGAGCGAGAGCGTCTGCATGCGCACCCGGGCCGCCATCGACGTGGCCTGCGGCAGCTTCATCGTGAGCGTGTCGAACAGCGTCTGGTTGTCGTGCGCGTCGACGTAGCTGATGGACTCGTCGGGCTCGCTCGCGTACCCCGCGGGCTGGCCGTTGTAGTCGACCTCCGATCCCTTCTTCGTCGTCCCGTCCGACGTCACGAGCGTGAAGTCCTTCAGGTTGCCCGCGAGACCCAGCTTCACGAGGTCCTCGTCGTGGCCGAGCAGGGCCTGCGACGCGTCGTCGGCGGTGCCGTAGGACGGGTTGCCGTTCGGGTCCGTGAACAGGCCCGAGCCGAAGCCCTGCTGCTGGGAGGTGCTGCTGTCGACCGGCGAGCCGCCGCGGACGGCGTCGCGCAGACGGTCGTTGAACGTCCCGATCCCGGTCCCGTCGAGCTGGCCCTGGGTGGCCTGCGTGAAGTACGCGTTGTTCGCGACCGCACCGAAGTTCCAGCCCTCGCCGTACAGGTAGATGCTCTTCCCGTCGACGCCGTCCTTGCGGAGCGTGAGCTCGTCGAGCGCGGCCCGGACCGCCTTCATGGTGTCGACCGAGTGGAAGCCCATGAGGTCGAACCGGAAGCCGTCGACCTTGTACTCCTTGGCCCAGAGGACCACCGAGTCGACCATGAGCTTCTGCGCCATGGTGTGCTCGGTCGCGACGTCCTGGCAGCACGTCGAGGTCTCCACCGAGCCCGTCGCGTCGAGCCGCTGGTAGTAGCCCGGGACCACGCGGTCGAGCACCGAGTGCGCGTCCTGCCCGGAGGCGTCGGTGTGGTTGAAGACCTCGTCGACGACGACGCGCAGCCCGTCCGCGTGCAGCGCGCCGACCATGGTGCGGAACTCCGCGACGCGCGAGCCGCCGTCGGGGTGGACGGCATACGAGCCCTCGGGCGCGAGGAAGTGCAGCGGGTCGTAGCCCCAGTTGGAGGCGTCGGAGCCCGCGACCGCGCCGACGCAGGCCTGTTGCTGGTCGGAGTCGGCCGGGTAGGAGGCGAGGTCGCAGTCCGGCGTGGCCTGCTGCGCGCGGTCCTCGTTCACGGTCGCGAAGTCGAACGTCGGCTGCAGGTGGACCGTGGTCAGCCCCGCCTTCGCGAGAGTCTTGAGGTGCTTCGTCCCGTCGCTGTTCGTGGCGAACGCGTCGTACGTGCCGCGCAGCGCCGCCGGGACGGTGGGGTCGGTCGCCGAGAAGTCGCGGACGCTGAGCTCGTAGATGGTCTGGTCCGTGGTGCTCGCGAGCCTCGGGGACGCGGTCCGTGCCCATCGGGCCGGTGCGAGGGACCTGTCGGCGAGGTCGACGAGCACGGAACGCGTCGAGTTCGTCGTGAGCGCCACGGAGTACGGGTCCGTGACGTCGTTCGTCTCGATCCGGCCGGTCGTGGGTGCGTAGACCTTCACCTCGTAGAGGTACTGCCGGTTCGTCCACGACGGCGATCCCGCCACGGTCCATGTGCCGTCCGACGCGCGGTGCGCCGGGACGCGCCGCGCGTCGCCCGTGCCCGACGCCGGGTAGAGCAGCAGGTCGACGTCCTGCGCTGTCGGGGCCCAGAGCGCGAGCTGCGGCGCACCGTGCTTCCAGGCGACGCCGAGGCCACGCCGCTGCGCGGAGGTTCCGTAGACGTCGTCGAGCACGCCGGGCACCTGGACGCCCGTGAGGGCCGCGAGCGTGCCGTCGGCGCCCCAGGCGGCGAGCCGGAGCTCGCCCTTCAGGGTCGTCTCGAGCGCCGCGCGCGAGAGTCCTCGCGGGTGCAGGGCGACGTAGCCCTTCAGGGCGGGGAACCGCTTCAGCTGCGAGGCGGTGAGACCCTTCGGGTCCGCGGTGAGGGAGATCTTCGTGCCGCCCGTGATCGTGCTGCCGTCCCGGGCGAGCGACGCGTCGGGCGACGAGTAGAGCGCCCAGGCGGTCGCCCCGGCGGCGAGGTCGGCAGGGACCGCGACCGTCCGGGCGTCGACCCACTGCGCGGCGTCCTCGGCCTGGCCCGCGGCTGGCGCGTCGGTGACGTCGATCGCGAGGGCGTGCGTCGCGAGCGTGTACGTCAGGACGACCTGCTTGCCGGCCTCGACGTCGAACGGGATCGCTGCCCCGCCCTGCACGCCGTCGGCCCCGTAGACCTCAGCGTCGGACAGTCCGTGGGCTACGCGCACGTGGTACGTCCCCGCGGTGAGGCCGTCGAGCGTCGTGGTGTAGATGCCGTTGCCGTCGGGGTCCTCGAGCCACGCGCCGAGGCAGTCCGCCTGGTCGGCGGAGGCGCAGCCGAGCTGCGTCTGGAAGTCGCCGACGGCCGAGACGATCGGGTCGGCGGCGGTGTTGGTGGCCCAGTGCGTCACCGGGTCGTAGAAGAACGTGACCGGCTTCGCGCCGTCCGTCGTGTACGGGATGTTGCCGCCGCCCTGCGCGCCGCCCACGCCGTAGCTGACGTCCCACGAGTCGTTCAGCGCGGCCTTGTACTCGTAGCTGCCGGCGGGCAGGTCGTACGTGCGCGACCACACGCCGTCGGGCCGCTGGGTGAGCTCTGCCTGCGCGCAGCTCACGTCCCAGTCGCTCGCGCACCCCATCGCCGTGTTGTGCGAACCGGGGATGCTCACGTGCTGCGCGTCAGCGGCGGACGCGGACAGGACGCCGGGAACCGCGACGAGCGGGACGAGGACGGCGACGGCCGCCACGCCCGCAAGGCTCCGGGAAGCCCGACCCGCGCGACGCGATGCCCGGACGTGTCCCGGAGCTCTGGAAGATCTGGTCGACATGCGCTCTCCTTCGAGTGATGACCGATCCCGCGGCGATTGCGCAACAGCGTGCAACGCCCTGCAAGGAATCAAGGTGAAGCCACCGTAGACGCCATCGAGGTGCGGTCACAACCGATCACCGCCGGCGAGCACCCCAGAACTGGCACGGGCTGCACGGCCGCAAGACGTTGCAGCAACGGAACCCGCACGCCGCGAACGCGAGGTGGTGCCGAGAGGGCGGGGCGTGGGTGATGGCGCGCGGTCGTGGGGGGTCTGGCGGGAGCCGGAGCGAGGAACGAGCACAGGCGGATGGAAGACCGCGCGCCATCACCCACGCCCCGCCCGACCCGACCACAGCCGCCCGGCCGACCACGCGACCCGTACGCTCTGACACGTGACCGACGACGCGAACTCGGACCAGATCGCCCCCGATATGAAGGACTGGACCTGGGTCCTCGACGAGCCGTGCGCGGAGTGCGGTCTCGAGGCGGGTCGGCTCGAGGTCGAGGACATCGCACCGCTGGTGCGTGACTCGCTCCCCCGCTGGCGTGCCCGCCTGGCCGCCGACGACGCGCGGGTGCGCCCGGCGCCGTCGGTCTGGTCGCCGCTGGAGTACGCCGCGCACACGCGCGACGTGTTCCGGGTGTTCGACGTGCGGCTCGCGTCGATGCTGGAGTCGGACGACCCGCAGTTCGCCAACTGGGACCAGGACGCGACCGCGCTGGAGGACGACTACGCGCACCAGGACCCGGACGTCGTCGCCCGTGAGCTGGAGGCGGCGGGCCGAGCGATCGCGGGCCGGTGGGACGTGGTGACGCCGGACCAGCACGAGCGCCCAGGCCGCCGGTCGAACGGTTCGGTCTTCACCGTCCGGACGCTCGGGCAGTACTTCGCGCACGACCTGGTGCACCACCTGCACGACGTCGGCGCGTGATGCGCCCGGCGTAGCTCAGGCGGTGCCCTCGACGACCTGGGTCTTGCCTCCCCGCCGGACGACCGTGGCGTCGTCGGACATGTCCTCGAGCTCACGGCCCTTGGTCTCGGGCACCTGCCAGAAGACGAAGAAGAACGACAGGATCGCGAAGAAGGCGTAGAACCCGTACGCGAACGTGAGGCCGATCTCGGAGAACTTCGGGAACGTCGTCGAGATGAAGAAGTTCGCGAGCCACTGGGCGGCGGCGGCGACGGCGAGGGCAGTCGCGCGGATCGCGTTGGGGAACATCTCGCCGAGGAGCACCCAGACGAGCGGCCCCCAGGTCGCGCCGAAGAAGACGACGAAGCCGTTCGCCGCGACGAGGGCCGTCGTGCCCCAGGCACCGGCGAGGGTCGGACTGTCCGCGCCCGGCGCCGTCGTCGCCTGGGAGAAGGCGACGGCCATCGTCGTCAGACACACGCCCATCCCCGCGGACCCGACGAGCAGCATGGGCCGGCGGCCGACCTTGTCGACGAGGAGGATCGCGACGACGGTCACGACGATGTTCGTGATGGACGTGATGACGGACTCCAGGAGCGCGTCGGACTCGTCGAAGCCCACGGACTGCCACAGCGACGACGAGTAGTAGAAGATCACGTTGATCCCGACGAACTGCTGGAACACCGACAGCAGGATCCCGACCCACACGACGGGTTTGAGCCCGAACCGGTTGCCGCGGAGGTCGCGCAGGGACTCCCGCTTCTCCTTGTCGATGGTCTTCTCGATCTCCTGGATCTTGAGGTTGACGTCGAGCTCGCCGGAGAAGTCGTGCAGGACGCGCGACGCCCCGTCGTAGTCGCCCTTGTGCACCAGGTAGCGCGGGGACTCGGGCAGACCGAGCGCGGCGATGCCGTACACGGCCGCGGGGATCGCGGTCACGAAGAACATCCAGCGCCAGGCCTCGAGGCCCCACCAGAGCGTCTCGGACGCGCTGCCGGCGGCGTTCGCGAGCACGTTGTCGGAGAGCAGCGCCACGAAGATGCCGAGGACGATCGCGAGCTGCTGCAGCGATCCGAGCCGGCCGCGGACCCGCGCGGGCGAGACCTCCGCGATGTAGGCGGGCGCGATGACCGACGCCGCCCCGACCCCGAGGCCGCCGAGCACGCGCCAGATGATGAACAGCGGCACGTTGGGCGCGAGGCCGGTGAGGATCGACGAGACGAGGAACAGGATCGCGGCGATCACCATGACGGGGATGCGACCCAGCCGGTTCGCGATGCTGCCGGCGAACCACGCGCCGATCGCGCAGCCCAGCAGTGCCGAGGACACCGCGAACCCTTGCAGACCGGTGTTCGTGATGTCGAAGTGCTTGTTGATCGAGTCGACCGCGCCGTTGATGACGGAGGTGTCGAAGCCGAAGAGGAAGCCGCCGAGCGCCGCCCCCACCGTGATGAGGACGACCCTCGCGTTGAACCTCGAGACCGTGGGGTCCTGGTTGGCTTTCGACATGACGTACCCCCGGTCGTCTCGGTGAACCGATCCCACTTCGGACCCTACCGAGCACACCGGGAGTCGCCACCGGAGCAGCGGTGCGCGCCCCCGTCACCCGGGCGCCGTCAGCCTCGGGCGCCCCCCGCGGCGCCGCCGTCGAGCGTCTCCCACTCGTCGTCGGTGAGCAGCCGCGAGCGGATGAGGAAACGCACCCCCTCGGGCGCCTCGACGCTGAAGCCCGCGCCGCGCCCGGGCACGACGTCGATCGTGAGGTGCGTGTGCTTCCAGTACTCGAACTGCGCGCGGCTCATCCACACGGGCACCGTGAACGACGACGGCGGGTCGCCGCCGGCGGCGGGGTCCGCGATCACGAGGTCGCCCAGGTGGACGTCAGCCGTCTCGGAGACGCGGAAGTCGCCGTCGGGGTAGCACATGGGCGACGACCCGTCGCAGCACCCGCCGCTCTGGTGGAACATGAGGGCGCCGTGCCGGCGCCGCAGCCGCGCGAGGAGCGCGGCCGCGGCGTCGGTGACGTCGACCCGGCCCAGAACCGGTGGTGTGGTCACGTCGTCCGTCTCCTAGAAGAAGCCGAGCTTCTGGGGCGAGTAGCTGACCAGGAGGTTCTTGGTCTGCTGGTAGTGGTCGAGCATCATCTTGTGGTTCTCGCGCCCGACGCCGGACCCCTTGTACCCGCCGAACGCCGCCGCCGCCGGGTACGCGTGGTAGCAGTTCGTCCACACCCGCCCGGCCTCGATCGCGCGCCCCGCCCGGTAGGCGGTGTTGGCCTCGCGCGACCAGACGCCCGCTCCCAGGCCGTACAGGGTGTCGTTGGCGATCGTGACGGCGTCGTCGAAGTCGGTGAAGCTCGTCACGGCCACGACGGGCCCGAAGATCTCCTCCTGGAAGATCCGCATCGAGTTCTTGCCCCCGAAGATCGTCGGGGTGACGTAGTAGCCGTCCGCGAGGTCGCCGCCCAGGTCGGCCCGGTGGCCGCCCGTGAGGACCTTCGCCCCCTCCGCCTGGCCGATGTCGATGTACGACAGGATCTTCTCGAGCTGGTCGTTGCTGGCCTGCGCGCCGATCATCGTCTCGGTGTCGAGCGGGTTGCCCTGCTTCACGGCCTCCGTGCGGGCGATGGCGTCGGAGAGGAAGCCGTCGTAGATGGACTCCTGGATCAGCGCCCGCGACGGGCACGTGCACACCTCGCCCTGGTTGAGCGCGAACATCGTGAAGCCCTCGAGCGCCTTGTCGTAGAAGTCGTCGCGCGTCCGGGCGATGTCGTCGAAGAAGATGTTCGGGCTCTTTCCGCCCAGCTCGAGCGTCACGGGGATGATGTTCTCGCTCGCGTACTGCATGATCAGGCGGCCGGTCGTCGTCTCGCCCGTGAACGCGATCTTGCGGATGCGCGGGCTGCTGGCCAGCGGCTTCCCGGCCTCGAACCCGAACCCGTTGACGACGTTCACGACGCCGGCCGGCAGCAGGTCCGCGATGAGCTCCATGAGCAGGAGGATCGAGGCGGGCGTCTGCTCGGCGGGCTTGAGGACGACGCAGTTGCCGGCGGCGAGCGCCGGCGCGAGCTTCCACGTGGCCATGAGGATCGGGAAGTTCCACGGGATGATCTGCCCGACGACGCCCAGCGGCTCGTGGAAGTGGTAGGCGATCGTGTCCTCGTCGATCTCGGAGATCGACCCCTCCTGCGCGCGGATGGCACCCGCGAAGTACCGGAAGTGGTCGATCGCGAGCGGGATGTCCGCGGCGAGCGTCTCGCGGACGGGCTTGCCGTTCTCCCACGACTCGGCGACGGCGATCTCCTCGAGATGCTCCTCCATCCGGTCCGCGATCTTGTTGAGGATGTTCGCCCGGTCGGTCGCGCTCGTCCGGCCCCACGAGCGGGCCGCGCCGTGCGCGGCGTCGAGCGCGCGCTCGATGTCGGCGGCGTTGCCGCGCGCGACCTCGGTGAAGGTGTGACCAGTGACGGGGCTCGGGTTCTCGAAGTACTCGCCGCTCGACGGCGGCACGTACTCCCCGCCGATCCAGTGGTCGTACCGCTCGCGGTACCTGACGATGCCGCCGGGGGTGCCCGGCGCGGCGTACACGGTCATCGCTGCCTCCTTGCAGTCGTGCCCGGCGCCCCGGGTGAGGGCGCCGCCCGGCGCCATGCGCCGTCGGGCACGACGGTACGAAGCCGCCGTTGCAGGTGCGTTGCAGCATGCCGTGCTGCCCCGGCGGGCGGGCCGTGAGACATCGGTGCCCGGGTCCCACGCGAGCACGCGATTCCTGCCCCTCGAGCAGGGGCTCCACGCCCGTCACTCCGAACGGACGGGCGCGGAGCCCGTGTTCGGCGGGTCCTGGCACCGGGCGGTGGAGGGCTCGGGCGACCGGCTCAGCGGAGGGCGCGGTCGGGCTCAGCGGAGGGCGCGGTCGAGCAGGGTGAGACGGCCTCGAGCCCGGGCGTGCGCTGCGCTCCCGGGCGGGCTGAGGCGCGCGAGGCGGTCCCACGCCGCGTGGTCGTCCGCACCCTCGCGGCGCGCGGTCCAGCGTTCGACGACGTCGGGGTCCGCGCTGCGCAGGACGGCGGAGCGCACGTCGGCCTCGAGCTCGGCGCGCAACCGCTCGACGCCGGGCGCGACGGAGCGCGGGAGGAGCGGGCCGGGGTAGGCGCCGAGCGCGCCGCCGACGTCGTCGGACGCGAGGCGCGCCCGGACCTCGGCGACGTCCGTCGCGAGCGGCACCGCGAGGCGGTACGGGCGTCCGCCGTCGAGCAGGGGTCCGGCCACGCGGCGCAGCCGTGAGATCTCCGCCCGCACCGTCACGTCGGACAGCGCGCCGGGCGCGAGGAGGACGGCGAGCTCGTCCGCCGTGGAGCCCCCAGGTCCCTCGGCGAGCAGCGTCAGCAGCTCGGCGTGCCGCAGGCTCAGCCGCTGGGCCGGCGATCCCGGCAGCCGCAGCGTCGGCGTGGGGCCGAGGGCGCCGAGCCGTGGACCGGCGTGCGGTCCGGCGTCGTCGCGCGTCAGCCGCGCGAGCTCGCGCTCGACAGCCGCGGCCGACGCCCGGACGAGGGCGAGCATCACGCCCGACGCCGCAGGGGCACCGCCTGTCACGTCGAGGACGCCGAGCACCCGGCCCGACGCGAGGTCGCGGACGGGCGCCGCCGCGCACGAGTACGCCTGCACGGGGCGCGTGAAGTGCTCGGGCCCGACGACCTGCACGGGGCGCCCGGTCGCGAGGGCGGTGCCGGGAGCGTTCGTCCCGACGACGTCCTCCCGCCACACCGCGCCCTCGACGAAGCCGATCCGGCCGACCTCGTCCCGCACGCGGCGGTTGCCCTCGACCCACAGCAGCCGGCCGAAGCCGTCGGAGAGGGCGACGATCAGGCCGTCGTCGGCGACGGCGTCGACGAGGAGGTCCCGGACGACCGGCATGGCGGCTGCGAGCGGGCTGCGGGACCGCTGCCCGACGAGGTCGGCGTGCGTGATGGCTACCTCGGTGTGCGGCCGGTCGGGGTCGAGCCCGCGCCGCAGGCTGCGCGCCCACGAGGCGGCGACCAGCGGCCTGACGCCGGGCTGCCCGCGCACCGACGCGACGTCCCCGGACAAGGCTGCCTCGTAGGCGACGCTGACGCGGTCGTCGGCGGGCATCGGTGCCTCCCCTCGCGGGCGCGGCCCGCGTCGTCGCGGGCCGAGGTGCGGCCAGTCTAGGTCCGGGCGCACGATGAGCCCATGGGCGAAGCACGGTCGGACGCGCGGGTCGCGGTGACGGGAGCGACCGGGCACCTGGGACGGCGGGTCGCGCGCCTCCTCGCCGACGACGGCGTCCCCCAGCGCCTGCTCGTCCGCTCGCCCGAGCGCGCTCCCGACCTGCCCGGCGCGCAGGTGCTGCGGGCCGCGTACGGCGACCGGGACGCCGTCGAGCAGGCGCTGCAGGGCGTGGACGTCGTGCTGTTCGTGTCGGCGACCGAGTCGGCCGACCGCACCGACCAGCACGAGCGGTTCGTCGACGGGGCAGCCCGTGCCGGGGTCCGGCACGTCGTCTACACGTCGTTCCAGGGCGCGGGCCCCGACGCGTCGTTCACGCTCGCCCGGGACCACGCGGCGACCGAGGAGCTGGTCCGGTTGTCCGGCATGGCGTGGACGTTCCTGCGCGACAGCCTCTACCTCGACGTGCTGGCCGAGTGGGTCGGCGAGGACGGCGTCCTGCGCGGGCCGGCCGGCGACGGGGTGGTCGCCGCGGTCGCGCGCGCCGACGTCGCACAGTGCGCCGCGGCCGTGCTGACGGACGTCCTCGCGGACCCGGGCACGCACGGCGGGCGCGCCTACGAGCTCACCGGACGCGAGGCCGTCGGTCTGGCGGACGTCGCCCGCACGGTTCACGAGGTGACCGGCCGCCCCGCCCGGTACCACGCCGAGTCCCTGCGCGAGGCGTACGAGTCGCGGGCTGGGTACGGCGCCCCGCGCTGGCAGGTCGACGCGTGGGTGTCCACCTACACGGCGATCGCCGAGGGCGCGCTCGCGCACGTGAGCGGCGACGTCGAGCGGCTGACCGGGCGCGAGCCGATGACGCTCCGGGACGTGCTCGCCGCCGCGTGAGGGGCTGTCAAGGGTTCTGACGTTCCGGTGTTACCGTGTCAGCATGCCCAAGATCATCGGGGGGTCCCTGCACGAGCACCGCGCCCAGACCCGGCAGAAGCTGTTCACCGCGCTGTCCGCCCTGATGGCCGACCGAGGCTTCGACACCATCACGCTCGCCGAGATCGCTGCCGCCGCCGGCGTCGGGCGCACCGCCGTCTACAACCACTTCCCTGACAAGGAAGCGATGCTGCTCGGCTTCATCACCCACGAGACCGAGCAGTACGTGCACACCCTCGAACGGGCGCTCGCCGACGTCGACGACCCCGTCGAGAAGCTCCGCACCTACGTGCGCCAGCAGGCGCGGCTCACGCGCGTCTTCCACCTCGCGCCCGGCCCCGACCTGCGGACCATCCTCTCCAGGCCCGCGCAGCACCGGCTCCGGGAGCACGCGGTCCTCGTCGAGACGATCCTGCGCCGGATCCTCGAGGACGGCGTCGAGGCAGGTGAGCTGCCGCCGCAGGACGTCGAGGTGACCGTCGGGCTCGTCAACGCGTGCCTGTCCGGGCGACTCATCCCCGAGAGCTCGCCCGAGCGCGAGCGCTGCATCGAGGCGACCGAGTCGTTCGTCCTGCGTGCCGTCGGCGCGCAGCAGGTCGCCGCGTAGCATCACCCGATCACACCCCGACGAGCTCGTCCGGCGCGAGCCACCGGACGCCGTTCCGGTGGCTGAGGAGCTGACCGCGCAGACGCACGCGCGCCGACCGGCAGGCCTCGGCCAGCCGGGCAGCCCACGCGCGGTCGAGGGTCGTGGCCCGGTCGTCGAGCCGTCGCTCCCAGACCACGACGATCTGCGCCGCGCCCAGCTCCTCGACGAGCGCCGCGAGCGACCCGGCCAGCCTCTCCGCCTGCCCGCCGTCGGGGCTCGGCGGGAAGTCGGGGATCGGCAGCAGCACGGGAAGCTGACGGTCGTGGTCGTCGAGGAAGAACAGCCAGAGCTGGCGGCGCGCGGCGCGGCCCACCAGGTCGCGCACACGCTCGGTCACCTCCTCGTCCGTGGCGAGGGGAAGGTCGGGCAGGTCCAGGGCGTCAGGGATCGTCATGGGCCCAGGGTGTCGCCCCCGCAGGGTCCACCACCGGGCGCCCGACGCACCCTGTGCACAACCCCCGCCCGACCGCGGCTGGGGGTGGCCGTCGTCGGGCGGGGAGCCGGGAGTACCGGTCAGCACACCTCGGCGAGCGCCGCGACCGTGGCCTCCACCGCGGCCGCGTAGGCGTGGGCCGCGGGCGCCCCGAACCCGACGACCACGCAGCGGGCGTCGGCGGGATCGCCCGGGTCGTCGGCACGGAAGTCGGCGAGCGACTCGAACCGGACGCCCCGCCGCGCGCCCGCGGCCACGGCGGCGCGGGCGTCCGCGCCGTGGGGCAGCTCGACGACGACGTGGAGCCCGGCTGGAAGACCGCGCAGCCGCGCCGCCGGCACGCGCGAGGCGAGCGAGGCAGCGAGCCGGTCGCGGCGGTCACGGTACGTCGCCCGAACGCGCCGGACGTGCCGGTCGTACGCGTGGCTCGCGAGCAGCTCGGCCAGGACGGCCTGGCCCAGGCCGTCCGAACGCACGCCCCGGTCGCCCCGCAGCCGCTCGAGCTCGCCGACGAGCCAGCCCGGCGCGACGGCCCAGCCGACACCCAGCGCGGGCGAGAACGCCTTGTTCGCCGTCCCCGCGTAGACGACGTGGTCGGGTGCCAGCGCCTGCAGCGCACCCACGGGCCGGCGGTCGTAGCGCAGCTCGCCGTCGTAGTCGTCCTCGAGGACGAGGCCGTCCGTGGCCTCCGCCCAGCGTGCGACGGCGACCCGGCGCGCCGGCGCGAGCGGCACCCCCCTCGGGAACTGGTGCGCGGGGGTCAGCAGCACCGCGTCGGCGTCGAGCAGGTCGACGCGGGCGCCTTCGCCGTCGACCGGGAGCACCTGCAGCGTGAGCCCGGACGCCCGCACCACATGGCGATGCCGCTCGTGCCCGTAGGCCTCGACGGCGAGCCGTCGGGCCCCGCTCGCGTGCAACGCGGCGCAGACGAGCGCGAGGGTCTCGCTGAAGCCCGTGGTGACGACCACGTCGTCGGGCCGGGCGACGACGCCGCGGGTCCGCCCGACGTACCCGGCGACCTCCGTCCGGAGCCTGGGCAGCCCGGCGGTCGGCGTGTAGCCCAGGTCGGCGGCCCCGAGGCCGGCGATCGCCTTGCGGGCCGCGGCGACCCAGGCCGCGCGCGGAACCTGACCACCGTCGGGCAGGCCGGCACGCAGGTCGGTGGCCGGCCGGGTCGCCCGGGCGGGCGGCGACGGGCGGGGCGCCGGCCGGGGGCGCTCGCCCACCCAGGTGCCCGCCCCGACGCGCGCCTCGAACCAGCCCTCCGCGACGAGCTGCCCGTAGACCTCGGCGACGGTGTTGCGGGCGAGCCCGAGGTCGGCGGCCAGGCTGCGCGACGACGGCACGCGGGTCCCAGGAGCCAGCCGGCCGGTGCGGACGGCGTCGCGCAGCGCGTCCTCGAGCGCGCGCCGCGGCCTCGTGTCGCGCGCGTCGACAGGGGCGAGGAAGAGGTCGAGACCCGCGCGAGTGGCCCATGTTTCCATCATCGAAGTGGACTCTACGCGCGGTCCGCTCCGGCGTAGCGTCGAGGACATGACCACCACAGAGACGACCAGCACCGCCCCGACCACCTCCGACGCCGCCGCGCCGGTGACCATCCCCGTCCGCCTGGACATCGAGAAGGCCGCGCCCGGCTTCAGCGCGGCCATGAACCGCCTGCACCGCGCCGCGGAGGCCGAGCTCGACCGCGTCGGCTTCGACGCCCGCCTGCGGGACCTCGTGCGCCTCCGCGCGTCCCAGCTCAACGGGTGCGCGTACTGCGTCGACCTCCACACCACCGACGCGCTGGCCGCCGGCGAGCACGCGCAGCGCGTCACCGCGGTGCCCGTGTGGCGGGAGGCGCCGTTCTTCACGGCCCGCGAGCGCGCCGCCCTCGACCTCGCGGAACAGGTCACGCTGCTCGCGCAGACGCACGTGCCGGACGCCGTCTGGGACGAGGCCGCGCGCCACTTCACGCCCGACGAGCTGGGGGCCCTCGTCGCCGCGCTCACGACCATCAACGCGTGGAACACCATCAACGTCACGACGCGGACCTGGAACCCGACCCTGCGGGCCTGAGCTCCGCGCTCCGACGGTGGGATGCTTCAGGCATGGAGTTCCAGGACGTCGTCGACCGCCGCCGCATGACCCGCAGCTACTCCACGGACCCGGTGGACCGCGCGGTCGTCGACCGTGCGCTCCGCAACGCGGTCCGCGCGCCCAGCGCGGGATTCAGCCAGGGCTGGGCGTTCGTCGTCCTCGACACGCCCGACGACGTCCGCCGCTACTGGGAGGCGAGCGCCGACACCGAGCACCCCGACGCGTGGCTCGAGGGCATGATGCGCGCGCCCGTCGTCGTGATCCCGTGCAGCAGCAAGGCGATCTACCTCGACCGGTACGCCGAGCCGGACAAGGGCTGGACCGACCGCGACGAGGCCCGGTGGCCGCAGCCGTTCTGGGACCTCGACACCGCGATGGCGAGCCTGCTGATCCTCCAGACCGTCGTCGACGAGGGCCTCGGGGCCCTGTTCTTCGGCATCCCGCCCGAGGCCGACGCCGCGGTGCGCGAGGAGTTCGGCATCCCCGACGACCACGACCCCGTCGGCGCCATCACCATCGGCCACCCGGCGCCTGGCGGCGCCACGGGCTCCGCCAGGCGCCGCCCCCGACGGCCCATGGACGACGTCGTCCACCGTGGCCGTTGGTGAGGCGGGTCAGATCCAGCGGCGCGCCTTGAACACGCCCCACAGCCCGACGCTCACGCACACCATGGCGACGAGCGCGAACGGGTAGCCGTAGTGCCAGCCCAGCTCGGGCATGTCGTCGAAGTTCATCCCGTAGATCGTGCCGACGAGCGTCGGCGCGAAGAGGATGGCCGCCCACGCGGAGATCTTCTTGACCTCCTCGTTCTGCGCGTTGCTGGCCTCGGACAGCGCCCGCATCTCCTCGTTCTGCCGCTGCGACACGAGCGTCGCGTTGACCGTGAGGATGTCGCGCAGCGCCACCCGGAAGCTGTCGATGCGCTCCGCGACCTCGGTCGCGTGGTCGGCGACGTCGCGCAGGTACGACTGGAGCTCCTCGTCGATCTGGTACTTGTCGAACCCGGCGCGCAGGGCCGTGAGGATCTGACGCAGCGGGCGCACGGCACGCTGGAACTCGACGACCTCCCGCGACAGCTCGTAGATGCGCCGCGACACCGACGCGTCGCCGTGGAACACCTCCGTCTCGATCTCGTCGATGTCGTTCTCGAGGCCCGCCACGACGGGCGCGTACCCGTCGACGACGGCGTCCAGGATCGCGTAGAGGACCGCCTCCGGGCCGCGGGCCAGCATGGACGGGTCCGCCTCGGTGCGACGCCGCACCGCCGTGAGGTTCGGCGACTCGGCGTGCCGGACGGTGACCACGAAGTCCGGCCCGACGAACACGTGCAGCTCGCCGAACTCGACCTGCTCGGTCGCGTCGACGTAGCGCGCGGCGCGCAGGACGACGAACAGCGTGTTCCCGTACCGCTCCAGCTTGGGCCGCTGGTGCGCGACGATCGCGTCCTCGACGGCGAGCTCGTGCAGGTCGAACTCGACCGCGAGCCGGGTCAGGTCGCTCTCGCTCGGCCGGTACAAGCCGATCCACGCCATCGCGTCGTCCTCGGCACGCAGCGCGCGGAACGTGTCGGCGAGCGTCGCGGGCGTCGCGACCCGCCGGCCCTGGACGTAGATCGCGGAGTCGACGATGGCCGAGCCGGGCTCCGAGACGTCGGCGCCGGCGTCGGGCACCGGGAGGTCGGGGAGGACGCCGCGGCGGCCGCGGGCGACGTCGGGGTCACGCCGGTTGAGCAGGTGCGGACGCCGGGCGAGGGTGGCGAGACGGGTGATCGAACGGTCGGTCATGGCGGGCTCCAGGACAGCGCTGGCGCACCGTCCGGTGGCTCGCCGACCACGGCGCAGCCCGGCGCGAGGCGCGCGGGCCGTCAGCCGCGCGGGTGGCGAGCGGGACGGTGCTGGGGGTGCACGGACACACCGCGGCGGGGGCCGCGGGAGCGACTATCACTGGGAGGTTCGCTGCGCATGGCGGTCCTCCCCTCGCTCGGCACGCGTGGCGTGCGGTGTCTCGGCTGCTCAGCCCTGGCGGGCCACCACCCAGCCTACCGCCGCCCGCCGCGCAGCAGCGTCACGAGCTCCGCGGGCGTCGCGACGACGGCGACCGCGCCCGCCGCCTCCAGCTCGCCCGGCTCCGCGTAGCCCCACGCCACGCCGACGGTGGCGATCCCGTGGCGTCCGGCACCCAGGACGTCGTGCTCGCGGTCGCCGACCATGACCGTCGTCGCCGGGCCGGTCGCGACGCCGCGCGACGCGAGGGTCGCGAGCGCGTGCGCCACGACCTCGGCCTTGCCCGACCGCGCCCCCTGGTCGGCGTCCGCACCGAACACCCCGTCGACGCCGTGGGTCAGGTGCGCGTCGAGGCCGAAGTGCTCCGCGATCTGCCGGGCGTAGACCTCGGGCTTCGACGTCGCGACGGCGAGGGTGGCCCCCGCTGCGGCCAGCGCGTCCATCGCCTCCGGGATGCCGGGGAACACGGCGTTGTCGAACATGCCGCCGGCCGTGAAGTGCCGGCGGTAGGTGGCCACGAGCTCGTCCACCCGGTCGGCCGGCACCCCGCTCTGCCGCAGCATGAGCGGGAGCGGCGGGCCGACGAACCGGCGGAGGCCGGCGTCGTCGGGCACGGGGAACCCGGCCTCGGTGAGGGCCGCGCGGAGCGACGCCGTGATGCCGGGCGCCGAGTCGGTCAGGGTGCCGTCCAGGTCGAGCAGGACGACGGCGGGCGGCAGCGCGGGGAGCGAGAGGCGAGGGGAGGACACGGCGGAAGGCTACGCGGTGGCGCCCCGGACGCACCGGCGGGCTAGCTCGCGGCCGCGCTCGAGCTGTGGCTGCGGCGCCGCTCCGAGGCCTCGACGACCCACAGCAGGAACACCTGGTCCGGCAGCGGGACGTCGGGCGTGACGGAGAGCGAGAACCGGTTCGTCAGCGTCCCCGCGCGCCGCGCCTCGCCGATCGGGACGCCGGCCCGCAGCACCTGGAACGCCGTCGAGAAGACCCCCTGCTTGAGCTCGTAGCGGCCGGCGGGCGTCGCGACGTCCCAGGTGTAGGTGAAGAACGACCTCCGCGTGGCCCAGAGCTGGAAGGGCGTCGGCGAGCCGGCCGGGCCTGTGCCGAGGATGGCCCCGCCCGACTGCCGGGCGTACTCCCAGACCTCCGGCCCGAGCCGGACGGTCGCCCGCTCGCGGAACGTCGACGTGTCGAACAGACCGACCGTCGTGCCGTCCAGCACCAGCTCCTGGTTGCCCCAGCTCCTGCCCCACGTCAGCACGCAGGCACGCTACCAACGGGACCCCTCACGGCTCGATGGGGAGCCCTCCCCACCCGGCCGCACGGCGGCTCAGTCGCGGGCCCGGAGGTGCTCGAGCCCGACGTCGAGCGCCGCCTCCAGGTGGCGCGTCTCGCCCGTCGTCCGGAGCAGGAGGACGCCGCCCTGGATCCCGGCGACGAGCGCCGAGGCGGCCCGCTCGGGCGCGATCCCGGTGCGCACCGCGCCCGCTGCCTGCATCGCCCGGACACCCGCGGCGAGGCGCTCCTCCCACCGCCCGACGAGGGTGCGCGCGACGTCCGCGGCGCCGGGCACGCCGCCGACCTGGCCCATGAGCGCGTTCAACGGGCACCGGGTGCCCTGGGCCCGGTAGCGCGCGACGACGACGTCGCGCCAGCGCTGCCACGCCGCCCAGGTGGTGAGGTTCGAGAGGTACGGCTCCTGGTCGTCGAGCACGCGGTCGGCCTCGAGCCGCACGACCGCCATCAGGAGGTCGTGCTTCCCGCCCGGGAAGTAGTGGAAGAGCTGACCCTTGCTGGTGCCGGTGACGGCGCGGACGTCGTCGAGCGTGATCTCGCCGTCCTCCGTGCCGCGGAGGTGGTCGGCGGCGCCTTCGACGATGCGGGCGCGGGTCGCCTCGCCCTTGGCCGTGAGCCTCATGGACCGAGGCTACGTTTTCTGGACTTGAGAGTCCATTTTGAGGCTCGTAGCGTCGCCGGCATGACACAGCGACTCCGGGGCCGCACGGCCCTCGTGACAGGTTCCACCAGCAACATCGGGCGCGCGATCGCGACCGCCCTCGCGGCCGAGGGCGCGCACGTCGTCGTCTCCGGGCGGGACGCGGCGCGCGGGCGGGACGTCGTCGACGCCCTCCGCGCCGCAGGCGGCACGGCCGACTTCGTGCGCGCCGACCTCGACGGCTCGTCCGCGCGCAGCCGCGACCTCGCCGAGCGGGCGCTCGCCGCGGTCGGCGGCCGGCTCGACGTCCTCGTCAACAACGCCGGGATCTTCCCGCTCCACAGCACCGCCGACGCCGGCGACGCCCTCGTCGACCGCGTCCTCGCCGTCAACGTCAAGGCGCCCTTCTTCCTCACGCAGGCGCTCGTGCCGTCGATGGCCGCGGCGGGCGGCGGCGTCGTCATCAACCTCGGCTCGTGGGTCGCGCGGCTCGCGCTGCCGACGAGCCCCGTGTACGCGACCTCGAAGGGCGCCGTCGAGACGCTGACCCGCGCCTGGTCCGCGGAGCTCGCGCCGCAGAACATCCGCGTCAACGCGATCTCGCCCGGCGTGATCCGCGCCGACGACGCCGTGAACGTCGCGGCGGAGGCCGGCGCGCGCATGATGGCGGGCACCCCGGCCGGGGGCACGGGCGCGCCGGAGGCGATCGCCGCCGCGGCGGTCTACCTCGCGTCCGACGACGCCGCGTTCGTCCACGGCACCGTGCTGGACGTCGACGGCGGCCGCACGGGCGTGGCGGTCGTCGCCGGCTGACGCTCCAGCAGCTCCCGGATCGCGGCGGCCGCCGCCGTGTCGCCCATCTCCTCGCGGAGGGCGAGCGCACGTCGCAGGTCCGGAGCCGCGGCCGCCGGCCCGTGCAGCTCGAACAGCGCCCGGCCCCGCCAGTAGCGGGCGTTCGCGACCATCCGGGTCACGCCGAGCGACTCCGCCAGCCCCACCGAGGCGGGCGCGACCTCGAGGACGTCCTCCCACCGCCCGGCGTCGCCGAGGATCCGCACCAGGTAGGCGTGGACGGACGCCGCCGTGAACTCCGCGACCTGGGCGCGCGGCCGGGTCGCCGGGTCGGCGAGCGCGGCGAGCAGCTCGCGGGCGGTCGCGACGGCCGCGTCGACGTCGCCCGAGAGGCTCTGGGCGTCCGAGGCGGCGAGCAGGGCCTGCGGGAGCGCCTCTCGGTCCCCGGCCGCGCGGAAGCGCCGGGCCGCCTCGCGGGCCTCGACGAGCGCGACCGCCGGGTCCTCCGCCGCCCAGCCGATGTAGTAGTGCGCCCAGCCGAGCGCCCCGTCGTCGCCCGTGCGCGTCGCCGCGTCGAGCGCACGACGCGCGGACGCCCGGGCGGCGTCCAGGTCGTCCAGCGTGACGATCTCCGCCCACGCGAGGTAGCCCTCGTGGGTCGCGACCAGCAGGTCGTCGCCGACCGCCCGGGCCGCCCCCGCAGACATCCCGAAGACCTCGCCCCAGCCGTGCCAGTGCGGCCACAGGTCCGAGAACCAGTGCAGCGCCTCGGCCACCTCGACGACGACGCGCGCGTCCCCGCGGTCGTTCGCGCGCCGGAGCGCGGCCAGCCACTCGTCGGACTCGGCCACCAGCCAGTGGCGAGCGTCGTCCGCGGTCTCGACGACGACGAGGTCGTCCTTCGCCGACGGCGCTCCCTCGCGCGCGGCCTCGAACCAGCACCCCGCTCGCGCGGCCGTGGCCAGCAGCCAGTCGTCCGCGCGGCGGCGGGTCGCGTCCGCCGCAGGCGCACCCTCCTGCGCGCGCAGCTCGGAGCCGGCGAACTCGCGCAGCAGGTCGTGCAGCGCGAACCGGTCGTCGCCGGCAGGCTGCACCAGGCTGAGGTCCACGAGCTCGTCGAGCAGGTCCTCGGCGCGCGCGAGCGGCTCCCCGCTGAGGGCAGCGGCGAGCCCCGTGCCGACGCTCGGGGCGCCGACCAGCGACAGGCGTCGGAACATCCGCTGCGAGCCGGGGCCGAGCTGCTCGAACGACGACGAGAACGCCGCCCGCACCTGCAGGTCGCCGGCGCGCAGCCCGTCGAGCCGGCGGTCCGGCGACCCGAGGCGCGCGACCAGCCGGGCCACCGACCACCCCTGACGCACCGCGAGCCGGTTCCCGGCGATCCGCAGGGCCAGGGGGACGTCGGCGCACAGCGCGGCGAGCCGGGCCAGCTCGGCCGACCCGCCCGCCTCCGCGGGGACGATCCGGCGGAGGAGCGCGACCGCGTCGTCCGCCGCGAGCGTCCCGAGGACGAGCCGGCGGACCCCCGCGAGGCCGGCGAGCGTCCGGCGGGACGTCACCAGGACCGCGGCCGGACCGGCCGCCGGCACGGCCGCACGCACCTGCTCCTCGGACGCCGCGTTGTCGAGCACCAGCAGGACGCGCCGCCCGACGAGCGCGCCGCGCAGACGGTCCGCTGCGTCGTCGACGCGCGCGGGCGACGGGGAGCCCGTGAGCGCCGCGCACAGGCGTCGGACGACGTCGCCGGGCGTGACGGGACGCGCGTCGAGGCCGCGGAGGTCGAGGAACACCTGGGCGTCGAAGTCGCCGGACAGGTCGGCGGCGACCCGCGTCGCGAGCGCCGTCTTGCCGAAGCCCGGCGGCCCGGAGACCAGCACCACGGGCGGGGCCGCGCCGGACGTCGAGGCACGCAGCGCGGAGGCGAGGAGCCGGCGGTCGTCGGCGCGGCCCGTGAAGTCCCCCAGCGCCCCCGGGACGGGCAGCCGCGCGCCGGCCGCCGAGTCCTGGGCCCGTCGCCGGGCGTCGCGCGCCGCCTCGAGGAGCGCGGTGCGGGCGGCGTCGTCGAGGCCGAGGCCGTCCGCGAGCGCCAGCACCGTCCGGCGCTGCGGCGCCCGGCTCACGCCGCGCTCGATGTCGCCGATGCCCCGGTCGCTCACGCCCGACGCCTCGGCGAGCGCCTCGAGCGTGAGGTCGGCCTCGAGCCGCAGGCGGCGCACCACCGCGCCGAACCCGTCGTCCTGCACCGGCCACCACCTCGCTGCCGAACCGCTCGCGGCGGTTCTGCCTGACTACTTCCTGGTCGCGGCCCCGGCGGCGCGGTTCGATCGTAGGACAGGCGCACCCGCGCCTGCGTTCCCGACGAAGGAGACCTCCCGTGCCGTACATCACCACGCCGGACGGCGTCGAGCTGTTCTACCAGGACTTCGGCAGCGGCCGCCCGGTCGTCCTGTCCCACGGCTGGCCGCTGAGCTCGGAGGGCTGGGAGCGCGAGCTCAAGCTGCTCGCCGACAACGGCTACCGCGCCATCGCCCACGACCGCCGCGGGCACGGCCGGTCGTCGCGCACCCACGACGGCAACGACATGGACCACTACGCGGCCGACCTCGCGGCGCTCGTCGAGGCGCTCGACCTGACCGACCTCGCCCTGGTCGGCCACTCCACGGGCGGCGGCGAGGTCGTGCGCTACGCCGCCCGCCACGGCAAGGGTCGCGTGAGCAAGATCGTGACGATCGGGGCCGTGCCGCCGATCATGGTGAAGTCCGAGACGAACCCCGAGGGCACGCCGATCGACGTGTTCGACGGGCTGCGCGCCGGCGTCCTGAACGACCGGTCCGAGCTGTACCGCACCCTCTCGGCCGCGTTCTTCGGCACCAACCGCGAGGGCTCGACGATCTCGCAGGGCCAGCGCGACGACTTCTGGCGTCAGGGCATGCTCGTCGGACTCCAGGCCGCGTACGACTGCATCAAGGCGTTCTCCGAGACCGACTTCACCGAGGACCTCCAGGCGCTCGACGTCCCGATCCTCATCGCGCAGGGCGACGACGACCAGATCGTCCCCATCGGCGCCGCGGCGTACAAGGCGATCGAGCTCGTGAAGCTCGGCACGCTCAAGGTCTACCCGGGCGCGCCCCACGGCATCGCCGGCTCGTACCAGGAGGAGCTCGACAACGACATCCTGGCGTTCCTCGCGGAGTGATCCGCCCCGCCTCCGACGGTGACGCCCCGGCTGGGGGTGGGCGTCACCGTCGGCGGAGGTCAGCCGAGCAGCGGGAGCACGAGCTCCGCGGCGCCGTCGGCGGTGATCCGGACCGGGACGCCCCAGTCCTGCTGCGCGAGGTGACATGCCGGGAACTCCACCGGCTCGCCGTCGGGCCCGAACGCGTCGCACGACGCCGCCCGTGCGCTCACGTGCAGCACGCCCTCGAGGGTCTCGCCGGGGGCCGGCGCGGCGAGCGTCAGGCCGCGGTCGAGGTCGGTGCCCGTGCCGGCGCCGCCCACGAGGAGGCTCGCCGGGGTCGCGCTCACCGAGAGCTGCGTGGACGGGCCGAAGCGGTCGTCGAGCTTCTGGCCCGGGGCCGGCGTGAAGGGCACGCGCAGGCTGAGGGCGCCCGGGGCCAGGTCGGTGACGGGGCGCCGCGTGCGGTGGGCGCCGTCGTCCACGGTGCTGCCGAGCGCGCGCAGGTCGGCCGGGAGCGCGACCCGCGTGATCCGGTGCGCAGCCGACTCGACGACGAGCACCTCCACGTCCCCGCCGCCCGTGCCCTCCCGCACGACGACGCCGCTCGGCTCCGCGAGCCCCGTCACCAGGGTCGTGACCTCGCCGCCACCGGGCGCGGCGTCGTCGGGCACGTAGCGGCGGAGCGCTCCGTCGTAGGTGTCGGCGACGAGCACCGACCCGTCGGGGAGCGCGGCCACGCCGAGCGGGTGCTGGAAGAGCGCCCGGTCGGCGGCGCCGTCCCGGTGACCGAAGTCGAACAGCCCCTGCCCGACGGCCGTGTGCGCGGCGCGGGCGACCGGGTCGACCCAGCGCAGCGCCGACGTCTCGGCGTCGGCCACCCACAGCTTCCCGGGCACGGCCGCGAGCCCCGACGGCTGCGCGAACCACGCGTCGAGCAGCGGACCGTCCTGCAGACCCTCGTTCATCGTCCCGGCGAGGTGCTCGATCGAGCCCTCCTTGCCGTCGAACGCCCACAGCGTGTGGTTGCCGGCCATCGCGACGACGAACGCCGCGACCTCGGGCACCCACGCGACGTCCCACGGCGACGACAGCTTCACCATCAGCGGCGGGACCTTCGCCCCGGGGACGAGCGGCTCGCCCGCGAGCTCGCCGACGAGGTTGTCGGGCGCGCCGACCATGAGCTGGTCGCCCGTGCCTGCGACCGTCGTGACGGTGCCGTCGTCGAGGCGCACGCCGCGCAGCACGTGGTTGGCGGTGTCGGCGACGACGACGTCGTAGCCGAGCCACGTGCGCAGCTCGTCGGGGACGAGGCAGAGGCCGTTGGGCTCGGCGAACCGGGCGTCGTCGGGGCCGCCGTCGACGAGCCCGCGCTCGCCCGAGCCGATCTGCCGGACCAGCGTCTCGGCGTCGGGAGCCAGCTCGGCGAGACTGTGGTGCCCGGCGTCGGCGACGAGGAGGTTCCCGCCCGGCAGGGCGACGGCCTTGGCGGGGAAGCGGAGGGTGGAGGGCTGCGGCGTCGGCGGGACGTACGGGCCGTCGCCCTCGCGGAGCGTGCCCTTGGCGCGGTGCTCCGCGACGAGCTCGGCGACGAGCGCCTCGATCGACGCCGCGTGGCCCTCCCCCGCGAGCTGCGCGACGACGTAGCCCTCCGGGTCGATCACGACGAGCGTCGGCCAGGCGCGGGCCGTGTACGCCTGCCAGGTGACGAGGTCGGGGTCGTCGAGGACGGGGTGGTGCACCTCGTAGCGCTCGACGGCGGCCGCGAGCGCGTCCGGGTCGGCCTCGTGCACGAACTTCGGCGAGTGGACCCCGACGATCGTGAGGACGTCGCCGAACCGCTGCTCGAGGTCGCGCAGCTCGTCGAGGACGTGCAGGCAGTTGATGCAGCAGAAGGTCCAGAAGTCGAGGATCGTCACGCGGCCGCGGAAGTCCTCGAGCGTGAGCGTGCGGCCGCCGGTGTTGAGCCAGCCCCGCCCCACGAGGGCGGACGCGCGGACACGGGGCAGGCGGGCGGGTGCGGCGGTCACGAGGCCAAGTCAACAGCACCAGGCTGGGCGCGTGGCCCGCCGGGCTCTCCCCGCCCTCAGGTCGGGCTGATGACGAGGCGCGCGATCCGGTCGCCGTCGAGCGTGAACGTCATGGCGCCGGTGCCGGTGTACCCGTCCCGATGTTGTCGGTCACGTTCCAGCGGGCGACCCCGTCAGTCCCGGTGAACGTCCGGCCCCAGTCGTCGAGGACGGCGTCGGGCGTGAAGGCGGCGCCGAACGCCCGGACAGCGACAGGAAGGACGACGGACCCGGCGTCGCTGCTTCGGCTCCGACACGCGCCGGCAGCCGGCGACGGGGTGCGCTTCGACCAGTCGGCGGACCATTTTCCCGCCGGCCTGCACCCCTTTCACGGACGGATGCTCGTCCTGGTCGACGGTGGGACGGCGTCGTCCGGCGAATCGACCGCCACGATGCTCCGCGACAGCCTGGGCGCGCGCATCGTCGGCGGGCCGACATGGGCCTGATCGAGACCGGCGACGTCATGCCCTTCGTGCTGCCGAGCACGGGACCTGAGCCTGCCGAGCACGGGCTCCGCGACGGTCTGCCGCGGCAGACGGTCCCCGAGCCCGTGCTCGGCGGGCCGGGATCGCGTGTCCGCCCGGCCCGGAAATGCGGGTCCGGTGGGCGGTGGTCAGGTCGGCGGGACGACGGCGACCGCGTCCGGCGGCGGCTCGCCGACGTCCTCGACCGGTCGGGGCACGTATGCCTCGGCGGTGAGGTCGGCGCGCTCGACGCGGTCGAGCCGGAACCATCGCATCCCCTCCCGGTCGCGGCACCACGCGACGAGGTACCACCGCCCGTCGGTGTGCGCGAGGAGCACGGGCTCGACCCGGCGACGGGACACGCGGCCGTCCCGCGACCGATAACGGATCGCGAGGACGCGCTCACCCGCGAGCGCCTGCTCGACCGCCCGCAGCACGCCCGCCGCGGGCTCCTTCTCGAGCGCGCTGCCGGCGTCGGGCGTGCCCGCGCCGCGGGTCCAGACGCGCGACGCGAGGCGCGACGCTCGCTCGCGGCCACCGGGGCCGAGGGCGTCCCAGAGCTTCGCGCGGGCGGTCGCGGCGTCGACGGCGAACGGTGAGCCGGGCGGGAGCAGCGCGAGCGCGACGGACACGGCGACCGCCTGCGCGGGCGTGTAGGTGACGGGCGGCAGGCTCGCGGCGACGTCGAGCACGTACCCGCCGCCGGGGCCGGCTTCGGCGCGCACGGGCAGGCCGGCCTGCTGGAGCGCCGACACGTCGCGCTTGATCGTCCGGACGCTCACCTCGAGGGCCCGTGCGAGGCGCTCGCTCGTGGTGCCCCGGGCGCCCGCGCGGCGCAGCTCCTCGGCGACCGCGTACAGCCGCTCGGTGCGGTTCACGCGACCTCCCGATATCGGTGACAGACAGGTGTCACCAGCGTGGGTCGAGACTCGTCGTATGACAACCCCCCGCACCCACGTGGTCCTCGTCCCCGGCTTCTGGCTCGGCGGCTGGGCGTGGGACGACGTCGTCGTGCCGCTCCGCGACGCCGGGCTCGTCCCCCACGCCGTCACGCTGCCCGGCCTCGGCCCCGACGACACGGCCGCTGACCGCGCCCGCGCCACCCGCGCCGACCACGTGCGCGCCGTCGTCGAGCTCGTCGAGGGGCTCGGAGGCCGCGTCGTCCTCGTCGGGCACAGCGGCGGCGGGGCACTCGTCGGCGAGGTCGTCGACCGGGTACCCGACCGGATCGGCCGGGCCGTCTACCTCGACGCCGGGCCCCTCGTCGACGGCGCCACGCTCAACCCCGGGCTGCCCGACGGCGTCACCGAGCTCCCGCTCCCGACCTGGGACGAGCTGGCCGCCCAGGGGTCCAGCACCGTCGGCATCGACGACGCCGGCCTCGCCCGGTTCCGCGAGCACGCCTGCCCCCAGCCGGCCCGGGTCGCGACGGAGCCCGTGCGGGTCTTGGACCCGGCCCGGTTCGACGTCCCCGTCACAGCGATCTGCACGAGCGTCAGCGCCGAGCAGCTCCGTGCGGCCGCCGGGCCCGGCGCGCCGTTCCACACCGAGCTGCTCGACTACCCCGTCACCTGGGTCGACCTGCCCACCGGGCACTGGGCGATGTTCTCGCGCCCCGCGGACCTGGCCGCGGCGCTGGTCGAGGCCGCTCGCGCCTGAGCACGGGATCCCCGCCCGCCGAACACGGGGCCCGCGACCGTCTGCCGCGGCAGACGGTCGCGCAGCCCGTGTTCGGCGGGGTCACCCCAGGACGCTGGGCAAGCCAGGGTGCGCGTCGTCGTCGGGCGCGACGCCGAGCACGTGCTCGGCGAGGAACGCGAGGACCACCTGGTACCAGACCTTGGCGTGCTCGGGCGTGAGCACCCAGTGGTTCTCGTCCGGGAAGTACAGGAACCGGTGGACGGTCTTTCCCTCGGCGTCGGCCGGCAGGCCGGACGCCGACAGCAGCTCGTACCAGAGGCGCAGGCCCTCGCCGATCGGGACGCGGTAGTCCTTGTCGCCGTGGACCACGAGCATCGGCGTGCGGATGTCGCCGACGAACCGGTGCGGCGAGTTCTCACGCGCCATCTCCGGGCTCATCTCGCGCTGCCAGTAGAACGAGGCGTCCGTCGTCGGGCCGAACTGGTCGAGCGCCCAGAGGCTGGCGTGCGAGACGATCGCCCGGAACCGGTCGGTGTGGCCGGCGATCCAGTTGGCCATGTATCCGCCGAAGGAGCCGCCCATCATGCCGGTGCGGGTCTCGTCGATGTCGTCGCGCGCGACGACGGCGTCGGTCACGGCCATGACGTCGGTGAACGGCTTGTCGCCCCACGCGCCCCAGCCGCGCTGGACGAAGTCCTGGCCGTAGCCCGTCGACAGGGCCGGGTCCGGCAGCAGCACCGCGTAGCCGGCGGCGACGAGCAGCCACGGGTTCCAGCGCCAGCTCCACGTGTTCCACGACCCGAGCGGGCCACCGTGGACCCACAGCGCCAGCGGGGCCGGGTTGTCGGCGCTCGCACCCGCGGGGAGGGCGAGCCAGGCGCGCACCCGGACGTCGTCCGACGCGGGGGTCTCGACCTCCACGAGCGTGCCCGGCAGCTCCGGCGCGGCGACGGGCCCGCGGAGCAGCGTCGGCTCGACCGGCGTCCGCTTGCCCTCCTCCTGCGCGAGGAACGCGGCGAGCTCCACGCGGACCGGCTCGGCCGGGGCCAGGTAGCTCGACCGCAGGGCGTAGAACGCGGAACCGTCGCGCGCGACCTCGACGTTCGTGTACACGTCGTCGGCCGCCGTGATGCGCTCCACCGGGACGATGCCGCCGCCGGTCGCGGCGACGTGGAAGACCGGTCCGCGGCCGTCGTCGTCGGCGGTGACGAGGAGGCCGGAGCCGTCCGGGAGCCACGTGACCGACGTCGGCCAACGGTCCCAGTGCGTCGTCAGGCTGCGCGGGCTCTGCTTGGGCGCGAGCGCGACGACGGCGAGCGTCACCTCGGGCGCGCGGTGCGGCGTCGTGAGGGTCTCGCGCGCGTACGCGACGAACCGGCCGTCGGGCGAGACTGTGGGCGCGAACAGGTCGGCGCCCTTGTCGTCGACCAGGACGTACCGCTCCCCGGTCTCGGTGTCGATCGCGACGAGCGTGCTGCGCTGCGTCGGGCCGGGGCCGTTGACGCGCCAGCTCGTGACGAGCGTGCGCCCGTCCGGGCTGAGCGCGGCGTCCGCCTCCTCGAGCGCGGCGCCCGGCGTGGGCGTGAGGTCGCGCAGCTGGAGGCGGGCGCCCTCCGGCGTGGCGGGGCCGTCGTCGTCGGCTTCCTTGCCTTCGCCGCCCGACGACGGCGCCGGCACCAGCGCGCCCGGAACCTCGTCCGTGAGGGCGGCCAGGTCGGCGGCGAACCGGCGCGGACGGTCGGGGCCGAGGTCGTGGTCCCAGTAGCGGACGGGGTAGCCGTCGTGGAGGATCGCCGCGACCTTGTGCTTCTTGCGCGCCTTGCGCAGCTTGGCGTCCTCGTCGAGGTCGCCCGCCGACGGCAGGACGGCGGCCCCCACCGACACGACGCTCGCGTCCCGGGCCACCGTCACGCCGCCGACGCCGCCGGGTGCCGTCGCGACGACCCTCGCCTCTCCCCCGCCAACCGGGAGCAGCCAGAGCGCCGGCTTGGGGTCGTCGTCGTCGCCGTCGGCGTCGGGGCGTGCGGACGTGAAGAGCAGGTCCCCGTTCGGGGCGAACACCGCGGACGACTCGCCCTTGGCCGACCGCGTCAGCCGGCGCGCGGGCGCCGTGCCCGTCGGGTCGACCTCCCACAGCGCCGTCACGTAGCGGGTCCGCTTGGGGTCGAGGGTCTGCACCGCCGTGACCAGCCGCGACCCGTCCGGGGAGAGCGTCAACCCCGCCAGCCGTGGCAGGGCGACGTAGGCGTCGAGGTCGTGGAACGGGGTCGCGGCGTCGGTCGTCACCGGACCGTCCTATCACAATCCCACCGACGGCCTGTGGGTGAGGTTCTCGTCCGTCCGGGCGTGGCGCGCACGACCGGGCGCACAATGCGGCATGACGAACACCACGGCGACGGTGCCGGGCCCGGCCTTCCCGGGCGTCGGTGGCACGCGACGGAGCGTCGAGGACCGGTCCGACGAGGGGCGCTCGTGGCGCGAGCACGCCCCCGTCGAGGCGCTCGCCGACTGGTCCCCCGCGCCCGGTCGGCCCGACCCCGTGGCACTCCTCCGCGAGCAGGACGCCGACCGCGTCGCCGAGCTCGTGCCCCTGCGCTACGGGCGCATGAGCGCGTCGCCGTTCGCGTTCTACCGCGGCTCCGCCGCGGTCATGGCCGCCGACCTCGCCTCGCTGCCCCGCACCGGCGGCACCACCCAGCTGTGCGGCGACGCGCACGTCGCCAACTTCGGGGTGTTCGCCGCCGCCGACCGCAGCCTGGTCTTCGACGTCAACGACTTCGACGAGACCCTCCCGGGGCCGTTCGAGTGGGACGTGCTGCGGCTCGCGGCGTCGCTCGTGCTCGCGGCCCGGGACCGCGGCTTCGAGCGCGAGGTTGCTCGTGACGCGGCCCGGGCCGCCGCCCGCGCGTACCGGCTCGCCACGGTCGGCCTCGCCGGCCGGCGGACCCTCGACGTCTGGTACGCGCGCGTCGACGAGCAGCGCATCATGCGTACCCTCGAGACCGCCGACGTCAGCAAGCACGCGCACGAGCGGGTCGCGGAGACCTTCGACAAGGCCCGGGGCCGCACGAGCCTGCGCGCCGCCGAGAAGCTCACCGAGCGCGTCGACGGGCGCCTCCAGTTCCGCGAGGCGCCGCCGCTGATCTCCCGCGAGCCGCTCAGCGCGCTCGACCGCGAGCAGTACGACGCCGTCTTCGACGCGTACCGGTCCACCCTCGACGACCCCCTGCAGCTGCTCCTCGACCGGTTCGAGCGCGTCGACGCCGCGCGCAAGGTCGTCGGGGTCGGCAGCGTCGGGACGCAGGCGTACGTCATCCTCCTCGCAGGCCGCGACGACGACGACCCGCTCGTCCTGCAGATCAAGCAGGCGCAGGCGTCGGTCCTCGAGCAGCACCTCGGGGCGAGCGCCTACGACCATTCCGGGCGGCGCGTCGTCGTCGGGCAGCGGTACGCGCAGGCGGCCGGCGACATCCTGCTCGGCTGGGCCACCGGTCCCGCCGGACGCCACTTCTACGTCCGGCAGCTCCACGACATGAAGGGCTCGATCGACCTCGCCCAGGTCCGTCGGCGGGGGCTCGTGGCGCTCGCCGAGCTGTGCGGCACGACCCTCGCCCGCGCGCACGCCCGGTCCGGCGACGCCGTCGCCGTCGCCGCGTACCTCGGCGTGGACCCCGACGACGACGCGTTCGACAAGGCCGCCGCCCGGTTCGCCCGGAAGTACGCCGACCAGGCGGAGGCCGACGCCGCGCGTCTCGACGAGTCCATCGCCGCCGGCGACGTCGAGGCCCTCACGGGCATCTGACCGGGGCTGCCGACCGACCTCGGCCGCGCCGAACATGACGTTGTCCCCCACCCACCGGGCCGACCATGACGTTGTCCCCCACCCACCGGGCCGACCATGACGTTGTCCCCTGATTTGACCTCGGGTCGGTGGACAGCATCATGGTCGGCCGGGGCAAGACGCTCGGATCGGTGGACAGCCACATGCTCGGCACCGGAGTGTCCGATCACCGTCGGCCCCGCGGCGAGCGCAGCACCCGGAGGGCCCGCCTCACGGTCCGCGCCATCACACCGTCGAGGTCGGCAGACGTGAACCGAAGCACCGAAAACTTCCCCGTCGACACCAGTCCGTTCTGCCGCGACCGATCCGCGAAGGCAGCCTCAGGCACGTCGTGGATCTCCTTGCCGTCGACCTCGGCGACGAGCCACCGCCCGTCGCCGAGCTCCCACCCGAGGTCGCCTCGCTCGGGGAAGGGCGAGTCGTCGAGCGGAAGCTGAAGCACGTCGGGCGGCACCCCGCCGTCGATGCAGTCGAGGCGCCCGTACGACTCGGGCACCGACTCCGCCCGTCCGTCAGCGAGCTCCCAGAGCTCGTGCGCCACGGCGACACCGCGTCGACCACGCGCCAGGTCGTGCGCACACGCGAGCCCGGACGGCGTCAACAGCCCGCGGTGCAGGACGGAGTCCAGGACAGCAAGTCCGCCGCGACGAGAAAGCTCAGGCACCGCCTGAGCGACGGCCCATTCGGCCGAAGCGACGCTGCGCCCGTCGACCATGACGGTCTGCATCCCGGCGTCGAACTGCCGGGCCGACATCCCGTCACGCGACAACCGGTTGCTGGCCTTCGGGAGCGCGACCTGCGGAGCGATCGTCGGTGGTAGCCCGCCGGAGTCGAGGAGTGCGAGCGCGCACGTACCGATCGCCACGGCGTCCGGGCCGTACGCGAGCAGCCCAGCCCAGGCGGCGCGCCGTCGTCGGGCATCCCAATGAACAGCGGACAGCGAGCCGCACCTCGTGTCCAGGACGCCGCGTGTCAGACGACGCCACCTGCCGCGGCGGACCAGCGTCTCGATCTTCCGGTCCGTGACGCCGACGGACCGAGCCTGCTCGGTCGAGACCAGACCGACCTGCGTCCCTGCGACGTGTTCGAGCTCCGGAGGAACCATGAGGGTCAGGGGTGGCTCGACGCCTGGTCGCGCGTCGACGAGCACCGTGGGAAGAGCCATGGTCGGAGTGAAACCGAGACCGCGCGCCCGACGCCGCCGCGAGGACGCCGGTTGTGGATCAAGGCGGCCATCCACAGGTACGGCGTCGGCCGCCGAACATGGTGCTGCTCACCCTCCGCAAAGGCGCCACCGCGGCCGACCATGACGTGGTCCACCAATTCGAGCCCGATTTGGGGGACAACGGCATATTCGGCAGCCGGGGCGGTGGCAACCGCATGTTGGGCAGGCGGGTGCCAGCGCGGCGACGACGACGGCCGCGGCTGCGGCCGGCTGCTCGGCAGCCGGGGTGGTCAGCTCGGGGTGTCGCGCTTCGCGAGCTTCTCGAGCATCGCGTTGTACTCCCGCAGCTCCGCGTCGCCGTCGCGGTCGGCCTTGCGGTCCTTGCGGCGCGCCTCGCGCTCGTCGGACCGCGACCACGAGGTGGCGACGAGCACCGCGAGCAGCAGGGTCGGCAGCTCGCCGATCCCCCAGGCGACGGACCCGCCGGCCTGCTGGTCCTCGATCGCGGACTCGCCCCACGTGCGGCCGAGGAGGCCGAACCAGTCGGGGACGAGCAGCGTCTCGGAGCTGATGAGCGCGACGCCGAAGAACGCGTGGAACGCCATGGTCGCGAACAGCAGGACGAGCCGCTGCGGGTATCCGAGCCGCTTGGGCCCGGGGTCGATCCCGACGAGCGCGTTGGCGAACAGGTACCCCGCGCCGGTGAAGTGGACGACCATCCACAGGTGCCCGACGTACGAGTGGAGCGACCACGAGAACAGCGGCGTGTAGTAGAAGACGACGAGCGAGCTGGCGAACAGCGCGGCAGCGACGACGGGGTTGGCGACGAACTGGCCCCAGCGCGAGTGGACGAGGATCAGCAGCCACTCCCGCGGCCCGCGCGAGCCGTCCTTGCGGACGGGCAGCCCGCGCAGCGCCAGGGTCACGGGCGCGCCGAGCACGAGGAAGATCGGCACGACCATCGCCAGCACCATGTGCTGGACCATGTGTGCGCTGAACAGCACGTGCCCGTACATCGCGGGCCCGCCGGACGTCGTCCACCAGAGCACGACCATGCCCGCGCACCAGCAGACGGTCCGGGCCCACGGCCAGCGGTCGCCGCGGCGCGCGAGCCGGACGACCCACCCCACGTACACGATCACCCCGGCCGCGGCGGCCGTGGCGAGCAGCAGGTCCCACCGCCACTGGGTGAACCAGCGGGCCGCCGTGAGGGCGGGCGGGAGCACGTGCCCGGTGACCCGCTCCGACGGCGTGAGGTCCTTGCCCACGACCTCGCTCACGGGCGGCGCCGACGACGCGAGCGCCACCGCCACGCCCATCACGGCACCCATGACGGCGAGCTCGACGGCGGCGAGGCGCCAGAACAGCCCGCGGGGCCGCGCGTCGTCCCGGCCGAGCCGCCCGACGACGAGCGTCCGGTGCGCGTACCCGATCAGTCCGAGCACGACGAGCAGGACGAGCTTGGCGAGCAGGAGGACGCCGTACCGCGTGGCGAGGCCGTCGATCGACCCGGCGCGGATCCAGCCGTTGACGAGCCCGGAGGCGGCGACGAGCGCGAGGCACCACAGCGCCATGTGCGAGTACCGGGCCACGACGACCGCGAGGTCCGGGCGGGCGCCGTCGCGCGCCCCTGCCCGACGTCGGGCAGGCGCGCCGCCGTCGGACCCGCGCCCCGCCCAGAACACCACGCCCAGGGTCGCGAGCCCGCCGATCCACACGCTCGCGCCGAGCAGGTGCAAGAACAGCGACGAGATCGCGAGCTCGTGGCTCGACGTCCCGGCCGCGTGCCCGGTCCCGGCCTGCAGCGACAGCGCCGCGACGGGCAGGATGGCGGTCCAGGCCGCCCCCGTCGGCGTCCGGACGAGCAGCAGGAGCGTCGACGTGACGGCCGCCAGCACCACGATCTCGAGCAGCGTCCGGCCGTACGCGACCTGCGTCATGAAGACGCCGAGCTGCTGCCCGAACGTCGGGTCGGACAGGGCGACGCCCGCGATGTTCGCGTCCTCGAGCACGGTCTCCGCGAGCCCTGCCACCGCCCACACGCCCGACGCGACGGCGGCCGCGACCAGCGCGCGCCGGAACCCTGCGCCGTCGGACGGCTCGCGCCACGGCAGCACGAACAGCGCGAGCGCGAGCGAGCCGACGGTCACGGCCATCGACAGCTCGGTGAGGAGGGTTGCGACGGGAAGGCCGAGGCGGACGGCGACGCCCGGGTCGAGCAGGCCCGTGCCGGGCGCGGCGAACGCCTGCGTGAAGGCCCCCGCGAGCAGGACCGCGACGAGGCCGACGACGACGGCGCCCGGGGCCGCGAGGACGACCCACCACGGCCGCCCCGCGAGCGTGCGCGGCCGGACCGTCCCGGGCGGACGCGCCGTCCCGGAGCTCGGCCGCGGGCGCGCGGGGGTGGAGGACGACGTCACCCGCCCAGGGTAGGCGGAGCGGCTGGGTACCCGACCCCCGGGGGCGGCCGCCGTGGCAGACCTCACCCGGACGCACGTGCGACCAAGGGTTGCCTTCACGGGGGCCTGCTTGCTTATGCTGTCGGACAGTCGCGCCCCGCAGGTGTCGGCGTCCCCGCACGGGGCCGCCGGAGCACGGCACTCGTCACGAACCGTGGAGCAATCGCCCCGGGAGGTCAGCGCATGGCTGCGCTCGCAGGTCTCGTGCCACCCCTGCTCGTCTCCGTCGCGCTCGTCGCCGGGCTACGCCGCAGCGCGCGGCGTCAGCTTCCGACGACGGACGTCCCGGACCCGCCCGGCGCCGCCGACGTCGAGCACGCGTGTCGCGCGTGCGGGTGGCCGCTCGACCGTCCCGGCTGGGTGGACGGGCGCCCCACGTCCGCGATCTGCGACTGCTGCGCCTGCGAGGCGGGCATCGACGACGTCACCCCGGACCGTGCGCGGGCGCACCGCAGGCGGTGGGTCGAGCACGGTGCGGAGTGGTTCGACCCGGGCAGCAGGCCCGAGAGCTGGGACCTGTACGCGCACCTGTGCGAGCTCGCCCCGGTCTGACGCGGCGTCACCCGGGTCAACCCCAGACGAGGCCGCGCGCCGGCTCCTCGAGCACCGCGGCGACGTCAGCGAGGACGCGCGACCCCAGCTCCCCGTCGACGAGCCGGTGGTCGAACGACAGCGCGAGCTGGGTGACCCAGCGCTTCTTGATCTTCCCCTTGTGGACCCACGGCTGCTGCCGGATCGCCCCGAACGCGAGGATCCCCGCCTCGCCCGGGTTGAGGATCGGCGTCCCCGTGTCGATGCCGAACACGCCCACGTTCGTGATGGTGATGGTCCCGTCGGACATGTCGGTCGGCGTGGTGCGGCCCGCGCGGGCGGTGGTCGTGAGGTCGGCGATCGCGGCGGCGAGGTCGCGCAGGCCGAGGCGGTGCGCGTCCTTGATGTTCGGCACGACGAGCCCCCGCGGCGTGGCGGCCGCGATGCCGAGGTTCACGTAGTGCTTGTAGACGATCTCCTGGGCCTCGTCGTCCCAGCTCGCGTTGATCTCCGGGTGCCGGCGCAGCGCGAGGAGGAGCGCCTTCGCGGTGATCAGCAGCGGCGTCACGCGCACGTCCGCGAACTCGCGGTCCTCGCGGAGCGCGGCGACGAGCCTCATGGTCTTGGTGACGTCGACGGTCACGAACTCGGTGACGTGCGGCGCGGTGAACGCGCTCGCGACCATCGCCTCCGCGGTGCGCCGGCGGACCGACTTCACGGGCACGCGGGTGCGCCGGCCGTCGGGGCTGACGGCACCACGCCCGAGCCAGGGGTTCTCGTCGCCCGGGTACGTGGCGAGCGTCTCGGGGTGCGCTGCCTCGGAAGCGAACGCCTGGACGTCCTCGCGGGTCACGATCCCGCCCGGACCGGTGCCCGGGACGCTGAGCAGGTCGACGCCGAGGTCCTTCGCGAGCTTGCGGACCGGGGGCTTCGCCAGCACCCGGACGCTCGGTGCGGCGCTCGCTGCAGCGGGTGCCGCGGCGGCCGGGGTGGGCACCGGCGCGGCGGGCGCCGTCGTCGGGACCGCGGCGGGCGCTGGTGCCGAGGACGCGCCGCCCGCGGGAGCGGTCCGCCGACGACGTCGCGCGCCGCCCGCGGTCGCGCCGCCCGTCCCGTACCCGACGAGCACGGCGCCGCCGGCCGCCTCGTCCGGCGCCGCCGCGGCGACGGTCGCGGGGTCGGTGTCCGCGGGATCGACCTCGGCGGCGATCTCCAGGGCCGCGGCCGCCGGGTCCGCGGGGGGCGCGGTGTCGCCCGCGGGCCCGCCCGCCGTCTCGATCCGCACGATCGGGGTGCCGACGTCGACCGTCGTGCCCTCCTCGACGAGGATCTCGACGACCGTCCCGTCCCACGGCGACGGCAGCTCCACGAGCGACTTCGCGGTCTCGATCTCGACGATCGTCTGGTTGACGCGCACCGCGTCCCCGGGCGCGACCCGCCACTGGACGATCTCGGCCTCGGTGAGTCCCTCACCGGCGTCGGGCAGGCGGAACTCCTGGATGGTGGGCACGGGGTGCGTCTCCGATGCGTCGGGGGAAGAGGTGGCGGTCAGTGCGCGAGCACGCGGTCGACGGCGTCGAGCACGCGGTCGACGGACGGCAGGTAGTGGTGCTCGAGCTTCGCGACCGGGTAGGGCGCGTGGTAGCCGCCCACCCGCAGCACCGGGGCCTCGAGCGCGTAGAAGCACTCCTCGGTGACGCGCGCGGCGATCTCGGCGCCGGGCCCGTGGAACGTGGGGGCCTCGTGCACGACGACGCAGCGACCGGTCTTCCGGACGCTCGCCACGACCGTGGGCACGTCGATCGGGGACACGGAGCGCAGGTCTACGACCTCGATGCTCGTGCCCTCCTCGGCGGCGGTCTTCGCGGCCTCGAGCGCGGTGTGGACGGTCGGCCCGTACGCGACGACGGTGACGTCGCTGCCCTGCCGCGCGACGGCGGCGTGGTCGAGGGTCCGCGCGGCCGCGCCGACGCCGACGGGCGCGTCGAGGTCGACGTCGCCCTTCTCCCAGTAGCGGCCCTTGGGCTCGAGGAAGAGCACCGGGTCCGGGCTGGCCACGGCCTCCTGGATCATCGTGAACGCGTCCTGCGGGGTCGCCGGGCTGACGACGCGCAGGCCGGCGGTGTGCGCGAACAGCACCTCGGGGCTCTCGCTGTGGTGCTCGACGGCGCCGATCCCGCCGCCGAACGGCACGCGGATGACGACGGGCAGGTCGATGCGGCCCGCGGTCCGGAAGTGGATCTTGGCGAGCTGCGTGGTGATCTGGTCGTAGGCCGGGAAGATGAACCCGTCGAACTGGATCTCCAGGACGGGCCGGTAGCCCCGCATCGCGAGGCCGATCGCGGTCCCGACGATCCCCGACTCGGCGAGCGGCGTGTCGACGACGCGGTTCTCGCCGAACTCGGCCTGCAGGCCCTCGGTCACCCGGAACACGCCGCCCAGCGCGCCGATGTCCTCGCCCATCAGCAGGACGTTCTCGTCCCCGGCGAGGGCCGCACGCAGACCGGCGGTGATCGCCTTCGCGAACGGCATGCGGACGGTGCGGCCGGGCTCGCCCGGCTGTCCCGACGGCGCGGGGCCCGTGGGGCGTACGGCGGTGGCGGTCATCGGTTCCCTCCGGTCGTTCCGGCGTTCGCGGCGGTGGCGTCGTTCCCGAGCAGTCCCTCGAACGGCGACGGCGCGGGCTCGCCCGCCTCGTACGCCTCGAACGCGGCGCGATCCGCCGCGACCTGGGCCTGCGGCGTCGCGTAGACGTGCTCGAACATCCTCGAGGTGGGCGGCGCCTCCATCGCGCGCACCTTGGTGCGTACGTGCTCTCCGAGCTCGTCCGCCTCGGCCTGCAGCGCGGCCTCACGCGCGTCGTCCCAGGCGCCGTGCGCCTCCAGGTACGTCCGGACGCGGGCGATCGGGTCCCGACGACGCCACGACTCCTCCTCGTCGGAGGTGCGGTAGCGGGTCGGGTCGTCCGAGGTGGTGTGCGCGCCCATCCGGTACGTGACGGCCTCGACGAAGGTCGGGCCGCCGCCGGACCGCGCCCGCTCGAGCGCCTCGTCCATGACGGCCCAGCTCGCGATGACGTCGTTCCCGTCGACGCGGACGCCCGGCATCCCGAAGCCCCACGCGCGGCGGGCCAGGGGGACGCGGCTCTGCCTCGTCGTCGGGACCGAGATGGCCCACTGGTTGTTCTGGCAGAAGAACACGACGGGCGCGTTGTTCACGGACGCGAACCCGAGGGCCTCGCTCACGTCGCCCTGGGACGTCGCCCCGTCACCGAAGTACGCGACGACGGCGGTGTCGCTCGCGTCGTCGCCCGTGCCGACGAGGCCGTCACGCTGGACGCCCATCGCGTACCCGGTCGCGTGCAGCGCGTGGGAGCCGATGACGAGCGTGTAGACGTTGAAGTTGTGGGCCTTCGGGTCCCAGCCGCCGTGCTCGACGCCGCGGAAGATCGGCATGACGTCGGCGAGGTCCATGCCCCGCGTCCACGCGACGCCGTGCTCGCGGTACGACGGGAACACGTAGTCCTGCTCGCGCAGCGCCCGGCCGGAGCCGACCTGCGCCGCCTCCTGGCCGAGCAGCGGCGGGAAGAGCGCGAGCTCGCCCTGGCGCTGGAGGCTCGTGGCCTCGACGTCGAACCGCCGCACGAGGACCATGTCGCGGTAGAGCCCGCGGAGTCTCTGTGCGGCCGGCTCGGCGTCGGCGGCGTCGGGACCGTCGAGGAGGTAGCGCGCTGCACGCTCCCGGTAGGGGGCGTTCGCCTCGGACACGACGGGTTCGCCGTCGGGTCCGACGAGCTGGACGATCTCGTCCTGGTGCTCGGTCACTGATACTCCTCACGTCGTCCGGATCGCCCGGGGATGGCGGGCGGTGCGGCGGGCGTCACGGCGGGGTCGTCCGACCTCACCGCAACCTACGGTTCCGTAGCCTACGCAAGCGTAAGGTACGCGGCCGAGCGGACGGGAGATGTCCGGCCGTGCGAATTCGTCGCCCGCGTTTGTAGGTTTTCGCCAAACGTAGGTCGGGCGGCAGCCGGAGCGCCCGACGGCGTCGCGGGGGCGTTCCCCCGCCCGACGGCCGGCGCTCGCGGGCCGCCGTCGGCCACGCCGATCGACCCGTCGCCGAGCACGCGGTCTCCGCCCGTCGACCACGGGAGCTGCGCCCGTCTGCTCGCGCTGACGGACGCGGAGCCCGTGTTCGGCGAGAGAGCTGGGCCCGTGTTCGGCAAGCGAGCGGGTGGGTGGGTAGGCAGGTAGGGAGGTCAGCGGCGCCAGGAGGCGGCGACCTGCAGGAACGCGTCGTTCGCCTCGTGCTCCCCGATGGTCACGCGGATCCCCTCGCCGGCGAAGGGGCGCACCAGCACCCCGGCCTCGCGGGCCTCGGCGCCCCGCTGCAGCGTCGCGTCGCCGAGCCCGAACCACACGAAGTTCCCCTGCGCGTCCGGAATCTCCCAGCCCTGGGCGCCCAGCTCGCCGACGACGCGCGCCCGCTCGACGACGAGCGCCTCGACCCGCTCGAGCAGCTCGTCCTGCGCGCGCAGGCTCGCCAGGGCGGCACGCTGCGCCAGGTCGGACACCCCGAACGGCGTCGAGACCGACCTCACGCCGGCGGCGAGGTCGGGGCGGGCGAGCGCGTAGCCCACGCGCAGTCCCGCGAGCCCGTACGCCTTGGAGAACGTGCGCAGCACGACGACGTTCGGGTGCGCCGCGTAGACGGCGAGGCCGTCCGGCGCCTCGGGGTCGCGCACGAACTCGACGTACGCCTCGTCGAGCAGCACCAGGACGTCTGACGGGACCGCCGCGAGGAACGCCTCGAGCTCGGCGCGGTGCACGGCCGGGCCCGTCGGGTTGTTGGGGGTGCACACGGCGACGACGCGCGTCCGCTCCCCGATCGCGGCCGCGAGGGCGCGGAGGTCGAGGCGGCCGTCGAGCAGCGTGCCGTCGGCGTCGGGGCCGGAGGCGAGCGGGACGGGGACGAACGTCGCGCCGGAGACGGCGACCGCGATCGGGTACGCCTCGAACGAGCGCCACGGGACGACGACCTCGTCGCCCGGCTCGCAGACCGTCTGGAGGACGTGGGCCAGGACGGCGACGGACCCGGTGCCGACGACGACCTCGTCCGGGGAGACGGTCACGGCACTGCCTCGGCTCGCGGCCTCCTGGGTGAGCGAGGCGGCGATCGCCTCGGTCAGCTCCGTCGCGTACATGTCGGGGTAGCGGTGGGTGTCGCCCGCACCCTCGCGGATCGCCTCGAGCACGGACGGCAGCGGCGGGTACGGGTTCTCGTTGGACGACAGCTTGAACGTCCGCGCCCCGGGCTCGGTGCGGGCGCCCGGGACGTAGGGCGGCAGGGCCTCCACGGCGTGACGGAGCGGGATGCCGGACGTGCGGTGCGCGGGGAGGTCGGTGCTCACGGGCCCAGGATGCCACCCCCGTCCTCGCCGGCCGAAGTCGCCGACGGACGTCCCCGGGCGAATCTGGGCGGCAGGCGGGCCCGGATGGCAGGATGTCGCGCATGTGGTTCATCGTCCGAGTTGCCGTGACGGCGCTCGCCGTGTGGTTGGCGTCGCTGTTCCTCGGCGACCACCTGTACGTCGTCCCCAAGGACGCCACGGCCGGCAAGACCATCGTGATCCTGGTCGCGGTCGGCCTGCTCCTCACCCTGGTCAACATGATCGTGAAGCCGATCGTGCAGATCATCGCGATCCCCCTGTACATCCTGACGCTCGGACTGTTCTCGCTGGTGGTGAACGCGCTGATGCTCATGCTCGTCGCGTGGATCACCGAGCAGACCGACTGGGGCATCCGGGTGGACGGGTTCTGGTGGGCCGTCCTCGGGGCGCTCATCATCGCGATCCTCCAGGTGGTCATCAACGCGGTGGTGCCGGGGAACCAGCGCCGCTGACGCCCTGGGCCGGGGCTACCGTCGCGGCACCGCCGCGCTCGCCCCGGAAGTACCAGGTCCGGGTGGCGAGCCCGGGCGCTCCCGCCCCGAGCGACCCGTCGAGCTCGGCGAGGGCGCGGTCGAGCGCCGGGTCGTGCCGCGACCTGGCCTCCGCGAGCACGCCCGCGTGCGCCGCGAGGCCGTGGGTGCCGCCGCCGTAGGGCGACGAACCGAGGGCCTGCCGGACGACGTCGTCCGCCCCGGACGCGTGCACCACGAGGTGGCGCGGGCCCGCAGGGTTCGGCCCGGGGTCGAGCGCCGAGACGACCTCGCGTGCGTTCTCCACGTTGAGCGTCAAGGTCCCCGCGGGGACGGCGATCCCGCCCGACGGCGCCCCGGCGGTCACGAGGCCGGTGAACCGGTAGCGGCGCCGCAGCGCGGGGCTCGTCACCACCCGGGTCGCGGCGATGCCGCCGAGCGAGTGGCCGACCACGACCACGGACGCCCCGGCGGGCACGACCCGGTCGAGCGCCTGCGCGACCTCGTCCGTGTAGTCGCTGGCGCGCCCGCCGACGAGGTCCAGGTCGCTCGTGAGGTCGCGCGGGTTGGCGAAGTCCCCCGCCCCGTCGCCGACGACGTTCCAGGTCTGGGTGCCGGGCAGCAGGACGACGTAGCGCGCGTCAGCGCCGGCGCCGAGCCGCTGGACGGCCAGGACGCCGTCCCCGGCCTTGTTCGGCACCTCGAGCGCGCGCAGCGCGCCCTCGACGTTCCCGGGGACGGGCAGGTCGGGGAGCGGGCTGTCGGGCCGGCCGTCGACCGTCCCTCGCGTGACCTCCTCGACGCGGACACCGTCGCCCTCCCGCGCCCGGGCGACGCCGTCGAACAGGTGCGACGCGGTCCCCGAGACGGACGCGACCGGCGACCCGACGGACCCCGCGACCGCCCACGGGAGGAGCAGGTCCAGTCCGGCCGCGAGCAGCTGCACGCCGGCCGGGACGGCGCCGTCGACCAGCCGGACCGCGACCTCGTCGTGCTCCTCGTAGAGCCGAGCCGCCCGGAGCACCGCGAGGGCGAGCGCCTCGACCTGGCCGAGCGCCCGCAGGACGGCGCCGTCGGCGACGGCGACGGCGCCGATCGCTGCCGCGATCTCGGCGCCGGCCGCGCCACGCCGCGACCACGGGTCGGAACCTGCCCACGGCACCACCGCGCCGCCCCACGGGACCTCACCCGTGGCCAGCGCGACCCGGGCGCGCGCGACGTCCAAGCGGGCGTCGTCGAGCCGGCGGGACGCGGCCCGGAGCACGGCGGCTGCGTCCCGCAGGGTGTCGGTCTCCGCCGCGGTGTACCCGCCCGTGATCGTGATGCCGTCTGTCATCACCGGCCTCCCCCGGGGCCGAGGCACGCCGACGGCTCGCCGTCCCGCTCGCGCCGCTCGGCCCGCCGGGCGGACCCGGCGGCGGCGTCCAGCAGGGCCACCGCGTCGTCGACCGCGCCGAGGGCCTCGTCGACCCGGCCGTCGTAGGCGCGCGCCGCCCGCGACACCCAGTCGACCTCGAGCGCGCGGGCGGCGGCCTGCCGCGCGTCGACCGCGGCGGCCGCGGCGGCGTCGAGCGCGCGGCTCGCGGTCGCATCGACGGCGGCAGGCGGCGGGGCCGGGCGGACGAAGGGCGAGGGCTGGTCGGTCACGGCCGGGACGCTACGGGCGCGGCGCCGACCGCTGCCGACCGCGGGACGTCCGCTGGGGATGCCGCCCCATGGACGCACCCTGGGGGTGACGCCCGCCGCATGGGAGACTGAGGTACGTGAACCTTGCCGACGTGACGCCCCCGATCGCCCTCGGTCCGCTCGACGGTCGCTACCGCCCCGCGGTGGCCCCGCTCGTCGACCACCTGTCGGAGGCCGCGCTCAACCGGGCGCGCATCCACGTCGAGGTCGAGTGGCTCATCACCCTCTGCGACGGCGTCCCCGGCGTGACGCAGGGCGCGGTCGTCCCCGGCGCCCCCGGCCTGTCCGACGCCGAGCGCGCGTACCTGCGCGGCATCCCCGACGCGTTCGGCGCCGACGAGATCGCCGAGCTCGCGACCATCGAGCGCGAGACCGTCCACGACGTCAAGGCCGTCGAGTACTTCGTGAAGCGCCGGCTCGCGGCGGCCCCCGACGTCCTGGGCGCGGACACCGTCCTGCCGGGCGTCGGCGAGCTCGTCCACTTCGCCTGCACGAGCGAGGACGTCAACAACCTGTCGTACGCGCTCATGGTCCAAGGTGCCGTCCGGGACGTGTGGCTCCCCGCGGCGACGGCGCTCGCCGACCAGGTCGCGGACCTCGCCCGCGAGCACGCGGCCGTGCCGATGCTCAGCCGGACGCACGGGCAGCCCGCGACGCCGACGACGCTGGGGAAGGAGATGGCGGTCCTCGCCCACCGGCTCCGCCGCCAGCTGCGCCGCATCGAGGGCGCCGAGTACCTGGGCAAGCTCAACGGCGCGACCGGGACGTACGGCGCACACACCGTCGCCGTCCCCGGCGTGGACTGGGCCGCGGTGTCGCGGCACTTCGTCGAGCACCTGGGCCTCACGTGGAACCCGCTCACCACCCAGATCGAGTCGCACGACTGGCAGGCCGAGCTGTACGCCGACGTCGCCCGTTTCAACCGGGTGCTGCACAACCTCAGCACGGACCTGTGGACGTACATCTCGCTCGGGTTCTTCGTCCAGATCCCCGTGCCCGGCGCCACCGGCTCGTCGACCATGCCGCACAAGGTGAACCCGATCCGGTTCGAGAACGCCGAGGCCAACCTCGAGATCTCGTGCGCGCTGCTCGACACCCTGGCCTCCACGCTCGTCACCTCGCGCCTGCAGCGCGACCTCACGGACTCCTCGACGCAGCGCAACATCGGCACCGCGTTCGGGCACTCGCTGCTCGCGGTCGACAACGTGCGGCGCGGGCTCAGGGCTCTCGCCGTCGGGACCGCCACCCTCGACGCCGACCTCGACGCGAACTGGGAGGTGCTCGGCGAGCCGATCCAGTCCGCGATGCGCGCGGCGTCCGTCGCGGGCGTCCCCGGCATGGACAACCCCTACGAGCGCCTCAAGGAGCTCACGCGCGGCCAGCGCATCGACGCCGCGCAGCTCCGGGAGTTTGTCGCCGGCCTCGGCCTGCCCGACGACGTCGCCGCCCGGCTCTCCGCGCTCACCCCCGCCACGTACACGGGTCTGGCCGAGCAGCTGGTCCGCGACTACCTGGCCTGATACCGGGCCTCGGCCCAGCGCCTCGACCAGCAGGCGCCCGCGGCGGCGGAGCAGGCGACGCAGGTAGGGCACCAGGACGAGCCGCTCGGCGACGCGCCCCAGGACCGGCGAGGCGACCACGACCCGGTCCGTCATCACGGTCGCGCCGCCCCGTCGTTCGAAGACGTGCTCGTGCCGGAACGAGCGGAACGGTCCCGCGACCTGGACGTCGACGAACCGGCGCGGGCGGTCGAGCTCGGTGACCTCGGCCGTCATCGTGAAGCGCACCCCGAGGTGCCGTCCGCTCCAGGTGACGGTCTCACCGAGCCCTATCCGGCCGCTCGTCACCCCGCCGACGGCACGCTCGCCCGACCCGGGCATCGTCCGGACGTGCGCATCGACGTCCAACGCGAGGTCGAAGAGCGCCTCGACCGGGTGGCGGGTCCGCGTGACGACGACGAGCTCGCTGGGCACCCGGCCATGATCCCGTCTCCCGCGGACCCTGTCTCCCCGGCCTCCCGCGTTGCCGGCGCCGCTACTTCTTCGAGCGCAGGTACTCCGTCGCGACGTAGCCGGTGTGCCCCGACACGCTCACGTGCAGCCAGCCCTTGGACGCCGCGGCGAGGGGCTGTACGGCCTTGTTCAGCTTCAGCCTCGCGACGACCGACGAGGACGTCGTGGCCCGTGACCGCAGGTTGAGCGTCGTGACGTTCACGTACTTGAGCGCGTAGAGGGCCTTCGCCTTCGTGGTCTTGAGGTACTGGGTGGACACGTAGCCGGTGTGGCCGGCCGCGCTGACCTTGACCCAGCCCGACTTCGACACGCTGCCCTGGTACGTGACCGCGGTGCCGCGCGTCAGCTTGGCGACCACCTTCGAGGAGGTCGACGCGCTCGCGCGCAGGTTCAGGGTCGTCACGCCGACGTACCGGACCGTCTTGGTCGCGGGCTTGGGGACCGCGACCTTCGTGGGCCCGACGTAGGTCGAGTAGACCCAACCCGACCGGCTGCCGTACGCGACGGGCAGCCAGCCGTTCGACTTGCTCCCGGGCTTCGTCGTGAGCTTCGCGTTCACCGGGAGGACGACCTTGCTCGGCGTGCTCGTGCTCGCCCCGACCCGCAGGTTCAGGCGGGACCGCGCGTAGTACGTGCACGACGACGGCACGCTCCGCTTGATCGCCGACGTCGCCCCCGCCGTGAGGTTGACCCCCCGGGCCTTCATGTAGACGAGGGGGTCCGTCGACGACGCGCCGTACCCGCCGGGCCAGACCTCGAGGTGCAGGTGCGGGCCGGTCGCGACGCCGTTGGACCCGACGTTCGCGATGTGCTGCCCGGCCGTGACCTTCTGCCCGGCCTTCACGTACTTGGTGGCGTTCCACATGTGCCCGTAGACGGTGGACACCTTCTTGCCGGCGATCACGTGGTCGATGACGATCCACTGGCCGAACCCGCTCACCGCTCCGGCCTTCCGCACGACGCCGGACGCGACCGCGTAGATGGGCGTCCCGTCCGCGGCGGCCATGTCCTGGCCGAGGTGCCAGTCGGACGCGTTCACGGTCGGCATGCAGCGTGGGCCGTAGTACGACGAGAGCCGGTACTTGCCGGCCTTGAGGGGCGTCACGACCTTGGTCGTGTTCGTGGGCGTGGCCGCCTCGACCGCTGCCGACAGCACCGACGGCGCGAGGGCGGTGCCGCCCGCCGGAGCCGCGTCCGCCGCCGCCGTCGCCAGGCCGCCGAACGCCAGCGCGGCGGCCACAGCGAGCCCCGCCCGACGCGCCGCCGGCCCGTGGGCACGGCGCGCGAACACGCTCTCCTCGACGTCCCCCGAATCGTTGCGAACCATGCTGCGACTCCCCCTCGTCAGCCTGCGGTGACCTCGTGGCGACTCGCCTGCACGAGTCCTTCACAAGTCTTCGCAAGATAGCCCGGGGTGACGGTCGGCGCGCGCGCTAGAAGCGTCGCCGCAGGTCAGGCGCCTGTGAGCCTCAGCCGGCGCGGTGCCCCCGGAGCTTGTCCACGGCGCCGAAGCACGCCCGCGCCGCACCGCGGCCGAGCTGGCGGCCGACGGACGCCGTCGTCGGGGCGGGAGGCAGGTCGCACGGGTCGAGCCGACGACGCGCGGCCAGCTGGACGTCGGCGGACGGCAGCAGATCCGAGAGGTCCTCGTCCTGGCCCCTGCCGGCGAGGGCGGCGTCGAGGCGCAGCGAGACGTTCGGCGGCCGGTCCGGCACGGTCATGCGGTCCTCCTCGGGCTCGCCTTCGAGCCCTCGTTCTCCCCTGCTCGCCAGCCCCCTGCGGACCCGCGGCGCGGACCGGTGACCACACTAACCACGCCCGCTGCTGATGGCGACACCGCACGCCGACGGGCCCGTGACCTGCGGCGGACCGGACGTCACGGTCGGGTCAGGGGTTGACGGCCGACCGGAGGGCGACGATGTCGCGGTGCAGGCGCGCGCGCACCTCGCGACGCGCGGCGAGCTCGACCTCCTCAGGGTCCACGTCGACGCCCTCGGCGCCAGCCGCGGCGAGCCGCTCCGCGACCAGCGCGGCGATCTCGGCGTCGGCGGCGCGCACGAGCTCGACGACGCGCGCGTCGGACGCCCGGTAGCCCTCGCCCTGCACGAAGTGCTCGGCGGCGTGGTCGACGATCGACGCCGCCTCGGCCACCGCGGCGCCCGACACGTGCGGGGCACGCGCCTGGAGCGCGGCGAGGTCGTAGAGCAGGACGCCGTCGACGTCGGCGACCTGCGGCGCGACGTCCCGGGTGAGCGCGAGGTCGAGCACGACGAGCGGGCGGGTCGTGGCGTCGTCGCCGGCGACCTTCGCGGCGCGGGCGCGTGCGCCGAGCACGTGGGCGGCGTCGAGCGCGGGGCGCAGGGACGCCGTGGGGTCGCCGACGCGCCCGCCGCCCGAGCAGGCGACGACGAGGTCGACGTCCTCGAGCTCGACGAGGAGGTCGTCGGCGGGGCGCACGTCCACACCGTCGGCGGCGTGCGACGACACGAACGCGTCCGCCCGCCCGGAGCGCGAGAACACGCGGACGTCCGTGACGCCGCGGTCCCGCAGGGCGGCGAAGCTCGCGCCGGCGTAGGAGCCGGTGCCGACCAGCAGCGTGCGGACCTGGGGCCACGGTGGGAGGTCGGCGCCAGCGAGGTCCAGGCCGAGGGACACGAGCGAGCGCCCGGCCGCGCTGAGCGCCGTCTCGTTGCTGACGCGCTTCGACGCCCGCGCGGCGGCCTGGAAGAGCCGCTCGAGGGACGCCGTGGTCGTGCCGGCCGGTCGCGACGCCTCGAGGGCTCGCTTCACCTGACCCGCGATCTGACGCTCGCCCACGACCATCGAGTCCAGGCCGGACGCCACGGAGAACAGGTGCCGGGCGACGTCCTCGCCGGACCGCACGGTGAGCGCGGCGTGCGCCTGGTCCTCGTCCAGCCCGGACGACGCCGAGACGACGCGCGCGACCTCGCGGGCGGCGTGCACCCGGGCGAGGCCGGAGACGGGAACTGCGGGGGCGTCGTCGTGCGCGGGGCCGGCGACGTCCACGTACACCTCGAAGCGGTTGCACGTCGCGAGCACGACGGCACCGCTGATGGGGTCGCAGCGCACCAGATCGGACTCGACCACGCGGTGCGCGCCTGACGAGAGGCGCTCCAGCGTCTCCAGGTCGAGGTCGTGATGACTGGCGGTGAAGGAGAGCAGAGGCACAGTGCTTCGATTGAAGCACCGCGGCCGGGTCGCGGCACAATCGAAGGGTGACCCCCAGCAAGCCCCTTCCCGACGCGCACCCGCTCGCCTCCGGGCGCACCGCCGAAGCCCCGCTCGTGCGCGCGCTCCGCGGCGACCGGCCCGACACGACGCCCGTCTGGTTCATGCGCCAGGCCGGCCGCTCGCTGCCCGAGTACAAGGCCGCACGCGAGGGCACGACGATGCTCGAGTCGTGCCTGAACCCGGCTCTGAGCAGCGAGATCACGCTGCAGCCGGTGCGCCGGCACGGTGTCGACGCGGCAGTCTTCTACTCGGACATCGTCGTGCCGCTGCTCCTCGCCGGGGTGGGCGTGGAGATCCAGCCGGGCGTCGGTCCGGTCATGGACCAGGCCTACCGGACCGCCGACGACGTCGCCCGGCTGGTCGAGCACGAGCTCACCCTCGAGGCCCTCGCACCCGTTCGGGAGGGGGTCGAACGGACCGTTTCCGAGCTGGGTGAGATTCCTCTCATCGGCTTCGCGGGGGCGCCGTTCACGCTCGCCGCGTACCTCGTCGAGGGGCAGCCGTCGCGCGACCACCTCGCCGCCCGCACCCTCATGCACGCCGACCCGGACACCTGGTTCCGCCTCGTCGAGTGGGCCGCGGACCTCACGGGCACGTTCCTGCGCGCCCAGGTGCTCGCGGGCGCGAGCGCGGGCCAGCTGTTCGACTCGTGGGCGGGCGCCCTGTCGCTCGACGACTACTCGCGCTACGCCCTCCCGGCGTCCTCGCGGGCGCTCACGCACGTGACGGACCTCGTCGTGCCGTCCTCCGGTCCCGACGAGCTCGGGGTCCCCCTGGTTCACTTCGGCACCGGCACCGGCCACCTCCTCGAGGCGATGCGCCACGCGGGTGCCGGCGCGATCGGCGTCGACTACCGCACGCCGCTCGACGAGGCAGCGAAGCTGCTCGGCGAGACGACGCCGCTGCAGGGCAACATCGACCCCGCGCTCCTGTTCGCGCCGTGGCCGGTGCTGGAGGCGCACGTCCGCGACGTCGTCGAGCGGGGCAGGTACGCGCCCGCGCACGTCGTGAACCTCGGCCACGGCGTCCCCCCGACCACGGACCCGACCGTCCTGACCCGCGTCGTCGAGCTCGTCCACTCCCTGTGACCGGGGCCCCCCTCGCCGAAGTACCCCGCGCGGAGGCCTACTTCGCGGGGGCGGGGGTGTGCGGCCGTGGCTGAGAGGTGGGACGCCGTCGTCCTCGGGGCGGGCGTCGCGGGGCTCGTCGCCGCGCACGACCTCGCGCGGGACGGCGTGCGCGTGCTCGTGCTCGACGCCGCCGACCGCCCGGGCGGGACCGTCGCGGGCGCATCGGTGGGCATCGGCGGCGGCCGCACCGTCGCCGTCGACGTCGGGGCGGAGTCCTTCGCGACCCGCACCCCCGCGGTCGGCGACCTCGCGCGCGAGCTCGGGCTGGCTGTCGTCGAGCCGGACCCCCGCGGCGCCTGGGCGTACGCGGGGGCAGGCACTGAGGACGACCCGGCCCGCGCGCGCCCGCTCCCCCGCACCGCGACGCTCGGCATCCCGACCACCCCGTGGGCGGCCGACGTCCGGCGGGTGCTCGGCCTCGGGGGCGCCCTCCGCGCGTGGTGGGACCTCGGCATGGCGCGCACGCCCGTGCCCGACTCGCTGGCCGCGTGGGTCACGCAGCGCCTCGGCCCGACCGCGCTGGAGCGGCTCGTCGCCCCCGTGGCCGGCGGGATCCACTCCGCCGACCCGGCGACGCTCGACCCGCGCGCCGTCGCCCCGCAGCTCGTCGCCGCGTACGAGAAGACCGGGTCGCTGCTGCGCGCCGCCTCGATGCTCGCCGACGCCCCCGGCCGGGGGAACACGAAGCCCGGGTCGGCGGTGGCCGGCATCGACGGCGGGATGCACCGGCTCGTCGCGTCGCTCGCCGACGCCGTCCGCAGCGCGGGGGGCGAGGTCCGGCTCGGTGTGCGCGTCGTCGGGCTCGAGCGGCACCACCACGACGGCGGGCTGTGGCACGTCAGCGGCAGCGCCTCCGACGGCGCCCGTGCGACGGCCGCGGAGGCGCAGCGCGTCGTCGTCGCGCTCCCCCGCACGCCCGCGATCGCGCTCGTCACCCCCCTCCTCCCTCCCGACTTGTCAGAAGCTGGCGAGGGTCGAGCCTCAGGAGCTTCTGACAACCCGGGGGACGGCGGTGACGTGTCAGAACCTGGTGAGTCTCGAGGCTCGCCAGGTTCTGACAGGTCAGAGAAGGGCGGGTCGGACGTCCGGCTCATCACGCTCGTGCTGCGCGCGCCCGCGCTCGACGACGCTCCCCGCGGCACCGGCGTCCTCGTCGCCCCCGGCGCGGACGTCCGCGCGAAGGGCCTCACGCACGCGAGCGCCAAGTGGCCGTGGCTGCGGGCGCTGCTGCCCGACGGCGTGCACGTGGTCCGGCTGTCCTACGGCCGCGCGGGCGACCCCGAGCCGACCCTCCCGCCGACCGTCGAGGAGGCCGTCGCCGATGCGTCCCGGCTGCTCGGCGTCCCGCTCGACCCGTCGCAGGTGCTCGACCACCTCGACACCCACTGGCCGGACGCGCTCGCGCCCGCCCGCCCCGCCGATCGTTCCCTCGCCGACGACGCCGCCCACCGGCTCCCCGGCCTCACCGTGGTCGGGTCGTGGGTCGCGGGGACGGGGCTGGCCGCCGTCGTCGGGCAGGCGCGGGACGCCGTGACTGCGCTCGCGCCTCAGTCGACCGCGGACTGAGGCCTCCGCGCGCGCTCAACCGGATCGACGGGTTCGACGGGCTCGACGGGTTCGACGGGCTCCGCCGGCGGCTCCGGGTCGAGGTGCGGCAGGGCACGGTCCAGCCAACGGGGCATCCACCAGTTGAGGCGCCCGAACAGGTACATGGTCGACGGGACGAGCACGAGCCGCGCCACGGTCGCGTCGATGAGGACGTTCACGGCCAGGCCGAGCGCGAGCATCTTCACGACGACGTTCGTCGAGAGCAGGAACGACGCGAACACGCTCGTCATGATCAGTGCGGCGCAGGTGATGACCCGCCCGGTCGCGGACAGCCCGGCTGCGACGCTCTGCCTGTTGTCGGCGGTGGCGAGCCAGCCCTCGCGGATCCGCGAGAGCAGGAACACCTCGTAGTCCATCGACAGCCCGAACACGATCGCGAACATCATCATCGGCACGTAGGACTCGATCGGCACCGGCTCGGGCACCCCGAGCAGCGACGAGCCCCAGCCCCACTGGAACACCGCGACGAGCACCCCGTACGACGCGGCGATGGACAGCAGGTTGAGCACCCCCGCCTTGAGCGCCACGAGGACGCCGCGGAACACGACGAGCAGGAGCACGAACGCCGCCGCGACGACCACCGCGATGATGAGCGGGAGCTTCTGGGCGACGTCGTCGCGGAACTCGAGCTGTGCGGCGGTCACGCCCGTGACGTCCCCGGTCGCGCCGGCGGGGCCGAGGACGCGCGGGAGCGTGGTGCCGCTGAGCTCGCGCAGGAGCGCGTCGGTCGCGGCGTCCTGCGGCCCGGTCGTCGGGGTGACGGTGGTGACGAGGAGCGCGTCGTCGGGCGTGGTGCTCACCGGGGTCACCGAGGCGACGCCGCTCGTCCCGGTGAGCGCGGTCGTGAGGTCGGTGCCGAGCTGGGTGCGGTCGGCGTCGGAGGTGCCGGGCGCGAGCTCCGCGACCACCGTGATCGGCGCGTTCGCCCCGGGCCCGAACGCCTTCTCGATCGCGTCGTAGGCGCGTCGCTCGGTGTAGCTCGTGGGGCTCGCCCCCGCGTCGATGTGACCGAGCTCGAGCGACAGCACGGGGATCGCGAGCACCACCAGCACCCCGAGTCCGGCGCCGAGGAACACCCACGGCCGCCGCCCGACCACGCCCGCGTACCGCTGCCAGACGTCGCCCGTCCCGACCGGCTCGCTCACGGGTTCCCGCACGTGCCAGCGATCGATGCGGCGTCCCGCCAGCCCGAGGAGGGCCGGCGCGAGCGTCAGCGCGGACAGCGCGGCGACCGCGACGGCGATGCCCGCCGCCAGACCCATCCGCCCGACGAACTCGATGCCCGACACGTACAGCCCGAGCAGCGCCACGATCACCGTGATCGCGGCCGTCAGGACGGTGCGACCGCTCGTCGCCGTGGCGGACCCGAGCGCGTCGGGCGGGGACGCGCCGTCGTGCAGCGCCTTGCGGAACCGGGTCGTGAGGAACAGGGCGTAGTCGATGCCCACCCCGAGCCCCATCATCGCGGCGAGCGTCGGCGAGACGGACGCGAACGTCACCGAGGCCGCGACGAGCCCGAGGACCGCGAGCCCTCCCAGCGCGCCGACGACGGCGCTCACGAGCGGGATCAGCGCGGCGGCGACGCTCCCGAACCCGACGAGCAGGACGACGAGCGCCACGGCGAGGCCGATCGCCTCCGAGCGCTTGTCGTCGGTGACGGGCCGGGCGAGCTGGCCGAGCTGCCCGCCGTAGTCGACCTGCAGCCCCGCGGCGCGCGCGGGAGCGACCGCGCGGTCGACGTCGTCGAGCAGGTCCTGGCCGTAGACGACCGGGTTGTCCGCGAAGGTGACGTCCGAGATGCCGGTCCTGCCGTCGGTGGAGAGGTCGCCCTCGGCCAGCGGCGACGACGCCGTCACCACGTGCTCGACCGTGCCGAGCGCGGTCACGGTCTGGGAGATCGCGTCGGACTGGTCGGACAGCGCCGACGTCGACCGGAACACCACCGGCGACGTCGAGCCGGCCGTCGTCGGCGAGTGCTCGGCGAGCAGATCCTTGCCCTGCTGCGAGGAGGTCCCGGGCAACGAGAAGTCGTCGACGTACGTCCCGCCGAACGCCCGGTTCGCGAGGAGCACGGCCGCGCCGACGACCACCCACACCACGACCACCAGCCAGGCGTGCCGCGCGCAGAAGCGACCGAGGCCACGCAGGCCGCCGGCGTCCCGTGCGGGCGCGCCATCCACACCTTCACGCTAGGCCTGGAGGTTCGCGGCAGACCGGGTCGCTCGGGGTGAACTCAGTCGCGGGATCGGCTGTGAACCTCAGCGGCGCGAGCCGGCCAGTCGCTCGGATGCGCGCGACCGGACACGGCGAGTCCGAGCATGAACGGCCAGGAGCTCGAGCACCGCGGCTGGCGCGACCTCGACGACGTGCCGCTGCAGACCGTCAGCCCAGCTGTCCAGCTTCGGCTCGGTCGGTGCCGCGGCCCGCGGCGACCTCACGGGCGATCAGCATCTCCTCAGCCGCCTCGTGGGCCTGCCAGTCGGGTCGCGCGGCTGCCAGCCACCACGCACGCTCGGCGTCGTCGCGGGAGGCGAGCAGCCCGGCCACGACGACCGCATTCGCCAGGGACTCGTCATGGTCCCCCTCCAGCATCACGGCTGACCGCAGCATCGGCCAGAGGTCACGGTTCTGGGCTGCCGCCCGGTAGACCACCCACAGCTCGTGGTCCTCGGGCCACGGCCTCACGCGCAGAGGTACGCCGGTCGCCTCGGAGAGTCGGCGCCGCACGACCCGGCGGAGGCGCGTCGGCAGGTCCACGTCGCCATCGTTTCACGGCGCCGTGCGGACCGGCGCTCAGTACCGCGGCTGCACGGCCGGGGCGCCCTGGAAGAACGGCTCGAGGAGGTCTGCGACGCGCGCCGGGTCGCCGTCGTTGTCGGCGTCGTTGTGCGTCATGCCGGAGAGGGTGACGCGGTGGGCGTGCGGGAGCGCGTCGGCGAGCGCCGCGAGCGAAGCCGCGAAGTAGCCCGGGCTCTTCGCGCCGCCCAGGAGAAGGACGTCCGCGCTGAGGGCCGCGTAGTCGGCGGTCGTGTCGGCGAGCTCGGTCACGAGCGCCATGTCATGGCGCATCGCGCGGACGACGTCCTCGGTCGACGCCTCGCCCGGCGCCGGACGCTGGAACCGCATGACGATCCGCAGCAGCGGCGAGACGAGGAACGACGGCAGCCGGAAGAACCCCGGCGCGACCCGCAGCCCGACCATCGCCGTCCGCATCGCGGAGGCGAGACGCCCGGCGGCGACCTGGCGGTCGTACGCCGGGAGCCAGTCCGTCGGCACCGAGCCGCCGACGGACAGCGCCGGCTCGTACAGCGCCAGGCGCGTCAGCTCGGGGATCTCGGTGGCCGCCCGGAGCGCGACGAGGCCGCCGGCGCTCAGCCCGAACACGGCGTGGGCACCGGTCGCGTCGACGAGCGCGCGGAGGTCCTCGACCTCGCGGGCCGTGTGCTCGCCGTCGGCGGGCTCGGCGGCCCGGCTCGTCCCCCGGCGGCGGCGGTCGGGGACGATCACGTCGAACGACCCCGACAGCGCCGCGGCGAGCCGGGCCAGGTTCTGCCCGGACTGGAGGCCGCCGTGCAGGAGGATGACCGCCGGGCCGTGCCCGATCCGGCGGAACCCGATCGTCGTGCCGTCGGCGGACGTGACGCGGCCCGTCGTGAAGGTTGCCTCGCCCGGCCGGTTGGTGGTGGTGTCCATGCGACGATCGTCGGCCGCGGCGCTTCCAGATCGCTGACGTGACGCTGACACGTGGTCGGGCCTCGGGTGCGCGGAGTGACGCCGATCTGACGGCGGGTCAGGTGATTTCCCGGCAGCCGTCACCGGGCGGACACTGGACGGGTGACCCCGACCCCCCTGAAGGTGCCGACGAGCGTGCGCGTCGGCACCCGCGGTTCCACGCTCGCCCTCACCCAGACGCAGACGATCGCCGACCGGCTCGCCGAGCTCACGGGCCTCGACGTCGAGCTCGTCCGGATCACGACCGACGGCGACGTGCGTACCGGGTCCCTCGCCCAGCTCGGAGGGACGGGCGTGTTCGTCACTGCGCTGCGGGAGGCGCTCCTGGACGGGCGCTGCGACGTCGCGGTCCACTCGCTCAAGGACTTGCCGGTCGCGACCGCGCCCGGCCTGCGGCTCGTGAGCCCCGAGCGGGAGAACCCTCGCGACGTCCTGTGCTCGCGCACCGGCGCCGGCCTGTTCGCCCTGCCCGACGGCGCGCGCGTCGGCACCGGGTCCCCGCGCCGCGCCGCGCAGCTGCTCGCCGCGCGGCCCGACCTCGACGTCGTCGACATCCGCGGCAACATCGACACGCGCCTCGGCCGGGCACACCCGGAGACGGGCGACCTGGACGCCGTCGTGCTGGCACGCGCCGGGCTCGCGCGGATCGGGCGGCTCGGCGCGGTGGCGGAGGCGTTCGAGCCGGGCGTGATGCTGCCCGCGCCGGGGCAGGGCGCGCTCGCGATCGAGGTGCGCGTGCTCGGGACCGAACCCACCGCGCTCGACCTCGCGCTGCACGCGGCCCTCGACGCGCTCGCCGACCGCGACACCACGCTGTCCGTGACGGCGGAGCGCGCGTTCCTCGCCCGCCTCGAGGCCGGGTGCGCCGCGCCGCTCGGTGCCCTGGCGCACGTCGAGCGGTCGGCGCCGGCCGACGACGACCTCGACCCGGACGCGGGCGCCGGGCTCGAGGAGCTCGTGCTCGAGGCCGTAGCGGTCACGGTCGACGGCCGCACCGCCGAGCGCCGGACGGCCCGGCTCCAGGCCGCCGGGGGCTCCGGCGGCATCACCCTCGACGACGCCGTCAGCCTCGGCACCCAGCTCGCGGACGAGATCGCGGCGGCCATGCCGGACGTCGTCGGGACCGGGCGCTGACGTGACCGAGCGTCCCCTCGACGGGCGGACCGTCCTCGTGCCGCGGTCGCTGGACCGCGCGGTCGGGCTCGCGGCGCGCCTGCACGAGCTGGGCGCGCAGGTGCTGGTCAGCCCCGTGATCGAGCGCGCCCCCGCCGACGACCTCGGCGCCCTCGACGACGCCGCCCGCGACCTCGCGGCCGCCGGGTACGCGTGGGTCCTGGTCACGAGCGTCAACGCGGTCGACGAGCTCGCGGCTGCGTGGTCTCGCGTGGCTCCCGGCGACCGGCTCGGCGGCGCGCCCGCCCGGTGGGCCGCCGTCGGGCCGTCGACGGCGCGCGCGCTGCGCGAGGTCGGCGTCGAGGCCGCGCTCGTCCCCGAGGACCACTCGGCGCTCGGCCTCCTCGCCGCGCTGCGCTCCCTCGCCGCCCCCACCGAGTCGTCAGAACGTGAGTCCCGTATACGGGCGCCTCGTTCTGACACGTCCGACGTCGGCGGCCCCCGCGTCCTGCTGCCCCTCGGCGACCTGGCGCAGCCGACGCTCGAGCGGGGGCTGACCGCGATGGGCGCGCGACCGCACGTCGTGACCGCCTACCGCACGGTGACCCACCTGATCGACGGCGCGACCCGCGACGCCTGGGCGGACGGCGACGTCGACGCGGTCGTCCTCACCTCGGGCAGCGTCGCGCGCGAGGTGGCGACCCAGCTGGGGCCGCGCGACGGCGTCGTCGGCGTGGCCATCGGTCCCCCCACCGCCCGAGCGGCCGAGGAGGCCGGGCTGCACGTCGCCGCGGTCGCCACCACCGCCGACGACGCCGGGCTCGCCGACGCCACCGTCCGTGCCCTCACCCCACTCGACCTGTCAGAAGCTCGTGGGCCTCAAGCCTCACGAGGTTCTGACGACCCGGTAGAGACCACCGACCGAGGAGCTTCCTCATGACCACCCCGCCCCGCCCGTACGTGCGGCCGCGTCGCCTGCGCACCACCCCCGCGCTCCGGCGGCTCGTGTCGGAGCACCGCCTGCACGCCGCGGACCTCGTGCTGCCGCTCTTCGTCAAGGAGAGCCTGACCGAGCCGGCTCCGCTCGAGTCGATGCCCGGCGTCGTGCAGCACACGCTCGACAGCCTCGCGGGCGCCGTGAAGGAGGCCGCCGACGCCGGGATCGGCGGCGTCATGCTGTTCGGCATCCCCGCCGTGCGCGACGCCGTGGGCTCGCAGGCCGACGCGCCCGACGGCATCCTGCAGCGCGGGCTCCGCGCCGCCGTCGAGGCCGCCGAGGGACGCCTGGTGGTCATGTCCGACCTGTGCCTCGACGAGTTCACCGACCACGGCCACTGCGGCGTCCTCGACCCCGGCGGCAAGGTCGACAACGACGCCACGCTCACCCGCTACCAGGCCATGGCCGTCGCGCAGGCGGAGGCGGGCGCCGACGTCCTGGGGCTCAGCGGCATGATGGACGGCCAGGTCGCCGCGTGCCGCGAAGCGCTCGACGACGCCGGGTACACCGACACCGCGATCCTCGCCTACACCGCCAAGTACGCGAGCGCGTTCTACGGCCCGTTCCGCGAAGCCGTCGACTCCGAGCTCCAGGGCGACCGCCGGACCTACCAGCTCGACCCCGCCAACGGGCGCGAGGGGATCCGCGAGACGGACCTCGACCTGCTCGAGGGCGCGGACGTCGTCATGGTCAAGCCCGCGGGCAACCTGGACGTCCTGGCCGAGGTCACGCAGCGCTCCGACGTGCCGGTCGCGGCGTACCAGGTGTCGGGCGAGTACGCGATGATCGAGGCCGCGGCCGCGAACGGGTGGATCAACCGCCGCCCGGCGATCGAGGAGTCGCTCACCATGATCAAGCGCGCCGGCGCGGACGTCGTGCTCACGTACTGGGCCGTCGAGGTCGCCGGCTGGCTGAAGGAGCAGAAGTGACCACCAACCACGACGCGTTCGTCCGCGCCCAGGCCGCGATCCCGGGCGGCGTGAACTCGCCCGTCCGCGCGTACGGGAGCGTCGGCGGCGACCCGCGGTTCCTCGCGAGCGCCCGCGGCGCGTACGTGACCGACGTCGCGGGTCGCGAGTACGTCGACCTCGTCTGCTCGTGGGGTCCCGCGCTCCTCGGCCACGCGCAGCCCGACGTCGTCGCGGCCGTCCAGGAGGCGGCCGCGCGCGGCCTGTCGTTCGGCGCACCGACGGTCGGCGAGGTCGAGCTGGCCGAGGAGATCCGCCGGCGGGTGCCGCTCGCCGAGCGCGTCCGGCTCGTGTCGACGGGCACCGAGGCGACCATGACGGCGATCCGCCTGGCGCGAGGCGTGACCGGCCGCGACCTCGTCGTGAAGTTCGCGGGCTGCTACCACGGGCACGGCGACGCGCTCCTGGCCGACGCCGGCTCGGGCGTCGCGACGCTCGCGCTCCCCGGCTCCGCGGGGGTCACCGAGGCGACGGCGGGCGAGACGATCGTCGTGCCCTACGGCGACCTGTCCGCCGTCGAGGACGCGTTCACCCGGTACGGCTCGCAGATCGCCGCCGTCATCACCGAGGCGGCGCCCGCGAACATGGGCGTCGTCCGGCCGCCGGAGGGCTTCAACCAGGGCCTGCGCCGGGTCACGGCCGAGCACGGCGCGCTGCTCATCCTCGACGAGGTGCTCACCGGTTTCCGGGTCGGGCCGTCGGGGTGGTGGGGGCTCGAGAGCGGGCTCGACCCGGCCGGCGACGACTACTACGCGCCCGACCTGTTCACGTTCGGGAAGGTCGTCGGCGGCGGGATGCCCGTCGCGGCGCTCGCCGGCTCGGCCGCGGTCATGGACCAGCTGGCCCCGCTCGGCCCCGTCTACCAGGCGGGCACGCTGTCCGGGAACCCGGTCGCCGTCGCCGCGGGCCTCGCGACCCTCCGCCTCGCCGACGACGCCGTCTACTCCCGCGTCGACGCCGCCGCCGCCCGGCTCTCCGCCGCGGTGGGCGCCGCGCTCGACGAGGCAGGCGTGCCGCACGTCGTCCAACACGCGGGAAGCCTGTTCTCCGTGTTCTTCGGCGACCTGGCCGCGCGGTTCGGCGTCACCACGTACGCCCAGGCCAAGGCGCAGGACTCGTTCCGGTACACCGCGTTCTTCCACGCCATGCTCGACGCGGGGGTGAACCTGCCGCCGTCCGTCTTCGAGGCGTGGTTCCTGTCCGCCGCGCACGACGACGCCGCGCTCGACCGCATCGAGGCCGCCCTCCCCGCGGCAGCACGCGCGGCGGCGGAGGCCACCCCCTCCTGACCGCGACGTAGGCCTCCGGGCGGGGTCCTCGCGAAGCAGGCCCCCGGGAGGCCTTCTTCGCGAGGTTAGGATGACCTAACTCCACAGGGAAGAGGACCTCGATGACCGACCGCCCCCGGCGCCCCGCACGACCTCAGATCGAGCTCGAGGTGCTGAGCACCCGCCGGCTCTCCCCGCACCTCGTGCGGCTCGTCCTCGGCGGCGACGGCTTCGCGGGCTTCACGCCGAACGCGTTCACCGACCGGTACGTCAAGATCTTCTTCTCACCGTCGGGCGAGCAGCTCCGCCCGCCCTTCGACGTCGCCGAGCTCCGCGCCACCCTGCCCGCCGAGCGGGTCCCGGTCACGCGGACGTACACGGTCCGCGAGGTGAACGGGGCCGAGGGTTGGCTCGCCGTCGACTTCGTCGTCCACGGCGACGAGGGTCTCGCCGGCCCGTGGGCCGCGTCGGCCACCCCCGGCGACCGCGTGGTGCTGACCGGCCCCGGCGGCGGGTACGCGCCCGACCCGACGGCCGACTGGCACCTGCTCGTCGGCGACGAGTCCGCCCTCCCTGCGATCGCCGCCGCGCTCGAGGCGCTTCCCGATGACGCCGAGGGCGACGCGTTCGTCGAGGTGGCCGGGCCGGAGCACGAGGTCCCGCTCGCCCGCCCGGCCGGCGTCGAGCTGCGCTGGGTCCACCGCGGTCCCGACGCGGACGGCACGTCGACCCTCCTCGCCGACGCCGTCGCGGCGGCCCCGTGGCGCGACGGCCGGGTGCACGCGTTCGTGCACGGGGAGCGCGAGTCGGTCAAAGCCCTGCGCGACCTGGTGGTCTACCAGCGCGGCGTCGCGCGCGAGCAGATCTCGATCTCGGGGTACTGGGCGCGCGGCCGCGCGGAGGATCGGTTCCAGGCTGAGAAGCGCGAACCGATCGGCCAGATCCTCCCGTAGGGCCGGCGCCCCGGACTCAGCCCGCCAGCGGGACGTGGATCGTCGCGACCGTGCCGCCGCCGACGGGGGCTGCGAGCGCGAGCGTCCCGTCGAACGCGCCCAGGCGCCGCTCGATCCCCGCGAGCCCCGACCCGGGCGCGGCGGCCGCGCCGCCCACCCCGTCGTCCGACACGACCACGGTGAGCGTGCGGGGCGTCCGCGAGACCTCGACCCGTGCCCCCGACGCGCCCGCGTGCTTCGCCACGTTGGCGAGCAGCTCGGACACGGCGAAGTAGACGGCCGACTCCACCGGCAAGGCGACCCTGGCCTCCAGCGTGGACGTCACCTCGACGGGCACCGGCGCCTCGAGCGCGAGCGTCCGGACGGCGTCCACGAGCCCGCGGTCGGCGAGCACCGGCGGGTGGATACCGCGCACGAGGTCGCGCAGCTCCTGCAGCGCCGCCGACGACGACGCCTTGGCCTCCGCGAGCATCGCCCGGGCGGCCTCGGGGTCCGTCTCCATGAGACGCTCCGCTGCGGTCAGGGTCATCCCCATGGCGACGATCCGCGCCTGGGCGCCGTCGTGCAGGTCGCGCTCGATGCGACGGACCTCGGCCGACGCGTCGTCGACGGCGTCCGCCCGGCTGCGCGAGAGCTCCTCGACGCGCTGCTCGAGGGCCCGGGCCGGCGGCGACAGGACGAGGCGGACCCACCGCGCGTGCCAGGCGAGCGCGGGGCGCGCGAGGAGGTAGCCGCAGACCGCCGAGACGACCCCGACGCCCGCCGCGACCACGGCGGTGGTCTGGTCGCTCACCGGCACGAAGAGGTACCACTGCGTGCCGTCGGCGTCGACGATCGTCCGCCAGATGGCGAGGAGCACGAAGCCCCAGAGCATCTCGAGGATCAGCACGACGGGGAGCAGGGCGATGAAGAACCCGACGAACGGGTCGGCGACCACCCACAGCACGTCCCGCGCGGTCGTCGGGTCCCGGACCAGGGCGAGGAGCCGCCGCCAGGGCGCGAGCGCACCGGTGCCCGGCGGGACGTCGTCGAGCGGGCGGTACCACTCCGGGACCTCGACCCCGGCGTACTCGGCCGCGAGCCGGCGCTGACGGCGTGCGGCGCCCCTGATCGCGGTCAGCGCGCCCGGGACGAGGTACCCGCCGACCCACAGGAGGGAGAGCGCCGCCGTGAAGATCAGCCACACGGCGAGCCAGAGCTCCCCGAACGCGAGCCCGGCGAGGACGAGGCAGCGGCGCAGGGCGCCGGGCCGGGAGACGGCGACGCGCGGAGCGGCGGGCCGAGCGGTCGGGGGCGCGGTCGTCGTCACAGGACCACCTTGCCCCACGCGGCGCCGCGAGTCACGCGCGCGGCGCCGCCGTCGCCGGCCGCGCGGACCGCCGATGACCTGCATCGATGCCCGCCGCTAGGCTGGCTGCGACCCGACCGGCCCCCCGAAGGGACCCCTGTGCGCATCGTGCTCGCCGAGGACCAGTTCCTGCTGCGCGACGGCCTCACCCGCCTGCTGGCGACGCACGGCGTCGAGGTCGTGGCCGCCGTCGCGCACGGGGACGAGATCCTGCCCGCGATCGAGGCACACTCCCCCGACCTGGCGCTGCTCGACGTGCGCCTGCCGCCGTCGTTCACCGACGAGGGCCTGCGCGCCGCGCTCGAGGCGAGACGCCGGTTCCCGGGCCTGCCGGTGCTGTTGCTGTCCCAGTACGTCGAGCAGCTGTACGTGGACGAGCTGCTCGACGGCGGCGCGGGCGGAGTCGGGTACCTGCTGAAGGACCGCGTCTTCGACGACGTCCAGTTCGTGGCCGCGCTGCGCACGGTCGCCGCGGGCGGGACGGCGGTCGACCCCGAGGTCGTGCGCGCCCTCATGCAGCGGCGGTCGGCGGCCGCCCTGCTCGACCGGCTCACGCCGCGGGAGCTCGAGGTGCTCGCGCTCATGGCCGAGGGCGAGGGGAACCTCGCGATCGCGGAGCGGCTCGTCGTCACGGAGAAGGCGGTGGCCAAGCACATCAACTCGATCCTCATGAAGCTGGACCTTCCTGCGTCGGCGACGGTGTCGCGTCGGGTGGTGGCGGTCCTCACCTATCTGCGCTCCTGAGCTCGGGCACGACGACGGAGCGCGTCCCGCGCATCCCGGGCCACCACAGCCGCCGGCGGGCGAGCATCATCGTGGCGGGCAGGAGGACGAGGCGGACGACGGTCGCGTCGAGCACGACGCCCACGACGAGCCCCACGCCGAACTGCTTGAGCTCGATGAACCCGAGCACCCCGAACAGGCAGAACACGCCCACCATGACAGCTGCGGCGCTCGTGATGGTCCCGGCGGTGCGCGTCACGCCGTCGAGGATCGCCTCGCGCGTGGCCATCCCGAGCCGGGCGTTCTCCCGGATCCGGCTGACCACGAACACGTGGTAGTCGAGCGACAGCCCGGACAGCACCACGAACAGCAGCATCGGCACCCACGAGACGACGTGCCCGCTCGACGTGAAGCCCAGCAGCCCCTCGGCCCACGTGCCCTGGAAGATCAGCGTCAGGACGCCGAACGACGCCGCCATCGACAGCACGTTGAGCACGACGGTCAGCCCGGCGACGGCCACGGACCGGAACGCGACGAGCATCACGAGGAACGTCAGCCCGAGTACCGCGACGGCGACGATCGGCGTCGCGTGGCGGAGGTTCGCCGTGAAGTCGAGCGAGCTCGCGGCGTCGCCGCCGACGTCGGCCGTCGCACCCTCGATGCTCCCCACGGTCGCCGGGACCACGGTCCCGCGGAGGGTGTTCACCGAGTCGTTCGCGGTCTCGGAGGCGCCGGCTCCCCCGCCCGACGACGGCGCCGCGGTCGCGACGTCGACCGTGAGGACCGCGGTGCGCCCGTCGGGCGAGAACCAGGGCGCCTCCGTGCCGGCGAACACGTCGGGGTGGCGGGCGACGTCGGCGTCGAGGGCCTTCACCTGCGCACGGAGCTCGTCCTCCTGCCCCGCGGGGACCTGAACCACGACCGTGTCGGGCGCCGCGCCCTGCGGGAACTCCGCCACGAGCCGGTCGTACGCCTGCATGGTCGTGAGGGTGCGGGGGAACTCGTCGACGTCGCCGTTCGCGAGCGAGATGCCCAGGACGGGCGCGGCGAGCGCGAGGAGCCCGACGACCGAGACCACGGTCGCTGCCACGGGCCGGGCGAGCACGCGTCGCAGCATCGCCGGAACGAGGCGCGGACGGCCGCCGGTCATCCTCCACAGCACCGGGACGCGCGGCCGGTCGGCCCAGCGGCCGAACAGCGCGAGCATCGCGGGCAGCACCGTCACGGACGAGGCCAGCGCGACCAGGACCACGAGGATCGAGCCCGTCGCCATCGCGGAGAACGTGGCGTTGCCGGCGAAGTACAGGCCGGCCATCGACAGGGTGACCGCGAGCCCCGACACGACGACCGAGTGCCCCGCCGTCTTGGCGGCGATGCTGATCGCGTCGACGGTGGCGGCCCGGTCGTCGCCGAGGCGCCGCCGCTCCTCCCGGAACCGGCGCAGGTAGAACAGCGAGTAGTCGACGCCGACGGCCATGCCGACCAGCACCAGGAGGTCCGTGACCGTGCCCGGGTCGGGCAGGAGCTGCGACGCCGCGGCCCAGAGCCCCAGGCCGGCCGCCACGGACGACAGCCCGAGGATCACGGGGATCCCGGCCATGACGATCGCCCCGAAGACCACCAGCAGGATCACGAGCGTCAGCGGGACGCTCAGGAGCGTCGCCTTGCCGAGCTGGCCGCCGAGCCAGTCCTGGAACTGCGCGTCGATGGACGCGGTCCCGACCTCCTCGACGCGCAGCCCGGGGTGGTCGGCGCCGACGCCGGCGACGACGTCCTGGAGCGCGGGGACCCGCGCGTCGGCGGTGTCCTCGGTACCGGACATCGTCGCCTGGACGAGGACGGCCGTCCCGTCCTTGGAGGTGACCGGGTCGGCGACGGACGCGACCTCGTCGAGCGCGCCGAGCCGGGAGACGAGCTCGCGGGCGGCCGCGTCGGCGTCGTGCCGGTCGAGCGTGCCGGTCGGCGAGGTGATGAGGGCGTTCTCGACGATCGGGTCGGGGTGCCCGGCGTCGGCGGCGACCTGCGCGGCGCGGCCCGATTCACCCACCCCGAGGTCGAGGCTCGTGGCCTGGCGCGGCGCCATGAACATGCTGATGCTCGCCGCCAGCACGATCATCAGGGCCCACAGGCCGATCGCGGTCCAGCGGTGGGTCGCGCTCCAGACGGCGACCCGTTGGGTCACGCCGCTCGGCCGACCTGGGCGGCGGCCCGTCTGCGGGGTCCTCCCGACTGCTGTGCTCGTGGACATCTCGGTGCCGTCCCGGGGGATCGATCCGCTGGTCGGCGACGCCTCGGTCGGACCAGGTACGGGCGGTCGCCCGGACCTGATCCATCCTTCGCGCGGACGCGCCCCGGCACAGGGGTGCAGGCACCACTCTTCGGGTGGCGGGCTACTTCTCGGCCTCCACGTCGGCGAACACGATCCGCACGCCCCCGCTCGCGATCGCGAAGACGCTGCCCGCGAGCGCCCCGAACTCGGGCGTCGTGACGGCCACGCTCGCGGCGTCGTAGTCGGCGAAGTACAGGTCGATGAGCCGGTAGGCGGGCGTCGGCGTCCCGTCCTCCTTGGGCCAGACCTTCGACGCCTCGACGTGCAGCACGCCCGGCACGGCGCGGGCGAGGTCGACCTGCCCGACGTACCCGGCCTCGAAGGCCTCCGGGTCGGTCGGGTTGTCGTAGACGGCGGTGATCTTCGTGGGCATGGTGGGCCTTCCGGTCGTCGCGCTCGGCGTGCACAGGGCGGTGCACCCGACGCCATCGTGAGCCGCGACGTCGTCGGCCGCGCGGCGGAGCGGGTCTCCCGCGTACGGTCGGAGGGTCGGAAGGACATCCATGTCACGCATCGCGATCATCGGCGGCCACGGCAAGGTCGCACTCCTGCTCGCCCCCCTCCTCGTCGAGCGCGGCGACGAGGTGACGTCGCTCGTCCGCCACGTCGACCAGATTGCCGACGTGAACGCGACCGGCGCGCGCGGCGTCGTCGCCGACGTCGAGCAGCTCTCGGCGTCCGACCTGTCGGACGTCCTGCGCGGGCACGACGCCGTCGTCTGGTCCGCAGGGGCGGGCGGCGGCGACCCGCAGCGCACCTATGCGGTGGATCGGGACGCCGCGATCCGCTCCATGGAGGCGACGCGCGGCGCCGGGATCCAGCGCTACGTGATGGTGTCGTACCTCGGCGCGGGTCCGGACCACGGCGTCTCGCCCGACAGCTCCTTCTACGCGTACGCGCAGGCCAAGGCGGCCGCCGACGAGTACCTGCGCGGCACCGACCTCGAGTGGACGATCGTCGCGCCCGGCTCGCTCACGCTCGAGCCGGGCACCGGCGCGATCGACGCCGGCTCGCCCGACGACGGCAGCGCGCCCGACGGCGGCAGCGTCCCGCGCGAGGACGTCGCCCGGGTCGTGGCCGAGGTGCTGCACCGGCGCGACACGATCGGCCGGTTCATCGCCTTCGTCGGCGGGGACGTGCCCATCGCCGACGCCGTCACGCCAGCCTGATCGGCGTCGGGGCACCGCGTACCCCTAGAAGGTGCCGACTGGAGCGTCGACAAGCTGTCGACAGGCTCGCTCACGACATCGACGAATCCCGGTCCGGCAAGCCGCTCGCCCTCACGGTCCTCACGGGCTAGGGCTTGGCTATCGACCACCTGACGGTGTCAACGTCGTTCCCGTCGGCACGCTCCGACCCTGGTTTTGAGCTCATCCCAGGTGCCCGGGCTCGTAGTCGCCGCCGCGGATCCCGAGCATGACGTTGACACGGTTGAAGGCGTTGATGACCGCCACCACGCAGACGAGCGCGGTGAGCTGCTCCTCGTCGTAGTGGCGGGAGGCCTCGGCCCACGCCTCGTCGGTGACGCGCCCACCGTCGGCGAGGCGCGAGCCCTGCTCGGTGAGCTCCAGCGCGGCCCGCTCGGCCTCGGTGAAGACGGTCGTCTCGGACCACGTCGCGACGAGGCCGACCCGCAGCGGGTCCTCGCCCGCGAGGAGCGCCTCCTTGACGTGCATGTCGAGGCACGCGCCGCAGCCGTTGATCTGGCTGGCGCGGATCTTCATGAGCTCCTGCGTCGCCCGCGGGACGGTCGAGCCGGCGAGCGCGTGGTCCGCCGAGACGACGTGCTTCATCGCCTTCGGGCCGATGACGGTTGCGGTGGGGTTGAGCCGGGCGTCCATGAGGTCTCCTTCGTCGAGGTGAGTGCTGCTCTCACCTCCGACGACGGCGCCGCGTCCCGAAACGTAACCGAACCGGTCAGCCCGTGATCCTGGCCTTGGGGACGGTGGACCGCAGCTCGTCGACGAGCGCCCGCGCGCGGCGACCCGCAGCGCCCCACCCGACGACGGACTCGGCGTGCACGACCTTGCGCTTGCGCGTGACCTCGACGATCCACGGCTTCTTGAACGCGACGCGCGCCAGCAGGAACAGCGGCAGCAGAAGGAGCAGGAGCAGCACCTCCCCGACGACGAGCAGCGCCAGGACGATGATCGGCAGCGCGATGACGATGCCGATCACGAGCAGGATCGCGCCGAGGACGCCGAGGTGGTCGACGTCCGGCACGTCGAACGCGTCGAGGAGGTCCCAGTCGGGCTTCTCCCGGATCCGGCGCCGCCACGGCAGTACTCGCCGGTGCACACGGTAGGTCTCGCCGGCGGGGGTCACGATCTTCACCGACGCAGAGTAACGGGGGCGGAACGCGCCGGTTCGCGGCTCAGCCCCCCGTGGTGACCGGGCTGAGGACCTTGATCTCGACGGTGTGCTGAGCGGGGGCGGCGAGGTCGACCTCCCACGCGCCGTCCTCGTCGGCCCTGTACAGCCCGGTGACGCCGGAGGCCGGGCGGGACACGGTCCCCGCCTGCCAGCCCTGGTCGATCAGGTGGTCGGCCAGGGCCTTCGCCGCCTGCGCGGGCGTGCGGTCCGCGTAGTCCGTCAGACGGACCCGGGTGGACCAGCTCCAGTACCGCGCGGAGTCGGCCGCGGCCGAGACTGCGCGGCTCGCGGGCTCAGGCTGGTTGCGGGCGAGGTCGCCGTGGACCTGCGCGAGCAGATCGTCGCCGATGAGCTCGGTCCCGTGCTGCAGCTGCGCGAGCGTGGCCGCCTGTTCGTCGGTCGCGGCGTCGTCGGCCGAGCACCCCACGAGAGCCGTGACGGCGAGCAGGACGACGGCGAGTACCGGCATGGGTCGGGTGGGCATCGTTGCTCCGATCGCTGGGGGGCGCGGTGAGAGCGTGCGGCGCCGTCCCCTCCCCGGCACCGCACGCTCGTGCCCGACGACGCCGGGCAGGCCCTGACGGGTCAGTTGCGCCAGGTGTCGCTCACCGCGACGGACGAGCCGGACGGCGTCGTCGTGCGGTTGGCGCCGGACTCCCACGCGACGGACCCGTCCGCGTTCTTGCGGACGTACTTGTACTCCGCGGTCGTGCCGGCGGGCAGCGAGACGATCCCCTTCCACACCGGGTACGAGGCCGACGAGAGCGCGACCGCCTTCGACGTGTCCCACGAGCCGAGAGCGGCCGTGCTCCCGACGACGAAGACGTTCTGCCCGAAGACGGTCGTCGCGGTCACGGCGAAGGTGACGGCGGTGGTGCCGTCGCCCGTGCCGGTGCCCGTGTCACCACCGCCGGGAGAGCCTGCGCACGGGGACGTCGTCGTGACGACGCCGTCCTTGACCGCACTGACCCCGGCCTTGAGCGCGTAGTTCTTGGAACCGTTGTTGTCCCACGTGCCGCTGCCGTTGTTGAAGGTCGCGGCGAGGGTCGTGGCCGCGCCCAGGTCGATGGTCTTCGAGACCCATCCGGTGCAGGCGGCGCTCATGGCGACGCCCGGCGCGGTCGTCCACGCGCCCGCGCCGACCTGGTAGTGGATGTCGTACGCCGGCCAGCCCTTGTCGGTCGAGTAGTAGACCGTGGCGCCGCCGGTGGTCGAGCCGCCGTCGCCCGGGTCCGTGCCGCCGTCGCCCGGGTCGGTGGTGCCGCCGCCGGTCGTGGTGCTGTCGACGTCGATCGCGAGCGCGCTCTGCGCGGGGACGGTCGCCGTGAAGGTGCCGTCCGCTCCGACGGTGACCGTGTGCGAGGAGTCGCACGAGGCGGCCTTCGGGTCGGTGCTCACGACGTCGCAGTACGTGCCCGCGGGCAGCGACGTCCGGAACGTGTGCGTGAGGGCTCCGCCCTCGTGGTTGATCACGACGAAGCCCTTGTTCCCGCGGCCGAACGCGATCTGGTTGTCGCCGTCGTCCCACCAGCTGTTCACCGCGGCGTCGCCGACCGCGTTGTGGAACCCGACCATGCCGACGATCGGCTGCTGGGAGTGCACGCAGAGCCAGCCGTTCTCACCGCAGACGGCGTCCTTGACGTGACCCGTCGAGTCGACCGCGGGGCCGGCGTCGGCGTTGGTGAACGCGTACCCGGACTGGATGCTCGGCGACCCGTCGGGGTACGCGAGCATGAACGTGTTCGCGAGGGTGTAGGCGGCGCCGTCCTTGTAGCTGAGCGAGTTCCCGTTGCGCTCGGTGTCGTGGTTGGAGACGAACACGCTGGCGTGCTCGGACGGCAGGATCCCCCAGGACGGACCGAACGACGCCAGGTTCTTGATCTGGCCGGACCCGAACTGGGACTTGAGCTGCGACGCGTAGGCGAAGTCGTGGACGTCGCCGGTCGCGTAGTAGTCCGACGCCGGGACGGTGGCGTCGGAGATGTCCTCCTGCGCCCAGTACGCGTTCGGGTTGGTGAGCTTGGCCTTGATGGCCTGCAGGTCCGCGTTGTTGACGTGCTTGGCCGCGTCTATCCGGAAGCCCGTGACGCCCAGGGACAGCAGGTCGTTCAGGTAGCCCGCGATCTTGCCGCGCACGTAGTCGCTGCCCGTGTCGAGGTCGGACAGGCCGACGAGCTCGCAGGTCTGGACCTCGGTCTTGTTGCCCCAGTTGGCGATGTCGTGGCGGCACGAGTGGAAGTCGCCGTCGCTGTACAGGCCGGGGTAGTCGTACTTCGAGAACGTCTCGCCGCCGACCGAGCCGGCGCCGATGCTCCCGGTCCCGGACATGTGGTTCACGATCGTGTCGACGATGACCTTGACGCCCGCGTCGTTGCAGGTCTTCACCATGTCGGCGAACTGCTGCCGGGTGCCCTCCTTGCCGTTCAGCGTGTAGCTGACCGGCTGATAGGAGGTCCACCACTGATCCTGCAGGCGGGGCTCGTCGGTGGGCGGCGAGACCTGGACGTAGCCGTAGCCGTCCGGGCCGAGGCTGTCGGTGCACTCGCGCGCGACCGAGGTCCAGGGCCACTGGAAGAGCACCGCGGTCACGTTCTTGGCGCCGGGCGCCGTGGCCTGGGCCGTCGGCGCGACCGTCGTGGTCGCGATGCCGACGAGCGAGCTCGCGAGGAGCGTCGTCGCAGCGGCGACGGCCGTGGTGCGTCGGGCGCGGTGGGTACGGGGATGGTCGGGGGTGGTGCGGTGTCGGAGGAGCTTCATCGCTTCCCTCTCGTCGGGTGCGCAGACCGCCCGACGCTCGACGCCGGGCGGTGCGCTCGTGCACAGGACGACGGCCGCGGCGCGTCCGCCTCAGGTCGTGAGCGAACACATCACCGGTGTTTTGCAGCCGCATACAGAAACGTGCAACACGCGTCGCCCACCATAGCCAGGTCAGCGGCGAAGGTCTACCGCAAGTTTCTGCAAACACGTGGTAGTGGTGCCGTCAGAGGACGCGCGCTTCCGCCCCGCACCCCTGCAGCGCCGTGACGAGCGCGGACGCGTCGTCGCGGGACAGGCCCGTCGCGATCACGAGCGGGACCATCGGGCCGTGCTCGGGGCGCCGCAGAACCTCCGTGAGAACCGTCAGGTCACGATCGGCCCAGAGGTCGCCGACGAGCTTGATGACCTGCAGCCGGCGGTCGCCGACGTCGTCGAGCACGACCGCGCGGCCGCCCGTCGACCAGCGGAGCGGCAGTCCCGTGGCGGGTTCGGCATCGCTCGCCAGGCCGAGCCGCTGGGACGCCGTCGGAGCCGGATGGCGCCGGTCCCAGGCCCGCTTGCCCGCGAGCATCGGCGGGACGAGCACCAACGCCAGCGCCACGGGGCCGGCGACCCACGCTAGAGCATGGAGCTCGGCGGGCCACCCACCACGGTCCGGGACGCGCAGCCCCACGAACAGCGTGAACGCGGTCAGCACCGGCGCCGCCACGAACCGCCACGCCGTGGACGCCCGCTCGCCGACGGAGAACGTCAGCCCGAGCACCGACAGGCCCCAGAGCCAACCGACGCCTCCGGCGAACCACCCCGGGACGTGATCGCCCAGGTGGCTCGCGGACACCGCCCCGTCGAGCAGCACGAGAACGCCGAGGCACCCGACGTCGTACCGCAGGGGAGCGTCGTCGTCGGTGCTGCGGGGCGCCGGCGGCGCGGGTTCCACGGTCACGACCGCATCATGCAGGACGTTCGACGATCCGCCGGACGGAACCCCTTCTCAGCCAGCACCCACCTCCGATACAGTCCGCTCAGCCTGTGCGCTGCAGGCAACGGTTCGCAGGAGGACCAGATGGCGTTCGTGCAGGTGAAGCGGGCTTCCCGCGCGTGGGCTGTCGCTCTCGCAGCGGCGCTCGCAGGGACGACGGCGCTCGTGTCGGTCCCCGCGACGGCGACCGCCGCCGACCCGGTGGTCGCACCGACCGAGGGCGCGGTCGTCGCGCCGTCGTCGGCGGTCCGCCTGACCGGCGGCGTCGGGCTCACGGACGACGCCGTCTACGGCGAGACCGCCGCCGGCATCGTTGCCCTTCCCCGAGACGGCTCGGCCATCGACTGGAGCCCGGTCACCGTCGACGGCGCGCCTCTCACGGGCCACCTGCTGAGCGCCGAGGGAGATGCCCTCCTCGTGGCGGACGCGGGCGGGAAGGCCGACACCCTCGTGTGGCGCGCCCACGAGGGTGGCTGGTCCTCACGCGTCGTAGCGACCGGTACGACCCTGGGCAGGGGCGGGCTCTACGCGCTTCTTCCTGCTGTCCCCGACACCACCGGGCGCGGCGGAGGCACATGGAACGTCGAGGATGTCGCGACAGGTTCGATCACGTCCCACTACACGGCGGTATTCCCGAACGGCGGGACCGTGGACGGCTCGACCCTCTGGGCCGCCAGCGGATATGCGGGCGGCCTCGTGCGGATCGACATCGCCACCGACGCCTGGTCATTCGTGGAGAGGGGAACCGGCTACGGGTCGCACGGTCTTGCCGTTCGCGATCCCTGGGCGGTCGAGACGGACCCGAATGGGGTGCGATTCTTCATCGATGCTCGCCGCAGCCCGGTCTACAAGAACTGGCAGCTCCCCGATGCGGACCAGGCGCTCGACCGCCTGTCGGTCGGCGAACGCACGATCGTCGGGCTACGCGCCGCGACGTCCGCCGGCGCCGCGACCGTCGCGGTGCGCGAGATCGGGGGCGACCGGACCGAACGGACCTTCGGCCCCGCGGCGGCAGGCGCGCTCGACCTCGACGACACCGGCAGCACCCTCGCCTATCGCGACCTCGACGGGCTACTACGCGTCGTCGACCTCGGCTGGGCGACGCCGCCCGCCACGACGGCCGTCGACCAGGACCCACCGGAGGTCCCGATCCTCACGCTCGCGCCGCCGGCCGCGACGACCGTGACCGTCTACGGGCCAATTCCGTGGGACACCTCGCCGACCGTGTTCACGCCCAGCGGGGCAGACCGCCAAGAGAGCCGCTTCCGCGTTACCTCGGATGGCGCTGTGCCCGGCGACTGGCGCACCGGCCCGGTCACGGGCAGGTCGAGCTCGATGGTCGAGATTCGCACGACCCCGCACCATACGGTCTGCGTCGAGGCTCGCAACCACGACGTGGCCGGCAACTACTCGGCCTGGTCGCAACCCGTGTGCGGGCGGGTCGACGAGATCGCGCCGCGCGTCACGAGGGTGAGCGGGCTTGCGTCCACCACGCGTGCGGTCAAGGACCGAGCCGTCGCGAAGATCACCTACGCCGCGACCGACAACCTCAAGGTCGCGTCGTACGACGTCCGCTACAAGAAGGCGCCCAGGGGTAGTGCCACGTACAGCGCCTGGGTCTATCCGGGATCGTGGCAGCGGACGACCGCGACGAGCCGCTCGGTCACGGCCACGACGAGTCAGCGGGTCTGCCTCAGCGTCCGCGCCCGTGACACGGCGGGCAACGTGAGCGCATGGTCGTCGTCACACTGCACCTACGCCGACGGCACCGCTCCCAGGATGACGACGGCGGCGACCGCCCAGCGCTACTACGCCTACAAGAAGGCCTGGGACAGGACGCCGGACAGGTGGCAGCAGACCACCTTCACCTTCGCCGGCCGTGACGATCGGAGCACCCTCCGTTATCAGGTCCAGGACCTCTACCCGGTCGAATCCTTGGGGTGGTACCCCTCCGTGTACCGCGACGGTTGGACGACGAGGCACAGCGTCTCTCGCGCGGTCGTTCCCGGTGAGGAGATCTGCTTCAGGGTCCGGGCCAAGGACGCCGTGGGGAACGTCGGTCGGTGGTCGGGGACCCACTGCAGCAATGTGATGGGTGGGATGTTCTACGACAGTGCGGGGGCCAACTTCGGGAAGCTCTCGACCTCTGAATTCGACAAATACGGCAGCTACCGAACGGGCGACGCCGTGGTCGGCCACGCTGTCCGCCTGCACGTGAAGAAGTACCCGAAGGGCGGATCGTTCGCGGTATACATCGGCAAGACCAGGATCGGGACGGTGAAGGCGACCTCCTCGACGTCCCACTGGGCCTACGTGACGGTCAAGGTGCGGGCGCACCACCGCGGCGTGCTCCAGCTCAAGCCGCTCACGAAGGCCGTCTCGTACGTGCACGACTACACCGTCATCTACTGACCGCCTGCATCTGCTGACCGCCTGGGAACCGGGCCACACTGCTGAGGCCGGCGCTCACCACCGCTGCCTGGCCTCCTCGGCCCACCCGACGAGCCCGTCGAGCGGCACCCATGCGCCGTCGTCGGCCCGGGCCCGCCCGCTGAAGGTGCCGAAGCACTGGTGCGTGCGCGACCCGACGACCCCCAGCTCGGTCCGGGCGACGCGCACGTGCTCGGGGTGGAACGTCGCGTCGACGCGCGGCCCGGTGATGCGCCAGTGGCGGAGCCAGTCGGCGGGGTCGTAGTCCCAGCGCAGGTCGTCGCTGATCTTGTGGATCCGGCCGTCCACCAGCAACGCGTTCTCCGTGGACCCGGTGCCGTCCGTCCAGCGTCCGCCGAGCTGGATGCCGCGCCCGTCGCCGCTGCCGGCGGCCCAGTTCCAGGTGATCCGGTAGGGCCACTTCCCGCGCCCGTGGTCGAGCACGCCGAAGCTCTCGCCGGGTGGGAGCGTGTGCCCGACGGCGCCGGGCCCGGAGCCGAGCCGCAGCGTCCCGGTCGCGGGGCGCGCGACGTCCTTCACGGTGTACTGGAAGCGACGGGCGCTCCACGGCACGACGACGCTCATCGACTCGTGCCCGGCGGGCCGGGCGAGCAGGACGTCGAGCCAGACGCGCGGGTGCTCGACGCGCAGCCGGGTGCCGCCGGCCTCCTCGTCGACGGTGACGACCAGTTTCCCGGCCCGGCCTGACGCCCGTCCCCCACCGGACCGGTCGGGCAGCGCGACGCCGCGCGCGAGCGGCACGACGGCGTCGACGGTGGTCTCTTCACCGGTCGCACGGTCGAGGAGGTAGACGCCGTGCACGGCGGCGTAGTCGAGGCTGGAGACGGTCACGCCGACGGCGTGCGCCGGGGTGACGATCCCCCAGTACTCCCAGCGCTTCCGGCGGCCCCAGCCGCGCAGGTTCGCCCGGTGGAGCGGGCGGCGCGACCAGCCCACGGCCGCCGGGTCCAGCCGACCGCCGGGCAGGCACAGGTCGAGCCACGCGCCGTCGGGCGCGGTGAGCTCCCGCTCGCGCGGGTGCTCGCTGGAGGGCGTCGTCGCACGGTCCACCCGGCGAGGGTAGCCGCCGGGCCGGCTACTTCCAGCGCACCCGCTCGAGCCCCCGCTCGACGGCGCCCGCGGCCGGCCCGAGCGCGAGCCCGATCCCGACGGCCCCGAGGACCGCGACCGCGAGGGACGGCGCGTCGGTGGGTGGCGCCGTCGTGCCGGGGAGCACGGTGGCGCCGGCCAGGCACACGAGCCCGGCGGCGAGCGAGGCCTGCCACGGCAGGCGCGACTGGAACGCGTCGGCCCACGCGAGGAGCGCGAGGAACCACAGCCCGAACACGACCGCCGTGTACCAGGCGGCCCAGGCGTGCGTCGCGGTGAGGACCGCCCCGAGCGCGACGATCGCCGCGCCCGAGGCGCACAGCGCGGGCAGGCCGAGCGGCGCCGTCGTGCGGGTGAAGGACCAGCCGCCCGGGCGTCGTCCGGCGCGGTGACGTGGTGGGCGGGCGTCGTGTCCGACGGTCTGTGCCATGGCTCATCCCCCTGCGCGGTTCGCCCGGCTCAGACCGTGAGGTCCGCCTTCCCGAGCCGGCGGACCTGGAAGCCGATGACGACGAGCACGATCCCCGCGACGAACGCCCAGATCCCGACGAGCCACACGAGTGCGGCGAGGCTGCCCTTGGGCCAGATCAGGAGCAGGATGCCGAGGACCACGGTGAGGCCCGCGGTGATCGCGCCCCAGGCCCAGCCGCTGCCGACCACCTTGCGCAGGTCGATGCTGGCGGCCAGCCCGACGAGCCCCACGAGGATCGCCCAGATGCCCACGATGACGGCGAAGACGGTCACGGTCGGGCCGGGCCAGACGAGCGCCACGATGCCGAACGCCACCGAGAGCACACCGAACGTGATGCCGAGCGCCGTCCCGCCGGCGGCGCGGTACCGGATCGCGTCGAAGATCTCGAGGAGCCCGTCGACGATCGCGAAGATCGCGATCACCCAGAGGATCGCCAGCGCCGTCACGCCGGGCCAGATCACCGCGACGAGGCCGAAGACGATGGTGAGCACGCCGCGGAGCACGGGCAGCCACCAGTACTGGCGAGCGGCTCCCTGGACGGCACGCGCGTACGGATCGGGTGCGGTGGGGACGTCGGTCATGGCAGCTCCCTGACGGTCGGCCGGCCGGCCGACGCTGCGTCGGTGCAGGTCCGGCACGGTGGGCGGTCGTGCGGCTCTTCGGGTCCATCGTCGTCCTCGCGCCCGCCGACCGCGCGCCGAGGCACGGGCAACTCGCGTTGCCGGTGCCGGCGCTCCGGCCTACGATCCATTCCGACAACGCTGTCATGTCGGTCCGCGTCCTGGACCGACGCTCACCAGGAGGTCCAGCAATGCACGCTGTCCACCGTTCGAAGTCCCGCGCGCCCCGCCGCGCCAGGCTCGCCGCCCCGGTCGCCCTCGCCACGGCTGCTCTCGTCGCGACCGCCGTCGCCCCTGCGGGTGCCGGCACCCCGCACGATCCTCCCGCGTCGGGCGGTCGCAGCTGGGTCGCGACCTGGGGCATGTCGCCGAGCGGCAAGGTCGACAACGGATGCGTGAGCTGCACGATTCGCGACGTCGTCCACACCAGCGTGGGCGGCGACAAGGTCCGGGTCCACCTCTCCAACGTGTTCGGCACCGCACCGCTGGTCGTCGACGAGGCGACCGTGGCGCTGCCGGTGACGCCGGACACGGCCCAGGTCCAGCCCGGCACCATGCGGGCGCTGCGCTTCCACGGCGCCGAGAAGATCACCATCCCCGCCGGCGAGAGCGTGGTGAGCGACCCGGTCAAGCTCGACGTCCCCGCGGACCATGACCTGCTCGTGTCGACGTACACCCCCGGCTACTCGACGCCGATGACGTTCCACCCCAGCGCGCAGCAGGACTCCTACTTCACGTCCGGCACCAACGCGACCGAGGCCACGTCCGCCGCCGCCCTGCCCCAGAAGACCCAGGCCTGGCACTTCGTCACCGGGGTCGACGTCGCCGGATCGGGCGCCCGCGGAACCGTCGTCGCATTCGGCGACTCGATCACGGACGGCTACCAGTCGAGCGGCAACGTCGACCATCGGTGGCCCAACTTCCTCGCCGGGCGCCTGAACGCCGAGAAGCACCCGCTCGCCGTGGTGGACGCCGGCATCGGCGGAAACCGCGTGCTGCTGGACGGCGGCGACGGCTTCGGCCCGGCGGCGGTGGATCGCTTCCAGCGCGACGTGCTCGACCAGACGGGCGTACGCACTGTGGTCATCCTGCTCGGGATCAACGACATCCAGCAGGAGCCGCACCAGCTCGACGCCGCCAAGATCACCGCGGGGCTGAGCACGATGGCGGCGATGGCGCACGCCCGGGGCATCCGGGTGCTCGGCGGCACGCTCACGCCGTTCGAGGGTTGGTCGACGTACGACCCGTCGGAGGAGGCGACCCGCCAGGGCGTGAACGACTGGACGCGGACCACGCACGACTACGACGGCTACGTCGACTTCGACAAGGCGGTGCGCGACCCCGCGGACCCTCACCGCATGCTGCCCCTCTACGACTCCGGCGACCACCTCCACCCGAACGATCTGGGCTACGCGGCGATGGGCGACGCGGTCGACCTCAGCTCGCTCTAGGCAAAGCCCCGGGGCACGCGCGGCCCCCAGCTCGAGCCAGGGTCGCGGCACGCCGGCGCGGCCCTGGCTCGTTCCGTCGATCCGGCGACGCCTTGACTTGATACCCGCTGGGGGTATATTCGCATCTATCAATACCCCCCACCGGTATGCTGGAGGATCCGATGAGCCCGACGCACGAGCACCCCGCGGCGACCACCCCTGCCCGCGGCTATGCGCAGGACAAGGAGGCCTACCTCAAGCGCCTGCGCCGCATCGAGGGCCAGGTCCGGGGCATCGCCCGCATGGTCGACGAGGACGCCTACTGCATCGACGTCCTCACCCAGGTCTCCGCCGTCACCAAGGCGCTCCAGGCCGTGAGCCTCGGTCTCGTCGAGGACCACCTCGGCCACTGCGTCGTCGACGCCGCCCGCGAGTCCGACGAGGCCGGCCAGGCCAAGGTCCGCGAGGCCGCCGACGCGATCGCCCGCCTCGTCCGCAGCTGACCCACCACCGAAGGAGAACCCCCATGAGCACCCAGCTGACCCTCGACGTCTCCGGCATGACCTGCGGCCACTGCGCCCAGTCCGTCACGAACGAGCTCACGGCGCTCGACGGCGTCGCGTCCGTCAACGTCGCCCTCGTCCCCGGCGGCACGACCCCGGTCACGGTCACCACCGACGCCGCGGTGAGCGAGGACGCGCTCCGCGCCGCCGTCGACGAGGCGGGCTACGCCGTCGTCGGCATCCACTGAACCGTTCTCCCGGAGGAGGCGACCTGACGCCGTGACCACCCACCCCACCTCGGGACACCCCGCCGAGGAGATCGACCTGGCCGTCGAGGGCATGACCTGCGCCTCGTGCGTGACCCGCGTCGAGAAGAAGCTGTCCGCGCTGCCCGGAGTGTCGGCGACCGTCAACCTGCCGCTCGAGTCGGCGCACGTGGTCCTCGAGCCGGGTGCCGCCACCTCCGACGACGACCTGGTCGCCGCCGTCCGCAAGGCCGGGTACGACGCGCGGGTCACCGGGCGACACGGGGGCGAGCCGGCCCCCGCGGCGCACCATGACCACCACGAGGGCATGTCCCACGACATGCCCGGCATGACCGACGAGGAGATGGCGCTCTCCGGGCACTCGATGGCGCCCGGGCACGTCATGGTCGAGGGCGAGGACACCTCCGCCCCCACGCCCGACCGCGGGCAGGACCTGCTCCGCCGGCTGCGCGCGTCGGCGGTCCTCGCGGTGCCCGTCGTGGCGCTGTCGATGATCCCGGCGCTCCAGTTCGACGGCTGGCAGTGGGTCGTCGCCGTTCTCGCGCTGCCCGTCGTGACGTGGGGGGCGTGGCCGTTCCACCGCGCCGCCTGGCGCGCGGGCCGGCACGGGTCGTCGACCATGGACACGCTCGTCGCGCTCGGCGTCATCGCCGCGACCCTGTGGTCGCTGTGGGCGCTGCTGTTCGGCGGCGCGGGCGAGATCGGCATGGAGATGCGGCCCACGCTCGTGCCGTCGGCCGCCCACCCCGGCGCCACCCCCGAGCTGTACTTCGAGGTCGCCGTCGTCGTGACGACGTTCCTGCTCGCGGGCCGCTACGCCGAGTACCGGTCGCGTCGGCGCTCGGGCGACGCGCTGCGGTCGCTGCTCGAGCTGGGCGCGAAGGACGTCGCGCGGGTCGTCACCGGCCCCGGCGGGGAGCGCTCCGAGGAGCGCGTCCCGATCACCGCTCTCGCCGAGGGCGACCTGTTCCGGGTCCGCCCGGGCGAGAAGGTCGCGACCGACGGCGAGGTCGTCGAGGGGCGCAGCGCCGTCGACACGTCGCTGCTCACCGGCGAGCCCGTCCCCGTGGACGTCGCCCCCGGCGACGCCGTGACCGGCGCGACCGTCAACACGTCCGGCACGCTGGTGGTCCGCGCGACGCGCGTCGGCGACGAGACGACGCTCGCCCAGATCGGGCGCCTCGTGGCGCGCGCGCAGACCGGCAAGGCGCCCGTGCAGCGGCTCGCCGACCGCATCTCCGCGGTCTTCGTGCCCGTCGTCCTCGTGATCGCGCTCGGCACGCTCGCCGCCTGGCTGATCGGCGGGTCGAGCGTGCAGATGGCGTTCACCGCCGCCGTCGCGGTGCTGATCATCGCGTGCCCCTGCGCGCTCGGCCTCGCGACGCCGACCGCCCTGCTCGTCGGGACCGGCCGCGGCGCGCAGCTCGGCGCGCTCATCAAGGGCCCGGAGATCCTCGAGTCCACGCGCCGCGTCGACACCGTCGTGCTCGACAAGACCGGCACCGTCACCGAGGGCCGCATGAGCGTCGAGGGTATGGACGCCCCCGCCCCGACCCGCGAGATACCGAGAAACGCGCGAGATACCGAGTCTGCATCGGTATCTCGGCCGAATCTCGGTATGTCGGCGGAGGACGCCTTGCGGTACGCCGGGGCGGTCGAGGCGCTCAGCGAGCACCCCGTCGCGCAGGCGATCGCCGCGGCAGCCCGCGAGTCCGCCGGGTCCGCCGGGCTCCCCGACGTGACCGGCTTCCGGAACCACGCCGGCGGGGGCGTCGAGGGCACGGTCAGCCTCGGCTCCGGTCCCATGCCCGACGACGGCGCTCACCACGTGCTCGTGGGTCGCCCCGCGTGGCTGGTTGAGCAGGGTCAGGTGGTGGGCGACGAGGTGGCGCACGCCGTCGCTGCCGCGCAGGAGTCGGGCGCGACGGCCGTCGTCGTCGCGTGGGACGGCGCCGCGCGCGGCGTGATCCGGCTGCGGGACACGGTCAAGCCGACGTCCGCGGACGCCGTCGGGCAGCTGCGCGAGCTCGGGCTGCGGCCCGTCCTGCTCACCGGCGACAACGCCCCGGCGGCCCGGGCGGCGGCCGCGGCGGTCGGCATCGCCGAGGACGACGTGATCGCCGACGTCCGCCCCCAGGACAAGGTCGCGGTCGTCGAGCGGCTGCAGGGCGAGGGCGGGGTCGTGGCGATGGTCGGCGACGGCGTGAACGACGCCGCGGCGCTCGCGCAGGCCGACCTCGGCCTCGCGATGGGCACCGGCACCGACGTCGCGATCGAGGCGAGCGACATCACGCTCGTCCGCGGGGACCTGCGGGTCGCCGCGACCGCGATCCGGCTGTCGCGCGGCACGCTCCGCGTGATCAAGCAGAACCTGTTCTGGGCGTTCGCGTACAACGTGGCGGCGATCCCGCTCGCGGCCGCCGGACTCCTCAACCCGATGATCGCGGGGGCGGCGATGGCCGCGAGCTCCGTGCTCGTCGTCGGGAACTCGCTCCGCCTGCGCCGCGCGGGCTGAGTCAGCGCGCAGGGAACCGTTCCGCGGCGAGCTGGGCGCGCAGCCGCACGGCCGACAGCACGACGGCCGCGGCGGACGCCGCCACGGCGACCCACAGGACGTTCATCGCAGCCGAGGCCTGGGTCGCGACCGACCCGGCCTCGGCACCCGCGATCACGAGCGCCATCGAGACGACGGCGGCCCCGGTCGACTGGCCGACCGTGCGGTTCGTGTTGAGCACCGCCGACGCGCTCGCCGCGTGCTCGAGCGGCGCGGCCGCCATCATCGACCGGTTGTTGGGGCTCTGGAAGACCCCGAAGCCGAGCCCGCAGACGCCTGTGGAGACGAGGACGAGCCAGGTGGGCGGGGCGGTCCCGAGGAGCGCGCACATCACCAGCCCGCCCGTGAGGACGACGAGCCCGACGAGCGCCGGGTACGCGGGACTGACCCGGTCGGCGACCCGCCCGGCCAGGGGGGCGACCAGCACGATGACCGCTGGCCACGGCGTGAACAGCAGCGCGGAGTGCAGGGGCGTGACGTCGTACGCGCTCTGGAACAGGAAGGGCAGCGCCACGAACGCGATGCCCTGGGCGACGAACGACGCCCACGCCGTCGCGACGGTCAGGCTGAAGAGGCCGCTGAACAGGCCCAGCGGGATCAGGGGCCGCACGGCCCGGCGTTCCCGGCGGACGAACAGGACCACGAACGCCGCGGAGACGACGAGCAGCCCGACAGCGAGCGGCAGCGTGCTCGGAGACGCCAGCTCGCGAAGACCCACGAGGAACGACGCGATCGCAGCGGCGACCAGCACCGCGCCGGGCGTGTCGTAGTCGCCCCACCGGGGCTGCCCCTTCGGCACGACGACGTACGCGAGCACCCACGCGACCACGCCCACGGGCACGTTGATGAGGAACAGCCAGGGCCAGCGCGCCCAGGCGAGGATCACACCGCCCAGCGCCGGCCCGGCCGACGTGCCGATCGCGACGGTCATCGCGTTGATGCCCAGCACCTGGCCGAGCTTCTCGGGCGGGAAGATCCGCCGGAACAGCGGGATCGCGACAGCCAGGATCACGGCCGACCCCAGCCCTTGGACGACCCGGAACGTCACGAGGAGCCCGAGACTGGGCGCGAGCGCGCACGCGAGCGAGGCGAGCGTGAAGATCGGCAGTCCCACGAGGTACATGCGACGGCGTCCGACCTGGTCGCCGAGCGCCGCTGTCGCCGGCACCGCGCAGGCCACCGCGAGCAGGAACGCGGTCGCGACCCACACGGTCTCCGACGGCGCGACGTGCAGGTCCGTCGAGAGCTGCGGCAGCGCGACGTTGACGATCGACGTGTCGATGGTCCCCATCAGGGTGCTCAGGAGGATCGAGACGAGCGCCAGGTTGCGGCGCGCGGGCGTCATGACGACGCGTGGGGCGGTGCTGGACATCGCCATCAACTTACCGTTTCGCAACTACCTCGGTCGGCCGCGCCCAGCCCTCGAGCGGACCGGTCAGGAGGTCGCGTCCGCCTGCGACCCGGCACCGGACGCGGCGTCCGCGCCCGCGAGGGCGTCCGACTGCGTCGTGGGCGCCGTCGTCGCTGGGCTCGTCGGCTGGGTCGACCCCGCGCCGTCGGACGCGCCGTCCGAGCCGGTGGAACCCTGGTCGCCCGTCGAGGTGCCGTCCTGCGACCCGGTGCCCGTCGACCCGGAGGAGTCGGAGCCCGTCGAGCCCGAACCCGTGGAACCCGACGAGTCGGACCCGGTCGAACCACCGTCCGTCGAGCCGTCGCCCGTCGAGCCCGTGCCCCCAGAGCCCGTGCCGCTCGAGTCGCTTCCGGTCGAGCTGTCCGGGGTGGTCGTCGGCTGCGGGGTCGACGTGGTGCCGTCCTTCGCTCCGTCGCCCGTCGAACCCGTGCCCGACGAGCCCCCGTCGCTCGGGTCCTTCGTCGTGGTCGACGTCGGCGCGGGCGCGCTGCCGCCGCCGCTCCGGCTCCCCGTCACGTCGGAGATGCTCGTCCCGGACCCGTCCGTGCCGTGCAGCACGTTCGTGAGCGGCTTGCCGGCGACCAGCTCGACGACCGTCACGGCGGCGACGATCGCCGCGAAGAGCGAGATCGCCGCGACGACGAGCCGGCGTCGCACGCGACGCTTCGCCGCGTGCGCCTCGGCGTCGTCGGCCGAGCCGGAGCCGACGGGCGGAGTCGCGCCCGAGCCCGACGAACCGGTCGCCTCCGGCCCCCCACCGCTCCGCGCGCTCGACGACGCGCCGCTCACCGCGGTCGTCCGCGCGGCCTCGGCCGCCGATGCGCCCGCGCCCAGGCGGGCGCCGGTCCGGAGCGCGGCCGCGACCTTCTCGTGAGCGCGCAGCATCGAGCGCTGGTAGACGAAGTTGCCCAGCACCGTGAGGACCGACGCGAGGCCCGCCCCGATGATCGTGCCCGCGACCCCGAAGTACGACAGCAGCAGCGTCGACGACACGGCGGCGAGCGCCGACGCCGTGATCTGGACGCCCGACGGCCGGGGTGCGCGCTCCTGGATGCGGTCCGCGACGTCGTCGGCGGCGTGAGCGTCGGGGACGTGCGTTCCCTGTGTCGACGCCTCGCCGGGAGCGGGCGTGCGCACCGGGAGCGTGGACGTGGGCAGCGCGGTGCGCCCGGCGGACGCCTGCGCCTGCGGGTGCGCGCGGACCGACCGCCGCGGGGGGATCGAGGGCGGCAGGGGCCGGGTGGTGGTGACGTCGTCGTCGTGGTCGGGGACGGGGGGAACAGGCTGAGTACGAGGCGTCACAAGGCGTTTCGGGTCGAGGCGCGGACAGGTTCGGAGGTCCTCGGCGGACGTCCCCTCCACGGTACCGAGCGGCCCCCGACGGTTGGCTGAGGACGTCGCACGCGCCCCGTGACGATCGTGTGGACGACCGGTGCACCCACCCACCGCGCGCGGGCAGGTCGCGGTGCTATAACCGCAGCATGACGACGACGCCCGCTCCCCCGCCCGCGGCGCCGACCACCGCTCCGGACGCCGGGCCGACCCCGCCGTGGCTGCGCCGCCCGCGGATCGTCGCGGAGATCTGGATCCTCCTCGGCCTCAGCCTCGGCCAGTCGGCGGTGTACGCGATCGTGGCGCTGATCGCGGCGCTGAGCCAGGGTCCGCTCAAGGGCCAGTCGACCGCGATCAACACGAGCCAGTCCGCCCGCCCGTACCTCGACCTCACGTACCAGGTGCTGAGCATCGTGTTCACGCTCGTGCCCGTGGTGCTCGCGCTGTACCTGCTGTCGAACCGCGGCCGCTCGGCGACCCGCGCGATCGGGTTCGACCTGCACCGGCCCGGCAAGGACCTCGCCTGGGGCGCGGGCCTCGCCGCCGTGATCGGCATCCCCGGCCTGGCGTTCTACGTCATCGGCCGGGCGATCGGGATCACGGTCGAGATCCAGGCGTCCGCGCTCAACGCGTACTGGTGGACCGTCCCGATCCTCGTGGCCCGCGCGATCATGAACGCGCTGCTCGAGGAGCTCATCGTCGTCGGGTACCTGCACGAGCGGCTCACCGACCTCGGCTGGGGACGTCTGAAGTTCGTCGCAGCGAGCTCGGTGCTGCGCGGCTCGTACCACCTGTACCAGGGCTGGGGCCCGTTCTTCGGCAACATGGCGATGGGCGTCCTGTTCTCGTGGTTCTACACGTCACGGTGGGGCAGGCACCGGGTGATGCCGCTCGTCGTCGCGCACACGATCCTCGACGTCGTGTCGTTCGTCGGGTACGCGCTGCTGCCGCAGAGCTGGAAGGACGCGCTGGGCATCACGTGACCCGGCCGGGCGCCGTCGTCGGGCGCACCCCGCCAGGGGAAGCAGCCGCGCGCCGGTGGTCGTACCGTCGAGACATGGCAGCAGCGAAGATGGAACCGGACGTCATCGTGGTGGGAGGCGGCTTCGCGGGGGTCGCGGCCGCCCTGAAGCTGGGCCGGGCCGGAGTGCGGACGCTCCTGCTCGACACCAACGGCTACATGCAGTTCCAGCCGCTCCTCTACCAGCTCGCGACGGCGCAGGTCGGCGAGTCGGCGATCGCCCGCCCGCTGCGCTCGATCTTCAAGGGGCTGCCGGCCGTGCGGGTGCTGCGCACGGAGGTCACGAAGATCGACGCCGCCCAGCGCTCCGTGACGACCGCCGACGGCGACACCTTCCAGGCCCCGTCGCTCGTGGTCGCGTGCGGCGCCGTCCCCAACTTCTTCAACACGCCCGGCGCCGAGGAGCTCACGTACCCCCTCTACTCCGCGCACGACGCGCGGCGCCTCGGGAACGCGCTCGTCGACCTGTTCGACCGCGCGGACACCGACGGCACGCCGGTGCGGATCGCCGTCGTGGGCGCCGGCCCGACGGGCGTCGAGACGGCGGGCGCGATCGCGGAGAACATCCGCTACGTCATCCCCGAGCTCTACTCGAAGCAGCTCGCGGACCGCAGCTCCGTGGCGCTCGTCGACATGCTGCCCCACCCGCTCATGCCGTTCTCGGAACGGTCGCAGCAGTACGCGGCCGACCAGCTCGAGAGCCGCGGGATCACGCTCGCGCTCGGCTCGCCCGTGACGGCGGTGTCGTCGGACGGGCTGACGCTCGGCGACGACAAGCTGCCTGCGGAGCTCGTCGTCTGGGCGGGCGGGCTCAAGGCGGGCGCGCTGCTCGCCGAGTCCGGCCTGCCGCAGGGGCGCGGCGGCCGCATCGACGTCCGCCCCGATCTCACGGTCGAGGGCTTCGAGGGCGTGTACGTGCTGGGCGACGCCGCGAACATCACCGACGCGCGCGGCGACCACCTGCCCCAGCTCGGGTCGGTCGCGAAGCAGTCCGGCAAGTGGGCCGCGAAGAACATCCTCGCGACGCGCGCGGGCGGCACGCCGCAGCCCTTCGGCTACGTCGACCGCGGCTACATGGCGATGATCGGCCGCGGCGCCGCCGTGGCAGAGCTCGGACGCCAGCGCGCGTTCCTCGGCGGCTTCCCCGCGTTCCTGGCGTGGCTGGGGGTGCACCTGGTGCTGCTGTCCGGCTGGAACCAGCGCATCCGCGCCGTCGCGTCGTGGGTCCCCGACTACATCACGCAGTCGCGGCCGCACGTGTTCATCGGCCAGCGGGACTGACCCGCACCGCCGCGACGCCGCCCGGCTCCAGCCCGACCCGGCCGTCCACGACCGCCGCGCCGAGCAGGTCCTCGACGGCGCCGGGGACCGTCACGTCCCGGGCCACGTCGTCGGCGTTGAGCAGGAAGACGACGTCGCCGCGCACCGCCGCCTCGACCCCGGCCGGCAGCCCGGGCACGGGGGCTGCGAGCCCGGCGGCGCGGGCGCAGTCGCGGACCACGCGCCCCAGCACGTCCGACGGCGGCACCGTGCTCACGTACCAGGCCTCGCCGTCACCCACGGACCGGCGGAGGATCGCGGGCTCGCCGTCCAGGCCGGCGCCCGCGTAGGCCGCGAGCACGTCGGTGTCGCGGGCGACGACGCGCTCGGACCACGTGTCCGCGATGAACTCCCCCCACGCCTCGCTGCGGACGCGGACGCCGCCCTCCGGCAGGGGCCGCCAGTCCTCGCCCGCGACGCCCAGCACCTCCGTCCACGGTCCGGGGAACGGGCCCGTCCGCACGCGGCCCGTCGGGTCCTGGACCGCGGCGAACGGCCCGACGAGCAGCACCCCGCCACGCGCGGGGACGCGCGCGAGGTTCGCGGCGTCGTCGTCGGACACGAGCTGCAGCGCGGGAACCACCACGAGGTCGTACGCGTCGAGGTCCGCGCCGGGCGGGACGACGTCCACGGGGATCCCGTCCTCCCAGAAGGGCCGGTGGTAGGCCTCGAGCTGGTCGGTCGCGCGCAGCCGCTCGGACGGGCGCGCCGGTAGCTCGGACGCCCACAAGGACGGCCAGTCGAAGACCAGCGCCGCCCGGGCCGCGACCCGCGTCCCCGCGACGGGACCGAGACGCCCGAGCAGCGCGCCCTGGTGCCGGACGGCCCGGTGCAGCCGGGTGTCGGGGCCCGCGTGCGGCAGCATCGCCGAGTGGAACTGCTCGGACCCCGCGGCGGACGCACGCCACTGGAAGTAGCAGACGCCGTCGGCCCCGTGGGCGACCGCGCGGAGCGAGTCCTGCAGCATCTGGACGGGCGACTTGGGCACGTTGTGGGGGCGCCAGCTCACCGCACCCGCCGCCTGCTCGAGCAGCAGCCACGGCCGCCCCTTCCCGACGCCGCGCAGCAGGTCGTGCGTCAGGGCGGTGCGGGCGGGCGTGGGGTGCTCGGGGTCGGCGTAGTGGTCGTCGGACACGACGTCGAGGTCGGCGGCCCAGGAGTGCTGGTCGACCCCGGGGAAGAAGCCCATGAAGTTCGTGGTCACGGGGACGTCGCCGGCGCGGCGCAGCTCGACGGCCTGGAGCCGGTACAGGTCGAGCATCCGGTCCGACGTGAAGCGGCGGAAGTCGAGCAGCTGCGCGGGGTTGTGCACGTAGGGCGCGGCGCGCGGCGGGACGACCTCGGACCAGTCGGCGTAGCGCTGGCTCCAGAACGTCGTGCCCCACGCTTCGTCGAGGCGGTCGAGGGCGCCGTGGCGTGCGCGCAGCCAGTCGCGGAACGCGTCCGCGCACAGGTCGCAGAAGCACGTCTGCCCGAACTCGTTCCCGACGTGCCAGAGCTCGACCGCAGGGTGGTCGGCGTAGCGCTCGGCGAGTGCACGCGCGACCGTCACGACGGCGTCGCGATAGGCCGGTGCGCTGGGGCAGAAGTGGTTGCGCGAGCCGACGCTCATCCGCACCCCGGCCGCGTCGACCGACGACGTCTCGGGGTGGAACCGCGCGAGCCACGGCGGCGCCGACGCGCTCGGGGTGGCGAGGTCCACCCCGATCCCCGCGGCGTGCAGGAGGTCGAGCACCTCGTCCAGCCAGTCCCAGGTGAACCGGCCGGGCTCGGGCTCGATCGACGCCCACGAGAACACGCCCACCGTGACCAGGTTGACCCCGGCCTCCCGCATGAGCGCGACGTCCTCGCGCCACACCTCGCGCGGCCACTGCTCGGGGTTGTAGTCCCCGCCGTAGAGCAGCTCGTGGCGGCCGGTGACGACGTTCGCGGGGAACGGGTTCGCGGGGGACGACGGGGTGGGCACGGTGCCTCCGTTGGCTCGGCTCTGACGATGCTGTCGCGGGCGGCGCCACGCACTGTCGAAGCGCTTCAACGCCGCGGCTCATCCTCGCACGACCGTAGGCCAGGTCACCAGTACCCTGACATCCTTGTCAACTGCACCATTCGGCCGCTCACCGCGACGCGGCGCGCACGCCCGCACGGCGTCGAATTCACCCATCGATGGGGCCGGAAACCGTTCGATGTCCGGGACGGGTCGACGGCTACACTCGACCCCATGGCAACGATCGCCGACGTCGCACGGCTCGCCGGCGTCTCCTCGTCCACCGTGAGCTACGTGCTCTCCGGCAAGCGCCCCATCTCGGCGCCCACGCGGGAGCGCGTCGAGCGGAGCATCCGTGAGCTCGGTTTCAGCGCGCACGCCGGGGCGCGGGCGCTCGCCACCAACGAGACGAACGTGATCGGCCTCGTCGTCCCGCTCCGCGCCCTCGAGACGAACTCCGCCACCGTGATGGAGGTCGTCACGGGCGTCATCACCGCCGCGCGCACGTACGGCGACGACGTGCTCGTCCTCACCGAGGACGACGTCGAGAGCATCCAGCGTCTCGCGTCCAGCTCGCGCGTCGACGCGCTCGTCCTCATGGACGTCGAGCGGCACGACCCGCGCCTCCCGCTGCTCGGCGAGGTCCGGCAGCCCGCCATCCTCATCGGGGTGCCCAGCGACACGCACGGGCTGTCGTGCGTAGACCTGGACTTCGCGGCCGCGGGGCGGCTCGCCGTCCAGCACCTCACCGGCCACGGGCACACCGGCATCGCCCTGCTGGGAGCGCCCGAGAGCGCGGTCCGCCGCAGCGCCAACTACGCCGTCCGGATCATCGACGGCTTCCGCGGCGAGGCCGGGCGGGCCGGGGTCCGGCACACCGTCGTGCCGTGCGAGGGCACGTACCCCGGGGCCGCCGAGGCCGTGGCGCGCGCGTTCGACGAGGTCGAGGACCTGACCGCGCTCGTCGTCCACAACGAGGCGGCCATGCCGGGCGTCCTGGACGCGCTCGCACGCCGCGGGCTCTCCGTGCCCGGCGACGTCTCCGTGCTCGCCGTGAGCCCGCTCGACCTGGCCGAGCACCTGGCCGTCCCGCTGTCCGTGATCGACGTCCCGAGCGTCGAGATCGGCCGGATCGCCGTCGCCATGGCCGTCGAGCGCGAGGATGACGCCCGACCCACCGAGACGCGGCTCCTCGCCCCCGCCCTCACCGAGAACGGCAGCTGCGCCGCACCCCCCCTCGAGGTAGGCCACACGCCCCCCGCCGACGGTGGACGTCCCGTTCGCCGATGGTGACGTCCGGTTCGCCGATGGTGACGTTGCGCGCGCCGACGGTGACGTCGGGCGCCCGTGGTTGGGACGGGCGGTTCGGGGGTGTGGCCCTTGCGCCGTCGTCCCACCCCCACAGCCGGCCGGCTTCCCGCCACCGCCCCGCGGCGGCACGTGCGCCGAGGTCGAGGGTTTCTCGCCGAAGACGAGCCGAAAGCCCTCGTTCTCGACGCAGAACCCTCGACCTCGGCGCTGGGCTCCGACCCGTCACCGTGCCGAGCATGCGGTTGGCCACCCGTTCGGCGGCGAACATGCGCTCGGCCTCCCCGCCCGGTGCCGACCATGTGCGCAGACCCCTTCTCGGCGTCGAACATGCGCGTACGCGCATGGTCGGCTGCTGGGGTGGTGGCGTATACGCATGGTCGGCGGCCCAGGTGGGTGGTGCCCATCGCATGGTCGGAGTGGCGGGTAGAGCCCATCGCTGGTCGACGACGGCGCAGTCGGGCTACCGAGGCGAGGTGACGGCTGGAGCGGGTGGGGGCGGGCAGGTGGTGAAGGACGTCAAGGAGCCGGAAGGCCCCCAGGGGCCTGAAGGCGACGCAGTCCGAACCGCCTGTCCGCACCCACCCGCGGACCCGACCACAGGACGCCCGACGTCACCATCGGCGAACCGGACGTCACCGTCGGCGGTCAGAGCTCTGCCAGGTCCCGGCCGAGGCGGACCGGCCGGCCCTCCAGCAGGGTGAGCTCGCGCTCCGCGCCGCCGTGCACGACGCGTCGGGTCGTGTCGCGCGCCGGGCGCAGCACGAGCTCCGCGAGCGCGCCGCCGGCCCAGCGCACGTCGACGACGACGCCCCCGTGGGTCCGCACTCCCGTGATCGAGCCGTCCCGCCAGCCGGGCGGGAGCGCGGGCAGGACTTGAAGCCGGGCGCCGGTCGAGGAGACGAGCGCCTCGGTGAGGCCGGCGACGAGCCCGAGGTTGCCGTCGAGCTGGAAGGGCGGGTGCGTGGAGAACAGGTTGGGCAGGAGCCCGCCGGCCCAGGGCCCGGCGTCGTCGCGGGCGGGACCCAGCGCCTGGCCGAGGAGCTCCTCGACGGCGCGTCCCTGCCCGAGCCGCGCCCGCAGGGCCGTCTTCCATGCGAGCGACCACCCGGTGGAGCCGGGGCCGCGGGCGTCGAGGGACCGCGACGCGGCGACGGCGAGGTCGGGCGTGTCGTCGACGTCGAGCTGGTCCAAGGGGTAGAGGCCCACGAGGTGCGAGAGGTGCCGGTGGTGCGGGTCGACGGCCTCGACGTCGCCCGGCCACTCCGCGAGGAGCCCCTCCGTGGTCACCGCGGGCAAGGGCAGACGGCTCAGCGCACGCGTCCACTCGCCCACCTCCCCGGCGTCGAGCCCGAGCGCGGCGTCGTCGCCCAGCTCCGTGGTCGCCGCCACGCAGCTCTCGAGCAGCGCGCGCACGAGCGCCACGTCCATCGTCGAGCCGGCGCACACGGCGCCCGTCGAGGACGCCGAGCCCGTCGCCCGGCGGAACACGTTCTCGGGCGAGCTCGACGGGCTCGGCACCAGGCCGCCGTCGGGCGTCTCGACGAGCCAGTCGACGCAGAAGCGCGCGCAGTCGCGCAGCAGCGGCCAGACGTCGCGCAGGAAGTCCCGGTCGCCGGTGACGAGCCAGTGCGACCACAGGTGGGTGCACAGCCACGGGCCGGCGGTCCACCACGCCGCCCACGACGGGTCGCCGGTACCCCCGCCGACGGGGAGCGCCCACCCCCACACGTCGCTGTTGTGGTGCGCGACCCATCCCCGGCAGCCGTAGAGCTCGCGCGCCACGCCCTCCCCCTCGCGCGCGAGGACGCGGACGAGGTCCACGAGCGGACCCACGCACTCGGGCAGCCCGACGGCGTCGGCGGCCCAGTACGCCATCTGCACGTTGATGTTGAGCGTGTAGGCGCTCGACCACGGCGGCTGGACCTGCTCGTTCCAGATGCCCTGCAGCGTGGCGGGCGGCGAGCCCGGCCGGGAGCACGCCAGGAGCGCGTACCGGCCGAACGCGAACGCCGCCTGGGCCCGCGCGGAGAGGGGCTCGGACTCGAGCGCGCCCGGCAGGTCCAGGACGAGGTCGTCGGGGCCGGTGAGCGACAGCGTCGTCCGGTCGACGAGCGCCCGGTGCGCCGCGGTGTGGCGGCCGAGCGCGCGGTCCCCCGCGGCGGCGTCGGCCGGGAGCGCGGCCCGGGCGCGCCCCCACGCGTCGTCGGACGCCGAGCCCGGGTCGCGCAGCGGCCCCGGCTCGGGCCAGCGCGACGTGGTCGCGGTCGCGACGACGACCTCGAGCCAGGTCGCGCCGCGCACGGTCAGCCGGCCGTCGTCGGTCCGGACGGTCCCGTCCGACGAGGCCGCCACCACGGCCGCGGCCACGATCGCCCCGCCGGGTGCGCCCTCCCGCACGACGGCCGGGCCGACGTCGTGCGGGAGCGTGAGCAGGACGCCGACACCGTCGCGGCCGGTCGGGCCGGGCTCGGCGGGGTGCGGGCTGGTGACGGCGAGCGTCACGTCGAGCGGCTCGGCCGCGCGCCACCGGCCGTGGAGGCAGCCGTCGCCCGCGTCCGCATACCAGGCCTGCACGACGTCGACGGCGGCGACCCCGGCGGCCCACGTCTCGGTGACGACGCCGTCGCGCAGGTCGAGCTCGCGGACGCCGACGCCCAGGGAGCCCCGGGCAGGGCCGACGTCGGCGACGACGTCGACGAGCGGTTGGAACGCCTGGGCATGCGGGCCCTGGAGCCGCTGCGCGAGCGCGGTGGCGCGGGCGTCGTCGCCGGCCCGGACGGCGTCGCGCAGGTCGGCGAGGACCGCGGGGCCGGCGCCGTCCGCGAGCAGCGCCGCGAGCGCGTCACGGGGCCCGGCGGGCCCGCCCGACCACGCGGTCGCGTCGTTGACCTGCAGCCGCGCACCGGTGCGCCCGCCGAAGACCATCGCCCCGACCCGGCCGTTGCCGATCGGGAACGCCTCGACCCACTGCCGCGCCGGCCCGACGGCCCGCAGCCGGACCGCCGGGCGGCCGCCCGCCCGCACCGTCGTCAGCCCTTCACGGCGCCGACGATGACGCCCTTGGTGAAGTGCCGCTGCACGAAGGGGTACACGACGAGGATCGGGACGATCGCCAGGATCATGACGGCCATCTTGATGGGGAGCCCGGTCACCGCGCCAGACCCGACGTCGACCTGCCCGACGCCGGACCCCGGCAGGGTCACGCCCTGCAGCACGTAGGACCGGAGCACGAGCTGCAGCGGCCACTTGGCGTTGTCGTTGATGTACAGCATCGCGTTGAAGAACGCGTTCCAGTACCCGACGCCGTAGAACAGCGCGACGACGGCGACCACGGCCCTCGACATCGGCAGGACGATCCGGGCGAGCACCCGCCAGTCCCCCGCGCCGTCGATGCGCGCGGCCTCGACGATCGACGGGTCGATCCCCATGAAGAAGTTCCGCAGGATCAGCACGTTGAACGCCGACACCGCCCCCGGGAGGATGAGCGCCCAGTAGGTGTCGATGAGGTTCAGCGAGCTCACCAGCAGGTAGGTGGGGATGAGGCCCGCCCCGAAGAACATCGTGATGAGGAAGACGAACAGGATCGGCCGGTGCGCGAACGACCCGGGCCGCGACAGCCCGTAGGCGGCGAGCACCGACACGACGACCGAGATCGCGGTGCCGACCGCGGTGACCCCGACGCTCACGAGCGCCGCCCGGGTGACGACGCCGCCCGACAGGATCTCGGAGTACGCGGCGAACGTCAGGTGCCCCGGCACGACGACGAGCCCGCCCGCGTCCCTGGTCTGCTGCGTCGTCGAGAAGCTCGTGAGGAGGACGGTCCACAGCGGGAACAGGACGACGAGCACCACGACGGTCAGCACGACCGCCTTGGTGATGCGTCCGGCGGTGCTGGGCTCCTCCTCCCACACGGGCCGGTACTTGTTGCGTCGGGGGCGCCTGCGAGGGCGGTCCGGCTGCGCGCGCCGGGACGCGGCGTCGGGCAGGACGTCCGACGGCACCTGCATGACCTCGGTGCTGATCTCCGGTGACTGTCCACTCATGACCGCTTGTACACCCCCGACTCCCCGAACACGTGCGCGAGCTTGTTCGCCCCGAGGACGAGCGCGAGGCTCACGATTCCCTTGACGAGCCCCGCCGCGGCGGCGAAGCTCCAGTCCCCGTAGATGACGCCCTGGTAGTAGACGTACGTGTCGATCACCTCGGACACGTCGGACCCGACGGCGTCGCGCTGCAGGATGAGCTGCTCGAAGCCGACGGTGAGCGCGTCCCCGAGCCGCAGGATGAGCAGCAGGATGATGACGGGCCGCAGCGCGGGCAGCGTCACGTGCCACATGCGGCGCCACCGACCGGCGCCGTCGACGACGGACGCCTCGTAGAGCTCGGGCGACACCGTGGTGAGCGCCGCGAGGAAGATGATGATGCCCCAGCCCGCGTCCTTCCAGATGGACTGCGACGTGATGAGCACGAGGAACGTGTGCGGGTTCGTCATGAGGTCGAACCCGCCGCCGCCGTGCTCGCTCAGGACCTGGTTGACGAGGCCGGCGCCGCCGAAGAGCTGCTGGAAGATCGTCACGACGAGCACCCACGAGAAGAAGTGGGGCAGGTAGACGATCGACTGGACGATGGTGCGGATGCGCGGCGACATGACGCTGTTGAGCAGCAGCGCGAGCACGATCGGCACGGGGAAGTAGAAGAGCAGCTGGAACACCGTGATGGTGAGCGTGTTCCCGACGGCGTTGAGGAACGCCGGGTTCGTGAACACCCGCTCGAAGTTCGACCAGCCCACGAACGGGCTGTGCAGGAACCCCGTGTACGGCGAGTAGTTCTGCCACGCGATGACGTTCCCGGCCATCGGCACGTACGCGAAGACGGCGAGCAGCAGCACCGCGGGCAGCGTCATGAGGATGAGCGAGCGGTCCCGCCGCAGGCGGACCCGCCAGCTGATCGTGCGTTCGCCGGCGCGGCGCGCGCGCCGGGTGCGCCGGGTGCGCCGGGCGCTGCCCGACGACGGCGCAGCACCCGCGGGGTCGACGTCGCCCGACGACGGCGCGGGGCCGGCGGGCCCACCGCCCCCGGCGGGCCGACCGGTCGTGGTCCGGTCCGACGTGCCGGGGGCGACGGGGGCGGTGCGGGGCGTGGTCACTGCTCGGAGTCCAGGATCTTCTGGTAGAAGTCGCGGAGCTGGTCACCGCCCGAGGACTGCCACGTCTTGATCGCGGCGTCGAGGTCGGAGGAGCTCTTGCGCCCGCGCGCGTAGTCCTTCTCGAGGTCGGTGAACGGCTGCCCGAGGGACGCGTACTGCGGCGGCTCCACGATCTGCTCCGCGAAGAACAGGGGCTCCTGGACGACCTGAGCGGCGCCGGCCATCCAGGTGCAGTAGGCCTCGACGAAGCCCGGGTACTGGACGAACGAGTTCGCGACCGGCCCGTCGACGAGGAACGTGTAGGTCGGCTGGAGCTCGGTCGCGGCGAGCTTGGTGGGGACGGGCAGCCCGTCCTTGTCGCGCGTGAAGTGGACGCCCTCGACACCGTTGTTGATGGTGTCGAACTCCGTGGTCCCGAAGGGCGCCGCGAGCAGGTTGGCCAGCGCGAGGAGCTCCTCGATCTTGGCCTTGTCGTCGTTCTTCTTGAGGAACGAGAAGATGTTGACCGGGTTCGCCTGCCACAGGACCGGGGCGGTGCCGCTCGTGCCGGTCAGCGGGGCGAACGGCTGCTGGGCGTAGTCCGGGTTGTTCGCCAGGTTGTCGCGCAGGGCCTCGTGCCACCCGCCGACGCCGTCGGACGCGATGAGGGTCTTGCCGGACTGGAACCGCGACTTGGCCTCGCCGGCGTTCGCGGCGACCGCGTCGGGGTGCACGGAGCCGCTCGCGAAGAGCTTGCGGTTCCACTCGAGCGCCTCGCGGTACTCGTCGGTCTCGACGCGGTTGACGAGCTTGCCGTCGACGAGCTTCCACTTGGGGACGACGGCGAACATCTGGGTGGCCGTGGTCCACAGGTCCTCGGCGCCCCACACCTTGCCGCCGGTGAGCTCCTTGGCGAGGGCGAGCAGGTCGTCGGCGGTCTTGACCTGGGACGCGTCGATGCCCTTGGCGTCGACGACGTCCTTGCGGTAGAAGGTCGCGTCCGTGAGGATCTCGCCGGGGAACGGCAGCGCGTAGAGGCGGTTGTTGAAGACGCCGTACTTCCAGGCCGCCGTGGGGATGTTGGCGAGGTTCGGGTACTTCTTGACGTTGTCGCCGGACAGGAAGTCCGTGAGGTCCTGGAAGAGGTGGGGGACGATCTCGGAGCCGAAGCGGGGCGGGACGTTCCAGGTCGGCACGCACACCCAGTCCGGCACGTCCTTGGCCGATGCGAGCGTGGTGGCGAGCTTGTCGCCGTACGTGTTCCCGTCGGAGATCTGGAACTTGATCGTCGAGCCGAGCATGCCGTTGACGGCCTCGTAGTACTTGTTGCCGGCGACGGGCGGGATGGTGCCCCACAGCGGCGTCATCGCCGTGAACGTGGAGCCCTTGCCGGGCTTGGTCTTGACGGACTGGACGAGCGGGCTCGGGATCTTCGCGTAGCCGGGGGTGGACCCCTTGACGCTCGCGAAGTCCGGCTTCGCGTACTCGACGGGGACGAAGGCGGGCAGCACGCCCGCCGAGACCTTGGCGGCGTCGGTCGGGTCGACGCTCTTGGCGCCCGTGCCGCAGGCCGACAGCAGCGACGGCACTCCGATCACGGCGGCGCCCGCGGCGATCATCCCGAGGAAGGACCGTCGCCCGACCTCGATGTCACCGGCCCGGCCGAGACGCGGGTGGGGGTTGTTCATGGTCGTCCTCACTCCCTTGTGCAGGCGGTCCCCCGGGCCGTGCCCGGGCGACGATGTTCGACATTCGTCGTCGAAGCGGTTCGATGCGCGACCCTAGCGGCATCCACGACGCCCGCGCAAGACCGTGCTGCGGTTCCGTGACCGTTTCGTTTCCCTGCGTCGCGGCGGTTCGCGAATCCGTGGCATCATTCCGGCTCAGAAGCGCGACGGCCGCACCCTGCCGGGGCGCCGGGGCGGCTCCGCGCGGCTCCGACACCCGGGTTCGATGCCGCATCGACGCTGCGCTTCGACGAATGGATCGACGGGCTCATCGACGAGCGCGCGGCCCACCAGACCACCCCGACGACCCGACCGCCCGAGGAGGACCACCGTGGCCGACGGCGCCCCCGTCTCCGAGACCGCCCTGGACGTGCCGCCCTACCGCGACCCGGCGCTGCCCGCCCCCGAGCGCGCCGCCGACCTCGCGCGCCGGCTCACCCGCGACGAGAAGATCGCGATGCTCCACCAGACCGCCCCCGCGGTCGAGCGGCTCGGGCTCGCGGCCTTCCGCACCGGCACCGAGGCGCTGCACGGCGTCGCCTGGCTCGGGACCGCGACGCTCTTCCCGCAGCCCGTCGGCCTCGCGGCCACCTGGGACGCCGACGTCGTCACCCGGGTGGGCGAGGTCGTGGGCGTCGAGCTGCGCGCCAAGCACGCCGACGACCCGACGATCTCGCTCAACGCCTGGGCTCCCGTCGTCAACCCGCTACGGCACCCGCTGTGGGGCCGCAACGAGGAGGGCTTCAGCGAGGACCCGCACGTCACGGCGTGGCTCGCGACGGCCTACGCGCGCGGCCTGCGCGGCGACCACCCCGTGTACTGGCGGACGGTGCCCACGCTCAAGCACGCGTTCGGCTACAGCAACGAGACCGACCGGGCCGTGACGAGCTCGGAGCTGCGCCCGCGCGTCTGGCACGAGTACGAGGCGCCCGCGTTCCTGGGCCCGGTCCGGGCAGGCGTCGTCGGCGGGGTGATGGCGTCGTACAACCTGGTGAACGGCCGGCCCGCGCACCTGTCGCGCGAGCTGCTCGACGCGCTCCGCGACGCCGCGCCGCACGACCTCCTCGTGGTGTCCGACGCCGCCGCCCCGGGGTTCGTCGTCGACCTCCAGCGCTACGCCGACGACCACGTCGAGTCCCACGCCGCGCTCCTGCGGGCCGGCATCGACTCGTTCACGGAGCTCGCCGACCCGACCGAGACCGTCGAGCGCCTGACCGCGGCCCTCGAGCTCGGGCTCGTCGGCGAGGAGGACGTCGACCGGGCGGTCCGGCACCTCCTCGAGGTCCGCATCCGCACGGGCGAGCTCGACCCCGAGCTGGACCCCTTCGTCGAGCCCGCGGACGCGATCGACCTGCCCCGCCACCGGGCCCTCGCCCGCGAGGCCGCGACCAAGGCCGTCGTCGTGCTCGAGAACGACGGCGCGCTGCCGCTCCCGGCGGGGGCGCGCGTGGCCGTCACCGGGCCGCTCGCCGGCGTCGTGCTCCGCGACTGGTACTCCGGACCCGCGCCCTACACGGTGAGCGTCGCGACGGCGCTCGCCGAGCAGCTCGGGTCCGGCGCCGTCCACGTCGCCGACGGCGCCGACCGCGTCGCCCTGCGCTCGGCCACGACCGGGCGGTGCGTGCGCCCGGTGACGGGACGCGCCGTCCTCGTGGCCGACGCGGTCGACTCGGCGCGGGCCCTGCACGACGTGACGGGATGGGACGACGGCTTCCTCACGCTCCGCTCGGTCGGCGAGGAGGGCTCGGGCGCGCTGTGGACGGGCGCCGACTGGATCGTCCGGGCGAGCGCCGAGCGCGTCGGCGGCTGGGTGGCGCAGGAGGCGTTCCGCCGGCACGTGCACGACGACGGCACGTGGTCGTTCCAGCACCACCTCACCGGCCGCTGGGTCCGGGTGCAGCACGACGAGCAGGGCACGCTGGTGGTCGACGCCGACGTCCTCGAGCAGGCCGAACGGTTCACGCCGCACGCCCTGCGCACCGGCCGCGACGACGTGGCCCGGGTCGCACGGGACGCCGGGACGGCCGTCGTCGTGCTGGGCAACGACCCGCACCTCGGCGGCCGCGAGGCGACGGACCGCGGCTCGCTCGAGCTGCCCGCGTCGATGCTCGCGCTGTGGCGCGCCGTCCGGGAGGCCGCCGCGACCGCGGTGCTCGTCATCGTGTCGTCCTACCCGTACGTGCTGCCCGACGACCTCGACGCGGATGCCGTCGTGTGGTCGTCCCACGGTGGGCAGGAGCTCGGGCACGCCCTCGCGGACGTCCTGCTCGGCGAGCACGAGCCGCGGGGCCGGCTGGCCCAGTCGTGGCCGGCCGCGACCGAGCACGTCGGCGACCTGCTCGACTACGACGTCCTCCGCGCCGGGCACACGACCTGGTACTCCCCGCACGCTCCCCGGTACGGGCTCGGGCACGGCCTGACCTACGGCGACGTGCGGTACGACGACGTCCGCCTGGACCGCGCGTCGGCCGCCGCCGGCGACGTGGTGCGCGCCAGCGTCAGCGTCCGCAGCGCGGGGACGCGCGACGCCCACGAGCTCGTCCAGCTCTACGTCGACGCTCCCGACCTCGGGCTCCCCTACCCCCACCGCCTCGTCGCGCACCGGAGAGTCGTCGTGCCGGCGGGCGCGACCGCGTCGGTCGAGCTGGAGCTCGCGGTGGACGACCTGGCGGTGTGGGACACGGTCGGCCACCGCCGCGCCGTGGCGCCGGGCACGTACACGCTGGCGGCGGGGCCGTCGTCGGCGCTCGTCGGGCCGGCCGCGACGCTCGAGGTCGAGGGCGCACGGTTCTGGCCGCGCCCGTGCCTGGACCGGGACGTCGACCCCGTGGACGCGGACGAGCTCGACGGCCTCGCGCTCTCCGACAGGACCGCAGAGGAAGGCACGTGCGTCCAGGTCGCCCCCGGGCGCACCGAGGGGCGCGCGCTCCTGCGCGAGTGCGACCTCGCCGGCACCGTCGGGCTGACGCTCACCGTCGCCCGCGCCCGGCCGGGCCCCGCGCAGGTGCGGGTCGACGCCTGCACCCCGACGGGGTGGCGCACGCTCGGCTCGGTCGCCGTGCCCGAGCCGGACGACGACGCCGACGACCTGCGACACGCATGGTCGCGCGTGCGGGTCGACGTCCCGTCGGGCTGGGCGCCCGTGCTGCCCGGCGACGTGCGCCTCGTGCTCACGGGCGGCGCGCGGTGCGCGGGCCTGCGGTTCCACGGCGAGGCGTCGAACACGTTCGACGATCCGGCGTCGCCGACGTTCGACAGCAGAAGACCTGATCGCCCCTCGGGGTTGACATCGAGGGACTCTGACCCGCACTATCAGCGTTGAAGCGCTTCGACGTCAATGGAGACCAGCGTGCTCATTCTCTCGACCCGGGCCGACCGCCGTGGCTGACGTCAACGGCGGCGAGCTGCTCGTGATCCTCGTCGTCGCGATCGTCGTGATCGGCCCCACCCGCCTGCCCCGGTACGCGGAGGAGGCCGGCCGCTGGGTGCGCCGCGCGCGCGACGTCGCCCGCGGGCTCCGGGCCCGGGTCGACGACGAGCTCGGCGCCGACGGCGTCGACTGGTCCGCGCTCGACCCTCGCCAGTACGACCCGCGACGCGTCGTGCGCGACGCGCTCGCCGCCCCCACCGACCCGCACCACCCCGAGCAAGGAGACTCCCATGCTGCGTAACCTCACCGCCTGGCACCTGATCATCGTCGTCGGCGTGCTCGTGCTGCTGTTCGGCGCGAACAAGCTGCCCGAGCTCGCCAAGGGCGTCGGGTCCTCGCTCAAGATCTTCAAGAACGAGGTCAAGGAGCTCACCGAGGGCGACGGCGCCGGTGCCACCGCCGCGGCGGGGACCCTCGCCCCGGCCGAGAGCGTCGCCGCGCCCACGGCCGAGCGCGCCGCCCTGCCCGAATGAGCCGGACGCGCGGCGACGGCCGGGCGCCGCTGCGCGAGCACCTGCGCGAGCTGCGCCGGCGCGCCGTGCTCGCGGCCGCCGGGACGCTCGCCGCCGCGGTCGCGGGCTGGTGGCTGTACGCGCCGGTGTTCGACGCCGTGCAGGCGCCGGTCCTCGCCGCCGGCGAGCGCCGCGGCTCCGACACGGCGCTGAACTTCTCCGGCCTGGCGTCGGCGTTCGACCTGCACCTCAAGGGCGCGCTGTTCCTCGGCGTGCTCCTCGCCTGCCCCTGGTGGCTCTACCAGCTGTGGGCCTTCGTGACCCCCGGCCTCACGGGCCGCGAGCGCCGCTGGGCCGTGGGGTTCCTGGGCGCCGCCGTCCCCCTGTTCGCCGGCGGGGTGGCGCTGGCCTGGTGGGCGCTGCCCAACGCGGTGCGCATGCTCACCGCGTTCACGCCCGACGGCGCCGCCAACTTCATCGACGCGCAGTCGTACCTGTCGTTCGTGATGCGGCTGGCCCTCGCGTTCGGGATCGCGTTCGTGCTGCCGGTGCTGATGGCGGGTCTGGGCCTCGCCGGCGTCGTCCGCGGGTCGACGTGGCTCGGGGGCTGGCGGTGGGCCGTGATCGCGAACTTCGTCTTCGCCGCCGTCATGACGCCGACGCCCGACGCGGTCACGATGCTCGCCGTCGCCGTCCCGATGTGCGCGCTGTACTTCGCGGCCGTCGCCGTGTGCCTGGCGCACGACCGCCGTCTCGACGCGCGGCGGGCAGCGCTGCTCGGCGCGTCAGGTGACCGGTCGATCGGGTCCTGACGGGGGCGGGGCCGGCGCGTCCGGCTCCGTCGGCGGCTCGGGGCTCGCACGGTCCGGGGTGGGCTCGGGAGCGGTGGTCCGGGGCGCCTGAGCCGCCTCGGGAGGCTCGGGGTCCGAGGCCGGAACCCGCTCGGGCTCCGGCGCCGGGCGGGCGGCCCCGCCCTCCCCGACGCCGCCGAGGACGAGCCGCGCGGGCGCGGGCGCCCCGCCCTGCGCCGTGAGCTGCGCGCGGAGGGAGCGGAGCTCGAGCGCGAGCGTGCGCGTCGCGAACCCGGTCACCACGTAGATCGCGCCCGCGACCCACGCGAAGAAGGCGAACACCAGCGACGTCGTCTGCTGGATGGCGTCGTCGGACCCGGGGCGCAGCACCAGCAGCACCCCGAACAGGAACGCGACCACACCCGACGTGAGCGTCCACGACCACTCCAGGTCGCGCGACCGGGCGAGCACCCCCGCCGTGACCAGCAGCGTCACGCCCAGCGCGATCACCCAGGCGGCCAGGACGTAGTACAGGGCCTTCGCGGTCAGGTCGGGCCAGGCGAGGACCACCAGGCCGAGGACGACGTCGACCGCGGACTGCGTGAGCCACACCTGCCAGCTCGACTGGTTCCGGTGCCACAGGGCGGCCAGCGCGGCGACGACGCCGTCGACGATCATGAACGCGCCGAGCACCCAGCGCATGGTCGCGAGGTCGCTGCGCACGGGGTCGATGAGCAGCAGGAGCCCGAGCACCAGCAGCAGGACCCCGCGGACGATCGCCAAGAGCCACACCCGCCGGAACTCGGGCGGGGTCCGGGGGGCCGCGCCGCTCCCCCCGTCGCGCGCGGCCCCGTCGCGCGCGACGTCGCGCTGCGAGCCGGCGGGCGTCGTCGCTGTCATGCCCGCCACGCTACCGAGGGCCGCGGCCGCTCGCCCGACGACGCCGCGCTCCCGGGACCCGCGCGAGACACGGCCCGCGCCGGTCCCGGGCGGGAACACACCTGCGACCTAGACTCGGGCTCATGCCCGGCCCCGCGCGCGACGACGAGGTGGTGCGCGTCGTCGACACGCCCGCCATGCGCGTGCGTCACCCGAGCGACGCGGTCGGTGTGGTGCTGTCGGCGCTGGGGATCGTCGTCGTGCTGCTGCTCGCGGTGTACGCGCACGGGACGACCGAGGGCGTCGCGCAGGACGTGCACGGCTTCTCGAGCCTGCTCGCCCGGATCCTCGTGGTGCCTGTCGCGGTGCTCGAGGGTCTGGTCACGGTGTTCGTGCCGGTCGCCGTGCTCGCGGAGCTGGCGATCCGGCGCCTGGGCCGGCAGATGCTCGAGTCGCTGGCCGCGGGGATCGCCGGTCTGCTCCTCGCCGTGGCAGCGGCGGCCGCGATCCGCGCCTGGGGCTCGGACGACATGGTGTCCGGGCTGAGCGTCTGGGTCGGCAGCACGTACGGCATCGTGCTGCCCGGCTACGTCGCGGGCATCGCGGCGCTGCTCACCGTCGCGGGCCCCCGCTCGCGACGGCGCACCGTGAAGTGGTCGTGGAACCTGCTGTGGGTGGCGCTGTCCGTCGTCTTCGTGACGGCCCAGATCACGCTGCCGGGCGCCGTCATCGTCCTGCTCCTCGGGCGCATGGCCGGCCAGGGCGTCCGCTACCTGTCGGGGGTGCGCAGCGAGCGTGCGTACGGGCCCGACCTCGTCGACGGCGTCCGGAAGGCGGGCTTCGCCCCCACGTACCTGGTGCGGGTGCGCGACGTGGCCGACGCCCAGGGGGTCCTGAGCGGCCAGCAGGTCGCGAGCGTGGCGGACGGCCACGTGACCGGCGAGGTCGACGTCGCCGACCTGCGCACCGGCGAGCACCCGTCCGTCTCGCCGTCCCTGCGGCACCCTGCCGAGGCGATCGTCGCGACGTGGGACCCGGCGGCGGTCGCGCTGACGCGCGCCGGCGACAACCGCGTGTACGCGCTGTTCACCTCGGACGGCGTGCGGCGGGACGTCGTCGTGCTCGACGGCGACCGCCAGGTCGTCGGCCTCCTCACCCGGCTGTGGCGCTCGCTGCGCCTGCGGGGGCTCGAGACGCGTGCGGCCATCTCGCTGCGCGCTGCGGCCGAGCGGTCGGCGCTGCTGAGCTACGCGGCGGCGTCGGCCGGGGTCAGGACCCCGCGCCTGCTCGGCATCGCCGAGTCCGCGGACTCGATGCTCCTCGTCCAGGAGCACGTCGACGGGATCGTGTCGCTGCGCGACGTCGACCACGACCTGCTCGACGACGCCGTCCTGAACGACGCCTGGACGGAGCTGCGGTACGCCCACGACGCCGGCCTGACGCACCGCGCTCTCACGTCCGACGTCGTCCTGGTGGGAGCCAGCCCGGGGGGTGACGGCAGCCCCCGCGTGTGGCTCACGGGGTGGGAGTCCGGCGAGGTGGCGTCGCCCGAGCTCGCGAGGCGCCTCGACCTGGCCCAGATGCTCGCGCTGCTGGCGCTCGCCGTGGGGCCGCGCCGCGCCGTCGAGTCCGCGGCGCGTGCGCTCAGCGCCGCCGACCTCGAGTCCGTCGGGCCGATCCTCCAGTCGATCGCGCTGCCGGCGTCGACCCGCGAGGAGGTCCGCAGCGACAAGGAGATCCTCAAGCAGCTGCGCGCGGAGATCGTCGACCGGATGCCCGAGGCCGACCTCGAGCCGGAGAACATCACCCGGTTCTCGGTCCGGACGATCCTCACCCTCACCCTGACGATCGTCGCGGTCGCGGTCATCATCACGACGATCAACGCCGACGAGATCACGTCCGCGATCGCCGACGCGAACCCCTGGTGGGCCGTCGCGACGTTCGCCCTGGGCATCCTGACGTGGATCGGGGCGGCGCTCACCCTGATCGCGTTCTCGCCGGTCAAGCTGCCGTGGCTGCGCACGTTCCTCACGCAGATCGCCGGCTCCTTCGTGGCGCTCGCCGCGCCCGCCGGCATCGGCCCCGCCGCGCTCAACCTGCGCCTGCTCACCAGGCGGGGCGTGTCGACGTCGCTCGCGCTCGCGACCGTCGCCCTCGTCCAGCTCACCCAGTTCGCGGTGACCGTCGGGATCCTGCTCGTGCTGTCCCTCGCGAGCCCCAACGGCGGCGGCCTGATCGCGCTCCCCTCCACCACGGTGATGATCGCGATCGGCGGGCTCGCGGCGCTCGCCGCGTCGAGCCTGCTGGTGCCCGCGGTGCGGCGGTGGATCGTCAAGCGCATCGGCCCGACCCTGTCCCAGGTCTGGCCGCGCCTGTCGCAGATGCTGAGCCAGCCGAGCCGGCTCGCGCTCGGCGTCGGCGGCAACGTGCTCCTGTCGATGGGGTACGTGCTCGCGTTCGACGCTGCGCTCGCTGCGTTCGGGCAGGACCTCAACCTCGTCGACGTCGCCGTCATCTACCTCGTCGGCAACGCGGCGGGCTCCGCCGTCCCGACGCCGGGCGGCATCGGCGCCATCGAGGCCGCCCTGATCCTCGGGCTCACGACGGCGGGGGTGTCGGCGCCGATCGCGACGTCCGTCGTCGTGCTGTTCCGCGTCGCGACGTACTGGGCGCGGATCCCGATCGGCTGGGTCGTCATGCGCTGGCTGCAGCGGCAGGGCGACCTGTAGCACCCGGTCCCCCCGCGAGGGCGAACCTGGCGACGACGTCGGCCAGGTCGTCGGGCGTCTCGAGCTGAGGCAGGTGGCCGGTGCGCGGCAGCAGCTCGAACCGCGCGCCCGGCACCGCTTCGGCGAGCGCCTGGCCGTAGTCGGGGTCGGCGATGCGATCGTCCTCGCCCCAGACGACGAGCGTCGGGACGGCGATCCCGCCGAGCCGCGGGAGCAGCGTCGGGTCCGTCATGCCGTCGCCCGCGTAGACGGCGAGGGCGGAACGGTTCGCGGCGAGGACGGCGCGCGCCTCGGCCGGGAGCGCGTCGGGGTCGATCCGGAACCGCTCGGGGTCGTGGTAGCTGAGCCGCGCGAGCTCCGGGAAGGTGAGCGAGAAGAAGTCGGCGACGGGGTGCCGGGGCACGTCCACGCCGACCGAGTCGACCAGCACGAGCCGTCCGACGCGCGGCGACCCGAGGAGCCCGAGCTCCTGCGCGACCCACCCGCCGATGGAGTTCCCGACGACCGTGACGTCGTCGAGCCCGAGCTCGTCGAGCAGCCGTGCGTACAGGCTGGCGAGCTGCGGGACGGTCCGGACGCCACCCGGCCGCTCGGTGCCCGCGAAGCCGGGGTGGGTCGGGGTAAGGACCCGTGCGCCGAGCCGCTCGGCCAGGCGGGGCGCGAACGGGGCGACCGAGGCGGGGCCGCCGCCGCCGTGCAGGAGGAGGACGGGCACGCCGGCGCCGACGTCGGACAGGGTCATAGGCGTGGTGTCGATGAGCATGGCGTCGACGCTAGATCAGCATATTTAGATAAGCAACCTGATACGCTGCCTCCATGGCAGACCGCACCGCGTACTCGGCCGGCACGCTCGGGCTCGCGATCAAGCGCCTCCAGGTGCGCCACCAGCGCGCGCTCGAGTCCCGGCTCGCACCGCTCGGGCTCACGCTCGCGCAGTGGGACGCGCTGCGGCACCTGCACGCCCACCCGGACGCCTCGCTGCACGACCTCGCGGTGCTCACGTTCCAGACCGACCAGTCGATGGGCACCCTCGCCACGCGCATGGTCGCGCGCGGGCTGGTCGAGCGCGTCACCGGCCCGGGTCGCGCCGTCCGGCACCGGATCACGCCGACGGGCGAGCGCCTGCGCGTCGACGTGCAACGGGAGGTCGACGACGTGCTGGCGACGTCGCTCGCAGCGCTCGACGACGCCGACCGGGCACGTCTCGGCGCGCTGCTCGCTCAGCTTCTCGGCCCGGACATGCCGTCCCCGATCCGGTCACACCCCTCCGCTGAGGCGTAGCGCAGCCCGGTCAGCCGACCGGAAGCCCCACCCGCGCCCCCTCGAGCGACCCTCTCAGCCGCGCCAGCACGGACGCCACCGCGGCGACGTCGTCGGGCGCGAGGACGCCGTCGAGCAGCTCGCCCAGGCGCGCGTCGAACGTGCGCCGCGCCTCGGTGACGAGCACGGCGCCGCTCGCCGTGAGCTCGATCAGCGACGAGCGCCGGTCGTCCGGGTTCGGCACCCGGCGCACCCAGCCCCGCGCCTCGGACCGGTCCACCATCTTGCTCACGGCGCCGACGCCGGCCGCGAAGTACGCGGCGAGATCGGCGACACGTGAGGCGGGCCGGTCGGCGAGCCGGTGCAGCAGCTCGTACTGGGCCGTCGTGAGGCCGTGCTCCGCGCGCAGCCGCTCGCCGACCGCGTTGTAGAGGCGCGTCTCGCAGCGGACGAGGTCGTCGAAGAGCGCAAGCCGGGAGCCTCTTGCCGGGATGGATGCCACGGCATAGAGTCTACATCTCCATGCCACGGCATCTACTTCCAGGACATCCACATCGCTGAGGAGGCACCATGAGCAGGCAGCAACGACGGACGCTCGACGAGACGCTCCACCGGTCCGCACACCCCGATGGCCCCGCGTCGATCGAGGCGCTCCGGGCCGGGTTCGCCGCCCTCATGGGCACGTTCGCCATCCCCGACGACGTCCGCCGGGAGCCCGCGGCGCTCGCGGGCCGGCCCGCCGTCGTCGTCGAGCCGGAGGGCGACGCCGCACCCGGGACGATCCTCTACTTCCACGGCGGGTCGTTCGCGCTCGGCTCCCCCGACACCGCGATGCCCCTGACGGCGCAGCTCGTGCGGCGCACGGGAGTGCGCGCGATCTCGCTCGACTACCGCCTCGCGCCCGAGCACCCGTTCCCGGCCGCGATCGAGGACGGCGTCGCCGCCTACCGAGCCCTGCTCGCCGATGGCGTCTCGCCCGGTTCGGTCGTGCTCGCGGGCGACTCCGCGGGCGGCGGCCTCGCGGTCACCACCACCCTGGCGGCCAGGGACGCCGGGCTCCCCGTCCCGGTGGGGATCGTCGCGTTCTCGCCGGGCCTCGACCACACGCGCTCCGGGGCGTCCATGACGACGAAGGAGGGCGTCGACCCCTTCTTCACGCAGGCGGGCATGGAGCGGACGGGCGCCCTCTACCTCGGTGGTCAGGACGCGGCGACGCCCCTCGCGGCGCCCGCGGTCCTCGCCGACCTCACGGGCTTCCCGCCGATCCTGCTGCAGGTCGGCACCAACGAGCTCCTGCTCGACGACGCCGTCCGCCTCGCCGACCGCGCCCGGGACGCCGGCGTGGACGTCGTCCTCGACGTCACGGCCGACGTGCCGCACGTCTTCCAGGCGTACACGGACGCGCTCGACGAGGCGGGCGACGCCCTCGACCGGGCCGCCCTGTTCGTCAGGCAGCGTCTGCAGGCCCGCTGACGCTCCCCCGATCGGGGCGCGGGTCAGCGACCGAGCGAGCGCAGCAGCCCGGCCTCCTCGTCGGCGGCGAGCCCCGCGCGACGCGGCCGGTCGACGCCGCGCGACCGCTCGTCGTCGAGCGTGCGGACGACGGTCTCCGCGAGGGGCCGGGCCACCCCGCCGGCCGCACGGAACGCCGCGCCGCTGCGCTGTGCGAGCGCCACCTGGGACGCCGGGAGCCAGAGGGGAAGCGACCGCGGCCCCGCCCAGTAGCCCACGTCCTGGGCGACCAGCCAGTCGTCGTCGGCCCGCACGAGCTCGCCGTCGAAACCCACGGCGGCCGCGACGCCCGCGAGGAACGCGTCCCACGGCACCGCCTCGCCGACCGCGTCGACGGTCCCCGTCAGCCCGCGCGAGCCGGCCTCGACCACCCAGCCCGCGAGGTCGCCGACGTCGATCGCCTGCACGTGCCCGCCGGCGTTCACCGGCGCGAGCACCCGTCCCCCGCGGCTCAGGCGGGCCGGCCAGTACCCGAAGCGGTCACTCAGGTCGCCGGGCCCCACGATCAGCCCCGGGCGCACCACGAGCAGGCGGTCGCCGACCGCGGCGGCCGTGGCCCGCTCGGCCGCGACCTTGGCCTGCCCGTAGTCGGCGAGGCCGTCGGGCTCGACGACGTCGGCCGACTCGTCCGCGCCAGGCACGTCGTGGCGGCGGTAGACCGAGACCGTCGAGACGAGGGTCCAGTGGCGGGCGCGGTCCGCGAGGGCCTCGAGCGCGGGCCCGACGAGGCCCGGCGCGTACGAGAGCTCGACGACCTCGTCCCACTCCCCCTCGAGCGCGTCGTAGGCGCCGGGCCCGGTCCGGTCGGCCGCCACCAGCCGCGCCCCGGCGGGCACCGCACCCGAGCGTCCACGCGCCACGCACACGGCCTCGGCGCCGGCCGCCACGGCCCGCGCGGCGATCTCGCGGCCGAGCCAGCCCGTCCCGCCCAGCACCAGCACCCTTCTCATGGCCCGAGTCAACCAGGCCGGGCGGACCCGGCGCTCACCAGACCAGCGCCGCCAGCCCCACGCCGAGCGCGGCGGCCCCGACGCACACGACGAGGGTGCCGAGACCGCTGCCGACGGCCCGCCCCACCTCGCCGGCCTGGACGAGCCGGACGGTCTCGACCATCGCCGTCGAGAACGTGGTGTACCCGCCGCAGAAGCCCGTCGCGAGCAGCAGGTAGCCGTCGGCGTCGAGCGGCCCGTACGCGAGCGCGCCCGCGAGCACGCCGATCACCAACGACCCGCTCACGTTGATGAGGAACGTCGCGACGGGGAAGGCGTGCGTCCAGCGACCCTTGACCGCGCCGTCGACGACGAAGCGGGTCGCCGCGCCGACGCCACCCAGCACGCACACCAGCACCCAGGCGAGCGCCCCGCTCACGGCCAGGGCTCCGGGGCGTCGGGGTCGCGGGGCAGGAGCACGACGAGGCGCCGGTGGTGGCGCGCCGAGAGTGCCACGCCGGCGAGGCAGACCGCGAAGCCGACGACGACGCTCCCCAGCCCGTACGCGAGCGCGAGCCCGACCCGGCCGCCCTGCAGCAGGCGCTCGACCTCGAGCGCGAGGCTGGAGAAGGTGGTGAAGCCGCCCATGAACCCGGTGCCGACGCCGAGCCGCAGCAGCCGGCGGCCGCGCGTCTCGCGCCCCGCGCGGACGAGGAGCTCGAGCAGGACGCCGAGCAGGAACGCGCCCGCGAGGTTGGCGGCGAGCGTGGCGACGGGCAGCCCGTGCTCGGGCAGGAGGATCTTCGTGAGCCCGTAGCGCGCGCAGGTCCCGAGCCCACCGCCCAGCGCGACCACGAGCAGCAGCAGCGGGTCGAGGTGGTGGGGGCGGCGTCGGACGTCGGGCATGGCACTCCCCTCGGGCGCCGTCACTCTACCGGCGGCCGCGCGGCCCGCCGGAGACGACGCGAGGGGCCGCACGCGGACGTGCGGCCCCTCGAGTGGTGGGTCTCAGGCGGAGACGGCCTTCTTCAGCAGGCTGCCGGCCGAGAGCTTCACGCCGAAGCCGGCGGGGATGGCGATCTCCTCGCCGGTGCGCGGGTTGCGCCCGGTGCGGGCGGCGCGCTCGACGCGCTCGACCGAGAGCAGGCCCGTGAGCTTGACGGCCTCGCCCTTGCCGAGCGACTCGATCAGCACCTCCTGGAAGGCGTTGAGTGCGTCCTCGGCCTGCGCCTTGGTGAGCTCGGACTTCTCCGCGATGGCCGAGACGAGCTCGGACTTGTTGAGCGACATGCCATTCCCTTCATCGTGTGGACTGCGCCGACGGCGGCCAACGGGCCCTCGTCAGCTCTGCGGCCCGTCCGGGACCGCCGGACGTCGGCCCAACTCTAGGGAATCCGCGGCACTGATGCGCACTCGACAGGCCGGGACGTGCGTCACGCGGTTTGCTTCCCGAGAAGGATTCTCATTATGGTTAGGCGTATGAGCAGCCGCGCCACCCCCTCCCGACGCCGCCGACGCACCCGTGCGGCCACCGGCGCGCTCGCCGCGGCCACCCTGCTGACCCTCGCCGCGTGCTCCTCCTCGGGCGACACCGACGCCGCCGCGGAGACCGGCGACTGCCCCACCGCGCCGGTCGACGTGGTCGTCAGCGTCGACCAGTGGGGAGACCTCGTCAGCAGGCTCGGCGGCGACTGCACGCACGTGACCACGGTCATCGCGAGCTCGTCCGTCGACCCCCACGACTACGAGCCGACCCCCGCGGACGCCGGGAAGTTCGTCAAGGCGGACCTCGTCGTCGTGAACGGCGCCGACTACGACCCCTGGGCGTCCAAGCTCGCCGCCAGCGCCGCCAAGGGCGCGGCCGTCCTCGACGCGGGCCAGGTCGTCGGCGCGGCCGACGGCGCCAACCCGCACCTCTGGTACTCGCCGGACGACGTCGCGCGGGTGTCCGACGCCGTCACGCGGGAGCTCGAGACCCTCTCCCCCGACGCGAAGGACTACCTCGAGCAGCAGCGCGCCGCCCTGACGAAGGACCTCGCGCCGTACACGGACCTCGTCGCGAAGCTCAAGACCGAGGCGGCCGGCAGGACGTACGGCGCGACCGAGGGGGTGTTCGACTACATGGCGCAGGCCGTCGGGCTCGTGGACAAGACGCCCGCGGGGTTCGCGCGGGCCGCCGCCAACGAGTCCGACCCGTCGCCCGCGGACCTCAAGGCCTTCCAGGACGCGCTCGCCGGCCACGAGATCGACGTCCTGATCGACAACACGCAGACCGAGGGGTCGATCCCCGAGCAGGTCCGCCACACCGCCGAGCAGGCAGGCGTGCCGGTCGTCGAGGTCACGGAGACGGTGGCGCCGGGCGCGTCGTCGTTCGAGGATTGGCAGGTGTCCCAGCTCACCGAGCTCGCGAAGGCCCTCGGTGTCGACGCCTGAGCCCGCGGCCCCGGCGCCCGCGCCCGCCGGGACCGCGCCCGACGCCTCCCCCACGCCCGCGGCGCTCGTCTTCGACGACGTGAGCGTCGTGCGGGGCGGCCGGCTCGTCTGGTCCGAGGGCACGTTCGAGATCCCCGCCGGCTCCGTCACCGCGATCATCGGCTCCAACGGCTCCGGCAAGACGACGATGCTCAAGGTGATCCTCGGGCTCGTCCCGACGTCGTCGGGCCGGGTCGAGGTGCTCGGCCACACGCCCGGGAACGGCGGCCCGTCCGGCCGAGCGGACATCGGCTACGTCCCGCAGGACTACACGTCCACTGCGGGCGAGGCGATCCGTGCCCGCGACGCCGTGCTGCTGGGCCTCACCGGGACGCGCTGGGCGTTCTCGCGGACCACCCCGGAGCAGCGCGCCCAGGTCGACGAGGCGCTCGCCGCCGTCGACGCGACCGGCTTCGCGAACCGGCGCGTGTCCCAGCTCTCGGGCGGCCAGCGGCAGCGCGTGGCCATCGCGCAGGCCATCGTGTCCAAGCCGCGGCTGGTCGTCCTCGACGAGCCCCTCGCCGCCCTCGACCTGCGCAACCAGCGCGAGATCGTCGACCTGCTCGGGCGCCTCAACCACGACCTCGGCGTCACCATCCTCGTCGTCGCGCACGACCTCAACCCGCTGCTGTCCGTGCTCGACGGCGCCGTCTACCTCCTCGACGGGCACGCCCACCACGCGCCGCTCTCGGGGGTCGTCGACGAGGACCTGCTGAGCCACCTGTACGGGACGCGCATCGAGGTCGTGCGCACCCCGCAGGGCGAGATGTTCATGAGGAGCGTGTGATCGTGCGGACCGTCGACCTCGTGACCTACCAGGACAACTGGTGGGAGATCCTCACCTCGGACTTCATGCGCAACGCGCTGCTCGGCGGGACGATCGTGGCGCTCGCCGCGGGCCTCATCGGCTACTTCGTGATCGTCCGCAACACGGCGTTCGCCGCGCACGCGCTGGCGCACATCGGCCTGCCGGGCGCGACGGGGGCCGTGCTGGTGGGCATCCCGGTGAGCCTCGGGCTCGGGATCTTCGCCGTCGGGGGTGCGCTCGTCATCGGCGCGCTCGGCAAGAAGGCGGCCGACCGGGAGGTCGCGACCGGGACGGTCCTCGCCCTCGCGACCGGGCTGGGGCTGTACTTCAACTCGCTCGCGACCAAGTCGTCGTCGACCATGACGAACGTCCTGTTCGGGAACCTCCTCGCGATCACCAACGAGCAGCTCGTCGTGTTCGCGATCATGCTGGCGGCGCTCGCGGCCGCCGTCGGGCTCATCTACCGGCCGCTGCTGTTCGCGTCGGTCGACTCGGACGTCGCCGAGGCGCGCGGCGTGCCCGTGCGGACGCTGTCCGTCGTGTTCATGGCGCTGCTCGGCCTCGTCGTGACGATGGCCGTGCAGGTCGTCGGGACGCTGCTGCTGTTCGCCCTCGTCGTGACGCCGGCCGCGACCGGCATCCAGCTCACGCCCCGGCCGCGGCGCGCGATGGCCGTCTCGGCCGGGATCTCGCTCGTCTCGGTGTGGGCGGGCCTCGCGTTCTCGGCGATGCTCAACCTGCCGCCGAGCTTCGTCGTCGTCACGATCGCGTGCCTGGTGTGGTTCGCCGTCTGGCTGACGGCGCGCGTCTCGCACCGGGCGGGCGGAGCGATCGTCGGAGCCCCCGCCCACGTCAGCGACGAGCACCCCGTCCGCGCCTGACCGCCCACCCGTGAAACAGACCGGCCGCCCGCCTACCTCGGAGGTAGACGGGCGGCCGGTCGACGTCGGCGGCGGGCTCAGCCCTGCCGCCCCTTCCAGCGGGGGTTCCGCTTGTTGATCACGGTCGCGCGGCCGCGGCGCCGGACGACGACGGAGCCGTCACGCGCCTTGAGCGAGCGGAGCGATGCACGGACCTTCACGGGGTGCTCCTGTCCTGCCGGCCGAGCCGGCGGTCGAACGTGGTGGATGCGCCGGCGAACCCGGTCACCAGCTGGACTTCGTGACGCCCGGCAGCTCGCCGCGGTGCGCCATCTGGCGCAGGCGGATCCGGCTGAGCCCGAACGCTCCGACGTAGCCGCGGGGGCGGCCGTCGACGACGTCCCGGTTGCGCAGCCGGGTGCGGCTCGCGTCGCGCGGCTGCCTCTGCAGCTCGACGACGGCGGCGTGCCTGGCCTCCGGCGTCGCGTCCGGCGAGGCCACGAGGTCCTTGAGCGCGGCCCGGCGGTCGGCGTACCGCTCCACGACGACGCGGCGCTGCTCGTCGCGTGCGATCTTCGAGGTCTTCGCCATCAACGCTCCTCGCGGAAGTCGACGTGCTCGCGGACGACGGGGTCGAACTTGCGCAGCACGAGCCGGTCGGGGTCGTTGCGGCGGTTCTTGGTGGTGACGTAGGTGAACCCGGTGCCTGCCGTCGAGCGGAGCTTGACGACGGGTCGCAGGTCGGCGTGCTTGGTGGCCACGGGGCACTCCCTGTGCTGGTGTCGGACGGCCCTCACGCTTCTTGAGAGCCGTTCCTGATAACACCAGGACGGGCCGACCGATTCCCGGTCGACCCGTCCTCGAGGGACCCGCGGCGTCAGCTCTTGCGGCCGTACCGGCGGTTGAACTTCTCGACGCGACCGGCGGTGTCGACGACGCGCGCCGTACCCGTGTAGAACGGGTGGCTCGCGGACGAGATCTCGACGTCGATCACGGGGTACGTGTTGCCGTCGGTCCACTCGACGGTCTTCTCCGGGCGCCCCGGCCCGCCGGTGTTGTCGGCGGAGAGCGTCGACCGCGTCAGGAACGAGAAGTCCGCGGACGCGTCGCGGAACACGACCCAGCCGTAGTCGGGGTGGATGTCGTTCTTCATGCTCGGCTCCTTCACGCTGACCTCGGACGCTCCTTCGAGCGTCCCCCTCACGAACCGTCGTGGCAACCCCGGAATTCCCGGACCGGCCCGCCGTCAGACGACCGACGCCATCCGCGCCACCGCCTCCGTGAGGATCGCGGTCGACGTCGCCAGGTTGAGCCGCACGTGCCCGGCGCCGCCCGCGCCGAACGTCGGGCCGGGGTTGAGAGCGACGCGCCCGCGGTCGAGGAACGCCCGGGACGGGTCGTCGCCGAGCCCCAGGTCGCGGCAGTCCAGCCACGCCAGGTAGGTCGCGTGGGCACGGCGGTAGCGGACCTGCGGCAGGCGGTCCGCGAGCAGCTCGGCGAGGAGCGCGCGGTTGGTGTCGAGGCCCGTGAGCACGTCGTCCAGCCACCCGCGGCCCGTCTCGAGCGCCGCGGTCTGGGCGATGACGCCCACGTGGTTGACGCCGTCGAGCACGTGCCCCGGGACGCGCGCCAGGTCGGCGGCGGCGCCCGGGCCCGCGACCAGCAGCGCCGCGCGCAGTCCCGCGAGGTTCCACGCCTTCGACGGCGAGACGAGAGCGAGCGCCCGGTCCCCGCCCGGTACCTGCAGGACGGAGGTGAACGGCGGGACGTCGTCGACGCCCGGCCGCCCGCTGAGCGGGGCATGGATCTCGTCCGACACGACGCGGACGCCGTGCCGGTCTGCGAGCGCGACGAGCCGCTCGAGCTCCTCCCTGGTGTGTGCGACGCCGGTCGGGTTGTGCGGGTTGGCCAGCAGATAGGCGGCGGCCCGGCCACCGGCGCGGGCGACGGCGAACGCCCGGTCGAGAGCGCCGCCGTCGTCCAGGTCGAGGCGGCCCTCCGACGTGAGCGGCGCGTCGAGCACGCGACGCCCCGAGCCCGGGACGAACTGGTAGAACGGCGGGTACACCGGCGGGCTCACGACGACGACGTCCCCGGGCTCCGTGAGCACGCTCACCGCCTGCACGACGCCCGTCATGACGTCGGCCACGGTCATGGTGAGCGACGGGTCGACGTCCCAGCCCCAGCGGTCGGCCGCGTACGACGCCCACGCCTCCGCGTACCGGTAGCCGTGGTCGTAGCCCGTGTCGCCGTCGCGCAGCGCCCGCGACACCGCGTCCACCACGCCCGGGGCCGGGACGACGTCCATCTCGGCGACCCAGAGCGGCAGCACGTCGGGGGCGTACTCGCGCCACTTGACGCTCGTGCGCGTCCGGAGCTGGTCGAGCGTGAGGGTGTTGAGCGGGTCGGGCGGCGTCGTCGTCGAGGGTGTCGTCACAGCACGAGGCTAGCGACGTGCGGAACGGGCGCGCCCCGCGGGGCGCGCCCGTTCGACCGGGAGGGTGGGTGCGGCGTCGGCCGCGCGGACGGAGTCAGACCGCCTCGGCCGGCACCGCACGCACGACGTCGCTCCAGACGTCCGGCGCGAGCGTCCGCGGCTCGTCGCCGTCGACCTCGGCCCAGGCGCGGCACCGTGTGATGGTCTCGTCGAGCAGGCGGCGCAGCCGCGCGTCGACGTCGGGGGTCGCCGACTCCGCGATGGCCAGCACCGCGGACCCGACGATGCTCGGTGCCGCGTCGCGCACGAACCGCGCGGGCTTGGCGATCGAGCCGCGGCAGAACTCCTCGGCCCAGGCGGTCGTCGTCGGGACCTCCGCGAGCGCCGACTGCGCCCCGAGGGACCGCGTCCCCGGTTCGCGGGCGTCGAGGTCGTCGAGGATCCGCTCGCACGCGATGATCGCGACAGCAAGAGTGCGCTGCCGGTACTCGGGGGCGTCGGGGAGCGCCGCGACGGCGGCGTCGAGCGCGATCTGGATGTCCCAGTGCGCGTCGTCGCTGTTCACGCCGATCACCGACGGGATCAGCGGCGCGAGCTGGGGCCGGCCGGCGTCGGAGGTCAGGTCGTTCACCGCGCGCGCCAGCATCGCGAGCAGCGGATGGGTGCAGGCGGGATGGTCGGACCACTTCTCGCCCGCCAGGTACGACGCGAGCTCCATGAAGCAGGCGCCCTTGCGCGGGTTGCGGTGCTTGCCACGTCCCAGCATCGGCAGGACGTCGTACGCGGTAGCCATGAGGGCCACCCCCTCGGGTCGGTCAGCACGGTTCAGAGCCAACACCCGGCGCACGGGGCGCCGGTGGTTCCAGTGTCGCGCGCGTCACACGCCGCCGCAACGGGCGGGAGGAGTTCATGCCCAGGCGGACTGGTCCCAGTGGTCCAGCACGAGCTTGGTGGTCTCGTGGGGACGCTCGAGCGGGGCCAGACGGAACACCGACTCGAGCACGTCGCTGCGCGCGTTCGGCATCGACGCCGCCACCGCCGCCGCGTCGTCGGCGGTGAAGGTCTCGTCGTCGCCGCCGGCGACCACGAGCGTCGGGACGGTGATCCGGGCGAGCACGCCGCTCAGGTCCTCGGGGTGGAGCAGCGCGTTGCTGACGGTCCGGGCCATGCCGGTCCGGCCGGCGCCGAGGAACGCCCGGCTCACGAGGATCGCGGCCTCGACGTCCGTCCGGCGCGCACGCTCGCCCAGCACCGTCCTCATGGCGGCCTCGGTGACCGGGGCCACCGGGCCCAGCAGGCGGTACGGGACGAGCAGCGAGGCCGTGACCCTCCGCCAGGCGGCGGACAGACGGAAGGGAGGCGCGCTGAACGTCGTCAGCGACCGGAGCCGCTCGCCGTACGCCGCCGCGAACGCGAGGCCCACCCGGCCTCCCCACGCGACACCCAGCCAGTCGACGACCGAGAGCCCGAGCGCGTCCATCACGTCCAGCGCGGCCGCCGCGCAGTCGTGGATGCCGAAGCGACGCGGCGGGCAGGCGCTCCGCCCGTGCCCCGGCGCGTCCACCATGACGAGCGTCCGGCGCCCCGCGAGGTCGTCCTCGACCCGGGTCCAGGACGACGAGTCCACGAGGAGGCTGTGCCACAGGAGGGCCGGCGGACCGCTGCCGACGACCCGCACGCTCAGGTCGCCGACGCATGTCGCCACGCGCGTCGTGGTGTCCTGCCGAGCATCGGTCACGTCGAGCACCCAGTCGTCCGCGGTCCACGGCCACCGCGCGTCCGGCGCACGGCTCCGTCCTACGCAGAGGGGAGCCGACCCAGGGGGGATCGTGACGCGGGTCCGGAGCGTTTCACCCGCCGACCCGCCGCCCGAGGACGTCACCCGCGCTAGTCCGTCCGCGAGGTAGCGCCTTGAGCCCGAGATAGCGCTGAATCCGTGCTATCTGAGGCGAAAGGCGCTACCTCGCTACATCGGTGCGCCCCTCCTCCAGCCGCGGGAGCGGAGCGCCGCCACGATCCGCGCGACCAGCCTGGCGGGATCGAGCAGGTCCTGCAGGCTCACGCGGATGAGCAGCCACCCCGCCTCGACGAGCGCGTCGTGGCGGCGCTTCTCGTCCAGGAGCACCTGCCTCGGGTCCCCGTACCGGCCGGAGTACTTCTCGAGCCCGTCCACCTCTATCCCGACCTTGAGCTCTGGCCACCCGAGGTCCACCCAGTAACGTCCCGACCAGGTCTGTTGCTCGATGGCGAGCTCCGGCGTCGGCAGCCCCGCGTCGACGACGACCCACCGGGTCACGCTCTCGATCGGCGACTCGGACCGCGGGTCGGCCGCCGCCACGACCCGTCGCGCGCGCCGCACGCCACGACCGCCGGACGCTTCTGCGAGCACTGCCTCGACGACGTCGCGGTCGGCGCCGAGGCGGAGTCCGGCGTCGGCGACCACGAGCCCCGCGTCCGGCGGGCAGCTCCGCGCGCAGTCAACGATCGTGCGTTCGAGGCTCGTCACGGGGACGAGGAGCCCCGTGCCGTCGTCGACCCACGCCGTCCTCTGCCGCTCGGGCAGGTCCGTCCAGTGCCGGGTCGTCGATCCCGCACGTGCGCCGTCGACGTGCTGGGTCCGGAGGTGCGTCAGATGGACCTGACCCGACAGACGCCACGTCCACAGACCCCAGAGCAGCGCGGCGGTGTCGTGGCTGAACCAGAACTCGACCCGCAGCTTCTCGAGCGCCGCGCGCGCGCCGAGCAGCACCTCCTCCTTGCGGCGCCGGGCAGGGCCTTCCGCCGTCACCGGGGGCGCGTAGACGCCCGCTCGGACCCGGATCAGGGACCCGTCCGCCAGCGAGCGCTCGTGCTCGGCCCGGCGCTCGGGGTCGAACCGGCTGATGTGGGGCAGCGCGGGCCTCTCGAGCGGCACGCCCTGGCCCAGGCGGGCGGGATGAACGACGGGCTGATTCGACGGCGTCGACGCGGACGCCCGGGCGATCGTGAGCATCGCGTCATCGTCCGCTCCCGCCCGCCCGGCGGCGCGGGGTCAGCGCGTGCCTGTGCACCGCGCGGGTCGTCCACAGGCCCGACGTCGGCCCCCGCCCTCCGCGAGGTAGCGCCTTTCGCCCGAGGTAGCGCGGAGTACGTGCTGTCTCGAGCGAAAGGCGCTACCTCGCGGAGAATGGGGGCCTCAGAGCCAGTCCTTGCGCTTGAACTGCGCGTAGAGGACGACAGCGACGACGACGATCAGCCCGACACTCAGGGAGACGCCCCACGGGCGGCCGAAGCCCGGGAACGGGACGTTCTGGCCGAAGAATCCCGTGATCGCGGTGGGCACCGCGATGATCGCCGCCCAGGCCGTCAGCTGCTTCATGACCTGGTTCATCCGGTTGTCGGCGAGCGCCATCGTCGTCTCGTGGACCGAGGCGATGAGGTCCCGCAGCGAGTCGCTCCAGTCGGTGGCGCGGAGCACGTGGTCGTACAGGTCCTCGAAGTACGGGACCAGCTCGCCGCTGTCGTCGGGCTCGATCGCGCGCCGCGTCACCGTGTTGACGACCTCGCGCATCGGGAGCACGACGCGCCGGACCCGCGCGAGGTCCTTGCGGGCCCGGAACGTCCGCTCCTGCAGGCGGCGCCCGCTCGTGGGCGACTCCTCGAACAGGGCGTCCTCGAGCGCCTCGACCTCGTCGTCGATGCCTTGCAGCGTCTCGAAGTACTGGTCGACCAGGACGTCGAGGAGGCCGTAGACGAGAGCCCTCGGCCCGTAGCGCAGCAGCGCGGCGTTCTCGTCCCAGCGCTGCAGGACGGGGCCGATGTCGAACCCGTCGTCGAGCCGGACGGTCACGACCGCGTGCTTGGTCGTGAACACGGAGACTCGCGTCATGACGACCTCCCCGGTCCCGGGGTCGCGACGCAGGGCGTCGGTCGTCACGAACGTGTGCGTCGGGTACCGCGCGGCCTTGGGCCGCTCGTTGCGGCCGCGCGCGTCCTCGACGGCGTGCGGGTCGAGGCGCAGCTCCTCCGCGAGGCCCGCGAGGATCTCGTCGTCCGGGGCGCAGACGTCGGCCCACACGAGGCAGTCCCCGGAGTCCACGTAGTCGGAGATCTGGTCGAAGGGGAAGTCCTCGGCGACGACCGTGCCGTCTCGCCAGGCGCGGGTCCGGACGGCGCTCGTGGTCATCCCCGTAGTCTGCCGCGACGACCGGGGCGGGCCGAGCCGCACCGCCGACGGCGCACCGGGGCACACTCGAGGGATGGACGACACGCAGGTGCGGGAGCGCCTCGACGAGCTCCGGCGCGAGGCGACCGGGCGTCTCGCGGCGCTCGAGGAGCAGCTCGACGACATCGCGGTCGCCCGGCGGGACGCGAACTCCGACGACGAGCACGACCCCGAGGGCTCGACGCTCGCCTTCGACCGCGCCCAGGCCGCCGTGCTCGCCGCGGACGCGCGCCGTCAGCTCGACGAGGTCGACGCGGCGTCGGCCCGGCTCGACGACGGCACGTACGGGCGTTGCGAGCGCTGCGGGCGCCCGATCCCGGACGCCCGGCTGACGGCTCGCCCGACGGCGCGGCTGTGCGTGGACTGCCAGGCCGCGGTCGAGCGACGCTGATATCTCGGCGGGCGACGGCGGGGCGGGCCTCAAAGTTCGGAACGTTTCGTCTCACTTCACGGGATCTTTGTCCGTGTGATGGACCTGCTGTTACGCTCGCTCCTCGTACCGACCGGTACTGCCTTCACTCCTCAGGAGAGACCCCGTGCTCCAGCGCCTGTTCACCGCGCGCCGCGACGTCGACTTCCGACGCGTCGCCAGCGCGCTGTGTCGCTGAACAGGTAGCGCTCCCCGCGAGCACCCGCCGCCGGCACCGACGCCGGCCGCACCGAGCGGCCCCCGCTCACCCGACCCCCGCCTGACCCCCGTTCGTCGCGTGCACCCACGCGGCCGACGTCGTGCGCCGGTCGATCCCCTGCAGCACCCCGCACCTCCGTGCGCGTGCGCTCGCGCACCCGCAGAAACACTCCGCGACCACCAGACAAGGAACCCCTGTGTCCACGCCTTCCTCCGTCGCCCGGCCCGACGCCGCCGCGACACCCGACGCCCCCAAGCGCCGCCTGCGCTGGCCGTCGTTCAGCGTCCAGATCGTCGCGGGCCTCGTCCTCGGCCTCCTCCTGGGCTGGGTCGCCCGGTCCATGGGCGAGGTCGGCCCGGCCGACGCCCAGACGCCGAACTGGCTCACCACGACCCTCGGCACCATCGGCTCGGACTTCGTGACCCTGCTCAAGGCCGTGGTCCCGCCGCTCGTCTTCCTCGCGATCGTCGTGTCCATCGCGAACCTCAAGGGCGTCGCCAACGCGGCCCGCCTCGCCTGGAAGACGCTGCTGTGGTTCGCGATCACGTCGCTGATCGCCGTGGCCATCGGCATCGGGATGGGCCTGATCTTCCAGCCCGGCAAGCACACCTCGCTCGACATCAGCCAGGGCGCGGCGCCCAGCCACACCGGCACCTGGATCGACTTCCTCACCGGCCTGATCCCTGGCAACTTCCTCGGCCTCGGCGCCTCGACGCAGATCACCGACGGCGCCGCGGACACCGCGGTCAGCTTCAACGTCCTGCAGATCGTCGTCATCGCGATCGTCGTCGGGATCGCCGCCTACAAGTCCGGCAAGAAGGCCGACCCGTTCATCGCGTTCAGCCGGTCCGCGCTCGCGATCGTCCAGAAGGTGCTGTGGTGGATCATCCGCCTCGCGCCGCTCGGCACGCTGGGCCTCATCGGCAACGCCGTCGCCTCGTACGGCTGGGACCTGCTCTCCCCGCTGGCCCGCTTCGCGATCGCGATCTACGTGGGCCTCGCGCTCGTGCTGTTCGTCGTCTACCCCGTGATCCTGCGCAGCAACGGCCTCAAGGTCTCGAGCTACTTCCGCGGAGCCTGGCCCGCGATCCAGCTCGCGTTCGTGTCGCGGTCCTCGATCGGCACCCTGCCCGTGACCGAGCGGGTCACCGAGCGCAACCTCGGCGTGCCGCGCGAGTACGCGTCGTTCGCCGTGCCGCTCGGCGCGACCACGAAGATGGACGGCTGCGCCTCGATCTACCCGGCGGTCGCCGCGATCTTCATCGCGCAGCTCTTCGGCATCCACCTGTCGATCACGGACTACATCCTCATCGCGTTCGTCTCCGTGGTCGGGTCCGCCGCGACGGCCGGCCTCACGGGCGCGCTCGTCATGCTGACCCTCACGGTCTCGACGCTGGGCCTCCCGCTCGCGGGCGTCGGGCTGCTGCTGGCGATCGACCCGATCCTCGACATGGGCCGCACCGCGACCAACGTCGCGGGCCAGGTGCTCGTGCCGGTGATCGTCGCCAAGCGCGAGGGCATCCTCGACACCGAGCAGTACGACGCGGCCACCGCCGACGACCTGTTCACCGACGACGACGAGGGCCCCACGGGGTCCGAGGTGTCGCCTGCTGACGGGCCGGCCACCGGCGCCGAGGCGACCCAGGACGAAGGCGAGCTGGTGGGCTCCGCCCGCTGACGTCGTCGGACGTCCGGGCAGAACACCGAGGGCGGCGCGACCTGGTCGCGCCGCCCTCAGGCGTTCACGGGCGGGTGGCGCGGCCCAGGTAGGTGAGCGGCCCGGCGTCGGGGACGTCGATCACGTGGAAGCCGAGCGCGTCGTAGAACGGGCGCGCGCCCGTGTTGGCCGAGACCATTCCCACGTGGACGGCGCGCGCGCCGGCGTCCGCCGCGGCCGACGCGAAGGTCTCCAGCAGACGGCGGCCGAGGCCCCGGCCCTGGAAGCCGGGGAGCAGGTCGATGTGGAGGTGGGCCGGGTAGGGCGCGACCTCCGGGACGAGCAGCCGCTCGGGGTGCTCATGGAGATAGTGCATGACGTCGTCCGGGGTGGCGTCGTCGGTGAGCTCCGACGGGGCCGGCGCGTAGCGGCCCGCGATCGCGGGGATCCACTCGTCGCGGTACCGCTCGACGAAGCGCGGCGTGTCCGCGGTCCCGACCACGTAGCCCACGACGCGGGTGCCGTCGTCGACGACGAACGCCAGGTCGGGTTCGAGCGTCGCGTACGGGAGGGCGAACAGGTCGCCGACGAGCCGGTCGGAGGCGTACTGGCCGCGCGCGTCGCCGCCCGCGTCGGCGGTGCGGACGCAGACGTCGTAGAGGTCGTCGGCGTCGGACCGGCGGTAGGGCCGGAGGGTCGCCGGTGCGCGCGTCGTCGCGGCGGCCGGGGTCGGGGTCGGGGTGGTCACGCCGACGAGCCTTCCATGGGAGCGCTCCCACTACAAGGGGTGCGCGCCTCGTCGCGGGCGGCGGCGGACCACGCGGGCGACGATGGACCGATGGGGACCGTGGACGACTACCTCGCCGGCCTGTCCGACGACGACCGAGCCGTCGTCGGGCACGTGTACGACGTCGCGCGCGCCCGCGTGCCCGACGCGGCCCAGGGCGCCGGGTACGGCATGCCCGCGCTCGTCCTCGACGGCAAGCCCCTGCTCGCCGTGGTGCGCGCGAAGGCTCACGTCGGCATCTACCCGTTCAGCGCGGCCGCGGTCGAGGCCGTCGCCGGGCAGGTCGACGCCGTCGAGGGCAGCGGGCGCGCGAAGGGAACCGTGAGGTTCCACCCCGCGCACCCGCTGCCCGACGACGTCGTCACCGCGCTGGTCGACGCGCGCGCCGCCCAGATCCGGGGCTGAGCGCGGTCGGCACCCCGCGGGTCACGCGGTGAAGCGCTCCGAGCGCTCGGTGACGACGCCCGCGCCCCGGCCGCCGTCCGCGGACCCGTCCCAGCGGTAGACCTCGGCGCCGGTCACGAACACCTGCTCGGCGCGGCTGTTCACGTCGAGCGGGTCGCCGGACCACACGACGACGTCGCCGTCGAGGCCCGTGGCGAGCGCGCCGACCCGCGTGTCGAGACGCAGGAACGACGCCGGGTTCACGGTGAGCGCCTGCAGCGCGACGTCCCGGTCCAGGCCCTCCTTGACCGCGAGCGACGCCTGGTGGACGAGGAAGTTGATCGGCACGACGGGGTGGTCGGTCGTGATCGCGACGCGCACGCCGGCGCGGGCGAGGCGCCCGAGGTTCGCGATCGCGCGCTGCCGCAGCTCGACCTTGGAACGGCTCGTGAACATCGGGCCGAAGATCACGGGGACGTCGCGCTCGGCGAGCACGTCGGCGATCTCCGCGCCCTCGGTGCCGTGGTTGACGACGAGCCGGTAGCCGAACTCGTCCGCGAGGCGGAGCGCCGTCGCGATGTCGTCGGCGCGATGCGTGTGCTGGTCCCACGCGAGCTCGCCGTCGAGGACGCGGACGAGCGTCTCCTTGCCGAGGTCACGATCGAACGGCTCGCCCTTCGCCTCGGCCGCGTCCCGCTTCGCGCGGTAGTTCTGTGCGTCCACGAACGCCTTGCGGATCACGGCCGCGACCCCGAGGCGGGTGGCGGGCGTCTTCTTCTGGTCGCCGTAGACGCGCTTCGGGTTCTCCCCGAGCGCCGACTTCACCGACACCGACTCGGAGATGATCTGCTCGTCGACCGTCCGGCCGCCCCACGTCTTGATCGCGACGGTCTGGCCGCCGATCGGGTTGCCCGAGCCCGGCTTCACGACGACCGACGTCACGCCGCCGGCCAGCGCGTCGCGGAAGCCCTCCTCCTCGACGTTGATCCCGTCGAGCGCGCGCAGGTGCGAGCCGTTGGGGTCGGTCATCTCGTTGGTGTCGTTGCCGGCCCAGCCCTCGCCCTCCTCGTGGACGCCGACGTGGCCGTGCGACTCCACGAAGCCCGGGAGCACCCAGCGCCCACCGGCGTCGACGACGCGCACGCCGTCGGGGACCGTGACCTCCGACGACGTCCCCACGGCCTCGATCACGCCGTCGGTCACGAGGACGGTGCCGCCCTCGATCGGGGGCGAGGCGACGGGGACGACGTACGCGTTGGTGATGGCGACGCTGCCGCGGACGGTGGCGATCGGACGGGTGGCCGGACGGCTCTCGTGAGGGTTGCTCATGCGGTCCATCTTCACCCCGTTGTCGATTCCGCCCGTCCCCGCCCGACGTCAGGGAGCAGGGACAGCCGAACCAACCGACAACCGACCGACCGACCAGGGAGACTGCCACCATGGCCCAGTACGCGATCCTGATCTTCGACGACCCGACCGCGGGCGACTACACCCCCGAGCAGCAGGAGGCGAGCAAGCGTTACGCCGACGAGCTGGTCGCCTCGGGCGCGATGGTCACCGCGTTCGCGCTCCACGGCGCGGACACCGCGACGTCGCTGCGCAGCGACGTCGTGACCGACGGCCCGTTCGTCGACACCAAGGAGGTCGTCGCCGGCTTCTACGTCGTCGAGGCGGCCGACCTGGACGCGGCCCTCGACCTGGCGCGCGCCAACCCCGCGGTCGCGTGGGGGCGCGGCGGGCTCGAGGTCCGACCCGTCGGCGGCAGCATCGCCCCGGCCGCGGGGTGAGCACCGTCCCGGGCGGCTCCGCCCACGCCCCGGGCACGCCGGACGACGACGCACGCGCCGCCGTCGTCCGCGCGCACCGGGACGAGTGGGCGACCGTGCTCGCCGCGACGGCGCGGACCGCCCGGGACCTCGACCTCGCCGAGGAGTGCGTCCAGGAGGCGTACGCCTCGGCGCTCACCGGCTGGCCGCGCGACGGCGTCCCGCGCAACCCGGCCGCGTGGCTGACGACGGTCGCGCGCCGTCGGGCGCTCGACGTGATCCGCCGCGAGCAGGCGTTCCGGGTGCGGATGCCGCTGCTCGTCGAGGTGCCCGACGGCGTGGACCCGGCCGAGCTCGCGACGGCGGACCCCGCGGACCCCTGGGCCAGCGGAGAGCCCGACGACCTGCTCCGGCTCGTCTTCCTCTGCTGCCACCCGGCGCTCGCCCAGGAGGCGCAGCTCGCGCTCACGCTCCGGCTCGTGTGCGGGCTCGCCACCCCCGACGTCGCGCGGACGCTGCTCGTGTCGGAGACGACCATGGCCGCCCGGATCACGCGGGCCAAGAAGAAGATCGCGACGGCGCGGATCCCGTTCCGCACCCCGCGCGCGGCCGAGCTGCCCGAGCGGCTCCCGGCGGTGCTCGGCGTCGTGCACCTGCTGTTCACCGCCGGGCACACCGCGCCGTCGGGGCCGGAGCTCGTCCGCGGGGACGCGGCCGACCGCGCGCTCAGGCTCGCCCGGACGCTGCGGCGTCTCATGCCCGACGAGCCCGAGGTCGGCGGGCTGCTCGCCCTGATCCTGGCCACCGACGCCAGGCGCGCGACCCGCGTCGACGACGACGGCCACCTGGTCCGGCTCGAGGACCAGGACCGATCCCGCTGGGACCGCGACGCGCTGGCCGAGGCCGACGTGCTCGTCGTCGCCGCGCTGCGGTCCGGGCGCGCGGGACGCTACGTGCTTCAGGCCGCGATCGCGTCGCTCTACGCCGACGCCCCCACGTACGCGAAGACGGACTGGCCGCAGCTCGTGACGCTCTACGACCGGCTGCTCGAGCTGTGGCCCTCGCCGGTCGTCGCGCTGAACCGGACCGTTCCGCTCGCGGGGGCCCGCGGGCCTGCCGCTGCCCTCGCCGAGGTCGAGACGCTCGCCGCCGACCCCCGTCTCGAGCGTTACCCCTACCTGCCCGCCGTCCGCGCCGACCTGCTGCGCCGGCTCGACCGCCCCGACGACGCCGCCGCGGCGTACCGCGAGGCCCTCGCCCTCACGGCCAACGACGCCGAGCGCGCATTCCTCGCCGAGCGGCTCGCCGGGCTCGCGGCCGTGGGCGTCGAGCGTTGACGCACGTCAGGTCGCCACGCGCTGGGTGCCGAGCACGATCGCCAGCGCCAACCGCTCGGCGTCGTCGGTCCCGGGCTCGGCCGTGTACACGGTGATGAGCAGGTCGTCGCGGGCGACGGTCAGGTTGTCGCAGTCGAGCGTGATGAGGCCGACCGCGGGGTGGTCGATCACCTTGTGCCGCGCCCGGTCGAGGGTGTCGTCGATCTCGGCGGTGTCCCAGAGCTCACGGAACCGGGGGCTCGCGGCCTCGAGGTCGTCGACCAGGCTCCGCAGCGCGGCGTCGGCCGGGTAGCGGCTCGCGGTCAGCCGCAGCCCGGCGACGAGGCCCTCTTCGAAGGCGGCACGCTCGGCCGGGGAGTGGACCGCCCGGGTGCCGGGGCCTACGAGGTTGCGCCAGACGCCGTTGCGCTCGTTGCCCTGCCAGGCGGACGTGTCGCCCATGAGCGCGTCGTAGGGGGCGTTGGCGGTGAGGAAGGTGAACGCGGCGTCCTGCACGATCACGGGCGTGTGCGAGAAGCGGTCCAGGAGGCGCTGGATGCTCGGCGTGATCCGACCGGGCACGAGGCCCGAGCCCGGCGCGACGAGCCCCGCCAGCTCGAACAGGACGTCCCGCTCGCCGTCGGACAGCCGCAGCGCCCGCGCGAGTGCCTCGACGACCTGGCCCGACGGCGACACCGCGCGCCCCTGCTCGAGGCGGGTCAGGTAGTCGACCGAGATCCCGGCGAGGCCGGCGAGCTCCTCGCGCCGCAGGCCGACCGCACGCCGGCGGCTCCCGGCGGGGACGCCAACGGCCTCCGGGACGGTCCGGTCGCGCCACCGACGCACGGCGCTGCCGAAGTCCCACGCCTGCACGGCCCCAGCCTCCATGCCCCCCAGTCTGCGCCCGGTCCGCCCACGCGCACCGCGGCCGTCCTGGCCCTGACGGTCCTACGAAAAGCGGACGACTACCTGGCACCCGGCCCGCGGGGCAGCCTGGACGCATGACAACGACACTCATCACCGGGGCCAACAAGGGCCTCGGCAAGGCCACCGCCCGCCTGCTGCTCGCCGCGGGCCACACCGTCTGGATCGGCTCGCGGGACGAGGCCCGCGGCCGCGCCGCCGCCGCCGAGCTCGGCGCCCGCTTCGTCCAGCTCGACGTGACCGACGACGCCTCCGTCACGGCCGCCCTCGCGAAGATCGAGGCGGACGGCGGGCTCGACGTCCTCGTCAACAACGCCGGCATCGCGCTGCGCACCGGCGACGGCGGCGCCGAGGCGCTCGACGGACCGAGCGTCCTCGCGGTCTTCGACACCAACGCCGCGGGGATCGTCCGGGTCACCGAGGCCGGGCTGCCGCTGCTGCGCCGGTCGGACAACCCCGTGGTCGTGAACGTGTCGAGCGCGCTCGGGTCCTTCTGGGCCGTGCACGAGCCGTCGCGCCCGGCGTCGCGGTTCCCGTCGATCGTCTACGGCTCGAGCAAGGCCGCGGTCTCGATGATCACGGTGCAGTACTCGCGCGCGGTGCCCGAGGTGAAGTTCAACGCCGTCGAGCCGGGCATCACGGCGACCGAGCTCGGCGGGGGCGGCGTCGAGAACCACCCCGGCCGGTCCGTCGACGTGAGCGCCGAGGTCGTGGCGCGCCTCGCGACGATCGGCCCCGACGGCCCGACCGGGACCTTCCAGGAGGACGCCGGCGAGCTCGGCTGGTGAGTCGGGCGCGCGGCGCGCGTCAGCGGGCGCACGCCGCGCACGCCGAACGGAGGGCGGCGCCGTTCGCTTCTATCCATGCCCGACGGCGCAGGATCACGTCTCCCACGCCCTCGTCCCACATCCGGGCCCAGCCGCCCCCGAGGGTCACCGCGCGGTGGCGCATGAGGAACCACGCCCGGGCCGTCCGGGCGAGGACGACGTCGACGACGCGCGCACGGTCGGAGTCCGAGGCCCCGTAGGCGTCGAGGACGAGCCGGGCGCGGGCCGCCACGTCGACGTCCCGCAGCAGCGGGTCGCGGTCGGCCGGGTCGAAGAGCGGCGCCCACCACAGCAGGAGGTTGGCGAGCTCGTCGACGCGGGTCGCCGGGCCGGCGAGGTCGAAGTCGATGAGCGCGACCGCCCGGCCGTCCCGGAAGACCACGTTCTCCGGCGTGATGTCGAGGTGCCCGACGATCTCCGGCTCACCCACGGGCGCGGGCGGCGTGCCCGGCGGGTCCGCGGCGATCCCGCGGTCCGGTCGGACGCCGTCGGGCGGGACGAAGGTGGTGGTGGCGTCGTCGTACCGGCGCACGAGCTCGGCCACGGACACCAGCCGGCCCTCGTCCGCGATCCAGTCCGGGCGCGGACGCCCTGCGACCTCTCCCTCGACGAACGTGAGCGTCTCGCGGCCCTTCTCGTCGAGACCCAGGAACCGGGGTGCGCCGTCGAAGCCGACACCCTCGAGGTGGCGCAGCAGCGCGTGCACGAACGGCGAGTTCCGGTTCGTCGGACGGCGCACTGTCCCGCTGACGCGCACGACCCCGACGGTCACGTCCCCGCCGGGCAGCAGGATCTCGGTCTCGTCCGGGTCGGTCGCGGGATCAGGGGCTCGCTCGGTCACCCCGCGACCCTACGCGGAGCGTGTACCGAACATGACGGTTGGTAGCCGGCCCTACGATCGGCGCATGACTGAGGCGGCAGTTGGCATCCGTGTCTTCGAGCACGACCTGCCCGACGAACTGGCCGCAGCGGTGCGAGCCGCAGGGGTCGCGGCGTGGGACACGGAGACATCGGGCCTCGACCCGCGGGTCGATCGGCTTCACCTCTGCCAGATCTTCGCACCGTCGATCGGGGCGCTCCTCGTCCGGGTCGACGACCGGAGACCGGATCGGCTCTGCGAGCTGCTGTCCGACCCGGACGTCCTCAAGGTCATGCACCATGCGCCCTTCGACCTCGCGTTCATGCGGGCGTCCTGGGGGGTGGACGCTCGAGCCGTGCGATGCACCAAGATCGCTTCGAAGCTGGTGGCCCCAGGAGCTCCGGCAACCACGCACAGCCTGGCCGCACAGGTGCGGTCGCGACTAGGTATCGAGCTGAACAAGGGTGCCGTGAGGACGAGCGACTGGGGGGCGGAGGAACTCTCGTCCCAGCAGATCCGCTACGCGAGCGAGGACGTGGTCCATCTCCTCGACCTGTACCAGCTGCTGGTTGGTGAGCTCGACGCCCAAGGCCTTGCCGCGCTCTTCACCAAGTGCTGCGAGTTCTTGTCCACACGCACCGTCGTCGCTGCGCTGGGTATCGACGACGTCTTTGCCTACTGATCCGACGCCGGAATCTCGCGCCACTCCGGCCCAGAGAAGAACTCGAAGCCCTCCGCGCCCTCGGCACGTAGTTCGGCCAGCACGCGAAGGTGTGGGGACGCCTCAGCGCCGTTGACCCGGAGGACGCGGGCCTCGACGGTGGTGACCTCTTGGAGTCGACGGACCTCATGAACGAGGAAGTCCGGGACCCAACCGAGAGGGCTCCGGGCGTCACCCACAACGAGGAGCGCCTCCGGGTTCACCAGATTCTCGGGTTGCGACAGCAGGTGCACCTCTGTGCCCGCCTCGAGGGCCGACAGCATCGCTTCGTACTCCATCAGCGACATCAGAACCGGCTCGCCGTCGACCACGAACTCCTGGCCGGGTACGTGGCGAGTTCCGTGAACGAGGAAGGCGCACCGGACGGACCCGCCGACGACGCTGGGCACCGGAAAGAGCTGCAGCCGGTCAACAGCACGACTGCCTTGCGAACGCGCCAACTGCTCCCACGGCTCGAAGTCCTCAGGGTTCAGTCCCAGCTCGGTGACGTACCGCGCATAGTCCGGGCGCCGCGAGCTCATGACCCTCTGGGCGAAGAGGTGGAAGAGCTCCGAGCTGTGATAGCGCTGGTCGAAGTCGCGAAAGCCGAGGAGCGGACGGAAGCCGTCGATCTCACGGACTGACTCGAGGTAGGCGAACGTGTAGTCACGCTCAGTACGCGTGAGAACGCCAACGGGCAGGATGGCTCGACTGTCCGGGTGTTGCCACGCGACGATCATGCGCTGCGGGCTCGGGGCCGCGGGACCCTCGTGCCGGGTCGGCGCATCAAGCGTCGTGACCGCACTCATGGCGGATCCTCCTTGCGTTCTCCTCGACCAGCCGAACGACAAACGTACGTGTCGCCACTGACATCACTGGAACCCTTTGAATGACGTTACGCGCCTCCATGACCGGAAGTGCGGAGCAGGCGATCCGCCAGTGCCGCCGACCCTCAGCCGTGCAGAGCTCGATGGCCTGGGCGGCCAAGGTCACGAGACTCGGGATGGTGGCCTTCCCCTCGTTCTTGAAGGGAGTCGCACGCCCCCCTCTCGCAAACCGCTGGATCGCGTCGTCGTCCGCAGCCCACGCCGCGCGCTGCTCCTCCATGAGCCCGACGCCGAACGCGCTCCCGTGGTCGAACGTCGGGCTGAGCATCCGGGACGCCCTGAGCCCGATCGTCGGTTCGAGGACCGCCCAGTTCTGGTCGTGCCGGTCTGCGTTGCCGATCCACGCGTCGAGAACGAGGTAGCCGGTGAAGATGTCGAAGGCCGCCAGGCCCGCAGGCCCGCCCGTCGGTGGATCGACGTTCGCGAGAGCGGCAGCGATGTTGACGAGCGAGTGCCCCGGACGACTCTGCTTCTCGCTCTTCGGGAGCCCCTTCGACGGCCGGAACCCGGGGGCTCCGACGTCAAGCAGCTGATCCGCTCCGTCACGAAGGTCGTACGCGGACGTCGCATCGACACGCACGTCGCGCGACACCGAACCTTCCTTCCCGCCCCGAACGGCGAGCTCGACCTCCGCATGGGGAAGCGCCAGGAGCCCTGCGATCTCGGCTGCGACCTTCTCGGCCCAGTCCAGTCCGATCCGGGCCTCGTCCGCCCGGAATCGGACCGGCTTGAAGAGCCACTGCACGCCATCCGGATCTTTGAGCCACTCCTTGGCCTCGGCCCCCACTTGCTCCTCGCGTACGACGGGCCAGCGGGAGACGTCGAGGCGCCGGAACGACGCGAGACCTGCCACGACAGCACGCTACCGATCCAGGGCACGAGGGACGGGAAGACGCGCCACAGCATCAGGCCCTGTGCTCACCCCTGCCCCTGGTCGTAGACGAGCCAGCGCGACGTCGGGGTGTCGCGCTGCAGCTCGATCCCCCAAGTCACGGCGCCCGGGCCGATCGTCCCGTCCTGGCCCCGCGCCTCGAACCTCACGACGACGTCCGCCACGAGGTCCGAGTCCCGCCCCGTCATCTCGGTGACAACGTCGCCCGTGAGGACCTTCACGATCGTCGGGTTCCCGAAGCCTCCACGCGGCCCGAGCCCGAAAAGGCTCCTCTTGAGCCACGCCTGCTCCACGCCGTCGAACATCGCCGGCCTCGTGACCGCGGAGCACGCGCTCGCCGTCGGCGTTCGCGGCGTCCAGGTACGCCTGGACGACCTGGCCCGGCGGGGCGTCGTCGGGCGGGAGAGCGACGTCGGGTCCGCGGTCCGAGGACCACCGCGCCCCCAGCGCGAACGCCAGCGCACCCGCACCGGAAGCGCCGACGACGCGCCACGCCCTCCGTGCCACGCGGTGGAACCTATCCGACGTCCCGACCTGCACCCCGCGACCCGCCCGTCAGCGCGGCCACCAAGGAGCGCAGGCGCATGCCATCATGAGCGCCCGACAGGAGGAGCGCCCATGGGCACGACGCGCGGCCGCCACCGCGAGGCGATGTCCCCACACGCCCGACGGCGGCGCGACCGCCGGGAGATCGGCGTCCTGGTCTGCCAGGGTGCCGCCATCCTCGGCGGGGTGGCCGCGTTCGCGGGTCTCGCGATCTGGTGGACCGACGACGCCGACGAGGGCCGCGCGCACGAGCTCGCTGCGTCGGGCGTCACGACGACGGCGCACGACGCCGAGATCTACCACGCCGAGAGCTGCAAGTCCTGCTCCGGCACGGACTCCGTCCGCGCCGTCGTCGAGCTCTCCTCCGGCCCCGAACGCCTGCGCCTCCACGGGGTCTTCCCCGACACCGACGGCATCCCGGAAGGTGAGTGGGGGGCCGCCCCGACCGGCAGCCCCTACCGCGGGACGTTCGACGTCGCGTACCTGCCGTCCGACCCGAGCGTCGTGATGGCGATCCCGGACCTCGTGGACGCGGCGTCGGGCGCCGAGGTGCGCGACGACCTGATCGTCGTCGGGGTCGGCGGAGCCGTGCTCGTCGCGGCCGGTGCCGGCTTCGTCGCCCTGCGGCTGACGGAGACCCGCGCCCCGGCCCACCGACGAGCACGGCCCTCGCTCACTGCTGACGCGTGAGCACCTCGAGCCTGGCGCGGTACTCGGCCTCGTCGATCTCTCCGCGGGCGTAGCGCTCGCCGAGGACCGAGATCGCCGTCTGGTTCCCCCGCGCCCACGGCGGACCGTACGCGCCGCCGGACTGCCAGCGGCGGCGTGCGCCGCGCGCCACCAGGAACACGATCGACGCGAACAGCAGGAACCAGAGCAGCGGGAAGATGAACCACCAGCCGAAGCCGGGCCCGCCTCCGCCGTTCCAGTAGGGGTGCGCGACCACGGCCGCGTGGGCCGGGACGAGTGCGCTGAGCATGATGACCTCCTCCGTCACGCCGGAACTCTCTTCGGGTCCCGACGACGGCCGCTTCGGCCGCACCCTCACCGTCGCCCGCCGGGGGTGGCCGGGTCGTCCCCCGAGGGTTGGCGACCTCGTACCCCCGTGGTGCCGACGTAGCGCGACCCACCTACACAGCACTGCTCCCGGGCACCAGCCCCGCGCCTCTTCGTCCCGATGCGTACCGTTTCGCGCCATGGAGCGCGCTGGGTCGTGTAGGTCAGTCGCGCTACGAGCAGGTCAGTCGGTCCAGCCCGGCCGGACGAGCCCCGCCTCGTAGGCGAGCACGACGAGCTGCGCGCGGTCCCGCGCCCCGAGCTTGGTCATCGTCCGCGACACGTGCGTCTTGACCGTCGACTCCGACAGGTACAAGGTCCGCGCGATCTCGTCGTTCGACAGCCCGCGCGCCACCTCGACGAGCACCTCGCGCTCGCGCGGCGTCAGGTCGTCGAGCCCGGGCGGCGACGCGACGGGGCGCGTGGCGTCGGCGACCCGCGCGAGCAGGCGCCGCGTCACCGTCGGCGACAGTAGCGCGTCGCCGTGCGCCGCGACGCGGACCGCCCGGACGAGGTCGGCCGGCTCGGTGTCCTTGACGAGGAACCCGCTCGCGCCCGACCGGATCGCCTCGGCCACGTACTCGTCGAGCTCGAACGTCGTCACGACCACCACGTGCGTGCCCGACGCCGCCGGGTCGGCCACGATCCGCCGCGTCGCCTCGAGCCCGTCGAGCCCGGGCATGCGGATGTCCATGAGCACGACGTCGGGCCGCAGGTCGTGCGTCAGGCGCACCGCGTCGTCGCCGGTGGACGCCTCCCCGACGACCGTCATGTCGGGCTCCGAGTCGACGAGCGCCCGGAACCCGCCCCGGACCAGAGCCTGGTCGTCGGCCAGCAGCACCCGGATTGCGCCGTCGTCGGGCACCTCCACACCCCCGCTCATCTGTCCTCCCCTCCCGAACTGTCAGAAGCTCGTGAGTCCCGAGGCTCACCTGGTTCTGACAACTCGCCGGCGACTGCGCTCACGTCAGAAGCTCGTAAGCCTCGGGACTCACCACGTTCTGACGGCTCCAGGGCAAGGGGGACGCGGGCCTCGACCTCGAACCCCCGCCGCCCATCGTCGCGCGCACCTGCCCGCACGACGCCGCCCGCCGCCTCGACCCGCTCGCGCATCCCCCGCAGCCCGTACCCCGCCGCCGGCTCCGCGTCCCCCGCGCCCGACGACGCAGCCTCGCCCCCCGCACCAGGCCCCGGTCCGTCGTCGCTCACGCGGACAACGAGCGCCCCGTCACCCGAGGGGTCCGCCGCGAGCCGCACCTCGACGCGCGTGGCCCCGGTCGCGTGCCGGCGCGCGTTCGTCAGCGACTCCTGGACCACGCGGAACACGACGCCCGCCACGTGCGGCGGGACCTGGGCGCGCGCGGCCGGCGACAGCGCGTCGTCGAGCGTCGCGACGGGCCCCCCGGGCACGGTGAACTCGTCGACCAGGCGCGGGAGCGCGTCGAGCGTCCACGACGGGGTCCGGGGCGCGGCACCGAGCCCCGCGCCGCCCGGGGTGTCGCCCGCTGGCTGGCCCGCCACCGGCTCCCCACCCGGCCCGGCCCCCGGCGTCACCGGTCCGCCCGCGGGGGCGCCGTCGTCGGACCGGACGATCCCGAGGACCGCGCGGACCTCGTCGAGCGCCTCGATGCTCGTGGAGCGGATCTGCGTCAGCGCGGAGCGGGCCTGCTCGACGTCGCGGTCCAGGAGGTGCAGCCCGACGCCGGCCTGCACGGAGATGCCCGAGAGGGAGTGGGCGAGGACGTCGTGGAGCTCGCGCGCGATGCGGAGGCGCTCGGCGGTCACGGCGTCGTGCTCGCGGCGGCCCGCGGCCTCGCGGGCGCGGGCGCGGCGCTCCGCCATGCGGTCGTACCGCCCCCGCAGCCCGCCCGCGAGCAGGAGCAGCACGCACGACCACGCCAGCCCGCCCGCCACCCCCGCCGGCCCGGGGAACGCCTCGTCCCGCGCGGTGAACGCGAGCGGCACCGTGACGGCGAGGGCCGCGAGGCCCGACCACGCCGCGACCCGTCCCGACCGCGCGGGCCCGCTCAGCACCAGCCCGACGAGCACGCCCTCCGTCGAGACGAACACCGGCCCGAGCGGGTAGCCCGCGAGGACGTACGCGGTCAGCGCCGCCACCGTCACGACGACGGCGGTCACCCGCCGGCGCAGCCCGAGCGCCACGACCAGCGGCGCGACGAGCAGCAGGAGGACCGCGCCGGCGTCGAGGGGCCGGGCGGCGGGCATGAACCGGTCCGACATGAACCGGTGCGACGCGCCGGCCGTCCCGACGAGCGCCAGGAACCCGAGCGTGAACGCGAGGAACAGGCGGGGACGACGGCGGTCGAGCGGTCCGAGCGTCGTCGGGGCGCCCGCGCTCGTCGTGCCCGCGGCGGTCATCCGACCACGGTATGCGGGGACGCCGCGCGGCGCGTCGGTCCTGGGTCGCACCCCGACCGGTACCCGGGTGCCGGGTGGGTCGTGGTGTCAGCACCCACCGGGCAGGATGGGCGCATGCCCTCGACCCCCGGCCGCCTGCTCCTCCTCGACACCGCGAGCCTGTACTTCCGCGCGTACTTCGGGGTTCCGGACTCGCTCCGCGCCCCCGACGGCACCCCCGTCAACGCGGTGCGGGGCCTGCTCGACATGATCGCGACGCTCGTGACGGACCACCGGCCGACCCGCCTCGTCGCCTGCTGGGACGACGACTGGCGCCCGGCGTTCCGGGTCGCGGCGATCCCGTCGTACAAGGCGCACCGGGTGGTCTCCGAGGTTGCAGCGGAGGTCGCCGGGCCGGACGGCCCCCAGTGGGTCGAGGAGGTGCCGCCCGCGCTGGTCGCGCAGGTCCCCGTGATCGTCGACGTGCTCGCGGCGCTCGGGATCGCGCGCGTCGGGGCGCCCGGCTTCGAGGCCGACGACGTGATCGGCACGCTCACGGCCCGCGAGGTCGCGAAGCCGGCCGCCGAACGCGACCGCGTCGACGTGGTGACGGGTGACCGCGACCTGTTCCAGCTCGTCGACGACGACGCCGGCGTCCGCATCCTCTACCCCGTCAAGGGCATCAAGAACCTCCTGACGGTCGACCAGGCGGTGCTCCACGACAAGTACGGCGTGCCCACCGGCGCCGCGTACGCCGACATGGCGACCCTGCGCGGCGACCCGTCGGACGGGCTGCCCGGCGTCGTCGGGATCGGCGAGAAGACGGCCGCCACGCTCATCGCCCGGTACGGCACCCTCGACGGGATCCTCGCCGCCCGGGACTCCACCGACCCCGGCCTCACCGCCACGCAGCGGCGCCGCCTCGTCGAGGCGTCCGACTACCTCGACGTCGCCCCCGTCGTCGTCCAGGTGGTCCGCTCCGCGCCCGTGACGCTGCCCTCCCCCACCGCGCAACGCCCCGTGCCCGACGACGTCCCTTCCGCGCCCGCGGACCCCGAGGCGCTCGCGGCGCTCGTCGAGCGGTGGGGGCTGGCGTCGAGCGTGCGTCGTGTGACGGAGGCGTTCGCCGGCCGGGCCTGAGCACCGCCCGCGGGCTCAGCGCGACGCCCCGCGAGGACGGCGGTCGGCGCCAGGCCGGACTCGACACGTGCTGAGGCCTGTCAGACCCAGCCCCGGCGGCCGACCTCCAGACCGAGCTGGAGCCGGCTCTCCACGCCGGCCTGGTTCATCAGCTCGCGCACCCGCCGCTGCACGGTGCGCAGCGAGAGCCCGAGCTGGGTCGCCACCCCACGGTCGGTGAGCCCGGAGAGCAGCAGCTGGAGGACCTTGGAGTCCAGCGGGTCCAGGGCGCCGTGGTCGATCTCGCTCGGCCCGTCGGGGGTCATCGACAACGACCTCGCTCCGCGCCAGACCTCCTCGAAGAGCGTGACCAGCGCGTCGAGCAGGCTGCTGCGGTGCACCAGCAGCGCACCGACACCGGCGTCGTCGGCACGAGCGCCCGGCACGGCCGCGCCCTCGGCGGCCGGACCCTCGGCGGCCGCCATCGGCACCAGCGCGAGCCGGCGGTCGACGACGAGCATCCGGAGCGGCAGCTCTCGGGCGAGCCGGACCTCCTCACCGGCGGCCAACGACGCTTCGGCCTCGGCCAGGAATCCCGGTCGGTCCAGCAACGACCGCTCCACCACCACGCGGTAGCCGACCCCGCGCGCGACGGCGTCGTCCTCCTCGCGGTTGTCCTCCGCCGAGACGGCGACGACGCCTGCCCTGACGAACGCGAGCACCTCCTCACGAGCGGCACCGTGCAGCTGCCGGAACCGCTGCGCGACCGCGTCCCGTCCGCTGACCACGTCGATCACGTCGGCGAGGTCCCGGCCCGGCGAGCCGCGGTACGCCTGGGACAGCCGACCGAGCTCGAGCTGGAGTCCGCGGAGCTCCTCCTGACGCTCCATGACCATCGCGCCGAGCGCGAGGTCCGGCGGGGAGGCGACGAAGCGGCCCGGCACCGCCGACCTGGCGACCAGCCCCCTGGACTCCAGACCGCTCAGCAGCATCGCGGCGTGCGACTGCTCGACCGCCATCAGCAGCGCCAGCTCGTGGGTGCTGCACGACGGTCGCTCCACCATCAGCCGGTACGCCGTCGACTCGTCGGTCCCGAGCCCCGGAAGATCCCTCATCGCCGCTCCTCACGTCCTGCTCAGGTCGGCGGGGTGCACCGAGGCGGCGCCCCGCACCGACGGGGGTAAGCCGAACGGGCCCGGACGCCCACCGCTCGGTGGACGTCCGGGCCCGCCGGCGGCTCGGGGCTATCCGGGCAGCTGGACGAGCGCCATCCCGGAGCCGGACCCGACGTAGCCGTAGACGAGGACCTGGTGCCGGTTGTTGATCCCCATGGGTTCCACGGCGGACAGCGTCGCGGGGTCGATCATCCGGCTGAGGTCGTAGATCCGGCCCTGCGGGTCCCAGACGACGGGGACCGACACGTCCGGCTCCAGCTCGGCGCTCCCGAGGACCCAGCCGTCGTCGGTGACCTTGGTCGCCGTCCCGTTGAAGCCGTAGTCCGGCAGCCGCTTCATGCCCCCGGCCCGGGTCCACACGAAGGCGTCGTCGCCGCTGGTGCCGACGACCGTCCCGTCGGCGCTGATCGCGGTGGCCATCGAGGTCTGCTGGCCGGGCAGGGTGCCGAGGTCCTCGGCGCTGCCGTCGGGGTGCCAGAGCACCGCGTGCTTGGCGTGGGCCACGAGGGAGACTCCGACGACGTACCCGTCGTCGTCGACGGCGAACGGCGTCGTGGCCGACGGGTCGCCGTCCAGGTCGGCCAGCCGCGTGAAGCCGCGCTCCTCGGTCCAGGTCCAGCCCTCGATGTAGCTGTGGGTCAGGCCGTCGGACTCCTTGATCGAGGCCCGAGCGTCGCCGACCACCACGCCCTTGTCGTTCAGGCCGAACGCGCGGGCCGCGGTGTAGGCGCGCCAGTCCGGTCGCCCGACCTGGACCCGCGTCCCGTCCGGCCGCCACAGGCCCACCTGGGTCCCGTCGGACACCGTCTGGATCTCACCGACGGCCGTGCCGTCCTCGTTGGTGTCGTAGACGGTGCCCAGCTTGCCGCCGACGCCCATGTCGTAGTCGACGAACCCGCCGTCCTGGGTCCAGCGCGTCGGGACCGGGTAGCCGGCCACCTGGTGGTCACCGACGACGAGCCCGGCGTCGTTCAGGTCGGAGGCCACCATCGGCTTGAACGTGGACAGCACGGTCGCCTGCGGCGTGGTCACCGCGCCGATCCCTACCTCGGTGTGGCCGATCGTGACGCCCTGGGCGTTGGCGACCGGCACGCTCGCCACCAGGCCGAGGTCGTTCGTCGGCTCGGCGGTCGGGGTGATGGTCGCCCGGACCGGCAACCGGTCACCCGACTGCAGCCGGTGGGTCGCCCGGTCGTCGACCGTGACCGTGCCGATCCCGTCCGAGAAGACCGCCTCGTGGTAGTCGAACGCGGTCGATCCGGACGGGACCCTCGTCCCGCTGACCACCACGTGGTAGGTGCCCGGAGGCGGGTTCAGCAGCCGGAAGCTCACCTCGCCCGGTCGCGGGTCGAGGTCCTTGACGAGCAGCGTGCTCCCGACGAAGACGTAGACCTCGAGATCGGCATCCGCGTCCCGCGGCGTGAAGCTCATGTCGACCTCGGTCACGTCCCGCGGGACGTAGACCCCGGCCTCGTCGGTCGCGCCCTCCGCCACCTCGCCCACCTGGTCCCGGACCCGGCCGACGGCGCCCTGCTCGGCATGCACGTCCGTGGTGCCCCAGTCGTTGGTGGCGGTCATGTCCACGCCCTGGCTCTGGTGCACGGCGAGCTCGTCGATCGTCGTGGTCGCCGAGCCGACCGCGACCCCCTGCAGCGCGACGGACGCCCGGAACGGGTTGTCCGCGGAGACGCTCGTCCGCCGGGCCTCGACCTGGAACTCCCAGACGCCCGGCTCCGGGTCGAGGTAGGCCCGGTCGGTCGGGTTGCAGCTGCCCGGGTCGGACACGGTGAAGCAGGCGCTCGCCGAGGTGTCGTTGCGCGGCATCCCGCTGGGGTCGAAGGCGATGACCCGGACGTCACCCCTGCCGAAGCGGGACAGGTTGAGCTGGAGGTTGGCGACGCCCTCGGGCACCGAGACGAAGAACGACCGGCTGGTCGAGCGGGCGACCAACCCGGACTCGACGACGGTCCGGGTCGGCGCCGCCGCGGCGCGCGGCACGACGATGGTGACCGGGATCAGCAGGTCGGTGCCGTGGGTCGACGGGTCGTCGACCTGCAGGATCGCTGAGTGCAGACCGGCCGTGGCGGGCCGCGCGGTCACCGGGACCTCGACCTTGCCCGTCCCGATGTCGACGCTCTTCGGCGCGGCGAACGTGCCGTCGTTGCCGACCCAGCTCAGCTTGTGGCGGCGGGTCGCGCCGCCGTCGGTGCGGGCCACGGCGACGTCGTACGTCTTCGTGGCGCCGACCTGCTGACCACCCTCGCCGGGCAGGCAGCGGTTGTAGACCCCGGTGCCGGTGTTCGGGGTGGTGAGCAGGGACGAGAGCGAGGTGCAGACCGGTGCGGCGACGTCGTAGGTCCCCGTCCCGACACCCTTGGACAGCACCTTCCACGCCGCGGTCACGTCCGCGAGGCCGCTGCCCTGCGCGGCCGTGGGCACGCCGTGGATCGGCCGCGCGCCGTCGGTCAACGCGGTCTTCAGCCCCCGGGCGGTCACCTCGGTGCGGTCCGCGGAGGCTGCGGAGAGGAGGAGCGCGGCGTCGCCGGTGACCTCCGGGGCCGCCATCGAGGTGCCGTTCATCAGCTGGTACCCGGCAGGCAGGGAGTAGCCGGTCTGGGCGACGCCGGCGCCAGGCATCCAGCTCGGGACCGTGGACACCGCGGCGCCGGGAGCGGCGAGGTCCGGCTTTCCGCCGCCGTCCTCGCCGGGTCCGCGCGCGGAGAACGGGAACATGCCCTGCGCGGCCTTCACGTCGGCGCCGTAGTCGGCCCGCCAGGTCTGCTTGCTGACCGAGGCGGCGACGCTGATCGCGGAGGCGGACGTCGACGGGGGCGACACCGTGTTGACGCCGGCGCCGTCGTTGCCGGCCGAGACGACGATCTGGACGCCGTACTGGTCGATCAGCCGGTCGTAGAGCTGCGCGATCGCGTCGGAACCGTCGTTGAGCGCGGTCAGCCCGCCCACGGACAGGTTCACCACGTCGACGTGGTGCTCGGTGACCAGGTCGATCATGCCCTCGGTCAGCGCCACCGTCGTGCAGCCTCCGGAGAACGTGCAGGCCCGGGCGGAGACGATCTGCGCGCCGGGTGCGGCGCCGCGCATGCTGCCGCCGAGGACCCCGTTGCCCGCGACGATCCCCGCCACGTGGGTGCCGTGCGCACCGCTGACCACCCCGAGGTTCACGTAGTCCGCGGTCTTGCCGACGTTGACCCCGCCGAGCGGCGAGAGGTCGACGTCCTCGCGGTAGTCGACGGTGAACGGCAGCCGCTCGGCGACGTCCGTGGCCGGGTCGTCGGTGCCGAGATACCCGACCTGGTGACCCTCGTCGTAGGGCCGCATCACGGGATCGTCGGTGAAGTCGAAGTCCAGGTTCGCGTCGACCCGGATGTCGTGGGTCTCCGGGTCGTAGAGCACGCCGATCCGGTCGGTGGTGTCGCCGTCGCGGTTGAGGTCGCCCCCCAGCTCGCCCTTGAACGACGCCTCGTTGAGGATGACGAGCCCGTACCGGCCGTTCGGCGCGGTCCACGTGATCCCGCCGGACGTGAAGGTCGGCCCCGTGACGAAGTTCTGCACGCGGGCCCAGCTGGCGTCGTTGTCGACGACGGGGTCGGTCGCGGTGAACCAGTCGGCGATCTTGGGCTGACCGGTCGTGGTCCGCTGGAGCGCCGGCTGGGAGAGGTCGACGCCGGTGTCGAGGATGCCCACGGTCACGCCGCGCCCGTCCCAGGTCGGGTGCTTCGCGGTGAAGTCGGTCGCGCCGGTCTCGCCGACGGGGAGGTAGGGATTGTCGGCGGGGGTGCTCGCGCCCGGAGCCGCGACGGCGGCCTTTCCGGTCGGGGTCGCCGAGACACTCGTGTCCGGGACGTCGAAGGTGCGGTCGAGGTCGATCGCGAGCACGTCGTCCCGGTCGGCCAGCTCGGCGACGTCGTCCGGGGCCACCGTCGCCCGCACGTAGCCCAGCTTGTCCTCGCTCCGGCCGACCACCCCGCCGACGGCGTCGACGGCATCGGCGACCGCGTGGGTGTCGCCCGTCTTGGTCGCCACCAGCACCGTGACCCTGGCCTGATCCTTCACCTCGGCCTTGCGCAGCTCGGTCAGGTCGGGCTGGCCCAGCTTGTCGGCGAGCGCAGCCGTGCCGTCGCTGCGCTGCGTGAACACGGGCCCGTCGGCGTCGCCGTCCGGCGCGGGCGTCTCGGTGGCCTGCCGGTGGGCGGCGAGGCCGGGGGGCTCGTCCAGCCCGGCGGCGTACGTCGGCGCGGCGACGCCGAGCACCGTTCCGAGCGCGAGCGTGGCGATGCCCGCCCGCCGCAGGGTGGCGGACGGCACGCTGCCGAGACGGGATCTACGGGATGGCGACATGAGGGCTGGTCCTCTCGACGGGTCGACGGCGTGACATCGACCCTCCGAGAGAAACAGCAGGTCAGACGCATGTCCACGGCTCCGGCGTGGCGGATGTCCGCCGTGGCGACAATGCGTCAGCGCGCGGCGTACCCGACGTCGTGAGGCGCGGCGCCCAGGACCCGGTCGAGCGCCGCCCGACCTGCGGGACCCCACGCCGGCTTCCCGCCGGGCAGTCCGCGGTCGCCGTTCTGGCCCATGAGCAGCAGGAAGAGGCTCTTCATCGCGGCCAGCCCGCGGGCCCGGCGGACCGTCGCGTCGTCCGTCCCGTACGCGGCGAAGAAGCGGGCGCACCCGCCCGCCGGCAGCAGCACCCAGGCGGCCGCGAGGTCCCACGCCGGGTCGCCGACGGACAGGTCGCCGAAGTCGACCACGCCCGCGAGCGTGCCGTCCGCGACCACGACGTTCGCGGGGTGCAGGTCGCCGTGCACCCACACCGCCGGGCCCTCCCAGGCGGGTGCGGCGACGGCGTCGTCCCACACGGCACGGACGGCGTCCGTGTCGGGGCCGATCGTGGCCGCGTCGAGGGAGCCGAGGAAGTGCTCGAACCCGTCGGTGCAGTCCCGGGGGTGGGCGCCGCGGCCCGTCGCCGTCGGGGCGTCGGCGGGCGCCTCGACGTGCAGCGCCCGGAGGAACGCCGCCAGCGCGTCGGCGGCGTGGTCGCCGCGGGTGATCGATCCGCGGTCCAGCGGCCGGCCCGGCACCCAGGTCATGACGGTCCAGATCTTGGGGAAGCGCTCGGAGGGCGCGCCGCTGCGCACCGGGACGGGGATCGGCAGCGGCAGGCGCGGCGCGAGCTGCGGCAGCCACCGGCGTTCCTTGAGCTGGTGGTCCGGGGCGGTGTCCATGCGCTGTACCCGCACGGCCAGCTCGTCGCCGAGCCGCCACATCTGGTTGCCCCAGCCGCCGTCGACCTCGCGCAGCGGCAGCCCCGCCAGGTCGGGATGCTGCTCCCGCAGCAGCTCTCGGACGAGCGCCTCGGTGACCTCGGTGTCGATGTCCGTCATGTCGTGCAACGTACGGGACGGCGACGCGGCGTTCCGCGCCCCGCGGCGCACCCGCCCCGAACCGTCACCCCACGAACACGCAGAACGGGTGCCCGTCCGGGTCGGCGTACACGCGGAGCGGCTCGTCCGGGTCGTCGGTGCGGTCGAGGAGCAGCGTCGCGCCGAGCGCGAGCGCCCGCTCGTGCTGCACGTCGAGCGCGGCGACGTCGGGCACCGTCGTGTCGAGGTGGAGCTGCTGCGGCACGGCGGCGTCCGGCCACGTCGAGCGCGGGAGCGTCGCGACCTGCTGGAACGCGACCCCGAAGTCCTCGCCCGGCCGGCGCAGCACCAGCCAGTCGGACCCGTTCGGGTCGGGCTCGCCGGGCGGCGGCGGCTCGTCGCCGCGCCGATACACGAGGTCGAAGAACTGCCGGTAGAACTCGGCCAGCCGCCGGGCGTCGGTCGTGTCGAGGACGACCTGCCGGATCCGCGGTGCCGGGGTCGACGTCGGCGGCGGTGTAGTAGGGCTCGCCATCGGTGCACCTCCAGGGTCCCTCCGAGCGTGGCACCGCCGCGCGATGACTTCCACAGGGGGGCAGAGTCGGTACAGGCACCACCCCGTCGACACCTATCAGGAGAAGCCATGCCTGCACGTGGAGAGGTGCCCGCGGGCGCCCCGATCTGGAACGACCTCACCACCGACGACCTCGACGCGACGGTGGCCTTCTACGCCGGCCTGTTCGGCTGGACCCACGAGGGCCACGGCGAGGAGTACGGCAACTACGGCACGTTCTCGCTCGACGGCAAGCCCGTCGCCGGCGTGATGCCGCGCATGTCGCCCGAGCAGCCGCTCGCGTGGACCGTGCACCTGCACGCGCCCGACGTCGCGGCGGCGACCGACGCCGCCCGCGGCGCCGGCGGCACGGTGCTCCTCGAGCCGCTCGACGTCATGGGCCTCGGCAAGCAGGCCGTCGTCGTCGACCCGGCGGGGGCCGCGTTCGCGCTGTGGCAGCCGGGGACGCACGACGGGTTCGCGGTCGTCGCCGAGCACGGCGCGCCCGGCTGGCACGAGCTCCACACCCAGGGGTTCGACGCCGTGCTCCCGTTCTACGGTGCGCTCGGCTGGACCACGCAGCTCATGAGTGACGAGCCGCAGTTCCGCTACGCCGTCGACCAGGTCGGCGAGCAGCAGTTCGCCGGGATCATGGACGACCCGCGCTCGGGCATGACCGGCCCGTCGTACTGGCTCACCTACTTCGCCACCGACGACGCCGACGCCACCGCCGCGACGATCGCCGAGCTGGGCGGGACCGTCGTCCGCGGGCCGGAGGACACCCCGTACGGCCGGCTGGTCAACGTCAAGGACCCGCGCGGCACCGAGTTCTCCGTGCTCGGCCCGAACGTCGGCAGCTGACCGCCGCCCGGCGGACCGCCGCGAGGTAGCGCCTTTGCGCTACGTCGGCGCAGGGTCGCTCGGGTCAGCGGGCGTCGAGCGTGGCGAGGGCGAGCAGGACCGTCGCGCTCGTCCAGACGAGCGGCGCGGTGCCCGCGGGGCTGCCGTCGTGCAGGACCTTCTCGGGGAAGGAACCCGTGACGGTGCGATGGTCGTCGAGCCAGTCGAGCAGCCGCGTCGCGAGCGCCCGGTCGGCGCCGTCACCGGACGCCGCGCCGAGCGCGACGAGCGCGGTCTCCGGGGTCCAGCTGACCCCGTCCTGGGTCCAGTGTGCGCCGGGTGCGAGCCCCCCGCCCGGCCGTGCCATCTGCCCGGCGGCCGCGTGCAGCGCCGCGCGCACGGCCGCGTCGTCGGTGTCGACGCCGCCGTAGTCCGCGGCGACCGCGTCGCTCGCCGGCACGAACGGCGGCAGGAGGAACGCGACGGCCGCGTCGCGCCCACTGCTGCCCGGGTACCGCCCGTACGACGGCGCGAACCCGGCCTCGATCGCAGCGTCCAGCCGACGGGCGGCCGACCCGGCGGCGGTCGCACCCCCGTCGTCGTCGAGCAGGCCGTACAGGTGGGCGGCGGCCCGGAGCCCAGCGAGGAGCGGCGCGGCCGTCCCGAGCGTGACGGTGTCCTCGCGCTTCTCCCAGTAGTCGGGCGACGGCCCGGGCAGGCCCGTCGGCCCGAGGGCGCGGACGGCGGCGTTCGCACCGCGGTCCAGGAGAGGCTCGAACTGGGCGAGGACGGCGGCACGTTCGGCGGCGGGCGTCGCGTCGACGGTCTCGCCCAGCGCCCACAGCAGCCAGCCGATGCCGTCGGTCTGCGGGGTGCGGTCGTCCGGCGGGCCGCTGCCGTCGGGCAGGTAGCGGGCCTCGACGGTTCCGTCGGCGGCCTGCGCCCGTTGGTAGAAGGCCAGGACGCGGCGGGCGTCGTCGAGGTGGCCCGTGCGCGCGTACGCGACGGCGACGAACGCGCCGTCGCGCGGCCAGGCGTAACGCCAGGGGCCGGATCCGGCGGCGAGGACGGCGCCGTCGTCGAAGGTCATGGTGCGCAGGTCGAGGAGGGCGTCGCGGGCCATGCCCTCCCAACGCGTGCCCGTCGCCGGGACGCTGCCGTCGGCGAGCCAGGCGCGCTGGGCGGCGGCCTCCGCCGTGGCCCCGGCGACGGCGCGCGTGCCGGGCAGGAGGCTGAGGTCGTCCGCGTCGCCGTCCACGTCGACCCGGACGAGGTTCCCGTCGGCGTCGCGCGCCATCGTCGCGAGATAGAGCGGCTTGTCGCTGTAGGGCGTGCGGCCCAGGTGGTTCGTCCCCGCGACGCCCAGCGTCACGACCAGACCGGCGCCGACGACGAGCGCGAGCTCGCGGCGCCACCACCGTCGTTCACCCGCTCGACGTCTTCCGGCCACCCGCGCACTTTACGCCGCGTGGTAGCGCGCCCACGAGGCGGTCGCGCCGGGGCGAGCGCAGCCCGGCGCGACTATCGTCGGACCGTGACCGAGAACTCCTCCGCGCCCGCCTCCCCCGCCGTTCCCGTCGACGCCACCGCGACCCCGTCGTGGGCCGCGCTCACGGGGCTCCGTGACGGCCTCGCCCCGGACCTGCGCGGCTGGTTCGCTGCCGACCCGGGCCGCGCCGAGCGCCTCACGCACCAGGCGGCCGACCTCACGGTCGACCTGTCGAAGAACCTCGTGACCGACGACGTCCTCGCCCAGCTCGTGGCGCTCGCCCGCGACGTCGACGTGCCCGGCCGGTACGCCGCGATGCTCCGCGGCGACCACATCAACGTCACCGAGGACCGCGCCGTCCTGCACACGGCGCTGCGCCGCCCCGCGCTCGACGAGGACGAGGCCGCGACGCCGTTGGTCGTCGACGGCCAGCACGTCGACGACGACGTCCACGAGGTCCTCGGCCGCGTCTACGACTTCGCCGACAAGGTGCGCTCGGGCGAGTGGACGGGCGTCACCGGCAAGCGCGTCGAGACGGTCGTGAACATCGGGATCGGCGGGTCCGACCTCGGGCCGGTCATGGTCTACGAGGCGCTCAAGCCGTACGTGCAGCCGGGCCTCGAGGTGCGGTTCGTGTCGAACATCGACCCGTCGGACGTGTACGAGAAGACGGCGGACCTCGACCCCGAGACGACGCTCTTCATCGTCGCGTCGAAGACGTTCGGCACGCTCGAGACGCTGACCAACGCGCGTCTGGCCCGCCAGTGGCTGTGGGAGAGGCTGGTCGCGGCCGGCGCCATCGAGGCCACGGACGAGGCACGCACCGCGGCCGTCGGGAGGCACTTCGTCGCCGTGTCGACCGCGCTCGACAAGGTCGCCGCGTTCGGCATCGACCCCGCCAACGCGTTCGGGTTCTGGGACTGGGTCGGCGGCCGCTACTCGGTGGACTCGGCGATCGGCACGTCCGTCGCGATCGCCGTCGGGCCGGACCGGTTCGAGGAGTTCCTCGCGGGCTTCCACGCGATCGACGAGCACGTCCGCACCACGCCGCTCGAGCAGAACGTGCCCGTCCTCATGGGCCTGCTCAACGTCTGGTACACGAACTTCCTCGACGCGCACACGCACGCCGTGCTGCCTTACGCGCAGTACCTGCACCGTTTCCCGGCGTACCTGCAGCAGCTCACGATGGAGTCGAACGGCAAGTCGGTGCGGTGGGACGGCACGCCGGTCACCAGCGAGACCGGCGAGGTCTTCTGGGGCGAGCCCGGGACCAACGGCCAGCACGCGTTCTACCAGCTCATCCACCAGGGGACCCGGCTCATCCCGGCCGACTTCATCGCCGTCGCGAACCCGGCCCGGCCGCTGAAGGACGAGGGATCAGGGCAGAGTGACGGCGGGTCCGCTGCTTCCGGCGCGGACGTCCACAGCCTGTTCCTCGCGAACTTCTTCGCCCAGACCAAGGCGCTCGCGTTCGGCAAGACCGCCGACGAGGTCCGCGCCGAGGGCACGGCCGAGGCGATCGTCCCGGCCCGCGTGTTCTCCGGGAACCGGCCGACGACGTCGATCCTCGCCCCCGCGCTCACGCCGTCCGTCGTCGGGCAGCTCATCGCGCTCTACGAGCACATCACCTTCGTCGAGGGCACCGTGTGGGGCATCGACTCGTTCGACCAGTGGGGCGTCGAGCTCGGCAAGAAGCTCGCGCTCGAGGTCGCGCCCGCCGTCTCCGGCGACGCCGCAGCGCTCGAGGCGCAGGACCCGTCGACGAAGGCGCTCATCGCGAAGTACCTCGAGCTCCGCGAGTCCTGACCCTGCGGCGCCCGCCACCCGCGCCTCCCCCCCATTCGCCGACCACGGGACCTCCGCCCGTCTGCCCGAGCAGACGGACCGAGGTCCCGTGGTCGCGGGGCGAGGATCCCGTGTTCGCGCGGTGACGATCGCCGGGCGCGCGCCGGCTTCCCGCCCCCGTCCAGGTCCGCCGCGTAGAGTGTCTGTGATCCGCACCACGAGCGTCCGCTCAACTCCAGGCTGGGAAGTCGACCCGAGCACCTGCGAGGCAGCGTGACCGTTCTCATCCCCACCGCCCCGGCACCGTCGGCGGGGCCGCGCGAGGCCGCGACCGGCACGTATGCCGCCCTCCTGAAGACGGTGCGCGACGCAGGCCTGCTCCGCCGCACGCTCGGGTTCTACGGCACGACCACAGGGATCCTGCTCGCCGCGCTCGCCGCGATCGGCGTGGGTGTCGTCATGCTCGGGGACACCTGGTGGCAGCTCGCGCTCGCGGGCGTCCTCGGGGTCGTCCTCACCCAGTTCGCGTTCCTCGGCCACGAGGCGTCGCACCGCCAGATCTTCACGTCGGGCCCCGTGAACGACCGGGTCGGCCGGTGGCTCGCCAACGGCGTCGTCGGGATCTCGTACTCGTGGTGGATGAACAAGCACACGCGCCACCACGCGAACCCGAACAAGGTCGGCAAGGACCCGGACATCGCGTTCGACACCATCTCGTTCGTCGAGGAGGACGCCGCCAAGCAGACGGGCTGGCGCGCCGTGATGACCCGCCGGCAGGGCTGGCTGTTCTTCCCGCTCCTGACGCTCGAGGGCCTGAACCTGCACCTCACGTCGATCCGCAGCCTCGTCACCGACCGCCGCGAGGGCTGGGTCCGCGAGATCGTCACGATCTCCGTGCGCCTCGCCGCCTACCTCGGACTGATCTTCTGGCTCCTGCCGCCCGGCATCGCCGCCGCGTTCGTCGGCGTACATCTCGCGGTGTTCGGCGTGTACATGGGGGCGTCGTTCGCGCCGAACCACAAGGGCATGGCGATCATCCCCCACGACTCGAAGCTCGACTTCCTGTCGCGCCAGGTCCTCACGTCGCGCAACATCATGGGCGGACGGATCGTCTCCGACCGTGGCCTGACGCAGATCTACGGCGGCCTCAACTACCAGGTCGAGCACCACCTGTTCCCGAGCATGCCCCGTCCGCACCTCGCGAAGGCCCGGGAGATCGTCCGCGAGCACTGCGCCCGGGTCGGCGTGCCGTACACGGAGACGACGACGCTGCGGTCCTACGGGACCGTCGTGAAGTACCTCAACCGCGTCGGCCTCGCCGCGCGGGACCCGTTCGACTGCCCGACCTTCAGGACGCTCCGCCGCCAGTAGTTCCGGCCCGGCTGTCGCGAGTCAGTCGCGCGTCGCGACGACGAACGTCCGCCGGAACGGCAGCACCGTGCCGTACGACCGCTCCGGGTAGGCCGCGCGCAGCCGCGCCTTGTACTCCTCCTCGAAAGCCGGCCGGACGTCGTCGGGCAGCGCGGCGAGCACGGGCCGCGCGCCGGTCGACGAGATCCACCGGAACACCGGGTCTGGGCCGTCGAGCACGTGCAGGTACGTGGTCTCCCACGCGTCCGCGGTCCAGCCCGGACGGGCGAGGACGTCGAGGTACTCGGCGGCGCGGTGCACGTGCACCCGCGCGGTCCCGGCCGTCCACCGCGCGTACGGCTCGGTCGCGGCGAGCTCGCGCAGGAGCACGTGGCTCGGCGCGTCCTGGTTGGCGGGCACCTGGACGGCGAGCGTCCTGCCCGACGACGGCGCCTCGCCCCCGGCCAGGAGATCTCGCCAGCGCGCGAGCACGTCCAGGTGCCCGGGAACCCACTGCAGGGCGGCGTTGCTGACCACGAGGTCGGGGACGTCGTCGGGCACGAAGTCGCGGAGGTCGGCGAGCACGAAGCGCGCCTCGTCCCCGTGCTCGACGAGCGCCCGCTCCACCATCGCCGGGGACGCGTCGACGCCCGTCACGACGGCGTCCGGCCAGCGGGCGTGGATCGCGGCGACGAGGTGGCCGGGGCCCGCGCCGAGGTCGACCACCGTCCGCGGGGTGCCGGGCACCCGAGCGAGCAGGTCGACGAACGGGCGGCTGCGCTCGTCGGCGAAACGCAGGTAGCGCGTGGGATCCCAGTCGCTCACGGCACACCCCTACCGGTGGAGGACACGTCGCGCGAGCGTGTTGCCGAGCATCTGCGCGAGCTGGACGAGCACGATGATGACCGCGACCGCGACCCAGGTCACGATGTCGTTGTAGCGGTTGTAGCCGTACTGGATGGCAAAGTTCCCCAGGCCGCCCGCGCCGACGGCGCCCGCCACGGCCGACATGTCCAGCACCCCGACGAACAGGAACGCGTACCCGAGGATCAGGGGCGCGAGCGCCTCCGGGACGAGCACCCGGATCAGCGCGTTCACCTTGGAGGCGCCCATCGCCCGGGCCGCCTCGATCACGCCCGGGTCCGCGGACACGAGGTTCTGCTCGACGAGCCGCGCGGTCGCGACGATCGTCACGACGGTCATCGGGAAGATCGCGGCCTTGACGCCCAGCGAGGTGCCGGTGATCGCGATCGTCGCGGGGCGGACGGCCGTCAGGAAGATGATGAACGGGATCGGCCGGATCAGGTTGACCACGAAGCTCAGCACCCCGTACGCCCAACGGCTCTGGTAGAGCCCGCCGCGCCGGGTCGAGTAGAGCGCCAGCCCGTACACGAGGCCCAGGATCCCGCCGATCACCAGGGCGGTGAGGACCATCTGGAGGGTCTCGCCGATGGCCTGGCGCAGCAGCGGACCGTAGTAGTCCCAGGTCCACTCGTTGGTCGCGTGGACGATCATCACGCGTCCTCCTTCCCGGGGGCGGTCGCGACCCAGCGGTCGTCGTCGTGGGGGTCGACGGCCGTCCCGAGGTCGACGACGGGCGCTGCGGCGCGGAGCCGCTCGAAGGCTTCGTCGGCCTGGGCTCCGGTGAGCTCGAGTGTGAGGCTGCCGAAGGGCCGGTCCCCGACCTCGGTGACCCCGCCGTAGACGACGGCGGCCCGCGCGTCGAGCCCGCTCGTGAACGCGGTGACGTCGAACCCGCGGCCCGTGTCCGGGAGGGTGACGACCACGAGTCGGCCCGGGTGCCGCTCGCGCAGACGGGCGACGACGTCGGGCGCGGGGCGGTCCTTGAGCGCGGTCTGGATGAACCGGCGCGTGGCGGGCGTCTGCGGGTCGGCGAAGACCTGGTAGACGTCGCCGTGCTCGACGACCTTGCCCTGCTCCATGACGGCGACGCGGTGGCACACGTACTGCACGACGCTCATCTCGTGCGTGATGACGACGATCGTCACGCCGAGCTCGCGGTTGACGCGGCGCAGGAGGTCGAGGACGTCGCGTGTCGTCTCGGGGTCGAGCGCGCTGGTGGCCTCGTCGGCGAGGAGGATGTGCGGCGACGTCGCGAGCGCCCGGGCGATGCCGACGCGCTGCTTCTGCCCGCCCGAGAGCTGGGCGGGGTACGAGCGCGCCTTGTCGGCCAGACCGACGAAGTCCAGCAGCTCCGCAACGCGGGCGCGGCGCTTCTCGCGCGGCCAGCCCGCGAGCCGGAGCGGGTACTCGACGTTGCGCGCCACCGTCCGGGCTCCGAACAGGTTGAACTGCTGGAACACCATGCCGATGTTGGCCCGCAGCTCGCGGAGGCCGCGCTCCCCGAGCTCGGTGACGCGGCGCCCGTCGACGTCGATGGTCCCGGCGTCGGCGCGCTCGAGCGCGTTGACGAGCCGGACGAGCGTCGACTTCCCCGCGCCCGAGTAGCCAACGACCCCGAACACCTCGCCGCGACCGATCCGGAGGCTGACGTCGTCGACGGCGCGCACCCCGCGCGCCACCCTCGCCTCGCCCCGGCCGCGGCCCGCGAAGACCTTGGTCACGCCGTCGAGCACGATGATCGGGTCGGCGCCCGCCTCCGTCGTTCCCGGTGCTGCGCTCATGCGGCTCCCACTGCCTCCTCGGCTCGCCCTGCCGTCGCCCTGTTCTCGCCTGCGTCCGATCACACCACCGCCGCCGCGCTCCCGCGCGCGAAGCCCCCAGCTACCTCGGCGGGACGGGGCGGGTCAGCCCTGCTTGAGCTGGCCCTCGACGTCGGTCAGGTACTTCTGCAGGTTGGCGGGCGTCTCGTGGACGATGACGGCCGTGCCGTCCGAGTTCGCCTGGAGCGCCTTCTCGACCTCGGACGACTGGGCGATCTTGACGAGCTTCGCGTAGACCGCGTTGTCCTTGTCCTTGGCCCGCGTCGCCCAGATGTTGATGTACGGCTTGGCGGCGTCGCTGTCCGGGTCGTCCTGGGCGAGCGCCTCGGACGACTTGAGGCCCGTGTCCTTGATGTAGTCGTTGTTGATCACCGCGCCCGCGACGGACTTGTCCCCGAGCGAGCGGCCGGTCTGGTTCGCCGCGACCGGGGTCACCTTCACCTTGGACTTGCTCGTGTCGACGTCGGCCGGGGCCGCGGACAGCGACGGCGTGCCGTCCTTGAGCGTGACGAGGCCGGCGGACGCGAGCACACCGAGCGCGCGGGCCTGGTTGGTGCCGTCGTTCGGGATGGCGATCTGCGAGCCGGCGGGGATCGCGTCGACGCTCTTGTACTGCTTCGAGTAGAGCGCGAGGGGGTAGATCGCGGTCGACCCGACCGGCACGAGGTCGCCGCCGGTGTTGTTGTTGTAGTCCGCCAGGAACAGGATGTGCTGGAACTGGTTGAGGTCCAGCTCGCCGGACGTCGTGGCGGGGTTCGGCTGCTGGTAGTCGCTGAAGTCGACCAGCTTGACGTGGATGCCCTGCTTCTCGGCCAGGTCGGTGAAGACCTTCCACTGGTCGCCGTCGGAGCCGACGACGCCGATCTTCACCGGGTCGTCGGCCGACCCCTTGGTCTTGTCGCTGCTGCTGCCCGAGTCGCCCGACGAGCAGGCGGCGAGGACCAGCGCGGTGGCTGCGGCGACGACCGTGGCGGCGAGCGGGCCGCGGAACCGACGGCGGGTGCGGGACATGGGGTTCTCCAAGGGGTCGGGGCGCTGGGTCGCGCCCGGTGGGTGCCCGTGGTGCGGGCCGAGCGGGGTCCGGTCTCGTCGACGACGTCCGGGTCGAGCGGGGCACGAGACGTGCCGGGGATCGTGTGGGCGCGCTGGGCGCGCAGCGGCGGGGCGCGGCGCTCGCCGCGGACCGGGCCGACCGGAGGTCAGAGCACGGGGCGACAGCACCGACAGCCCACGAGGCGCGCGGGCGCCTGGGGCATTCGCTCGCCGCAGCGAGCGGTGGTCGGGGTCATGACCACAAGCCTGGGCCGGATCGCGGCCCGAGTCCAATCAGCAACCCTCGAATCTCACTGGACGAGACGCGGAGATGAGACGCCGCCCACCTCTTGACCGCCGTCATCAGCAATGTTTATGGTCTACACAGCGCGTACGGCATACACACAGAGTGCGCCGCACACAGCCTCGGCCGTCACGGATCAGGGACGGGGCCGGAGACGAACGACAGGAGACAGGCCATGAACGACCCGATGATCGCCGTACGGGACCTGCGCAAGTCCTACGGCTCGCAGCACGTCCTGCGCGGCGTCGACCTCACGGTCCGGCGCGGCGAGATCTACGCCCTGCTCGGACCCAACGGGGCCGGCAAGACCACCGCCGTCAACATCCTCACCACGCTCGTGCCCGCCGACTCCGGCACGATCACCGTCGCGGGCGCCGACGTCGCCAGGAACCCCGCCCGGGTCCGGGCGCTCGTGGCCCTCACCGGCCAGTACGCCGCGGTCGACCCGTTCCAGACCGGCGAGGAGAACCTCGTCATGATGGGCAACCTCGCGCACCTGCCCCGGCGCGCCGTCCGGCGCCGCGCCCAGGAGCTGCTCGAACGCTTCGACCTCACGGACGCCGCCCGGCGCCAGGCGTCCACGTACTCCGGCGGCATGCGGCGGCGCCTCGACCTCGCCATCAGCCTGGTCGCGTCCCCCGCGGTACTCGTCCTGGACGAGCCCACCACCGGGCTCGACCCCGCCTCGCGCGCGCAGCTGTGGGACGTCGTCCGCGACCTCGCCACCGACGGCACGACCGTCCTCCTCACCACGCAGTACCTCGAGGAGGCCGACCGCCTCGCCGACACCATCGCCGTCCTGCACGAGGGTGTCGTCGCCGCCCGTGGCACCGCCGGCGAGCTCAAGGCGCTCGTCGCGGGCGACCACGTGCGGATCGCGTTCGAGGACGCCGCGTCGCTCCGGGCCGCGCGGGACCTCGCCCCCGCCGCCGGGCTCCCCGTCGTCGACGTGGACGAGCGCGACCTCGCGCTGACCACCCCCGCCGCCGACCCCGTGGCGACGATCCGCGAGGCCCTGGCGCTCGCCGACCTCCACCACCTCGCGCTCGCCGGCGTGAGCGTCGTCAAGCCCACGCTCGACGACGTGTTCCTCGCCGTCACCGGCACGCCCACCGCCCCCGCCACCACGTCCGGCAAGGAGAACGCACGATGACCACGATCACCCCGACCGCCCTTTCCCCGCGCCGCGCACCCGTAGCGACCGTCACCCCCGCCGCGCCGTCCGTGCGCACGGGCCTGCGCGACATCACCACCATGACGGCCCGCGAGCTGCGCCGGACGGTCCGCAGCGTCGACGGCCTCATCACCGCCTTCGCCATCCCCGTCGCGATCATGCTCGTGTTCGTCGTCATCTTCGGCGGCGCGATCGACAGCTCGGGCGACTACATCAACTACGTCGTGCCCGGCACGTTGATCCTGTGCCTCGGCTTCGGGTCCGCGGCCACGGCGACCGCCGTCGCGCAGGACATGACCAGCGGCACCATCGACCGGTTCAAGACGCTGCCGATCCTCGGTCCGGCGCCGCTCTGGGGACACGTGATCGCGAGCGTCGTGCGCAACCTCGCGTCCGCCGTCGTCGTCCTCGGGGTGGCCGTGGCGCTCGGGTTCCGGCCCGACGCGGACGTCCTCGGGTGGGTCGCCGTCGTCGGGTACGTCGTGCTGACGGTGCTCGCGTTCACCTGGATCTGCGCCGCCGCCGGGCTCGTCCTCAGCGTCGACGCCTCCCAGGCGCTCAACTCCGTCTTCCTGTTCCTGCCCTACCTGTCCAGCGGGTTCGTCGCCGTCGGCACCATGCCGACCTGGCTCCACGGGTTCGCGGACAACCAGCCGTTCACGCCGATCATCGAGGGCCTCCGGGGGCTGATGTCCGGGTCGCCGGACGCGTCGACGATCTGGACCGCCGTCGCCTGGCTCGCCGGGTTCCTCGCGGTCTCGATCACGCTGGGCTCGCTGGCGTACCGCCGTCGGACGGCGCGCTGAGCGTGGGCGGCGACGCCCGGTTCGTCGACCGTGACGCTCCGTCGCGGTCGGCGGACCGGGCGTCGCGCCCGGCATCGGAGAGGATGGGCACCGTGAACGCACCGGAGGACGACGCACCCGCCGAGCCGCTCGACGCGCCCGAGCTCCCCCGCGGGCTGGCGCTCGCGTGGGGGGTCGCAGCGAGCCCGAACCGGGGACCGCGCCGCGAGCTGAGCATCGAGCGGATCGTCGACGCCGCCGTCGAGCTGGCGGACGCCGACGGGCTCGAGGGCGTGTCCATGGCGAAGGTCGCGACCCGGCTCGGCTACACCACGATGTCCCTGTACCGGTACGTGACCAGCAAGGACGACCTGCTGCTCCTCATGCAGGAGCAGGTGATCGGGGTCGAGCCGCCGCCCGCGCACGACCCGTCCGACTGGCGCGCCGAGCTGCGCGAGTGGGCGCAGTTCACGCAGGCCCTGCTCGTCGAGCACGCGTGGTACCTGGACATCCCGATCGAGGGCGTACCCATCACGCCCAACAACCTGCGACTCGTCGACCGGGGCCTCCGCTCGCTGCGGGACCTGCCGCTCGACCAGGAGGAGAAGATGGCGGTGATCCTCCTCGCGACGAACTACGGCAGGGCCGCGGCGCAGCTCCAGCGTGACCTCGGCCGCGCGGTCGCCGCCGCCGGCGGCAACGACGACGTCCTCGGCGGCGCCTACGAGTCGGTGCTCCGGGACCTGGTCGACGCCGAGCGCTTCCCGTACCTGCGGCCGCTCGTCGAGTCGGGGGCGTACGTGGGCGACGGGGCGATCGACGACTCCGCGTTCGGGCTCGAGCGCATCCTCGACGGGGTCGCCGCCTACATCGACGCGCGCGCGGCGGGCCTCCCCGGCGCCGGCCGGACCTTCCCGGCGGAGCCGGGCGCCGCGACGTCGTCGGCGGGCGCGAGGAACGCGGGCAGCCTGACCGGTTCCGACGACGGCGTCCGTGAGGCCGCCGCCCTCGCTTCGCGATACGCCCGGGATCCCAAGGTGAAGAGGGCGGCCGAGAAGCGCAAGGACGCTGAGAAGCGCGTCCGCGAGCTGCAGAAGGCCGTGCACGAGGCGGAGAAGAAGGTCCGCGAGGGCGAGAAGGCGCTGCGCGAGGCCCGCAAGGCCGAGGCGGAGGCCGCGAAGGCGGCCGCCGAGCGCGACCGGCCCTGACCACCGCGCTTCCGCCGACCACGGGGTCTCCGCCCGCCGACGACGGGCTCCGCGACCGTCCGCGCAGCGAGACGGTCGCGGAGCCCGTGTTCGGCACAGGGGGTGGGCGGGGGTCAGGAGGAGGCGACCGGCAGGTAGACCCGGCTCCCGGCGTCGACGAACTCCTCCGACTTCTCGGCCATCCCGGCCTCGATCGCCTCGACGCTCGTGAGCCCGTGCTCCTCGGCGTACGCGCGGACGTCGGCGGAGATCCGCATCGAGCAGAACTTCGGCCCGCACATGGAGCAGAAGTGGGCGGTCTTCGCCGGCTCGGCGGGCAGGGTCTCGTCGTGGAACGAGCGGGCGGTGTCGGGGTCGAGCGCGAGGTTGAACTGGTCGGTCCAGCGGAACTCGAACCGCGCCCTCGACAGCGCGTCGTCGCGCTCCTGCGCGCGCGGGTGCCCCTTGGCGAGGTCGGCGGCGTGCGCCGCGATCTTGTAGGTGATGACGCCGACCTTCACGTCGTCGCGGTCGGGCAGGCCGAGGTGCTCCTTGGGCGTGACGTAGCAGAGCATCGCGGTCCCGGCCTGCGCGATCATCGCCGCCCCGATGGCCGAGGTGATGTGGTCGTAGGCGGGCGCGATGTCGGTCGCGAGCGGGCCGAGCGTGTAGAACGGCGCCTCGTCGCACCACTCCTCCTCGAGCCGCACGTTCTCCGCGATCTTGTGCATCGGCACGTGCCCGGGGCCCTCGATCATGACCTGGACGCCGTACGACTTCGCGACCTGCGTGAGCTCCCCGAGCGTCTTCAGCTCGGCGAGCTGCGCGGCGTCGTTTGCGTCCGCGATGGACCCGGGCCGCAGCCCGTCACCCAGCGAGAACGTCACGTCGTAGCGCGCGAGGATCTCGCACAGCTCCTCGAAGTGCTCGTAGAGGAACGACTCGCGGTGGTGCGCGAGGCACCACGCCGCCATGATCGACCCGCCGCGCGACACGATGCCCGTGACCCGTCGCGCGGTCAGCGGCACGTACCGCAGCAGGACGCCCGCGTGCACGGTCATGTAGTCGACGCCCTGCTCGGCCTGCTCGATCACGGTGTCCCGGTAGACCTCCCACGTCAGCGCCGCGGGGTCGCCCTTGACCTTCTCGAGCGCCTGGTAGATCGGGACGGTCCCGACGGGGATGGGCGAGTTCCGCAGGATCCACTCGCGCGTCTCGTGGATCTGCTTCCCGGTCGACAGGTCCATGAGCGTGTCCGCGCCCCAGCGCGCCGCCCACACCATCTTCTCGACCTCCTCCTCGATCGAGGACGTCACGGCCGAGTTCCCGATGTTCGCGTTGATCTTCACCGCGAACTTCTTGCCGATGATCATCGGCTCCTGCTCGGGGTGGTTCCGGTTGGCGGGGATCACAGCACGGCCGCGCGCCACCTCCGACCGCACGAGCTCGACGTCCACGCCCTCGCGCGCCGCGACGAACCGCATCTCGTCCGTCACGCCGCCGGCCCGCGCCCACGCGAGCTGGGTGCGGGCGGACCCGCGGTCGGTGGCGGCGGCGTCGGGCACGCGCCACGACGCGCGGAGCGGCGGGAGCCCGGCGCGCACGTCGATCGACGGGGGCACCTCCGCTCTGCCCTCGGCGCTCTCCGTGTACGGGCCGGAGGTGTCGTAGACGTCGAGGTGCTCCCCGTTCGTCAGGTGGATCCGACGGACGGGGACGGCGAGCGGGGTGGCGGCCTCGCCGTCGTCGGGAACCGTTCCCGACGGCGCTGCGACGGGCAGGTACACCTTGGCGGAGCCCGCGATGGGTCCCGTGGTGATGGCGGTGGGCGCGCTCGGGCGCGCAGAGCTCTGGCTCATGAATGTCTCCCTACGTCGGCATGACCCGGACAGGTTCGTGCGGTCGGCGACGCGTCAGTCGCCCTCTCAGCCCGCTGCTGCGGACTCCCGTGCTGTGCAGTTGTGCGGCCCACCCTAGCGCGCCCCCGGTGGGGCTTCCGGAGGCGCGCTCGCGCAGGTCAGTGCCAGTCGCTGATCCGGACGTCGCGCGGCGCGGGCTCGCCCGTCCCCGTCTCGGCGAGCCGCTTGAGGCTCATCAGGAACGTCGCCCACTTGGTGGTGCAGTGCGCCATGAACTCGACAGGCTCGGCCCAGCCCTCCTGGGAGAAGTGCACGATCGTGTACTCCTCCTGCTGGTCGAGACCGAAGCGGACCCGCGTCCCGATCCACTCGGCGGGACCGTCGACGACCTCCCACAGCACGAGGTCGGTCCGGTCCTCGAGCACCCGCATCGTGATGCTCCCGGGCTCGAAGTCGAAGCGGATCTCACCGCCGACGACGGCTTCGCCCTTCGTGTCCTCGGTCCACCAGCCGGCCAGCCCGTCGATCGTCGTCAGCGCGGCACGGACGGTCTCGCGCGGTGCCACGACGCCGACCCTCTGCAGGATGTCCACCATGTCGATCTCCTCTCGCGGGCGCGGCCGCCGTGCGACCGCGCCACACCTGCAACCTGCAGGTTGCATGCCACGCTACGGCCGCGCGGCAACTAGCGCAACCGTTTGGTTGCGGTCAGGGGCGAGCGGGCGCGCCGGCTACGCGGCGAGCGGTCGCGACGGTCGCGCCGCGCGGTTCGTGATGCCGACGGCGGAGACCGCGCCGCCGAGCGCCAGCAGCACCGCGCACAGGATCATCGCGCGGTGGAACCCGCCGACGTCGAACGTGTCGCCGACGACGATCCCCGCGCACGCCACCGTGACCAGCCCGGCCACCCGTGCGACGGCGTTGTTCGTAGCCGAGCCGATGCCCGCGTCGGCGGTCGGCACCGCGCTCAGGATCGCCGCGGTGAGCGGCGCGACCGTGATCGAGAGGCCGAGCCCCAGGAGGACGACGCCCGGCAGCACCTGCGAGACGTAGGGCGCGGAAGCGTCGGTCCGGAGCAGCGTCAGCATCCCGACGGCGGCCACGGCGGGGCCCGCCGCCATGAACCACCGCGGGCCCAGTCGGCCCGCGAGCGCCCCGAAGCGGGTGGACAGGCCGATCATGACGACCGTCGTCGGGAGCTGCGCGAGCCCCGCCTGGAACGCCGAGTACCCGGCGACCTGCTGGAGGAAGATCGACATCGCGAAGGACACGAGTCCGAGCGCGCCGTAGACGACGAGCGTCGCGACGTTCCCGACGGCGAAGTTCCGGGCCCTGAACAGCGACAGCGGGAGCATCGGGTCGGGGTCGAACCGCTCCCAGATCACGAATGCGACCAGCGATGCGACGCCGACGGCGACCGGCGGCCACACGAGCGGGCTCGCCCAGCCGCGGGCGCCGAGCTCGATCAGGCCGAACACCGTGCCGGCGAGCCCGACGGTCGCGAGCGTCGCCCCGAGCCCGTCGATGTGCCGGCCCTCGACGCGGGCGCCGCGCGGGACGCCGCGCAGCAGCCAGAGCGTCACGGCGATGGGCAGCACGTTGATCGCGAAGACCCAGCGCCACGAGAGCGCGTCGACGAAGATGCCGCCGACGAGCGGCCCGGCGAGACCCGCGACGCTCGTCCACGCGGTCCACGACCCGATCGCCTTGGCCTGGGCGGGGCCCGTGAACGTGGCGATGATGATCGCGAGCGAGCTCGGCACGAGGAGCGCGCCCGACACGCCCTGCAGGGCGCGCGCGGCCACGAGGAAGAGGCCGGTGGGGGCGAGCGCGCAGGCCAGCGACGTCACGCCGAAGCCCGCGATCCCGACGACGAGGATGCGCTTGCGCCCGTGCACGTCCGACAGCGACCCCGCGAGCAGGATCAGCGAGCCGAGCGTGACGAGGTAGGCGTCGACGACCCACTGCTGCAGCGCGAGCGCGTCGAGGCCGGAGTCGAGCGGGCCGGCGAGCTCGTCCGAGATGGCCGGCAGGGCGACGTTGACGACCGAGCCGTCGAGGAACGCGACGAAGGACGCGAGGATCGCGACGACGAGCACGCGCCGCTGAGCGGGGGTCACGGGGTCCAGGGTGCTCCGTCGGGCGCCCGCCCGCGCGCCGCGAGCCCGACGATCACGACACCCGGTCGAGGAACGCCAGCAGCCGCTCGGTCAGGAGCGCGGTCGCGGCGGCGTCGTAGGAGGGGATCGAGTCGTCCTCGAACAGGTGCGCGTCGCCCGGGTAGACGAACAGCTCGCCGTCGGGAGCCGCGGCGACGAGCTCGCGGGCGGCGTCGATGTCGCCCTCCTTCGCGAAGAACTCGTCGTCTGCCATCCCGTGCACCTGCACGGGGACGTCACCCGGCCACGGCCCGATCGCCCACTCCCCCGTGATCGGGAGGCACGACTCGAGCAAGAGCGCCCCCGCCGCGCCCGGTCGGGTCTGCGCGAGCCGCTGCGCCTGCATGACGCCGGACGAGATGCCCGCGTACACGATCCCCGCCGGGAGCGCGGCGGCCGCCGCGTCGGCGAGCGCCTGCTGGTCGGGGGCGTCGTCGCCGCTCGAGAAGGCCGCGCCCTCGGGGATGGTCGCGAACGTGCGACCTCCGTAGAGGTCGGGCGTGTGGACGGTGTGGCCGCCGGCGCGGAGCCGGTCGGCCAGGTGAAGGACCCCGTCGGTGAGCCCCAGGACGTGGTGGAACAGCAGGACGTCAGCCATGTGCTCGACCCTACGACCGGCCTCCGACGCTCACCCCACGCGCTGCCACTCCGCGTCGATGCCGGCGGGCCGGAACCCCAGCGCGACGTTGATCGCGAGCATCGCGTCGTTCTCCTGCGCGTTCCAGGTGTGGACGCGCTCGGCCGCGGGGAAGCTGCGGCCGAGCTCGCCGAGCATGGTGGCCTTGGCGAGCATGCCGAGGCGGTGCCCGCGGTGCTCGCGCAGGACGAGCGTGTCCTCCTGGAAGACGACCGTCGGCCGCTTCTCCGGGAGCGTCACGACGGTGAAGCCCGCGAGCGTCCCGCCGGGGACGTGCTCCACGGCACACACCGCGTAACGGGCCTCGCGCTCGTGGATCTGGGCGAACGCGGCGCGGACGCGGTCGGCGTCCCAGGGGTCCTCGCGCCGGTCGAGGCCGCCGACGGGCGCGTCGGTGCTCATGCGCGTCTCGAGGACGGCGATGCCGTCGAGGCGCTCGTCGGGGATCTCGTCCGTCCAGACGTGGACCCGGTAGTCGGGCCCGGCCGCGGCGGTCGCCTCGGCCACGAGGGCGGCGAGCTCCTCGGGGTCGACGGGCAGGTCGAGTACCGAGTGCCGGGCGACCTGCTCGAGCGTGAACCCGTGCCGCAGCGCGAACCGGACGCCGGCGTCGTCGGCGGGGGCGCGTCCGGCGCCCGTCGTCGGCTCGAGCGCGCCGGGCCCCGGCGGCGGCTCCGGGGTGTGCGGCGAGTCGCCCGACAGGACCGTGCGGCCCTCCTCGCGGGTGACCCGCTCGACGGTGCGCCACAGCGCCTCGCCCACGCCGCGCCGTCGGGCGGACGGGACGACCGAGACCTGGACGCTCGCCCGGTGCGTGTTGCTCGTGAGCGGCAGGAGGGCGAACCCCCGACCGACGGGCTCGCCGTCGAGCGTCGCGACCCAGCGCCGGATCCGGCGGTGCGTGCTCTCCGCGAGGCCCGCGATGACGCCCTCGGCGTCGAGCGCGTTGTCGACGTTCCCGTGGACGTCGAGCTCGACCGCCTGCGACACGGCGACCGTCGCGTGGACGGGCCAGCTGTCCGGGGCGTCGAGCGAGGCCGGGACCGTCACCTCGACGATCTCGAGTCCGGCGGGCGGGGCGGGGCGGGGCGGGTCCTGCTGGCGTGTGCTCATCAGGGCACACCCTCCCGGTCCGGGTACCCGCCGAGCAAGCGAGTTTCCGTCGGAGGCACGCGCTCGCCGAGATCGAGGGTCCGACGCCGAGGTCGAGGGTGTTCTCCTCGACTTGGGCGCACGACCCTCGATCTCGACGAGGGGGTCAGCTCACGAGCACGAGCTTGCCCCGGAGGCCGCCGTCGGCGAGGCGCCGGTGCGCGTCCGCGGCGCCCGCGAGCGGGAGCTCCTCGGCCACGCGCGCCGGGAGGGTGCCGTCCGCGGCGTCCCGGAGGAGGCTCGCGAGCCGGGGCGCGTCGGGCTCGACGTGCACCCCGTCGACGACGACGCCCCGCGCCGCCTCGGGCATGTAGCCGCGCGTCGCGCTCACGAACACCCCGCCGTCGCGGACCGCGTCGAGGAGCTCGTGCGACGCGAGGCCGGCGTTGAACACCGCGTCCACGCCGCCGGGCACGGCTGCGCGGGCCGCCGCCGCGATGCCCGCGGCGTCCGTGCGCGGGAGGACCTCGGCCCCGAGCCCGGCGACGAACGCGTCGTCGTCCGCGGAGCCCACCGCGAGCACGCGCGCCCCCCGCCCGACCGCGTCACGCACGGCGGCCGCGCCGACCGGGCCGCTCGCCCCCGTCACGAGGACGGTCGCACCGTCGAGGCCGCCGGCGAGCTCCGCCACCAGGTCGGCCGCGTGCGCGCCGGTGAGGGCGTTCATGCCGAGGACGGCTGCCTGGGCGTCGGTGACGCCGTCGGGCACGGGCGCGACCCACGTCGGGTCGACGACGAGCACCTCGGCGTAGCTGCCGTCGCCCGCCGCCTCCCCGAACCACGGCACGAAGCCAGCGACGCGAGTGCCCGCCGGGAGGGTGTCGGCCGGGGCGTCCGGGGCGGTCACGCCGGCGGCCACGGCCGCGTCGTCGAGCAGGGTGCCCGCGAAGTCCCAGCCGAGCACCGCGGGGAAGGCGAGGTCGGGGACCATCACGGCGAGCGCCCCGGAGCGCGACCCCAGGTCGGCCGGGTTGACGGAGCGGGCAGTGACGCGGACGCGGACGCGACCCGCCTCGGGCTGCGGGGTGGGGCGCTCGGCGACCTCGAGGACGTCGGCGTCGCCGTACTGGGAGAGCTGCACGACCTGCATGGGTGGCTCCTTCGATGAGGGTCGGTGCCCGGCGGGGTTCCCTGTCGGGGCTGTCGTCGCTACCGTAGGGGGGCGGGGAACCAGTCGGAAGTAGGTACCTACGAGTGCCTATCCCACCAAGCGGAACCCCGTCGAGCCGTCCGACCCGAGGAGCACCCGTGCCCACCCTGACCGCCGCCCAGGAGCGCGAGCTCGCGCGCCTCGACTACAACGCGTTCTTCGCCGCCTGCCCCAGCCGACAGGTCCTCGAGACCATCGGCAACAAGTGGTCGTGCCTGGTCGTCAACGCGCTCGAGAACGGCCCGCTGCGCCACTCCGAGATCGCACGCACCATCGCCGGGGCGAGCCAGAAGATGCTCACCCAGACGCTCCGCACCCTGGAGCGCGACGGCCTCGTGACCCGCACCGTCACGCCGACCGTGCCGGTCCGCGTCGACTACGAGCTCACCGACCTCGGCGTCAGCCTCACGCCCGTGCTGCACGCGCTCAAGGCGTGGAGCGAGGGACACATCGCCCAGATCCTCGACGCGCGCGACGCCTACGACGCCCGCGACGGCGAGCCGACCGTCGCCCGGGTGCCGGCGCACGCCTGACGCGAGCGACGTCGTCGGGCACCCGCGGCGAACACGCTCGGGCGTCAAGCGAGCACGAGCGTCGGCCAGTCGGCCAGCTCCTCGCGCATCCGCCGGTCGTGGGTGGCGACGACGACGGCGGCGGGCGTCGCCTGCAGTGCCCGCGTGAGCTCGTCGACGAGGTCGATGGACAGGTGGTTGGTCGGCTCGTCGAGGAGCAGCAGGTGCGGGACGGCGAGCAGCGCCCGCGCGAGCTCGAACCGCCGCCGCTGGCCCGCGGACAGCTCGGCGAGCGGGCGGTCCAGGTCGTCCTCCGTGAGCAGGCCGAGGGCCGCGACGGGCACGAGGTGCTCCGGGTCGAGCGAGCCCGCCGCCAGGAGGTCCAGCGCCTCGCGCGCGTACGCGTCGAAGCCGGTCGCGAGCTTGCCGTCGCCCATGCGCAGCCCCACGGGCACGGACTCCTCCTGCCCGACGATCCCGACCCGCGCGCCGTCCACGGTCCGCCGCGTCCCCCGGTCCAGCGGCAGGGTGCCCGCGAGCGCCGCCAGCAGCGTCGACTTCCCGGAGCCGTTCGGCCCGACGACGAGCAGCCGGCCCGACGCCGGCACCGCCACCCGGGTGCCGGGCAGGTCGAGGCGCGCCTCGACGCGCGGGTTCCGGACCTCCACGACGGGGTCGGACGGGTCCCACCCCGGTGACATCGCGACCAGGTCCGGGAACCGCAGCTCGAGGGGCGGCACCGGAACCTCGACGGCCTCGGCCTCCAGCTTCTGGATCAGGCGGTCCGCTGCCTTGACGTGGATGCGGGCGCGCGTGCCCCGGCGGTTCTTGTTCGAGCCCTTGGGCGGGCGCCACTCGTCGGACAGCCCCTCGTAGGACGCGTCGAGCCGCTCCGCGAGCTGCTCCGCGCGCTTGCGTTCCGCCCGGTACCGCTGCCGCCACCGCACGAGCGCCTGGTTCTTCGCGAACCGGTACGCCAGGTAGCCGGGCTGGCCGTAGAGGGTCGGCGTGCCGTCCATCGACGGGTCGAGGTCGAGGATCGCGGTCGCGACGTCGTCGAGGAGCTGCCGGTCGTGCGTCACCACGACGACCCCGCCTCGCCAAGCGGCGAGCTGCTGGGTGAGGAAGCCGATCGCGGCGTCGTCGAGGTGGTTGGTCGGCTCGTCGAGGAGCAGGAGGTCCGTGCGCTCGGCGAGGCGGCACGCGAGGCGCACCCGGTAGCGCTCTCCGACGCTGAGCTCGTCCAGCCGGCGCGCGTGGTCCCGGGTCGCGCCGAGCCGGGAGAGCGCCTCGTCGACGCGGCGGTCGGCGTCCCAGGCCTGCAGGTGCTCGGCGCGCGCGAGCAGCTCGGTCAGCTCACCGAGCCCAGCCGGGGCGGTGTCGTCCGGCCCACCGGACGCGTCGTGGTCGAACGCGCGCGCCGCCGCGTCGAGGGCATCGGCGGCCGCCCGCACGTCCGCGAGGGTCGCGCGGACGACGTCGCCCACCGTCGTGCCGGGCGGCGTCCGGAGCTCCTGCTCGACGAGCGCCAGGCTGCCGTGGCGCACCACCTCCCCCGACGACGGCGCGAGCGGCGTCCCGTCGGCCGCCTCGCCCGCCAGCACGTGCAGCAGGGTCGACTTGCCCGACCCGTTCTCGCCGACCACGCCCAGCCGGACGCCGTCGGACACGCGGAACGACACGCCCCGGAACACGGGGCGGCCGGGGTACGCGAAGGCGAGGTCGCGCGCGACGAGGTGGGGCATCCGTCAAGGCTAAGAGGTCACGCGGGCGGGACTGCCCGATACCGCCGGCCGGGCTCGCCGTCGTGGGAGGATGCGGGCGTCCCGGACGAAGGAGTTCCCGTGCCCCCGAAGCTGAACGCCCGCCAGCTCTTCTGGGGCGGTCTCGCGCTCCTCGCTGCGTCGTTGCTGCTGATCTTCGTCGTCTACCGGATCGCCCAGTCCGACTCGGAGTCGCTCCACTCGTTGCTCGCGACCGTCAGCCCCTACGTCGGGTACCTCAACACCGTCCTGGAGGTTCTCGGCTCGGTCGCGATCGCCGGGTCGTTCCTCGTGCGCGCGGTGACCGACGAGCCGCGCGTCCGGACGAACCGTTCGCCGGTCAAGGGCGACGACCAGGTCTGGTCCTGACGGTCGTCGTGCACCGGGCGCCGGAGCCCCGATCGGCTCCGAGCGATGCCGCGAGCGCCGTGACGTCGACCGGGCGGGTCGTGTCGACGCGGTAGACGGGCCCGAGCCCGAGCGGTTCCGCGCCGCGCGCCCACAGCTCCCAGTCGCCGTCGCCCGTCGCGCGCTCGGTGTGCACCGGGTGGCGGTCCGAGGCGCGGCCGTCGAAGCGGCGTCGGGCAACGGCGAGGGGGACCTCGCACCACACCTCGCAGACCTCGGACACGCCCGCGCGGTCGAGCCCCGCCCGCACGACCGGCCGGAGATGTGCCAGCCACGGGCTCTCGAGCACGGCGCCGCCGCGGGCGTCACCGAGCAGGGTCCAGAGCGTCTCCGCAGCGGCCACCCCGAGGGCGCGGCTCCACGCCGCGTCGGGGGTGCCGGGCGCGCGGACGGCTCCGAGGGTGTCCGCGAGGGTCTCCTTCACCGCGTCCTTGCTGAAGAGCGGGAGCCCCAGCTCGGCCGCGAGGGCGCGGGCGAGCGTCGTCTTGCCCGCTCCCGGAAGCCCGTTGACCAGCACCACGACCATCCCGGGAACTCTAGCGACCGCCGCGGCGCCCGGGGGCTCTCCCCCGGCCGACCCGGGGGCCACGCCGCGCCGTCGCGGGGGCGGGCACCGTGTCGCCGCCGGAGCGCCCCGCGAAGACTGGGAGACATCCTCGCGGCCCGGTTCCGACGGCGCCGCGACCCAGCGACTGGACGGACATGCGGCCCCTCAAGGTCATCGGCAGGGTCACGGCGGGCGTGGCGGCGACGGCGGTCGTCGCCGTCGGCGGCTTCACGGCCTACCACCACATCGAGCTCCACCAGGAGGCCGGGAAGCTGAAGCCCGCCGGGGAGATGGTGCAGGTCGACGGGCACCAGATGTCCGTCCAGGTCGAGGGGAAGAAGTCCGACGACCCGACGATCGTCCTCATGGCCGGCGCGGGCACGGCGGCCCCGATCTACTCCTTCAAGCCTCTGACGGACCGCCTGGACGGCGACTTCCGGACGGCCGTCGTCGAGCGCTTCGGCTACGGGTACTCGGACGACGTCGACACGCCGCGCGACGTCGCGACGGTCCTCGCCCAAGACCGCGAGGCGCTGCGCCTCGCCGGGGAGAAGCCCCCGTACGTCCTCGCGCCGCACTCGATGGGCGGGCTGGAGGCCCTGTACTGGGCGCAGCAGTACCCGAACGAGGTCGCGGGCATCGTGGGCCTCGACATGGCCGTGCCGCACTCGTACGACGACCTCGACTTCAAGGGCGAGAAGCGGACGATGGACCTGGGGCGGAAGCTGAGGTTCTTCGGCCTGTCGCGGGTCATGGGCGACGACGACCTCACCACCGACCTGACCGGGTACGAGCGGGCGCAGCAGAAGATGCTGACCCAGCGCAACTTCCTCGACGACGCCCAGTACGACGAGGGCCTCGCGGTCCTCGACAACGCGGCGAAGGTCCAGGCGGGCGGCATCCCGGACGTCCCGACGCTCATGTTCGTCTCGAACGGCAAGGAGATCGGCGACTTCTGGGTGCCCGCGAGCACGGCGTACGCGAAGCAGGCCGGGGCCCAGCTCGTCCAGCTCGACGTCGGCCACTACGTCTTCCAGTACGAGCCCGACCTGATCGCGAAGAAGACGACCGCGTTCATGGACGCGCACTCCGGGCAACCGGCCGGGTCGTAGCGGCGCCGTGCCAGACTGGCGACCCGTGAACCTCGACGAGCTCGCCCGCCGCATCCACGAGGCCTCCCACCTGACCGGCACGTTCACGCTCCGGTCGGGGCGCACGGCCACCGCGTACTTCGACAAGTACCAGTTCGAGTCCGACCCGCGGCTCCTCGACGCCGTGGCGGAGGCGATGGCGCCCCTGGTCCCCGACGGCGTCGAGGTCCTCGCCGGGCTCGAGCTGGGCGGCATCCCGGTGGTCACCGCGCTCGGCCGGCACACGGGCCTGCCGTGCACGTTCGTCCGCAAGCAGGCCAAGACGTACGGCACGGCCCGCCTCGCGGAGGGCGCCGACGTGGCCGGGCGGCGCGTGCTCGTCGTCGAGGACGTCGTCACGAGCGGCGGCCAGATCGTCCTGTCGACGGCCGACCTGCGTGCCGCCGGCGCAGAGGTGCGCGACGCGCTGTGCGTGATCGACCGGCAGGAGGGCGGTGCCGAGGCGCTGGCGGAGCACGGCATCGCGCTCCGCTCGCTCGTCACCGCCGCCGACCTGCGCGCCACCGCCTGAGCACGGGATCCCGGCCCCGCGAGAACGTCACTCCCGACCGTCAGCGCGTGCTGACAGTCGCGGACCACGTGTTCGGCACGAGCGCTGGTCAGCCCCGGGGGGTGCGCGCGATGACGAACCGCACCGGGGTGCGCACCTCGAAGCCGAGCCGCTCGTAGAGCCGGATCGCGCCGGTGTTGGTCGCGGACGCGTGCAGAATCGCCTCGTCCCCGCGCTCCCGGACGCCGTGCACGACGGCGCGCACCAGCCGGGCGGCGAGGCCCTGGCCGCGGTGGTCGGGGTCCGTGCAGACGGCGCTGACCTCGGTCCAGCCGGGCGGCTGCATCCGCTCGCCGGCCATCGCGACGAGCCGGCCCTCGCGCCTGATCCCGAGGTACGTGCCGAGCTCGACGGTGCGCGGGCGGAACGGCCCCGGCTCCGTCCGGGCGACGAGGTCCAGCATCTCGGGTACGTCCGCGGCGCCGAGCACGACGGCCTCGGGGTCGGGCTGCGCGTCCACGCCGACGGCGACCATCTGCACGCCGTCGCCCGCCCAGCCGATCTCCCACCCGTCCGGGACGTTCGTGACCGGACCGGTCAGGCCGAGCTCCACGCCCGGCCCGACGAGCGCCGCGAGGTCGTCGAACGCGGACGACGGCGCGTCGTCGGGCAGCGCCACGAAGGGCGAGACCTCCGGGTCGTAGCGCAGGGCCACCCCGTGCTGCTGCGCGAAGCGCCGGTGCGGGCCGCGCAACGCGTGCCACGCGGGGTTGTCGAGGACGGCGAGGTCGCGAGCCGGGGCGGTCTCGGTCCCGGGCTCGGCGGCGGGGTCGGCGGGAGTGGTGGTCGTGGGCACGCCACGGGAACCGCGCGGCACGGGCCCGCTATTCCGCCGGACGCGGCGCCGGGTCCTCGTCGTCGTGCGAGCCGCGCAGCTCGAGGCCGATCTCGTCGGCGTCGAGGACCTCCAGCACGCTGCCGAGCGCGTCTGCCGAGTACGTCCCGACGTCGCGGATCCGCAGGAGCTCGTCGCGCTGGGCCTGGATGACACGGATGCGCAGCTCGCGGTACTGGTCGTAGCGGGTGTTCTCGGAGCCAGGGACGAGGTCGAAGCCGTTCTCGTCGACGATGCGGACGGACTCGCGCCGCACCAGCTTGACGACGCCCGGGTCGAACGGCGTGCCGTCCGCGCGGGCCAGGCCGTCGCGGTCGCACTCGGCGGCCGCCGTCCCGGCGAGCTCGGCGACGAGCTGCTGCCGCTCCTTGCGGGCCGCTCCGCCGTCGTCGACGGCGAGGCCGAGCCGGCGCACGATCCAGCCGAGCGTCCCGCCCTGGAGGAACAGGCTCCCTGCCGCGACGATGAACGCGATCAGGACGAGCAGGGCGCGGTGGTAGTCGTCGTTGCCGGCGACGGTCTCGGGCAGCGTCTGGGCGGCGGCCAGGGTGACGACGCCGCGCATGCCCGCCCAGACGAGGACGACACCCTGCTTCGCCCCCAGCGGCTCGCCCGTGAGGTAGTCGATGTCCGCGACACGGCGGTCGAGGAAGTCCTGGAGGCGGCCCTTGCGCTGCTCGTGCTGCTCCGCGCGCTGCGCCTCGTCCATGCCCTCCATCCGGCCCTCGAGGCGGGTGTGCCCCTTCTCGAGCCGCCGCTTGAGCCGGCGCCGCCGCCGCTCCGACAGCGGCTTGCCCGCGAGGTCGGTGAGCGGGACCTGGCGATGCTCGCCGGACCCGTCGGCGTCCGATCCGGGCACGAACCCGTCGGACGAGTCGAGCCGCTCCTGCGCGCGGGCCAGGGCGGTCCGCTGCTGCTTCATGTCCCGCCGGTCGCGGCGCAGGGCGAAGAGGAACGGCACCAGGAACCCGGTCCGCACCACGAGCACGCCGACGAACGCGACCGCCGCGATCCCGACCGCCTTCATCGCGCTCTGGTGCTCCTCGTGCACCTCGGTGACCAGGCCGAACAGCTCGAGCCCCATGAGCAGGAACACGGCGCCCTCGAGCAGCAGCTCGACCGTGCGCCAGTTCGACTCCTCCGCCCGGCGGTCCTGGGGCCGCAGGTACCGCGGCGCCCCCTGGCCCATCACGAGGCCCGTCACCACGACGGCCACGAGCCCGGACGCGCCCAGGTGCTCCGCGGGGAGGTACGCCACGAACGGCACGACGAACGACGCGGCCGTGTTGAGGACGGCGTCCTGGATCCGCGCGCGCAGCATGAGGCTCACGCGCCCGACGACGAACCCCACCGCGACAGCGACGACCACCGCGTAGACGAAGTCCCAGGCGACGTGGCCGAGCGACACGGCGCCGGCCATCGCCGCGACCGCGGAGCGCAGCACCACGAGGGCGGACGCGTCGTTGAGCAGCGACTCGCCCTCGAGGATCGTGACGATGCGCGGCGACACCCCGAGCCGCTTGACGATCGACGTCGCGACTGCGTCCGTGGGGCTGATGATCGCGCCCAGCGCGATGCCCATGGGCAGGGTGATGTCGGGGACCACGAGGTAGAGCACCCAGCCGATCACGACGGCCGTGACGATCACGAGGACGACGGACAGCCCCCCGATGAGCTTGAAGTCCCGCCGGAAGTCCATGGTCGGCATGCTCACGGCCGACGAGTACAGGAGCGGTGGGAGGACGCCGCCGAGGATGAGCTCCGGCTCGAGCTCCACGGCCGAGACGAACGGCAGGAAGCTCACGGCGACGCCGACGACGACGAGGATGAGCGGCGCGGCGATGCCGAGACGGGGCGCGAACGCTGTCACGACGATCACCGCGAGCGCGCCGAGCACAAGGGGGATGGCAAGGTCCACGGGCGGCCTCCGGCGGCGGGTGACGGGCCCCCAGGTTATCGTCCCGGCACTCGGGCAGGCCCGGCGAACCGGGGCGAACCGGACCGTGCGGGTACACCACCGCACTTCGCCGCGACGAACGCCGCCCTCGGCGCTACGTTGAGCGCCATGGTGGTCTTCCTGATCCGCACCGCGATCTTCCTCGGTTCCGCCGCGCTCGGGCTCTGGGTCGCGTCGTTGCTCATCGACGACGTCCACCTGACGGTCAGCGGGTTCATCGTCGCGGTGGTCGTCTACTCCCTCGCGCAGTGGATCCTGACGCCGTTCATCCTCCGGATGACGCGCCGCTATGCCAACGCCTTCATCGGCGGCGTGGGCCTCGTGTCCGCGTTCGTCGGGCTGGCGCTCGCCTCGATCATCGGCGACGGCCTGTCCATCACGGGCGGCGTCGTCCCGTGGATCCTCGCGACCCTGGTGGTCTGGCTCGTGACGGCCGTCGCGACGCTCGTCCTGCCCCTGATCTTCCTGCGCAACCGGCGCGAGGAGAAGAAGAACGCCGCCTCGGCCTGACCGTGGGGCGTGACCGACGAAAGGTGACCGACCGTGACCGTGTGGGACTACTTCTGGTGGATCATCGGGGTCTTCCTCTTCATCGCCTACATCTTCGTCCTGATCCAGATCTTCACCGACCTGTTCCGTGACCGGAAGCTGTCGGGTGGGTGGAAGGCCGTGTGGATCGTCTTCCTGATCATCCTTCCGGTGATCACCGGGCTGGTGTACCTGATCGCGCGCGGGCGCGGGATGAGCGAGCGGCAGGTCGCCGCCGTCTCCGACGCGAGGGCGCAGGCCGACACGTACATCAAGCAGACGGCCTCGACGACGCCCGCCGAGCAGATCGCCACCGCGAAGTCGCTGCTGGACGCCGGGACGATCTCGCAGGAGGAGTTCGACCGCCTCAAGGCCCGCGCGCTCGCCTGAGCGCGTGCGGCCGGCCGACAGCATGGATCTCGTCCGGGCGACCGCCGACGACTGGCAGGCGATGCGCGACCTCCGGCTGGAGATGCTCGCGGACACGCCGCTCGCCTACCTGGAGACGCTCGAGTCGGCGCGGGCGCGCACGGACGAGCAGTGGCGCGAGCGAGCCCGGCAGCACACGCTGCCGGGCTCGCTCGTGCTCGGGGCCGTACCGGTACGAACGACAGCGCCGGGCCGCCAGGAGCCCTGGGTCGGCACCATGACCGGCTACCGGCGGCCCGACGGCGTCCCGTGCCTCGCCGCCGTCTACGTCGCGCCCGCGCACCGGGGCACCGACCTGCCGCGACGGCTGCTCGCGGAGGTCGTCGCATGGGCCCGGGACGAGGTCGGCGCCGACCGGCTCCTGCTCGAGGTGCACGAGCACAACCCGCGCGCCCGCCGGTTCTACGGGCGCGAGGGCTTCGAGCTCACGGGCGGCTGGACGCCCTACCGCCTGGACCCCAGCACGCGCGACCTCGAGATGGCGCTCGCGCTGCGGTGACGGTCACGCGTCGGGTTCGTCGAGCGACCGCCGCGCGCGCCGGGTGAGCAGCACGACGACGACGGCAGCGAGCAGCACGACGACGCCCACCACCCCGACCACCACGCCCGGCGAGACCGAGCTGCTGCCGCTGGTCACGGTGCTCGTGGCTGCGCCCGCCTTCGCGGTCGACCCGCCGCACGGCGCCGCGGCCTGCCCGGCCGCGCTCGGGACGCCCGACCCCGGCCGGTAGTCGAAACCGAACGTCCCCGAGACGGGGTGTCCGTCGGCGGACACGATCCGCCACGTCACGGTGTACTGCCCGGCGTCGCCGAGCGCCGTCGGGACGGAGATCGTCCGCCCCGACACGGCGGGGCAGCTCGTCTCGAAGTGCTTCCCCGCCGGGTCGGTCACCTGGAGCACGGTCGTCGAGCCGTCGCGCTGGGGGTCGAGGACGACGTCGTCGAACGTGACGTCGACGGTCGGCACGGCCGCGTCGACCGTCGAGTCCGCCTTCGGCGTGGTCGAGACGACGTAGTCGTGCGCGGACGCCGGGCCGGCCACGAGGACGGAGCCCGCGAGGCCGCCGAGGAGCGCCGCCGCACCGATCGCGGCCACCAGGCCGCGGCTCGCCCGCCTCACGGCGCCACCCGCCGCGTGCGGCGCAGCGCCACGACGCCCGCGCCGAGGCCGGCCGCGCCGAGCACCAGGCCGCCGACGCCGAGCCCCACGGCGACGCCCGAGGTGCCGCCGTCGTCGTCGGCGTCGTCGCTCGTGCCGGCTGCGGCGGTCGCGTCGACCGACGCGTCCGCGGGCACGACCTGAAGGACGGGCGCGGGGTGCTCGGGCTCCTCGCCCGACGCCGGCGTCGCCTCGTCCCAGTCGACGACGCTGCCGTCGGAGTACGTCTGGTGGGCGGGCAGCTCGAGGCTCGTGACGTCGTCGGGCACGGGGCCGGCGGAGACGCTGAACTGCTGGAACTGCCCCGGGGCGACGGCGTGGCCCTTCTCGGCGGTCCAGATCACCTGGGTGGGGGCCTCGGTGATCGTGGCGCCGGCCTTGGTCTCGACGGGCTTCGCGAGCTTCGTCGTGACGACCTTCGTGGTCCAGCCGGGCACGGGCTGGTAGGACACCGAGCTGAACGGGTGGTCGGCGGGCAGGTCCACGACGACCTTCGTGGTCGACGCGGTCGCCGACTCGGTCGGGACGCGGAACGTGAGCACCGCGTAGCTGCCGGCGGCCGCCTGGTCGGGCGTGACGCGGACGTGCGCCTCGGCGGCGAGCGGTGCAGCGACCGTGAGGGCGAGGGCGGCGGCGCCCACAGCGAGGGGGCGGGCGAGGCGGGCAGCGCGAGCGCGCGGGGAAACGACGGACATGACGATGAGCTCCTGGATGTCGGCAGGACGAACGGGGACCACCCGTCGTCGGATGACGACGGGCTCAGGCGGCGAGGGCGAACCCGCGCCTCGGGGGTCCCCGACGGCCGAGCCCGCGGCGCGCGACGACGAGCGCCCGGCACGGACCGGGGGCGGCGTCCACGGCGGCGGCACGGAGCGGCACGACGACCGGGCCCGCAGCGACCGACTCGACCCGCGGTCGGACGACCGACCACCAGCGGACCGCGGCGAGCGCAGCCCGGTCGCCGAGGACCAGCAGGACCGCGGTGACGAGCACCGCGACGGCGTGCGCCGCGAGCATCCCCGGCGAGGCGGTCATGCCCATGTGGGCGGTCCCGGCCGCCGCGGCGCTGGTCAGGGCGTGCGCGGACGTCCCGCTCGGGACGGCCGCCATGCCGGGCATGCCGTGCGCGGCGAGCGACGCGGGGCCGGTCGCGTGAGAGCCGGAGGTCAGGACGCCGAGCCCGACGTGGAGGGTGACCTGCAGCGCGCCGAGCGCGGGCACGAGCGTCGCGGCGCGGAGTCGCCCGAGCGCGAGCACCCCGGCGACGGCGACGCACAGCGCCGCGAGTGCCGTCAGCCCGAGTCCGCCGGGGATCCTGCCTCCGCCCAGTGCGTGCGCGCCGAAGCCGGTCGCGAGCGCCGTCGACGCGATCAGGACCACCCGCGCACCCCGCGCGTAGGGCCGCACGACGTCGCTCAGGAGGCCTGCGCCGTCCGAGCTGCCGAGGGTCCCGTCCACCCCGCCAGGCTACCGGTCCGCCCGTCCCCTCCCGCCGAACACGGGCTGCCCGCCCGTCTGGCCGAGCAGACAGGCGCGGGCCCCGTGGTCGGCGGGCGGGTGTCCCGTACTCGGGCGTAACGTCCGATGACATGACCGATCCGTCCGCGTCCGGCCCCGAGGCACGCCGCTTCCCGACGACGACGCCCGCCACCCCCTTCGACCCGACCGCCTACCCGCCCGCCTGGCACGAGGTCGTAGGGAGCGTCCCGGAGCGCGAGGGCTCGCGCGTCGTCGGGGCGCCGGTGCGGTACGGGCACACGAGCGCGGGCGGCACGACGCGGTGCGAGGGCTACGTCGCCTGGGACGACGCGCTGTGGGACGACCCGGCGGCCGCCCCGCGCCCCGCGGTCCTGCTGGTCCATGACTGGCTCGGCGTCGGGCCGACGGTGCAGGCCCGCGCCCACATGCTCGCGCGGCTCGGCTACGTGGCGTTCGCCGCCGACGTCTACGGGATCGACGGGCGACCGGCCTCGCACGGCGACGCGCCCGCCGTCGCCGGGCGGTACTACGAGCACGTCGCGCTGCTGCGCGCGCGGCTCCACGCGGCCTACGAGTGGCTGGTGGCCCAGCCCGCCGTCGACGCCGGCCGCGTCGTCGCGGCGGGCTACTGCTTCGGCGGGTCGGGCGCGCTCGAGCTCGCCCGCACCGGCGCCGACCTCCGCGGCACGGTCGCGTTCCACGCCCGGCTCGTCACGCACGACCCGTCCGACGCCGCCGAGATCCGGGGCCGCGTGCTCGTGCTGGGCGGCGGCGACGACGCCGTCGTGCCGGACGACGCGGTGCACGCGTTCACCGACGAGCTGCGGGCCGCGGGGGTGCCGTGGGAGGTGACGCTGTACGGCGGGGCGCCGCACGCGTACACGATCGCCGACCAGCCGTCGTTCCGCCCGGAGGCCGACCGCCGGTCGTGGGTCGCGTTCACCGACTTCCTGGCGCGCGTCCTCGCCTGATCGGCTGGCAGTTCTGGAGCTCTCCGGATGGCAGTTCTGGAGTTCGCAGCCCGGCAGTTCTGGAACCCAAGGCCTGGCAATTCTGGATCTGCAGGGTACTCTCGGAGTTGTGGACGCGTCCGAAGGCCTGGTCAGACGGAAGATCTACGACGTCGCGATCGCCCGAAGCCATGAGACACCCGTGCTCCTCCTCGAGGGGCCGCGGACCGTCGGCAAGTCGACGCTCCTGCATCAGCTCGCCTCCCAACTCGGGGGTCGGACGCTCGACCTTGACGACATCGATGCCCGAACCGCGGTGGCACAGGATCCCGGGACCATGCTTGGCGGCCAGGGGCCGGTCCTCATCGACGAGTACCAGCATGTTCCCTCGGTGCTGGACGCGATCAAGACCCGGCTCAACGTCGGGGCCCAGCCCGGCCAGTTCGTCCTGACCGGGTCGGCTCGCCACGAGGCGTTGCCTCGCGCCGCCCAGGCGCTGACGGGCCGCTTGCAACGTCTGCAGGTCGACCCGCTCGCACAGAGCGAGATCGACGGAACCGCTCCCAACCTTCTGTCGCGGCTGCTGAGCTCACCTTCCGAGACCGTTGCGGCCGCACCCTCGACGACAGACCGCGACGAGTACATTCGGCGTGTCGTCAGGGGAGGGTTCCCCATCGCTCTGTCTGCCTCATCGGTACCGGCACGGGGGCGATGGATCGACGACTACGTGCGGCTGACCCTCGAGCGCGACGTCGAGGAGCTCTCCAAGGTGCGTCAGGCGCACGCACTCCCCACCGTCCTCGAACGTGTCGCCGGGCAGACCGCGCAAGTCCTCAACACCGCACGGATCGCCCATGCGGTCGGCCTCGACGAAAAGACGACGCGCGACTACCTCCGACTGCTCGAGGCCGTCTTTCTGCTCCACCTGCTTCCTGCGTGGGATCGGACGCTGACCAAGCGGACGGCCGCCCGCCCCAAGATCCACCTGCTCGACACCGGGATCTGCGCACGGCTTCTCCGCCTCTCGTCCGGCAAGCTCGCGCTTCGCGAACCTGCCGCAGCGACGGAGTTCGGCCACCTGCTGGAGACGTTCGTCGTCGAGGAGATCTTGAAGGAGGCCGGATGGACGGATGAAATCACAGGGTTCGGACACTGGCGCACCCGGGACGGGCACGAGGTCGACCTCGTCCTCGAGACGGACGAGGGCCGCGTCCTCGCGTTCGAGGTCAAGGCCGCAGCGCGCGTGGGCGGAGATGACTTCCGGGGCCTGCGCAAGCTTCGCGAGCTCCTGGGGGAAGGATTCGTCGCCGGCGTCGCGCTCTACACGGGTGCCCGCAGCTACACGTACGAGGATCGTCTCCACGTCATGCCGGTCGACCGGCTCTGGAACCCATGACCGGGAAGGGCCCGTGCTGTCCTCGGCGGGCTGGGATCCCGTGTTCGGCCTAGCGTGGGGCCCGTGGCCGACGACGACTCCCCCGTGCGCTTCGCGTCCCTGCCCGTGCGCCCGCCGGTGCTCCCGATGCTCGCCAAGGCGGTCGCGACCGTCCCCCGCGACGACGCGGCCGACGACGCGGACGCTGGTTGGTCCTACGAGCCCAAGTGGGACGGCTTCCGCTGCATCGTGTTCCGCGACGGCGACGTCGTCGAGCTCGGCAGCCGCAACACCAAGCCCCTGACGCGGTACTTCCCCGAGGTGGTCGAGGCCCTGCTGGCCGCGCTGCCGGAGCGGTGCGTCGTCGACGGGGAGCTCGTCGTGGTGCGGCCTGACGCGGCGGACGAGAAGGGCACCGGCACGAGGCTGGACTTCGACCGCCTCCAGGACCGCATCCACCCCGCCGCGTCGCGCGTGAGGTTGCTGGCCGAGCAGACCCCGGCCTCGCTCGTCGTCTTCGACCTCCTGGCGCTGGACGACGAGGACCTCACGGGGCGGCCGCTGGCGGAGCGCCGCAGGCTCCTCGAGGACGCCCTGGGCGACGCGAGCCGCACCCGGGTGACGTCCGCGGCGGACCTCACGACGTCGTCGGGGGTGTACCTGTCCCAGACCACGCGCGATCCGGACGAGGCGCAGCGGTGGTTCGAGGTGTTCGAGGGCGCGGGGCTCGACGGCGTCGTCGCGAAGCCGCTCGCCTCCACCTACCAGCCCGACAAGCGCGGCTGGGCGAAGATCAAGCACGAGCGCACGGCCGACGTCGTCGTCGCCGGGTACCGCCTGCACAAGACGTCGACGGAGGAGCGCCCGCTGCTCGGCTCACTGCTCCTCGGCCTGTACGACGACGGCGGCGTGCTGCACCACGTGGGCGTCGCCGCGTCCTTCACTGCTGCCAGGCGGGCGGAGCTGGTCGACGAGCTGGGGAAGCTCGAGATCCCGCTGACCCAGCACCCCTGGGCGCGGTGGCAGACCGATGCCACCTCCGGGGACTCGCGGCTGCCCGGCGGGGTGTCGCGCTGGAACGCGAAGAAGGACCTGTCGTTCGTGCCGCTCGACCCGGTGCTCGTGGCCGAGGTGCGGTACGAGCACATGGAGGGCGACCGGTTCCGGCACACCGCCCGGCTCGTCCGGTGGCGCGACGACCGGGACGCCGAGACCTGCACGTACGAGCAGCTCGAGGAGGTCGCGCGCTACGACCTGGCGGACGTCCTGCGCTGACCACAGCACACCTCGCGAGGTAGCGCCTTTCGCCCCAGGTAGCGCGGATTGCGTGCTACCTGGGGCGAAAGGCGCTACCTCGCGGGTGGGCGTCAGGCGGACGCGCCCACCGGCTCCTTCTCGCGCTCGGCGGCCTCGGCCTCCAGGCGCTTGACGAGCTTGTCGCCCTCGACGTCCAGGTTCGGCAGGATCCGGTCGAGCCACTTCGGCAGCCACCAGGCCTTCTCGCCGGCCAGCGCCATGACGGCCGGGATGAGCGTCATCCGGACGACGAACGCGTCGATGAGGATGCCGAAGGCCAGGGCGAAGCCGATCTGCTTGATCATCGTGTCGTCGCCGAAGATGAACCCGGAGAACACGGAGATCATGATGATCGCCGCCGCGACGACGACGCGCGCCGCCCCGCGGAACCCGTCGACGACGCCCGCGACACCCGGGTGCCCGTGGACGTGCGACTCGCGCATCGAGGACACGAGGAACATCTGGTAGTCCATCGCGAGCCCGTACAGGATCCCGGTGACGATGATCGGCAGGAAGCTCAGCACCGGGCCCGCGGTGTCGAAGCCGAGCAGGTTCTTGGCCCAGCCCCACTGGAACACGGCGGTCGTCGCGCCGAGCGCGGCGCCGATCGTGAACACGAACCCGAGGGTCGCGGTGAGCGGGACGAAGATCGACCGGAACACCAGCATGAGGATGATCAGCGAGATCACGACGATGATCGCGAGGTACGGCACGAGCGCGCCGGACAGGATCCCCGACATGTCGATGTTGATCGCCGTGACTCCCGTGACCCCGAGCGTGACCCCGGCCTGCTGGGCGAGCCCGGCGTCGCGGAGGGTCTTGACGAGGTCGACGGTGTCGTCGTCGGTGGGGCCGCCGTCGGGCACGACGGTGAACGTCGCGGTGGTGCCGTCCGCGGACACCCCACCGGGCATGACCTGCACGACGTGGTCGACGCCGGCGAGCGTCGTCTTGACCTGCGTGATGGCGGCGGCGTCGAGGCCGTCGTCGTCGCTCGCAACGACGATCAGCGGGCCGTTGAGGCCCTCGCTGAAGCCGCTGCTGATGGCGTCGTAGGACTGCCGCTCGGTGGTGTCCGTGTTGGACGACGCCGCGGACGGCAGGTTGAGGTTCATCTTCGTGACCGGGACGGCGAGCGCCGCCAGCACGACGACGACCCCGACGGTGACCCACGCCGGACGGCGCGCGACGCCCTTGACCCAGCGCACGGCCGGGCCGCTGGTGGTGCCGTCCGAGCTGGCGGCCGTCTTGGCGGCGTGCTTGTCACGCTGCTTCGCGGTGACCAGACGCTCGCCCACGAAGCCGAGCAGCGCGGGCAGGAGCGTCAGCGCGACGAGCACCGCGATGACGACCGTCCCGGCGGCGACGAGGGCCATCGTGGTGAGGAAGCTGATCCCGATGATCGACAGGCCGGACAGCGACACGACGACGGTGAGGCCCGCGAAGAACACGGCGGAGCCAGCGGTCCCGACGGCGCGCGCGACCGCCTCGTGGGCGGCGAGGCCCTTGTCGAGGACCAGCCGCCTCGCTCGGTTCACGATGAACAGGGCGTAGTCGATGCCGACCGCGAGCCCGATCATGAGCGCGAGGATCGGCGTCATCGAGGTCATGTCGATGACCGACGACAGCGCGTACGCCGAGCCGACGCCCACCCCGACGCCCACGATCGCGGTCAGCAGGGGCATGCCGGCGAGGCGCAGCGATCCGAGCGTGAGGAACAGGACGATCGCGGCGATGACGAGGCCGACGACCTCCTTGGGCCCCATCGGCGACTCGATCGTCTGGGTGAGCTCGGAGCTCGGCAGCACCGTGAGCCCGGCGTCGTGCGCAGCGCTCGCGTCGCCGACGACGCTGTCCGTCGCGCCGGACGGCAGCGACATGGGGTCCTCGGTGAGCTGGAAGCTCAGCATCGCGACGCTGCCGTCACCCGACACGGTCACCCCGGGCACGACGGTGCCGTCGACCGTCAGGGGCTCGAGCTTCAGGTCCCCGACGGGTGCGAGCGCCTTCTGCATGTCGGCCGAGACCTTCTGCTGCGTCTCGCCGCCGCTCGCGTGCACCACGTAGGGGTTGTCGTCGAGGGCCTTCACGACGTCGTCGATGGCCTGCGCCTGGTCGCCCTGGTCGACGCGCGCGCCGTCGGACGCCTGGAAGACGAACGTCGCGCTCGTCCCGCCAGCGGACGGCATCTTGCTCTCGAGCTGGTCCATGACCGCCTGGGACTGGGTCCCGGGGATGGAGAAGGACGTCGACGTCTTCGGCGGGTTGATCGCGAGCAGCGCGCCGACCGCGACGAGGACGACGAGCCAGCCGAGGACGAAGCGGCCGCGTCGGCGGTACGCCAGCTTTCCGAGTCGGTACAGCAAGGTGGACACGTGGGGCTCCTCAGAGTGGTGCTGAGTGGTGCGGCTGCGTCGTCGGAGCCTGGAACGGGATGGTGCGGGTGGTGCTGACAAGGGGTCGGGCGGGGTGCTCGCTAGGAGAGACGGGGCGGGCGGCCGGGACGTGACATCAGGTCCGGCACTCGGCCATGGGCGGGAGGAGGGCACGGAGCTGGTCGATCACGTCGTCGAGCGCGAGCGCACCGTCGGCGTCGCCGTCGACCTCGCGCACGTGGAGCCGGCGCGAGTACACGGCTCCGACGGTCGCGATGATCGCGCCCGGGATCGCGTACGCGTACACGGGCTGCAGCTCGACGCCGGCGTGGGCGGCCGCCTTGCCGCGCATCAGATCGACGACCTGGTCGCCGGCGGAGTGCTCGAGGCCCGCGAGGTGCGGCACGAGCTCCGGGCTGTCCTCGGCGAGCGCGATGAGCGCCCGGAACGTCTCGACCGACCCGGGCGACAGCAGCGTGCGCACCGCCATGTCCAGGAGATCGTGGCCGGCGCCGTCGGAGCCGCGCTCCAGCGCCTCCTGCTCCTCGGCGATGGCGCGCTCGACGTCGTCGAGGAGCTCCGCGAGCTGGAGCTGGACGATCGCGGTGACCGCCTGCTCCTTGGAGCTGAAGTAGTTGAAGAAGGTCCGGCGGGACACGTCGGCGCGGCGGGCGACGTCGTCGACGGTGAACCCGTCCAGGCCGTGCTCCCGAGCCAGCGCGAACGCCGCGGTCGCGAGCGCCTCGCGCGTGGCCTCGCGCTTGCGGGCGCGAAGGTCGGGCGCCGGGCGGGCGTCGTCGGGGGCGAGAAGGGTCATGCCGTCCAGCATGCGCCGCGAGTTGCACAGAGTGCAAGTCTGCACGGAGTGCAGGTCGTGTGACACGTGTCTCACCCGGCGTCTCCCGGCCGCGCGACGCACCATGGAGCGATGACGGACGAGCAGCAGCTTGCGACCAACCGCCGCGTCGTCGAGCAGTTCCGGGCGGGCGGGCCGGTCGACGGGATGCATCGCGACCGGCTGGTCCTGCTCACGACTCGCGGCAGGCGCAGCGGCGAACTGCGCACCACCCCCATGCTCGTCGTCGACGACGAGCCCACCGGGCTGCGGTTCGTGGTCGCGTCCGGCGCCGGGTCGCGCCGGGCGCCGGGCTGGTTCCACAACCTGGTCGACGACCCGGTGGTCCACGTCGAGGTCGACGGCGACGCGTACGACGCGGTGGCGCGGGTGGCCGCCGGGTCCGAGCGCGCCGGGCTCTGGGAGCGGCTCGTCCTGGCCTACCCGTTCTTCACCGACCACGAGGCGAAGGCCGGACGCGAGCTGCCGCTCGTCGTGCTCGACCGCACCTCCCCTGGCCCGGCATGAGCGCGTCGCTCGAGGTCGAGCGCACGCTCGACGTGCCCGTCGGCTGGTCGCCGCCCACGCTCGACGGTCCGTCCGGTGTCGACGGCGTCTCCGGCTCGCGCGACCTGGCCTCCCTGACGCTCGACGCGACCTACCTCGACACGCCCCGGCTGGCGCTGCTGCGGCGAGGCATCACGCTGCGTCGCCGCGTCGGGGGCGACGACGAGGGCTGGCACCTCAAGCTGCCCGCGGGAGACGGACGGACCGAGGTCCGTGCGCCGCTCGGACCGGCCGACGACGAGGCACCGCCCGCCGAGCTCGCGGCACTGGTCGACGGGGTGAGGCTCGGCGCCGCCCTGCGCCCGGTCGCGCGGCTGCGGACCGAGCGCGCGACCACCCTGCTGCTCGGCCCGGGCGGCGACGTGCTCGCGTCGGTCGCGGTGGACGACGTGCTCGCGTCGACCGAGCGCGGCGACGAGGCGTGGCGCGAGGTCGAGGTCGAGCTCGTCGACGGCGACACCACGCTCCTGGGTCGCGTCGTCGATCGCCTGGAGGAGTCGGGAGCGAACCCGGCCCCGCTGCCCGTCAAGCTGGAGCGCGCGCTCGGGCTGGGCGCGAGCTGGTACGGGGGCCGGCCGGCGACCGTCCCGCCGACCACCGGTGCCGAGCTGGTCACCCGGTACCTGCGCGAGCAGGTGGACGCACTGCTCGACGCCGACCCCCGGGTGCGCCGCGACGAGCCGGACGCGGTGCACGCCGCCCGGGTCGCGGCGCGACGCCTTCGCTCGACCCTCCGGACGTTCCGGCCCGTCCTCGACCGCGACACCGTCGAGCCGGTCCGGGACGAGCTGCGCTGGTGGGGCGGAGCGCTCGGGGCCGCCCGCGATCACGAGGTGCAGCGCGACCGGGTGCGCGGACTGCTCGACGGGCTGCCGGACGAGCTCGTCGTCGGGCCGGTGCGCGCCCGGCTCGCGGACGCTCTCGACGCCGGCTACCGCACGGCCGTGCGGGACGCCGTCGAGCTCATGGACAGCGACCGCTACCGCGCGCTGCTGTCCGGGCTCGACGCGCTCGCCGACGATCCCCCGGTGCGAGAGCGCGCCGGCGAGCCCGCGCCCGACGTCGCCGCCCGGGTGGTGCGGCACGCGTTCCGGCGCGCGCGGCGACGGATGGAGGCGGGCGAGGTCGTCCTCGCCGGGCTGGCCCGGGCGACGGGCAGCGACTCGGTGCCGCCCACGGACCCCGCCGAGCCAGGGACGCGGGGTCCGGACGCCACGGCGCCCCGGCTCGCCGACGCGATGCACGACGCCCGCAAGAAGCTCAAGGCGGCCCGGTATGCCGCGGAGGCGGCGGTCGTGGTGGCGGGCGAACCAGCGGCGCGGCTCGCCGACGCGCTCGAGGACGTGCAGGACGTCCTGGGGGCGCACCACGACGCCGTCGTGCTCGCCGGCCTCTTCCGCGAGCTGGGGATGCGCGCGCACCTGTCCGGGGAGAACGCCTTCACGTACGGGCTGCTCGTCGGGCTGGAGCGCGCCCGGGCGCAGGCCGCGCTCGCCGACGCGCACGACGCCTGGGCGTCCGCCTCACGCCGCCGGCTGCGACGCTGGACACGCTGAGCTACGCGCCGGCGAGGCCCAGCACGTCGAGGATCCACGCGTCCTCGAACGCGATCTCCTCCCACCGGGCGTAGCGCCCCGAGACCCCGCCGTGCCCCGCGCTCATCTCCGTCTTGAGCAGGACGGGCGCGCCGACGTCGCGCAGCCGGGCCGTCCACTTGGCCGGCTCGACGTACAGCACGCGGGTGTCGTTGAGGCTCGTGGTCGCGAGGATGCGCGGGTAGGCGGCGTCGTCGCGCACGTTCTCGTAGGGCGTGTACGACTTCATGTACCGGTAGACGTCGGCGTCGTGCAGCGGGTCGCCCCACTCGTCCCACTCGACGACGGTCAGCGGGAGCGACGGGTCGAGGATCGACGTCAGCGCGTCGACGAACGGCACGCCCGCGTGGATGCCCGCGAACAGCTCGGGCGCGAGGTTGGCGACCGCACCCATGAGGAGCCCGCCGGCGCTGCGGCCGTCGGCGACCATGCGCTCGGGGCTCGTCCACCCCGCGCCCACGAGGTGGCGTCCGACCGCGACGAAGTCTGTGAACGTGTGCTTCTTGGTGAGCTCCTTGCCGTCGTCGTACCAGCGGCGGCCCAGCTCGCCGCCGCCCCGCACGTGCGCGACGGCGAACACGACGCCGCGGTCCAGCAGCGACAGGCGCGCGATGGAGAACGACGGGTCGATGCTCGTCTCGTAGGAGCCGTACCCGTAGAGGAGCAGCGGCGCCGGCTCGGCGCGCGTGCCGGCGTTGTCCAGGCCCAGCGCGTCCCGCCGCCAGACGAGCGACACCGGGACCTGGGTGCCGTCGTCGGCGGTGGCCCACTCGCGGCGCTGCACGTACTCGGCCGGGTCGAACGGACGGCCGTCCGGGTCCGGGAGCACCGGCTGCCGCTTGAGCTCGCGCAGCTCACCCGTCGCGACGACGTAGTCGTAGACCGTCGCCGGCTCGACGAACGACGCGTACGCCAGGCGCACCGCCGGCTGCCCGAACTCCGGGTTGGCGCCCGCGCCGACCGTGAACAGCGGCTGGTCGAACGGGATCTCCTGCACGTCCCAGGGCTCCGCGGCCTCGCTTCCGGTGAACGCCGGCGCGAACGGGCCGGTCAGGGGCGAGAGCGGCACGACGCCGACCCGCGCCAACCCGTCGCGACGGAACGACACCACGACGTGCCCGTCGAACGCGTCGACGTCCTCCAGCCTCGTACCCGACGACGACGGCACGACCGTGACCGCGTGCTCCGGCACGAGCGGCTCGCCCCCGGGCAGCTTGGAGAGCGCGAGCTCGAAGTTCTCCGGAGCCTCGCCCGAGCCGCCGTTGTGGAGGACGAGGACGGCGTCCGCCCGCTCGCCCCCGGCGTCCGGCAGGATCACGTGCTCGACGGCGTACTCGACCCCCTCGCGCCGCGGCCAGACGACGCGCGGGTCGCCCGTGACGTCGTCGGCGGGCAGCAGCCACACCTCGGACGTGATCTTCGAGCCCATCTCGATCACGATGAACTGCCTGGACCGGGTCAGCCCCGCGCCCAGCCAGAACCGCTCGTCGGGCTCGTGGAAGACCTTCACGTCGTCCTCGACCGGGTCACCGACGCGGTGGCGCCACAGGGTGTCGGGGCGCCACGCGTCGTCGACGGTCGTGTAGAAGAGGTGCTCGCCGTCGGGCGCGAAGAACGCGCCCGGAGAGGTGCCGGGGACGGCGTCGGGGAGGTCCTCGCCCGTCGTGAGGTCGCGGACGCGGAGCAGGTAGCGCTCGTCCCCGTCGACGTCCACCGCGTACAGCGCTCGGGCGCCGTCGGGCGTGACGTCGAACGAGCCGAGCGAGAAGAAGTCGTGCCCCTCGGCCTCGACGTTCTGGTCGAGGAGAAGCTGCTCGCCTGGGAGCGCGCTGCCGTCGTCGGGCAGGGCGGGCGGGGTCCAGTCGTCCGGGCTGTCGACGGGGATGCGGACGTGGACCGGGTACTGCTTGCCCTCGACGGTGCGCGTCACGTACCAGTAGCCGCCCTCGCGGACCGGGACGCTCAGGTCGGTCTCCTGCGTGCGGGACTTGATCTCCTCGAACAGCCGCGAGCGCAGCGGGGCGAGGTGCGCCGTCGCGCCCTGGGTGTGCGCGTTCTCGGCCTCGAGGTACGCGATCACGTCGGGGTCCGACTTGTCGCGCAGCCACTCGTAGTCGTCGACGAACGTGTCGCCGTGGTGGGTGCGCGTCGTCGGACGCTTCTCGGCTCGGGGGGTGTCGGGGATGGTGGTGGACGGGGTCTCGTCGGGCACCAGGCCACCCTAGGTGCTCACCGCTCGTCGAGTTCGAGGCTTTCCGGCGCGCAACGGTCAGTCCGGCTCCTTGCGCGCCCGGCTGGGCTGCACGCGCCGCGGCTCGCCGGCCATCTTCGGGTGCTCGGGCGGGTACGGCAGGTCGCCGAGCCCCTCGCTCTCGTCCCGCTCGTACCAGGCGAGGAGCGGCTCGAGCGAGTGCGCGACGTCGTCGATCTCGGCCCACGGGTCGACGCCGTCGCCGTTGGGCCCTCCGCCGGGCTCCAGCCGCGCGGGCACGGTCCCGACGTGGAAGACCCGCGGGTCGTCGACGTCCGCGAGCTCGTCCCAGGTGATCGGCGTCGAGACGGGCGCGCCGGGCCTCGGGCGGATCGAGTAGGCGCTCGCGATGGTGCGGTCGCGCGCGTTCTGGTTGTAGTCCACGAAGATCGCCTCGCCGCGCTCCTCCTTCCACCACGCCGTCGTGACGCCGTCGATCCGTCGGCCGAGCTCGCGCCCGAACGCGATCGCCGCGTGCCGCACGTCGGTGAACGTCCAGCGCGGCTCGATCCGCACGAACACGTGCACGCCCCGGTTCCCCGACGTCTTCGGGAAGCCCCGGATCCCGACCTCCGTGAGCAGGTCGCGGGCGGCCATCGCGACGCGGCGTGCGTCGGCGAAGTCGGTGCCCGGCTGCGGGTCGAGGTCGATGCGCAGCTCGTCGGGGTGCTCGACGTCCCCGCTCCGGACGGGCCACGGGTGGAACACGATCGTCCCCATGTGCGCCGCCCAGACCGGCACGGCGGGCTCGGTCGGCGCGATCTCGTCCGCGGTCCGGCCCGACGGGAACGCGATGGTCGCCGTCTCGACGTAGCCCGGCGCGCCCGACGGCACGCGCTTCTGGTAGAACGCGTCGGCGTCGCGCTCGTGCCCCTGGCGGGTCGCGAGCACCATGCCCTCCCGCACACCGCGTGGCCACCGCTCGAGCGTCGTCGGGCGGTGCCACAGCGCGCGCAGCAGGCCGCCCACGTCCGACGGCGCTCCCCCGGCGACGGCGGCCGGGCGCGCCTCCCCGGGGCGTCCGCCGCGCGTCGCGACGGCAGCGTAGTAGCGCGCGACGTCGAGCTTGGTGACGGCGGGCGTGCGGTCGGTCGCCTCGAAGATCACACGGTCCGGGCTGGAGACGCGCACCGCGCGACCGGCGACCTCGATCTCCACGGCAGCGCCCTCGGTGGTGCCCATGGACCCGACCGTACGGCCCGCCCCCGACCACGGCGACCGCTCACCGCACGTCGGGCGCGAGGATCACTCCCCCGGCAGGCGGGCCGCCGACTCGACGCCGGTGCGGATCCACGTCTCGAGCGCGTCGTCGTCGAGGACCTCGCCCTCGACCGTGATCCAGCCCCGCATCTCGCGGCCGCCCATCACCGCCTGCTGGGTGCCGGGCTCGGTGAGGGCGAGCTCGACGTCGTCCGGCCCCACGCGGATCAGCAGCCCGTCACGACGGATCGCGACGGCGATCCGGCCGTCCCACAGGAACGACAGACCGCCGAACATGCGCTTCTCGCTCACTGCGAGGTCCGCGCCGATCCTGTCGCGGACGCGCTGCGCGAGCACCTCGTCGTAGGCCATGGGCCCATCGTGGACCGCGGCTCCGACACGCACCCTCCGACCTCACCGGAGCACGCCCAGCCGCGCGGCCACGACCGGGACGATGATCGAGGCCGCGAGCACGTGCGCCCCGCAGAGCACCACCTTCGTGGCGGTCGCGGTGCCTGTCGACGTCAGCGGCGCGAGGAACGACACGACCAGCACGACGACGGCGATCGCCCGGTAGGTGCGCGCGGGCCGGCGGGCCCAGCGCGCCACAGCCAGCACGACGGGCGTGCTCCAGAACGTGGCCACCAAGGTGCCCATGGCGAACATTCCCACGGTGACGGCGGTGGGCGCCGAAGCACCGGGGCTCGCCGCCTCCATCGGGACGCCGGACGCGCGGGCGACCAGCCCGTACAGCTCGGTGGCGACCGCGGCGGCCAGGCCGGCGAGCACGTTCACCCACCACACCGGCCATGTCCGTGCCGCGCGGGACACGCCGGGGAGGATCGTGGTGGTCATGGCAGTCTCCTTCGTCCGTCGACGCGGACGGTCGCCGCGTCGTCAGGAACAGGACGGAACCGGGTGCTGCCGCTCGACATCCGCTCGTGGAGCCGGGCCGGGGTCACGCCGGCCGGGCATGTCGAGGAACGCGGACCGGCTCCGTCTGGTCCTCGGAGCGCCGCCCGGCGCACCGGACGCCAGGACCTCGAGGAGAAGCAGGCCATGAAGTACGTGCTGATGATCTACGGCAACCAGGAGAAGTGGGACTCGATCCCGGCCGAGGACTGGCCGACCGAGATCGCCAAGCAGGACGCGTTCAACAAGCGCTACCACGAGACCGGCGAGCTCCTGGGCGGCTACGGGCTGGCGGACGCCGCGGCGTCGCGGCTGGTCCGGCGCGCCGACGGTGCGCCGCTCGTCACCGACGGCCCGTACCTCGAGACCAAGGAGTACCTGTCGACGTTCTACCTGATCGACGTCGTCGACGAGGCCCGGGCCCTCGAGATCGCCGCGGACATGCCGTGGGCCGACCAGAACCCCACCGAGGTGTGGCCGATCCTCAACGAGTCCGCGCTCGACGCCTGAGGCGCCGTGGACTCCTCCCGCGGCGTCGAGGACCTGCTGCGCGAGCTCGCGCCGCAGGTCCTCGGCGCGCTGGTGCGTCGCTACGGCCAGTTCGAGGCCTGCGAGGACGCCACCCAGGAGGCGCTGCTCAAGGCCGCGCGGCGCTGGCCGACGACGGGTCTGCCCGACAACCCCCGCGGCTGGCTCGTGACCGTCGCGGCCCGGGAGCTTCTCGACGCCGCCCGCAGTGACGCGTCCCGCCGACGCCGCGAGCACGCCCTCGCCGTCGCTACCCCCGACGCCGCGCTCCTCGCCGGGCCCGCGGACGCCCGTCCGGCGGGCGACGTCGACGACTCCCTCGTCCTGCTCTTCCTGTGCTGCCACCCGGCGCTGTCCGTCCCGAGCCAGGTCGCCCTCACGCTACGAGCCGTCGGTGGTCTGCGGACGGCGCAGATCGCCGCCGCGTTCCTCGTCCCCGAGCCCACCATGGCGCAGCGGATCAGCCGCGCCAAGCAGACGGTGCGCGCGAGCGGCCTCCCGTTCGCGCTGCCCGCGCCCGACGAGCGCCCCGCGCGCCTCGCGGCCGTCCTGCACGTGGTCTACCTCGTCTTCAACGAGGGTTACACCGCGAGCGCCGGCGACCGGCTGACCGCACCCGACCTGTCGACGGAGGCGATCCGCCTCGGCCGCCTGCTCCGCCGGCTCCTGCCGGACGAGCCGGAGGTCGCGGGGCTGCTCGCCCTCATGCTCCTCACCGACGCGCGCCGCGCGGCCCGCACCGGCCCGGGCGGCGAGCTCGTCCCGCTCGCCGAGCAGGACCGCGACCGCTGGGACGGCGGCGCGATCGCCGAGGGTGTCGAGCTCGTGTCGGCCACGCTGCCGCGCGGCGCCGTCGGGCCGTACCAGCTCCAGGCGGCGATCGCCGCCGTGCACGACGAGGCGCCATCGGTCGAGGCGACCGACTGGGCGCAGGTCCTCGTGCTCTACGAGCTGCTCGAACGCGTCGACCCGGGGCCGATGGTGACGCTGAACCGCGCCGTCGCCGTCGCGATGGTGCACGGTCCCGAGCAGGGGCTCGCGCTGCTCGGCACGCTCGACGCCGACCGTCGCGTCGGGCGGCACCATCGGCTCCTCTCGACCCGCGCGCACCTGCTCGAGCTGGCCGGCGACGACGAGGCCGCCGCCCGCGCGTACCGCGACGCCGGGCGCCTGACCACGAGCCTGCCGGAGCGGCGCTACCTCAGCGCCAGGGCCGACCGGCTGCGCGCGCCGGACCGGCGGGGCTAGAGCGCTCCGCGGCGAGGCGGACCTCCGCTTCATCCCACGGAGCCGTATCCCGCGCACGTCGCAGGCGCTCGTTCCAGGGGACGGACGACACCCCGTCGCCCCGGGTGAAGGAGCCCACCATGGCACCGCTCGACCTCGACCGGCTGCAGCAGCAGATCCGCTCGGAGAACCTCTCGTGGCGCGTCCGGGTCGTCCCCGACGACGAGCCGCACTCGCTCGGCTTCGAGCCGTCGGTCGCCACCCAGCTCGCCGCGTCAGAAGCCGTGGGAGCGACCCTGCTGCAGGCCTTGCAGCTCAACCCCACGGCCCTCAGCCGCAACCGCCTGCTCGACCCGAGCGTCCTCGCGAAGTTCCTGCGCGTGCAGCCGCGCCGGTTCGACTGGCGCGACCGCGGCGTCATCGGAGCGGTCACGGACCAGCGGTGGTGCGGGTCGTGCGTATCGTTCGCGACGGCCGGGCTGGTGTCGGCTCAGGCCGCGATCGAGCTGGGCGTCCACGACCTGGATCTGTCCGAGGCCGACCAGCACTTCTGCTCGAGCCACGGCGCACACTGCGGCGGCTGGAACAACCACGACTCGCTCGACCAGGTCCGTCAGCGCGGCATCTCGACCGAGGCGTCGTTCCCCTACATGTCGGCGTTCGACTCGCCGCCGCAGGTCACGAACCCGGCCGATCCGAACAGCCTCTGGGCGGCCCACTGCCGCGCCCAGCGGCTCAGGCGCGCCTACTCGATCACGAACTTCACCGCCCACACGGGCGACGATCGCAAGACGTACCTCTCGACGGTCGGGCCGATGATCTGCGGCTTCACGGTGTTCGAGGACTTCGACGTCTACGCCGGCGGCGTCTTCCGGCACGTGACGGGCAAGAGCCGCGGCGGGCACGCCGTGCTCGTCGTGGGGTACGACGACGACCGGGGCTGCTGGATCTGCCGCAACTCGTGGGGTACCGGCTTCGGTGGTGCGGCGCAGCCCGACGGGACGGGCGCCGGCTTCTTCGAGCTCGGCTATGGGGACAGCGGCATCGACGGCGAGGCGTTCTTCGGGTGCACCGGGGTGGTCGCGCCGCGGCCGATCGACGTCCGCCTCCTCGACCTCGCGAAGCTCAAGGACATCAAGGTCCTGCAGCGGCCGCTCCCGATCCCGGGACCGGGCCCGGTGGAAGACTTTGTGCTCCGCCCTGCCCTGCTCCGCTGACCGGGATGCCGGGCGGGCTCACCGATGGTGGTCCCGCCCGGCTCAGGTCTCCGACCCGATGCCGACGATCCGGACGGTGAGGGTCCGGACGCCGTCCTGTTCCCAGGGACGCGCGAGCACGGCCGTCACGTCGTACGTTCCCGGGCGGTCGACGGTCACGAGCGGGAGCACGCCGGACGGCGTACCCAGGGCCAGGCCCGGGGCGGGCGCCACCGCGTCGGTCGAGCCCGCCCCGTGGACCCCGTCGGGCAGCTCGAAACGCCATGAGTAGCCGGTAGGACCGGCGTCGGCGAGCGGGAGCGCGACGGGCACTCCGACACGCGCCTCGATCACGGCATCAGGCTCGAGCGGCGACGTGCTCATGCCCCCATCCTCCGCCCGCCGTCGTCGGCGAGGCGTCTCAGGGGCGCAGGAGGCCCTCGGCGACGGCGGTCGCCATCGACGGCGCCAGCGGCAGGCGCGGGACCAGCGTCGCCTGGAACGCGTGGTAGAGGTCGGCCTTGCCGGGCCACACGGTGCCGGCGGGCCGGTTCTCGGGGTCGAGCTCGTGGAACCACGACCCGTTCTCGTGGTCGAGGACGTGCCGGTCGGCGTAGTCCCACCAGCGGGCGTACAGGTCGGCGTACCGGTCGGCGGCGGACTCGTCACCTGCCCGGACGGCGCGCGCCTGGAGGGAGGCGGCCGTGTTGACGGCCTCGGCGACGACCCAGTGCATCCGCTGACGGACGACGGGCTTGCCGTCCCAGTCCGTGGTGTACACGAAGCCGGGTGCGCCGTCGACGTCCCAGCCGTCCTCGACGGCGCGGTCGAACAGTCCGGCGGCCGCGGCGTGCCAGTCGACCTGCGACGTCAGGCCTGCGGCGTCGCGCGCGGCCTCGAGGTGGAGCAGCAGGCGCGCCCACTCGAGCCCGTGCCCGACCGTCGCGCCGAACGGCTTGAACGGGTCGTCGGGGCGGTCGCGGTTGAGCTCGAGGTCGGGGACCCAGTCGGGCCCGAAGTGCTCGGGGATCCGCCACTCGTGGCGCTCCGCCTGCCCGACGACGAACCCGGCGATCCGCGCGGCACGGTCGAGCCATGCGGTGTCGCCCGTGGCGTCGGCCGCGGCGAGCATCGCCTCGACCGAGTGCATGTTGGCGTTGACGCCGCGGTACGGGTCGAGCGTGGTGAAGGCGGTGTCCCACGTGTCCACGCTGAGGCCGGCCTCGTCGTCCCAGAACCGGTCGAGGTAGACGCGGGTCGCTTCGTCGAGGAGGGCCCGCGCGCCGTCGAGCCCGGCGCGGACGGCGGACGTCGCGGCGAGGACGACGAACGCGTGCTGGTACGCCTCCTTGCCCTCGGTGTGCGTGCCGTCGGGGAAGACCGTGCCGTACCAACCGCCGTACTCGGCGTCGTGGAGGGGCGCGTCGGGTCCGGCGAGCCCGTCGAGCGCACGCTGGGCGACGGCCCGCGCACCCGGGATGCCGAGCAGGTGGCCGAGCGAGTAGACGTGCACCGTCCGGCCCGTGATCCACGTCTGCACGCCGCGTTCCGTCTCCGGTCTGCCGACCGCGTCGAGCCAGTACGCACCCCCGCCGGGCCCGGCCGTCCGGCGGCCGAACGCGAGCAGCGCCTCGGCGTGCTGCTGGAGCCACGCGCGGTGCGTGGGGAGGTCGGTCCAACGGGTCATGCGGGCACTCCTTGCCGTTCGCTGTCTGACAACGCTGTCGAAACCCTAGCCGACCCTGGCGTCTCGAAACTGGGAAAACGTCGGCTTACGTGACGAACAGGCTTAGTGAAACGCTTAAGTATCGGGGTCGTCAAGCGCCGACGACGCCGTTCACCCGCTCTACGCCGGCCGCTCCGCGACCGGGCCCGTCGTCCCGCGCAGACGGAGCGCCGGGGTCGAGTCGAGGAAGCTGCCCACGGGGCCGCCGTCGAGCCGGTCGAACAGCCGCCGCGCGACGTGCGCACCGAAACCCGTCACGTCGTGGCTCAGCGCGGAGAGCCGCGGGTAGGTCGCGAGGCACAGCGCCGAGTCGTCCCACGCGACGATCGACAGCTGCGCCGGCACGTCCAGGCCGAGCTCGCGAGCCACGCCCAACCCCGCGAGCGCCATCACGTCGTTGTCGTAGATGAACGCCGTCGGCCTGAGCGCGCCATCCTCCAGCAGCGCACGCGTCACGGCCGCCCCCTCGCCCGGCGTGTAGTCCGTCCGGGCGACGACACCCTCCATGCCGAGCCGCGCGGTCTCCTCGCGGAACGCCTCGTCGCGGATGAGCGTGTGCACGTACCCCTCGGTGCCGCCGACCCGCACGACGCGACGGTGCCCGGCCCCGTGCAGGTAGCGCACGGACTCGCGGATCGCTGCGGCGTCGTCCGTCCAGACGTTCATGAGGCCGTTCGCCAGGGTCGGGTCGCCGACGACGACGGCCGGCAGCGCGTCCGGCTCGGACAGCAGACGGACGCGCGGGTCGTCCACGCGGGGGTCGACGAGCACGACGCCGTCCACGCGCCGGGCCGCGCGCCAGGTCCGGTACGTCGCGAGCTCCGCCTCGAGGGTCGGTACGACCTGGAGCAGCAGCCCGTAGGACCGCCGCTGGAGCTCGGACTCGATGCCCGCGATGAACTGCATGTAGAACGACTCGGCACCCAGGGCGCTCGGGTCGCGCGCGAGCACGAGGCCCACCGTCTCGGTGCGCGCGCCGGACAGCGAGCGGGCCGCCGCCGACGGCCGCCAGCCCAGCTCCGCGGCCACGGCGAGGATCCGCTCGCGGGTCGCCTGCGAGACGCCCGGTCGGTCGTTGAGCGCGTACGACACAGCCCCCGTCGACACGCCCGCACGGCGGGCGATGTCGGCGATCGTGATCCGTGCCACCGCCACGCTCCCTCTGCGGTCCCGCACTGGGCCCGACGACCCCGTCAGCGTATCCGCGTCGGGCGCACCGCCTGCCGTCAACCGGCTCCGGAGGCGGCGCGCAGGTGGAACGACGCCCACGTCCGCCACGGGCGCCATGCGTCGGCGACGTCGTCGAGCTCGCGGCCCGGATACTGCTCGGCCACGACGGTCCGCAGCCGCGGCTCGTGGCGCGGGACGGCGTCGGGCACGTTGGCTCCGCGCAGCACGACGAGGTCGGCGGCGAACGGGCCGAGACCGTGGATCGCGGCGACCTCGCGGCGGGCGTCCTCCGGGTCGACGGCGCGCAGGGCGCGCGTGTCGAGGCGCCCGTCGAGTGCGGCCTCGGCGACCGCGCCGAGGTACTCGGCCTTGCGCCCGGGCAGCTCCAGGTCGCCGCCGGCAAGGTCGCGGAGCCGGGCGGGCGCCGGGAACGCGCCGTCGTCCCCGTGGCGGGCGACGAGCGCCGTCCGCAGCCGCGCGGCCTGGACCATGCTGATCCGCTGGGACAGCACGGCCCACGCCGCGGCCTCGTAGGGCGAGTGGAACCCGCAGGGCCGCAGCCCGGGGAGCCTCTCCTGGACGGCACCGACCACCGGGTCCCGCCGTCCGACGTCCGGCCACGTGGTGGCGTCGGCGTCGAGCGCGAGGAACCGCGCCACCTGTGCCGCGGCCTCGTCCAGGTCGCCGGTTCCCTGCACGACGACGCGCGCGACCGGACCGTCCTGGGCGACGTCGGCCGTCGCGGGCGACCAGTCGGCCTCGACCCGGAACGCGGTGCGCAGGTGGCCGTCGCGGTCGTCGCCCGCGAGCGCCGCCGGTGTGAAGCCCTCCCAGAACCGGCGGCACGTCGCGAGCGACCACGGCCCGCGCACCTCGAGCCGCACCTCGTGGCGGGAGGTCACGACGCGTCGTCGGTCGTCGGGGGCGCCTTGAGCTCGTAGACCTTGAACAGCACGGCGTTGGGGACACCGAGCGCCGCGCCCTGGGCCGCCGTCATGCCGCCCAGCATGTCGCGCGGCGCGGGGTGCCAGGGCAGCGCCGCGAGGTACTGCTCGTGCGCCTCGAGCGACCGGATCGCCCGCTCGAGCGGCTCCCCCGACACGTCGGCGCCGTGCGTCGGGGCGGGGTGACCCATGACGACGATCCGGTCGGGCCCCCACTTCGGCAGCCCGGCGTCGGCGAGGTCCCGGAAGATCCACGTGTTGTCGGCGTCGCGCACGCCGTCGATCGCGGCGACGCCCGCGGCCCGGTGGTCCGCCTGGTTGAGCCCCCACGGCGTCTCGAGCTCCCACGTCATGACGACCACGGTGTCGGGGCGGAAGCGGCGGACGGCGCGCGCCACGTCGTGCCGCAGGTCCAGCCCGTACACCAGCGTGCCGTCCGGGTGGTCGAGGATCTCGAGGTCCCCGACGCCGACCTGCTCGCACGCGCGCTGCTGCTCGACGGCGCGCACCCGCCGCGTCTCGTCGGGATCCATGCCCTCGATCCCCGCCTCGCCGCCCGTGAGCAGGAGGTACGCGGCCTCCGCACCGCGCTCGACCCACCGCGCCACGAGCGCCGACCCGCCGTACTCCATGTCGTCCGGATGGGCGACGACGCACAGCACGCGGCGCACCGCGCCGTCGTCGAAGGTCGCGAGCGCCGGGGGCGCGTCAGGGGTGGTCACCTCGGCATCGTCCCACCGCGTCACCCTCGGCGCAGGGCGCCCAGCAGCGCGGCGACCGCGGGGACCCGCTCGACTCCCGCGCGGTGGACGGCGTGCAGGCTGCGGCCGTCGAGGCCCTCCACCGCCCTCGTGGTGACATCCGGGTGCCGGTAGGCCTCCAGCGCGGTGCGGGGCAGCGCGGCGACCGCGAGCCCGCGCGCCACGAGCTGCTGCACGACGACGTAGTCGTCCGTCTCGTGCCGGACCCGCGGCACGAAGCCCGCGGCGGCCGCGGAGGCGACGAGGTGCTCGCGGCAGCGGACGCACCCGGCGACCCAGTCGTCGTCGGCGAGATCGACGAGGCGGAGGGCCGACCGGTCCGCCGCGGGGTGCGCCGCGGGCAGCACGACGTCCACGGGGTCGACGCCCAGCGCCAGGCCCTCCAGGTCCGCGGGGACGCCGGGCGACTCGGCGTACCCGAAGGTCAGCGCGACGTCGACCTCGCCCGCGCGCACCAGCTCGACCGCCTCGGGCGGCTCCGCCTCGACCAGCCGCACCTCGACGCCCGTCGCGGTCGCGAGGCGCTCCAGCGCGGGCGGGACGAGGACCGCCAGCGCCGACGGGAACGCCGCGAGCCGCACCGTCCCCGCGCCCAGCGCGGCGAGCTCGCCGACCTCGCGCGCGGCCGCGTCCAGGTGCGCCGCGATGGCGTCCGCGTGCACGACGGCGGCCCGCCCCGCCTCCGTGAGCGTCACCCCACCGCTGTGGCGGAGCACGAGCGGGGTGCGGGCGCTGCGCTCGAGCGCCTGGAGGTGCTGCGAGACGGCGGGCTGCGTCCAGCCGAGCGCCCGGGCGCCCGCGCTGATGGAGCCCGCCTGCGCCACGGCGCGCAGGATGAGGAGGCGGCGGGGGTCGAGCGGGGAAGGTCCGTCGGGGGCCGGGGGGACGCTCGTCATGGTCCAAGCATCGCTTATGCCCGCGCCTACGAGCACGGGGATTCCGTGATGGCAACCCGAGCGGCCATCGTGGACCCATGACGACCCTCGGCATCCTCGGCGGCATGAGCTGGCACTCGACCTCGGAGTACTACCGGCTCCTCAACACCGCGGTCGCCGAGCGCCTCGGCGGCCACCACAGCGCTCAGCTGCTGCTCGCGTCCGTCGACTTCGACGACGTGCGACGCCTCCAGGTCGACGGCGACTGGGACGGCGCGGGCGCCCTGCTCGCGGACCGCGCCGTCGGGCTGGAGCGGGCCGGGGCGGACGCCGTCCTCATCGCGACGAACCTCATGCACAAGGTCGCGCCCGCGGTCGAGGCCGCCGTCGGCGTGCCGCTGCTGCACATCGCCGACGCCGTCGCGGACGCCGCGCGGGCGCGCGGGCTCGGGCGGCTCGGGGTCATCGGCTCGGGCTGGGTCATGACAGAGGCCTTCTACGGGGAGCGGTTGGGCCGGCACGGGATCGAGGTCGTGCGGCCCGCGACCGGGTGGGCCGACGACGCCGCGACCGTCGACCGCGTCGTCTTCGACGAGCTCACGCGAGGTGAGGTCCGCGCGGAGTCGAGGGACGCCGTCGTGGGGGTGCTGCAGCGACTGGCCGACGCCGGCGCCGAGGGCGTCGTGCTCGGCTGCACCGAGCTCGACCTGCTGCTCGACGAGGACGTGTCCCCCGTGCCGCTCGTCGACTCGACCACCGCGCACGTCGACGCGGCGGTCCGCTTCCTCCTGACGTGACGCCCGCCCCGTCCGGCCCACCTATCGCCGAGTACGAGGGTTTCCCGCGAGTACGAGGAGAATTCCCTCGTACTCGCGGGAAACCCTCGTACTCGGCGGGCTGTCTCAGCGGAGGCCGGCGTCGACGAGCTTCTCGAGAAGCGCCTGGAGCCGCCGCCGCTCCGCGCCGGTGAGCGTCGCCGTCGACGGCTCGAGCGCCGCGCGCACCTGGGCCGCACCGCGCTCGGCGAGGGCGCGCCCGTCGTCCGTCAGGTAGACCTCGACCCGGGTCGACCGGCGCCAGTCGTCGCCGGGGCGCTCTGGTACCTTCGGGCCGCCGAGGCACACGCGCGGCACCCCGGAGCATGAGGAGCACGGCATGGCCGCCGACGACATCCTGACCACCGCCCACCCCGCGCAGGCGCGCGACCTGACCTACGGCGTGTTCTCCGCCGAGGGCTGCGAGGTCAGGCCGCTCGACGAGTTCTCGGCGGAGATCGTGCGGGGCTCAGCTTCGATGACGGCGATGTTCGGTGCGCTCGCCGGCAAGAAGCGCCAGCACCTCAAGTACACGGTCAAGGTGTTCGCGGCGCCCGACGGGAACGGCTCCGTGGTCCGGCTCGACCGCGGCAACACGGGCGCCATGGCTGGCGCGGTCGGCGTCTCCCGGGCACGTCAGGCCTTCGCCGAGTGGCAGGGCCGCGTCGCCGCCGCACTGCCGCACTGACGCCCGGTCGGCGCTAGGGCTCCGACCGGTCCGGCTCGCGGAACGCGAGGACGGCCGCGGCCAGGAGGACGACGGCGCACGCGGCCTGCTCCACGACCATCCAGCCCGGCAGCGGCAGGAACGCGAGCACGGCGAGCACCGCCACGCACAGCACGGCAAGGACGATGCGGAGCCGCAGCAGAGCGCGGGCCTCGCGCCGGAGCGCGCCCTGCGCGAAGCGCAGCGTGAGGAACGCCGTGCCGGCGACGATCACGCCGCGGACCCATGCCTCGGGGGTGACGTGGTCGGGCGCGACGAAAGACAGGACGACCAGCGCGGCCACGGTCGCCAGACCGAGTGCCAGGTAGACCAGCACGAGGCGCCGGACCAGCGGCAGCCGAGACACGACGGTGGTGGTCATGAGAGGTCCTCCTTCGTTCCGCGGGCGGGTGCCACGGCGGCGTCGAAGAGGCGGACGGCCTCCTCGACGTAGTGGTCCAGGCCCGTGTCGGGGCGTTCGACGAGCCGGAAGGCCGCGCGGTCGACGACCGCGCGGATCGCCAGAGCCATGAGCTCGGCGTCGAAGTCACCGAGCTCGCCGGACGCCTGCCCGCCCGCGAGGATCCGGGCGAGCGGGGCCGTGGCGTCGTCGTCGAGCTCGCCGACCGGCCCGGCCCCGAAGAAGATCCGCTGCACGGCCGCGACGTGCTCGACGTGCTCGGCGACGAACCGGAGGTTCGCGTCGAGGTAGACGTGCAGCTTCTCGCGGGCGCTCCCGGCCGCGCGCAGCCGCTCCCCCATCACCGCCGCGCCGGCCTCGTACAGGGCGGCGACGACGGCCTCGTCGATGCCCTGCTTCGAGCCGAAGTGGTAGAGGACGGTGCCCTTGGTGGTCCCGGCCCGGCGCGCGATCCGGTCGACCGACGCCGCGGCGTAGCCCTCCGCGTTGACGACCTCGACGGCGGCCCGGACCACGTCCTCCCGGCGCGCACGCCGGGTGCGGGTCAGCGTCGGTTCGGGCTGATTCTCTGACCACATGGTCAAATTCTAACCCAGGTGGTCAGCGCCGAGGGCTCAGGGCCAGAGCAGCCCGGCCCGCCACGGCCGCCCGACGGCGTCCCGCTCGTACGCCCAGCGGACCGCCCCGCCGCCGGTCACGGCCTGCCAGAACTCGACCCGGACGGCGTCGACCGCGTAGAGCGCCCAGGCCGGGTCGACCAGGTCCGGATCCGATCGCACGCGAGCCAGCGCGGCGTCGAACGCGGCCGCGAGCTCCGACCGCGACGCCAGCCGTTCGCTCTGGCCCCCCACGAGCGTCGCCGCGCGCGACGCCTCGGGGCGGGCCGAGAAGTCGGCCGCGGCGACGTCGTCGGGCAAGCGGCGGACCGTCCCCGACACCCGGACCTGGCGCCCGCGCGTCGGCCAGAAGAACGTCATCGCGGCGTGCGGGTTCTCCTCGGCGGCCCGCGCCTTGGGGCTGGTGCGGTGCGTCGCGAACAGCCAGGCGGCGTCGTCGGTGACGTCCTTGACGATGAGCGTCCGCGCCCCGACGACGCCGTCCGCGCCGGCCGTCGCGAGGACCGCGGCCTGGGGCGTCGGCGCGCCCGAGGCGAGGGCCTCGTCGAGCCAGGTCACGAACAGGGCGCGCGGGTCGGGCGGCGCGGCCGCAGGGTCGTGCTCGGGGTCGAAGCGCGGGAGGTCGGGCGGGAACGACGGCAGCGCGCGCAGGCGCTCACGGAGCTCGGTCACCCCACCATCCTCGCCCCGTCTCACCGAGATATACGGGCTGCCGTTTACCCCGGGGAGGGGCGGGTCACGCGCTCGAGGGTCACGACCACCGACTCGTACGGCTTGCCGGTGTCGTGCTCGAGCCCGAGCTCGCAGGTCCGGTTCCCGGACACCCAGGCGTCGGCTGCGACGCCCGCGACCTCCGCGGCCTCCTCGAGCGTCGCGGTCTCGGTGAGCTCGGGGTGCAGCATCCCGCGGTCGCCCGCAGTCCCGCAGCAGGTCGCGACGACGGGCTCGACCACGTCGTCCGCGACCGCGCCCGCGAGCGCCCGCAGGTCGTCGGCGATGCCGAGCGTGTGCATGGAGCACGTCGGGTGCACGACGACGGTGCCGAGCCTCGCGTGCTCCCCGAGCGCGGGCACGACCTCGCGCCGCACCCAGGTGGTGGCGTCGACGACGGTCAGGTCCGCGTGCAGGACCCGGTGCGCGTCGTCGAGGTGCGGCACGACCTCCGCCAGCACCCCGAGCGTGCACGACGCGGCGTCCACGACGACCGGCAGCCGCCCGCCGTCGGACCAGCGGTGCAGGTCCTCGACGAGGCGCGCCGCCATGAGCCGGTTGCCGGCGTCGAGGCCCTTGGACTGCCAGATCGTGGCGCAGCAGTCGTCGCCGAGATCACCCGGGATCCAGAGGTTCCTGCCGGCCCGCTCTGCCAGCGCGACGAGCGCCTGCGTCACGGTCAGCGTCCCGGCGCGCGAGCCCGGCGGCGGTCCGAAGATCCGGTTGATGCACGCGGCGAACAGGACGGCGTCGGCGGTCTGCTGAGTTGCGCGCGTCGCCGGGACACGCGGCGCGGGCCCCGGGATCGCGTTCAGCCACCGGGGCACCAGGTCCTCGCCGAGCAGCGCGCGACCGGCGTTGGTCGCGCCGGCCAACAAGGACTCCCCGACTCCACCTGCTGGCCCCAGCCCGCGCCGGACGACGTCCGCCGCCCCGACCGCGACCCGCGCCCCCGCGGCGCCCACGCCCCAGCGCCGCGCGAGTCCCTCGCCCACGCGCTGCGCCGTCGGCGACCACGAGTCCCGCCGCACCTGCTTCATGACGTGCCCGGTGTCGATGTCGACGGGGCACGCGATCGCGCACGACGAGTCGCCCGCGCACGTGTTCACGCCCGCGTACTCGTACTCGTCGACGAGCGCGGCCTCCACCTCGCCCGACCACCCCTGGCGCGCCATCTCGCGCTCCAGGACGATGCGCTGCCGCGGCGTCGTCGTGAGGTTCCGCGACGGGCACACGGGCTCGCAGAACCCGCACTCGATGCACCGGTCGAGCTCCGACCCGAGGGTCGGCATGGTCTTGAGGTCCCGGAACGCGACCTCGGGGTCGTCGCTCAGGAACACGCCGGGCGCGAGGATCCCGTGCGGGTCGAGGGCACGCTTGACCCGCCACATGTACCCGACGGCATCAGCGCCCCACTCGCGTTCGACGAACGGCGCCATGTTGCGCCCGGTGCCGTGCTCGCCCTTGAGGGAGCCGTCGTACCGGTCGACGACGAGCGCCACGAGGTCCGTCATGAACGCCCGATACGTGGCGACCTGGTCGGGCTGCGACGCGTCGAGGTAGAGGTAGAAGTGCACGTTCCCGGCTGACGCGTGCCCGTTCACCGCGCCCAGGAACCCGTGCTTCACGAGCAGCGCCTCGAGGTCGCCGCACGCGTCGGCGAGGCGCTCGGGCGGGACGACGACGTCCTCCGTGATGAGCGCGGTTCCCTCCGGGCGCGCCGCGCCGATGATCGCGAGCAGCCCCGAGCGCACGGCCCAGTAGCCGTCCGCGACGGCCGGATCGCGCGTGAAGTCCCCGCCCACCGCTCCCCCGACGTCGGGCCCGGCCCCCTCGCCCCGCCCGACGACGGCCCTCGCCCTCGCCTCGAACGCGGCCAGGGCTGCGTCGTCGTCCGCGCGGACCTCGGTGAGGATCGCGGCGTCGGTCGCGCCGGGGCCGAGGGAGGCGACCCAGTCGGGCGCCCCCGCCGTGCGGGCGGCGGCGCGCAGCGACGCGGCGTCCATGATCTCGACGGCCTCCGCGCCGGCCTCGTTGAGCCCGGGGACGACGGCCGCCGCGTCCTCCAGGGTCGCGAACCGGAACAGCGCGGTGGTGCGGAGGCGGCCGAGCGGGACGGTCCGCCAGACCGTGCCCGCGACGAACGCGAGCGTCCCCTCCGACCCGACGGCCAGCCCGCGGAGGGTCGCGGCGTTCGAGTCCTCGTCGAGGAACGCGTCGAGGTGGAAGCCGGACGTGTTCTTGATCGTGAACTTCCGGCGGATCCGGTCCGCGAGCGCCGTGTCCGCGCGCAGGTCGCGCCGGATCGCGTCGAGCTCCGCGCACAGTGCGGGCTCGGCGGCGCGCAGGCGCTGGTCGGCGTCGGGGGCGGCCGTGTCGACGACGGTCCCGGACACGAGGACGAGCGTCGCCGACTCGAGCGTGTAGTACGAGTTCCGCACGACACCGCACGTCATCCCGCTCGCGTTGTTCGCGACCACGCCGCCGATCGTCGCGGCCGCGGAGCTCGCCGGGTCGGGCCCGAGCTTGCGGCCGTGGCGGCGCAGCAGCGCGTTGGCGCGGGCGGTGATGTGGCCGGGCCGGGCGCGCAGCCGCACGCCCGACCCGTCGGCGTCGTCGAGCACCTCGGCGCCGGTGAAGTGCCGACGCACGTCCACGAGGACGTCGTCGGACTGGGACTGCCCGTTGAGGCTGGTCCCGCCCGCGCGGAACGTCAGCCCGTGCCCGCTCGCGCGCGCCCACCGGGCCAGGCGGACGACGTCGTCGGTGTCCCGGGCGACCACGACGACGCGCGGCACGAGCCGGTACGGGCTGGCGTCGGACGCGTAGCGCACGAGGTCCGTGGGGCTGTCGAGGACGGCGCGGTCGTCGCCGAGCAGGGCCCGCAGCTCGGCGGAGACGCGCGACCCCCGCGCGTCGAGCACCTCAGGATCGGCGCGGCCCGGCATCGGGGCCGCGGGCGGCCGGGCCAGACCGCGCCTGATGTCCGACCCGATCGACCCGCGCATCTCAGTCCTTCCGGCCTCGCCGTACGACGACGGTCACGCCGTACAGCACGACGCCCACCGCGACGATGATGCCGCCCCGCAGCCAGACCTGCGCGCTCTGCCGGGACATCAGCACGACGCACGACGCCGCCGCGAGCACGGGCAGGGCCGTCCAGGCGCGGAAGTGGTCGTGCTCGACGTGGTCGCGGCGCAGGACGAGGACCGCGATGTTGGTGCTGAGGAAGACCACGAGGAGCAGCAGGACGACCGTCTCGGCGAGCGTCGCGATGCTCCCCGTCGCGGTCAGGGCCATGGCGACGCCGGTCGTGACGACGATCGCCACCCAGGGCGTGCCCCGACCGGGCAGCACCTTCGCGAACACGGCGGGCAGCAGACCCTGCGCCCCCATCCCGTAGGCGAGCCGGCTCGCCATGATCATCGTGAGCAGCGCGCCGTTCGCGACCGCGACCAGGGCGATCAGACTGAACAGCCACGACGGGATGCCCACGCCCGTGGCGTGGATGACGGCGAGCAGCGGGCCGGTCGTGCCGGCGAGCTGGTCGGCGGGGAGCGCGGCCGACGCGGCCGTCCCGACCAGGACGTACAGCAGACCCGCTGTCCCGAGCGCCCCGAACAGCGCCCGGGGGTACGCGCGCGTCGGGTCCTTGACCTCCTCGACGACGTTCGCGCTCGTCTCGAAGCCCACGAACGAGTAGTAGGCGAGGAGGGCGGCGCTGAAGGTCGCCACGACCGGGCTCGTGCCGGCCGAGAACTCGGCGGCGCGGCCGAGGTCGCCGTCGCCCCGCCCGAGCATGATCCCCGCCGCCACGACGACGAGCACCAGGCCGGTCGTCTCGATCATCGTCATGACGAGGTTCGCGCGGACGGACTCCTTGATGCCGCGCGCGTTGATCAGCCCGACCAGCGCCAGGAAGATCACCGCCCCCAGCACCGACGGGACGTCGACGAAGGTCGCGAGGTAGTCCCCCGCGAACGCCAGCGCCAGGCCCGACGCGCTGACCACGCCCGCCGCCAGCATGCAGTAGCCCACGAGGAACGACACGGCCGGCGACCGGTAGGCGCGCTCGGCGAACACCGCCGAGCCACCGGCCCGCGGGTACTTCGTGACGAGCTCCGCGTACGACGCCGCGGTGAGGAGAGCCAGGAGCAGCGCCACGACCATCGGCGCCCACGTCGCCCCGCCGACCTTGCCGGCGATCTGCCCGACGAGCGCGTAGATCCCCGCCCCGAGGACGTCCCCGAGGATGAACAGGTAGAGCATCCTGCCGGAGATGTCGCGCTTGAGGCCCGACCGCGCGGCCTCCCGCTCGGTGCCGGTGTCGGCGTCCAGGCTCGCCATCACGTGAACGTACGGGCGGCCCCGGACCTAGGCAACCGGCCACGAGCCCGCCCGCGAGGTAGCGATGATCAGGCGGCGCGGCGCTCACCGACCGGGTGGTTGGCGACGATCCGGCGCTCCGGGTCGACGGCGTCGCGCACGGCGCGGAGGCGCGCGAGGGTCGGGTCGTCGTAGGCGCTGGCCGGGTCGAGCCCCTCCTCGACGAAGTTCGCATACGCCCGGCCGTGCGACCACGGCGCGAGCGCCTGGACCAGGCGCGCCGCGTCGGCACGCCCCTGGGCCGCGACCTCCGGCGTGGGCGCGACCGCGACCCCGAAGACGAGGAACGCGCCGTCGAGGTGGGTGAGCGCCCCGTCGGCGGGCCGGGCGAGCGCGCCGCCCAGCTGGCGGACCTCGGCCGACAGCAGGCTCGACCCGGATCCCGGGCCGGCCGCGGCGAGCAGCGCGTCGACGGCGTCGTCGGGCAGCCCGTCGACGAGCAGCGAGTCGGACACCGCCGGCGTCGGGCCCTCGGGGTCCATGTGCAGCCGCACGACGGCGCTCGCCGGGACCCGCGCGAACGTGTCCAGCTCCGGCTCGAGCGCGCGCAGGGGCGCGAGCGCCTCAGCAGCGCGCTCGTCGGAGTCGAGGACCGCGCCGTCGACGACGACGACCTGGCGGCCGCGCAGGAACGGCGGCAGCTCCGGCAGCGGCGGCACGTTGAGGAAGCGCAGCGAGGTGGTGATCTCGTCGGCGGCGTCGGGCGCCCACGTGGCCCACGTGCGCAGCACCTCGGCGCTGCGCGAGCCGTCCCACAGGAGCATCCCGGCGTGGACGGTGGGCAGCTCGAAGAGCTGCAGCTCGAGGGCCGTGACGACCCCGAAGCTGCCGCCGCCGCCGCGCAGCGCCCAGAACAGCTCGGGGTTCTCGTCCGCCGACGCGCGCACGGCCGACCCGTCCGCGAGCACCAGCTCCGCGGCGACCAGGCTGTGGCACGCGAGGCCGAGCGCCCGCGAGTATACGAACGTGCCGCCCCCGAGGGTGTAGCCGACCACGCCGACGTCGGGCGACGAGCCGTGCAGCGCGGCGAGGCCGTGCTCGGCCGCCGCGGTGACGACGGCGTCCCAGAGGACCCCCGCGCCGACGCGGGCGACGCGCCGCTCGGGGTCGATCGTGACGTCGTCGAGCGCGCCCGTACGGACGAGGACGACGTCGCTCAGGTCCTGCAGCGCGAGCGGCCCGGCGTTGTGGCCGGTGCCCTGCGCGGCGACCCGCAGCCCGGTCGCGCGGGCGGCCCGGACGACGGCGACGACGTCGTCGGCCGTGCGCGGCTCCGCGACGGCGGCCGGGCGCTGGTCGACCGCGACGTTCCACGGCAGCCGGGCGCCCTCGTAGGTCGGCGCGCCCTGCGGGTGGACGGGTGCGTCCGAGCCCTGCGCCGCGACGGCGGCCGCGAAGGCCGCGGTCCGGGCTGCGTCCGGGGTGGTGCGGGGGCCGTCGTCGGGGGTGGTGGCGGCGGTGCCGAGCGCGGCGGGTGTCGGCGCGGTCGTCCCGGTCGTGGGGAACGTCATCGGTCTTTCCTCTCGGGCTGTCGCGCGCCACGCGGTGGCGTAGCGCATACCCGTTCGGGAGGCCCTCGACGAACCGCGCGATACAGCGGGGGCCGATCTCACCCTGACCGGCTCGCGCCCTCGACCGACTTCCCCCGAGATAGCACCTTTCGCGCGAGGTAGTGCGTGCTCCGCGCTATCTCGAGCGAAGCGCGCTACCTCGGCGTCAGGACGCGGGGCGTCTCGTCGGCGGCCGCGTTCCGGACGACGGCGGCGGGCGGGACGGCGACCGCGTCCGCCCGACCGCGGGCGCGCAGGCCGTTGAGGATGGTCACGAGGTCGACGACCTCCTGCAACAGCGCGCCGATCACGGCGGGGATCACGCCGAACGCCGCGACGAGCATGAGGAACACCGACAGCCCGATGCCGATCCAGATGCTCTGCTTCGCGATCCCCACGGTGTCGCGGGCGATCCGGGCCGAGCGCGACACGTCGGAGACGCGGTCGTGGAGCAGGACGACGTCCGCGGACTGCGACGCCGCCGTCGAGCCGCGCGCACCCATCGCCACGCCGACGTCCGCGGCAGCGAGCACGGGGGCGTCGTTGACGCCGTCGCCGACCATGAGCACGGGCCGGGGGTCCGCCGACGACACGGCCGCGACCTTGTCGGCGGGCAGGAGCCCCGCCCGGACGTCGTCGATGCCGACCTCCGCGGCCACGTGGTCCGCGGTGACCTGCGCGTCGCCGGTGAGCATCATGACGTGCTCGACGCCGCCGTCCCGCAGGTCACGGATCGTGTCCGCGGCGTCCGGGCGCAGGGCGTCCGCGAGGACGACCGCCCCCGCGTACGCGCCGTCGACGGCGACGAGGACCGCGAGCTCGCCGGGCTCGAGCGCAGGCGTGGGCGCCTCCGGCGCGAGCGAGCGCACGTACCCGGCCTTGCCGACGACGACCGTCCGGTCGCGACCGGCGTCGTGCACCCGGGCCTCGACGCCGCTGCCGACGACCTCCCGCAGCCCGTCGGCCGCCGCGGGCGCGAGGCCACGGGCACGTGCCCCGGTGACGACCGCGTGCGCGAGCACGTGGGCCGACGCCTGCTCGGCGCTCGCCGCGAGCCGGAGCACCTCGTCCTCCGTGCGCCCCGCGGCGGGCACGACCCGCACGACCTCGGGGGCGCCGCGCGTGATCGTTCCGGTCTTGTCGAGCGCGACCGTGCGGATCCGCGCGAGCTGCTCGAGGGTCGCGGCCGTCTTGACGATGATGCCGTGGCTCGTAGCCCGGTTCGTGCCCGAGAGGAACGCGACCGGCGCGGCGATGAGCAGCGGGCACGGGGTCGCCAGCACGAGCACCTGCGCGAACCGCATCGGGTCGCCGCTGACCGCCCACGCCACCCCCGCGATCAGCAGGGAGACGGCGGTGAACGGCACCGACCAGCGGTCGGCGAGCCGGACGAAGTCGGGCCGGCTCTCCGCTGCTCCGCGGACGAGGTCGACGATCTGCTGGTACTGGGAGTCGCTGGCGCTCGCCGTCGCCCGCACCCGCACGAGCTCCGCCCCGACGACCGTGCCCGACAGGACGTCCTCGCTCGACGAGCGGGTCACCGGCAGCGACTCGCCGGTCAGCGACGACTCGTCGAAGACGCCCGTGGGCGAGACGAGCGTCCCGTCGACGGGGACGACCTCGCCAGGGCGGACCACCACGACGTCGCCCACCCGGACCTCGGCCGCGGGCACCCGGCGGAGCGTGCCGTCGTCGTCGAGGGTCGCCTCCTGCGGGCGGCCGGCGAGGAGCGCGGCGAGCTCGGCGGACGCGCGGTCGCTCGCGTAGTCCTCGAGCGCCTCGCCCCCGGTGAGCATGAGGACGACGACGAGGGCCGCCGCGAAGTCGCCCACCACCACGGTGCTGACGATCGCGACGACGGCGAGCACGTCGAGCCCGACCTTGCCGCGCACGAGGTCGCGGAGCATGCTCCAGGCCTGTCGTGCTGCCACCACCAGAGCGAACCCGGATCCGAGCCAGCGGGCGGCGTCGTCGGCGCCCGCGAGCCACAGGGTGGCGGTGACCAGCCCCGCGACGATCGTCGCGACGACCAGCGGATACCGGCGCAGCGAGACGAGGAAGTTCATGCCTCCATTCTCGCTTTTCTGAATGTTTGCCGCTAGCAAGCCAAGTCTTGCCTTAGTGTGTTGAGGCTTCCCTCATGCCCCCGGCCCGACCGGCGAGCGGGGGTGGTGTGCCGCGCCGAGGGCCTCAGAACCTCGGCGCGGCAGCCTGGGGGAACGGTCCGCCCGCGAGCCGGGCGCCCGCTCAGATCGATCGGGCCGCGAGCCGCGAGCCCTTGCGCTGGTACACGGACCAGGTGACGACGCCCATCACGAGGTAGACGCCGATGAAGACCCACAGGGCCGGCGCGAGGCTGCCGGCGTGGTTGGTCGACGCGGCGAACCCGCGCGGGATGAGGAACCCGCCGAACGCGCCGATCGCTCCCGCGATACCGATGCAGCCGGCGGCAGCCTTGCGGGCGACGTCGAGCGCGGCGGGCCGGGCGTCCGCGTCGACGCCGGTCTCGGCGTCGGCCCTGAAGATCGCCGGGATCATCCGGTAGATCGACCCGTTGCCCACGCCCGACGCGACGAACAGCACCATGAACGACCCGAAGAACAGGCCGAAGCTGTGCTCGTGGAGAGCCCCGATGGCGCCGAGCGCGCCCAGCGCCATGACGACGTAGGACGCGATCGTCACCCGGGTGCCGCCCACCTTGTCGGCGAGCGTCCCGCCGAACGGGCGCGCCACCGAGCCGACGAGCGCGCCGAGGAACGCGAGCTGGATCGTGACGTCGGGGAACTGGTTCTTGAGCAGCGTCGGGAACGCGCCCGAGTACCCGATGAACGACCCGAACGTCCCGATGTAGAGGAACGAGACCACCCACGTGTGCCGCGAGCGCGTCGCGGAGGCGAAGCCCTTGGAGTCCGCGTGCGCCGTCGTCAGGTTGTCCATGAAGCGCCACGCGAGGAACGCCGCCACCACGACGAACGGGATCATCATGAGGCCCGCCCGGCCCAGGTGGACGCCCGCACCCGCCGCGATCACCAGCGGCACCGCGAGCTGGACGGCCGCCGTGCCGAGGTTCCCGCCGGCCGCGTTGAGGCCGAGCGCCTTGCCCTTCTCCTTCTCCGGGTAGAAGAACGAGATGTTCGCCATCGACGACGCGAAGTTGCCGCCGCCGAAGCCCGCGAGCGCCGCGACACCCAGCAGGACGCCGAACGACGTGTCGGGGTTCTGCACGACGATCGCGAGCGCCGTCGTCGGGAGCAGGAGCAGCAGCGCGGACACGATGGTCCAGTTGCGGCCGCCGAACGCCGTGACCGCGAACGTGTACGGGATGCGGAGCGTCGCGCCGACGAGGCTGGGGATCGACACGAGCCAGAACTGCTGGTCGACGGTGAGCGCGAAGCCCGCCCCCGCGAGCTGCGGGACGACGATCGACCACAGCGCCCAGACGGAGAACCCGAGGAACTCCGCGAACATCGAGATCCACAGGTTGCGGCGGGCGACGAGGCGGCCGCCGTCGCGCCAGAACGTCGGGTCCTCGGGGTCCCAGTGCTCGATCCAGCGGCGGCCGAGGCGGCGCTTCGCGGCGCTGGGGGCGGTCGAGACGGCGGGGTCCGCGCCGGCGGCCGGGGCGGGGGCGGCCGTGGTGGTGCCGTCCGTGGTGGGGAGTGACATGGCGGTCTCCTCGGGTGACGGGTGCGGGACGTGCGGTGGTGGATCGGTGCGCCCGACGCTAGGAAGCCCGTGTTTCCGCGCTCGCCGCAGGCAGTTAAGCGTCCGTAAGGGTTTGCGCACAGCGCTCGGGCCGCGGCGGTGAGGGCGAGGCTCTTGCTCCGGACAACCACCCGAACAGGGCCGCGCCGACCTACGGTGGGGCCGTGGACTCCCCTGCCCCGCTGCGTACCGTCGACGAGCACGCGCGCCGGGCGGTCGCGCTCGTCGAGCCGCTGCCGATCGTCGACCTGCCGCTCGACGAGGCCGTCGGGGCGATCCTGGCCCGCGACCTGGTCGCACTCCTCGACCTGCCGCCGTTCGACGCCGCCGCGATGGACGGGTACGCGCTGCGGCGGGCCGACGCCGCAGGCGCCGCCACGGTGACGATCATCGGCGAGGCCGCGGCGGGCACGACGTTCGACGGCGTCGTCGGCCCTGGTGAGGCCGTCCGGATCATGACGGGCGCGCCGCTGCCCGACGGCGCGGACGTCGTCGTGCCCGTCGAGCGGACGTCGGCGCGCACGTTCGCGCCCGACGGCGACGCGCCGCCCGACGAGCGCCACGTCACGGTGCCGGCGCTCACCGCGGACGACCGCGCCCACGTCCGGCGCCGGGGCGAGGACGTCGCCGCCGACGCCGTCGTCGCGAACGCCGGGACGGTGGTGTCCGCGCGGCTCGCCGCGCTCGCCGCGGCGCTCGGGCACGGCACGCTGCCCGTCCACCGGCCGCCCGTGGTCGCGGTGCTGTCGACCGGCGACGAGCTCACCCCGGCGGGCGCGCCCCTCGCGCCCGGCCGGATCCCCGACTCGAACTCGGTCCTGCTCGCGGGCGCCGTCCGGGGCGCGGGGGCCCGCGCCGTCCGCACGGGCGGCGTCCCCGACACGCCTGCGGCGCTCGCCGCCGCGCTCGACGGCGCGGTCCGCGCAGGCGCCGACCTCCTCGTGACCACGGGGGGCGTGAGCGTCGGAGCGCACGACGTGGTCCGCGCGCTGCTCGCCCGGCTGCCCGGGGACGCGGCGGCGGAACCGGGCGCCGCGACGGACGCCGACGTCGCCGCCGTCGGCATGCAGCCCGGCAAGCCGCAGGCCCTCGCCCGGTGGCGCGGCGTGCCGTGGGTCGCGGCGCCCGGCAACCCGACGGGCGCGTACGCGTCGTTCGAGCTGTTCGTCCGGCCGATGCTCGCCCGCCTCCGCGGCGTGCGTGGTCCCGAGCCCACCGACGAGTCGCGGGTCGTCGCCGCGGGCTGGCGCTCCCCGCGCGGCCGCCAGCAGATCGTCCCGGTCCGCCTCGACGACGCCGGCCGCGTCGCCCCGGTCGGGGACGGTCACCGCCTGTCGGCGCTCGCCCGGGCGGACGGGCTCGCCGTCGTGCCGGCCGACACGCACGAGGTGGACGTCGGCGACGCGGTGCCCGTCCGGCGGTTCACGCCCGCCGCCGAGGCGCCACCGCTCCTCGACGGCCCCACGGATCCGCGCGTCGTGTTCGACGCCGTCGTCCTGGCGGGCGGGCGCGCCGAGCGGCTCGGCGTCCCCAAGCCGGGCGTGACGCTCGCCGGCCGCACGCTGCTCGACCATGCGCTCGCCGCGACCCGGGCGGCCCGCCGGACGGTCGTCGTCGGGCCGCCGGAGCTGGCGCGGCCGGGGGTCGCGGTCGTCCGCGAGGACCCGCCGTTCGGGGGCCCGGTCGCGGGCCTCGCGGCCGGTCTGGCAGCCCTGCCCCGGCCGGAGCCGGGGGTGTCCGAGATGCCCGTGCTCGTCGTCGCCTGCGACGTCCCGCGCGCCGCCGACGCCGTGCCCCTGCTGCTCGCCGCCGCCTACGGCCCGGAGGCCGACGCCCCCGACGGCGCGTACCTCGTCCGGGACGGGCGCCCCCAGTGGCTCGTCGGCGTGTACGCGCGCGAGGCCCTGGACCGCGCGCTGGCCGACCTCTCGGCTGGCGGCGACGGTCTCGCGGGCGCGAGCGTCCGGGCGCTCGTCGCGGGACTGCGCTGCGCGGAGGTCGCCGACCCCGACGCCCTGAGCGACGACGTCGACACGTGGGACGATGCCGCCAGGCTCGCCGCCACACTCGCCCCCGACGACGAGGCGCACCGCGCCGCGGGCGACGGCCCGGACGATCCGAACGACCCGAGGAGGCACTCGTGAAGGAGCTCGACGACTGGCTGCAGGCGCTCGCGGACGAGGTCGGGTTCGACCCCGCCGACGTCGACGTCGAGGCGGTGCTGGACCTGGCCGGGGACGCCGCCCACAACGTCGTCCGGCCCGCGGCGCCGCTGACGACGTACGTCGCCGGCTACGTGATCGGCCTGGCCGCGGCGCGGGACGGCGGCGAGGCGCCCGAGCCCGCCGCCGTCCTCGAACGGATCGCCGGGTTCGCCCGGGCGTGGGGCTCCGCGACCGACTGACGCCCGGTCGGCGTCAGCCGACCAGCACCCAGGCGTTCTTCTTCGCGCCGGCCGCCGGGGCGTCGCCCGACGTCCACCACTGCGCCTGGTAGACGTGCCCCTGGTACGTCACCTTCTCGCCGCCCACGTAGAGGGTCGCTGCGCTCCACGCCGGGACGGTCCCCGCGGCCGCGCTCACGACCTCGCTCCACGGCCCGCCGACGCCGCCCGGCACCTGGTTGCGGGTCCACCACAGGGCCTTGAACGTGCGGCCCTGGTAGACGACGACGTCGCCCGCATCGAAGACGCGCGACGCAGTCCAGGCCGCGGTGCCGTCGGCGGCGGTGGCGATCTCCGCCCACGCGCCCGTGGCGTTGCCGGGCTTCTCGCCCTTCGTCCACCACAGCGCCTCGAAGACCGCACCGCCGGACGAGACCTGGTCGCCGGCGCCGTAGGCCGTCGTCGCGTCCCACGCGCCCGGGCGCGGCACGCCCTGCTCGCCGAGGCCGAGGTCGCAGGAGATGCGCCCGCTGTAGAGCGCGTGCCCCTCGCTCGCGGAGCCGCGCCCGGTGCCGTAGATGCCGTCGTCGGACCAAAGGACCTCGCGGGTGCCGTCGACGCACGTCGACGCCGGCGCGACGGCGAAGCCCTCGAGGTTGTCGACGGGCAGCCCGGCGGGCTTCGCGTAGACGACCTCGGGGACGACCGCGCCCGTCGAGCTCATCTTCAGGACGGTCGAGGCGACGCCGCAGGTGTTGTCGCACAGCGCCCAGATCCGCTGGGTGCTCGCGTCGAACTGGACGTCCATGACGTGCCCCATGCCCGTGTCGACGACGGCGACCCGGTGGTACGTGTGGTCGGCGTCGAGCGCGTAGGCGTAGAGCTTGCCGTCGTTCTCGAGGCCCGCGAAGTACAGCCCCGTGCCGTGGCCCAGGTAGTCGCCCGGCCGGTACGTCGCGCCGGTCGACTCGTCGACGAACCCGTTCGCCGTCAGGTAGCTGTCCGGGACGAACGCGACGCCCTCGAACCCGAGGTTCGCCTCGGTCTTGTTCCCGGCGTGCAGCTCGGGGAACTCGGACGTCAGGTCCCACTGGTCGGTCGCGACGAGCTGGTCGCCGGGCTCGGTCGGGTCGAAGCGCAGGATCGAGTTCAACGGAATGGTGTTCGCCTGGTTGTTGCGCTCGGTCGTGACGTAGAGCGCGCCGTCCGCGCCGACCGTGAGGCCCTCGGTGTCGGGCTGGTTGGTCTGCGGGTCCGCGTCGCCGGGGAAGAAGATCTCCTTGCCCGCGCCCCAGTCGTTGCTCGTGTCGGGGACCCAGCGCCCGTCCTGCTTCACGAGGCGGAACACCCAGCTCTTGTTCTTGACCGCGTAGAGCACGTTCGCGTCGGTCGGGTCGAAGGCCAGGCCGCTGACGTCGCGGCCCTCGGGACCGGTGGTCGTCGTCCAGGCGCACGGGGCGTCGGCGAGCGTCACGTCCGCGCTGCCCGGCCAGGTCGTGGCGGGCAGGGCCGTGGCGGGGAGCGTCCCCGTGCCCGACGGCGCCTCGGGCTCGCACGTCAGCGTCGAGCCGCCGCCGTCACCGCCACCCGCGGGGTCGGTCACCGGCGACGCGCACGCCGTGGTGTTCGAGGCGCCGAAGCTCTTGGGCACCACCGACGCGAAGTCGCCCGTGCCGTCGGGGCAGCGCGCGAACGCGCCCGCGCCGAAGTCGTCGGTCTCGTCCGCGCCGGCCTGCCCGGCCGTGTACGTCACGGAGTCGACGAGCGTCCCCGCGGTGCCGTCGGGACCGTCCGGGAGGTAGACCTTCACGCCGTCCCCGCCGCTGCCGAGGCCCTTGGTCGAGGAGAAGTACACGTAGCCGTGGGCCGGGATCGTCGTCGTGGCGGCGCCGTCGGGGAGCTTCGCGGCGAAGGCCGTGGCGCTCGCGGCCGCGCCGCTGTCGATCTGCAGCCAGCCGGCGATGCTCACGTCCGACGCGCCCGTGTTGACCAGCTCGACCGCGTCGCCGACGGGGGTGTCGCCGTTGTCGGACGAGACCTCGTTGATGCGGACGTCCGCCCAGTGCGGGTCGACGCCGGTGCCGGTCCCGGGATCGCCGCCGTCGTCGCCGCCGCCGTCGGACGCGCGCGGGTCGCGGCCGTCGCCGAACCGGCTGGTGCCGGGCGAGCCCAGGTCCGACGCGCCGCCGACGGTCGCCGCCCACGCGTGGTCGGCGTCCCCGGCGACGGAGAGCTGCCACTGGCTGGCGTCGTCCGAGCCGAGGGCCGCGGCCGACTTCGGGACGCCGGAGACGCCGTCCGTGCGGGGGCCCTTGAGGGTGCCCGTCCCCTGGTCGTCGTAGGCGAGCCGGTCGACGAGCGTGCCGTCGGCGTCGTAGACCTCGACGTCGCCCGCGCGCCCGATGTTGTGGGTCACGTCGCCGACGATCTTGACGTGGGCGTCGAGGCCCCACTGCGACCGGAAGGTGGCGGCGGGCGCCTCGGTGAGGACCACCGACTCGCCGGCGGCGACCTCGCCGAAGGCGGTCAGGGGCACCTGGCCCGCGCCGCCGCCGCTCGTCGCGTAGGACCAGCCGGCGAGGTCGACGGGGCCGGCACCGACGTTGGTGAGCTCCACGAACTCGCCGGCGGTCGCCTCGCTCTTGTACATCCACTCGGTGATCCGGACGTCGGGGGTCCCGGCGGCGTGCGCGGCGCCCGGGAGCGCCAGGGCGAGGACGCCCGCGGTCGCCACGACGGCGAGCGCTGCGAACGCCCGAGGGGCATGAGTCTGCATGGTGCGGATGGTCTCGGAGCGAGCCGTCCGGAGGCAGTCCGGCGCGTGAACAGCACGCGAACAACCAGGCTCGGGCGGTCCGGATGCTTTCGTCCGTTTTTCACGAGACCTCCGGAATCGTTACGCTCGGGTGGTGACGACGCCCCCGCAGCCGACGCCAGCGCTCACGGACGAGCAGCTCGCTGCCCTCTGCGCACCCCTCGGCCGACCGGTCTCCAGCGAGCGGCTGCCCGGCGGCCTGTTCGCCGCCGTGCACGCGGTCACCCTCGACGACGGCCGCCGCGTCGTCGTCAAGGCCGGCACCGCCGACGCCGCGCGGCTGCTGACCTACGAGCGCGGCATCATCGGCACGGAGGCCGCGTTCCTGCGGCTCGTGCACGCGACGCCCGAGGCGCCGTCGGACCTCGTGCCACAGCTCCTCCACGAGGACCGCAGCCGGACCGCGTTCCCGGGCGACGCCGTCGTCATGACGTACGTGGACGGCGTCCCGTGGTCGCAGGCGGCCGAGGCCGCCGAGCGCGCCGGCGCACCCCTGGACCCAGCGACGACGGCGCGCGTCCAGCGAGCGGTCGGCGGCGCCCTCGCGTGCCTCCACCGGGCGAGGGGGTCGCTCTACGGCTACCCGGCGCCGGAGGCCGGGCTCGCGCGCACCACCTGGCCCGACGCGTTCGCCGCCATGATCGAGGCGGTCCTCGACGACGCGGTCCGGTGGGGGATCACCGTCCCGTCGTTCGCGGTGCGGGAGGCCGTCGTCCGGGGCGAGCACGCGCTCGCGCGCGTGACCACGCCGCGGCTCGTGCACGGCGACCTCTGGGCCGGCAACGTCCTCGTCGACCCCGCGACCCTCGAGGTCACGGGCGTGATCGACGGCGAGCGTGCGCTGTTCGGCGACCCCCTGTTCGACCTCATGGCCGCGGACGCGATGGGTACCGGCGGGATCCCCGCGCCGTACCTCGAGGGCTACCGGGCTGCCGGCGGCACGCTCGCCGAGCCGCGCACGCCCGCCGCCGAGGACGAGGCCCTCCGCCTGCGCCTCTACCGGCTGTACCTGCACCTCGTCATGCACGTCGAGCAGGGGCCGCGGGGCCCGGCCGCGCCGGAGCACCGCGCGCACGTCACGCAGAACCTCGACGCGCTCGTCGGGCGGCTGGGCGCGCGCCCGGTCGCCGTCTGAGACCGGGGCGCCCACGCCCACGCGCGAAGTAGGCGGGCGGGAGGCTAGAGCCAGCCGCGACGGACGGCCTGCGCGCCCGCCTGGAACCTGCTGGTCGCGCCAAGGCGCGTGACGAGCTCGGCGATGTGCCGCCGCACGGTGCGCTCGGACAGGCCGAGCTGTCGCCCGACCGCCTCGTCCTTGAGGCCGGCGCCCAGCAGGCCGAGGAGCTCGCGGTCGACCGCGGACAGCTCCCGGTCGGCCTCGGCGCCCGCCGGCGCGAACAGGGGCGCGCCCTGGCTCCACGTCGCCTCGAACAGCTCGACGAGCGCGTCGCACAGGCGCGACCGGCGGACCACCACGGCCGCGGTGCGGGTGCCCTCCTCGCTGTCGGTCAGCGGGATGACGGCGATGTTGCCGTCCACCAGGACCATCTTGAGGGGCACGTGCGGCACGACGCGCGCCTGCTCGCCCAGCGCGACGACCTCACGGATGTTCTCGGTCCGACCCTCGACCGACAGCACCTCGGTGGCGTACACGGCCCGGACCCGCACGCCCCGCGCGAGCACCTGCTGCTCCGCGACGGGCGCGTTGGGCTCCGCCGCGACGTACGGCGGCGTGTCGAAGGCGAGCACCTCGTGCTGCGCCGCGAGCAGGACCTCGGCGACCCGCTCGGTGATCGCCGTGGGGCCCTCGAGCACCTCGACGAGCCGGTGCGGCTGGGAGCGAAGCGTCCGCTCGTGGAAGTCGGCCGCGTACGTCTGGACCGCCGACGCCGCTCGCTCGAGCTCCGCCTGCCGCACCCGGATGAGCGCCGTGAGCCCGAGCGCGGGGTCGACGGGCGCGAACCGCGCCGGCGTGGTGTCCAGCCCGGTGACCAGGCCGACGGCGAGCAGCCGGTCCACGGCGCGTCGCGCGACGAGGGCGCTCACCTCGAGCTGCTCGGCCAGGTCGCGGACGCCCAGGCTCGCGTGGTGCAGCAGCACGCGGTAGGCGCGTTCCTCGACGTCCCCGAGACCTACGCCCTCGAGCATCTGCCGTCCTCCGTCAGGTGAACCCCCGGCAGTGACAACGTTAACGGCCAGAACCGGAAGGTGGCCGGTTGTGACCACCCCGTGGGCACAAGGAATCCGCGCCCTTCCTGGCAGGGTGGCAAGCACCGCACCGCACCGCCCACAGAAGGAACCCCCCGGATGAGAGCCCGCACCTGGAGCCTGCGCTCCGCCTGCGTCGCCGCGACGACAGCCGTCGTCGTGGCGTCCGTCTCGGCGCCCGCAGTCATGGCGAGCACCGCCAGCACGTCCGACCAACGGTCCGACGCCGGCAGCTCGAGCGCGACCCACCTGAGCGTCGCTCAGCTGGACAAGCTGAGCAAGAAGTACACCCCGCAGTCCGATGGCACCCCCGGCCTCGTCGCCGACGCCGCCGGGACGACCGGCACGTCCGGCGCCTCGGCCCAGACCCAGAAGCAGGCGCTGAAGGGCACGTCGAGCCAGAACGACGGCGACGTCGACGGCTTCGTCTCCAAGGGCAGCGTCGAGACGATCCGCGGCGCGATGTCGACCCTGGCGCTGAACGGCACCACCGACTGGGTGGGCATCTCGAGCGCCGGCACGGTCGCGCGCTACGACGCCGCCGGGCACATCGTCTGGCAGCAGGGGGGCCACGACCTCAGCGCCGCCTGGGACATCACCCCGGTGGGCGGGGTCCACCACGAGGATCTGACCCCCCAGCTGTACGAGGGCTACAACCCGTACCAGCCGAGCGCCGCGGGCACCCACCCGTTCGCCCAGGCGGACTTCAACCACGACGGCACCGCGGACGTCGCGGTCGCCTACCAGCTCGGCGTCTCGCCGGACGCGCCGTTCACGACGCCCGGCTCCAAGCTGCAGAGCGGGACGTTCGTCAGCGTCTTCGACGGCCGCACGGGTGCCATGCTCTGGCACCAGCTGGTGGCCGGCACGGTCGGTTCCATGACCGTCCAGGACGGCACGCTGATCGTCGCCGAGACCACGGGCCCGCGCGACCAGTACAACCCGGTCCCCGAGCAGTCCGACAGCCGCAGCGCGCTCCTCGGCTACCGGTTCTCGGGCAGCGGCCACACCTCCCTCACCGGGACGAAGGCCTGGACCTACTCGACGAAGGCGCCGTACGCCGACTGGTCCGACGTCGAGAACCTCGGCTCCGGCCAGGTCACGGCGGGCTGGACCGACACCCCGCTCGGCCTCGGCAACCCCCGCCCGGCCGCCGGCCACGTGATCGTGGTCGACGCGAAGACCGGCAAGGCCGTCATCGACGTCAAGACGCCGGGCTACCCGCGCATCGTCCAGCCGGACGCCACGAGCGGCCGCGTGCTGGTCGCCGAGCAGAACGACCCGACCGACGACGTCAACTGGTCCCTCACGACCGTCGACACGCGGACGGGCGCCCGCAAGGTCGTCATGACCCACGAGGGCGCGATCCCCGAGTCCGTGCAGGTCAACCGCTCGAAGCTCGGCATCGTCCTCGCCGGCCAGCCGCAGTACGTCGTCTCGGAGCTCGGCATCAACGCCGACCTGACCGACGGCGCGTCCTCGGTGCTCGGCCTTTCAGCGACCGGCAAGACGACCTGGTCGTACACCACGAAGTCGACCGTCGGCGCGGACGAGTCCCCGGTCACGGCCGTCTCGATCGACCCCCTGGGCCAGGTGCTCGTCGCCGTCTCGGACGGCGTCGCGGAGTCGCTGACCAGCCCCGAGGGCCCCTACCACACGCAGCTCGTCGCGCTCAGCGCCCGCACCGGCAAGGTCGCGTGGTCGCACGACGGGAACGTCGCCAGCGACCAGGTCACGCCCTACCTCGGCGGCTACCTCACGGTCGGCTACGACCTCACCGCCTGGCGGACGAACGTCCTCGGCAAGGCCACCGCGGAGCCCCTGCTCGGCGACCTGTACGCCTCGGACGCCACCGACGTGAACCACGACGGCACGCCCGACCTGATCGTCGGCGGCCAGTCCCACGGCATCTTCGCGCTCGACGGCAAGTCCCTCAAGGGCGACGCCATCAAGGTGCTCTGGGAGACCCCGGTGAGCGCGGGCGTGCACGCGGTGCACGTCGCCGATGTCGCGGACTCGCACGGCAAGACGACGCAGCGCGTCGTCGCGGCGACGTCGGACGGCTTCGCGGTCCTCGACCCGAAGTCCGGCAAGCTCGTCTCGGACACGGCGACCGGCGCGTTCCAGTACGACACCCCGGTGATCGGCGGCCACGTGGTGGCCTCCAACGCGCACGGCGTCAGCGCCTACGACGCGTCGGGTCACGCGGTGTGGTCCTACGCCCCGGCCGCCGCGAAGGGCAAGAACACCGCGTTCTCCGTGCCGGCCACGGACGGTGACGGGCACCTCTTCCTCGAGTACGGCGGAGTCCGCACCGCCTTCGGCTCCGGGACGTCCGACCCCGCCCCGACGGGCGTCTCGCTCGACGCGGCGAAGGGCACCGAGCGCTGGTCCTTCCACCCCGCGGAAGACCCGCAGGCGACCTGGATCGAACCGCAGGCCGGCGTCTACGCTTCGTCCGACATCCCCGGCGCGGGCGGCCACGGCGTGGCGTTCGCGTTCGGCGGCGACAAGCCCGCGACGGGCAGCCACACGATGATGATCGTCGACGGCCTGACGGGCACCCCCGTGGGCACCCACACGTCGAGCGGCTCCGCGACGTTCCAGGGCTACGCCTCGTCGCCGACCCAGGGCCTCCTCTGGCTCCACTCGATCATGACGTCCGTGCTTCCCGCGGACGGCTCCGACCAGTACGAGAGCCAGGAGAACTCGTATCTCCAGAACGGCGTCGTCGCGACCGCGCAGGACGGGTCGGAGATGCTCGTGGCCGGGACGGGCGGCATCTTCGCGTACTCGCTGCCGTTCCCGAACGACCGCTGGGAGTATCAGTACGGTGACGCCTCGGCGTTCGCGTACTACGCGGGGCACGTGACCGCGCTGCCGCTCGACAAGGACAAGGCCACCGACCTCGTCGGACTGCAGCAGGACTACACGGCGTACAACCTCAACGAGAACGTGGGCGGCTTCTCGGCCGACCCGTACGCAACCGACGCCTTCCCGCACGGCCTGACCGTGCTGCAGGCGACCGGCACGTCGGCCGCCGCCGCGAAGGACGCCGCCGCCCCGGCGCCGTCCGCCGCGGAGACCAAGGCCTCCACCGGGACCGTCACGCTCGACGACGGCTCGCTCCCCGTTGGCGTCGCATCGGCGCCGCACAAGGTCCTCTCGAAGACGGCCGTCTCCCCGAGCATGCTCGCGAAGTCGAACGCAGCCGACGACGGCGAGACCACGCGCGGCTACACCCCCCAGCAGATCCAGAAGCGTCTGGGCCTGACGGGCGACGGCACCGGGCAGACGGTCGCGATCTCGATCGCGTACGACTACCCGTCCGCCAAGTCGGACCTGAACCACTACGCGGCGCACTTCGACCTGCCGCTGACGTGCGACGCCGACGGGGCCGACCAAAAGGACTGCTTCGACTTCCAGACGGTCTACGCGGACGGCACCAAGCCCGTCCAGGACGACGGCTGGAACGAGGAGGCCGCGCTCGACATCGAGTCGGTGCACTCCGTGGCGCCCCACGCGAAGATCGTGCTCGTCGAGGGCAAGGACGCGTCCGCCGAGGGCCTGTACAAGGCCATCGACACCGCCGCGTCGCTGCACCCGGCCGCGATCAACAACAGCTGGGGCATGCCCGAGTTCTCGGAGGAGTCGTTCTACGACGGCCACTGCGACATCACGACCGTCTGCACCCAGTCCACGGGTGACGACGGCCACCCGTCGGGCTACTCGAGCACCAACGTGCACGTCCTCGCGGTGGGTGGCACGAACCTCGCGCTCGACGCGGACGGCAACACGACGGCCGAGACCGCCTGGTCCTCGACCGGTGGCGGCCTCAGCTACTTCGAGAAGCGCCCGTCGTACCAGGACGGCGTGGTCTCCTCGCCGTTCCGCGGCACGCCGGACGTGAGCTTCGTCGCCGACCCGAACACCGGCGTCGCGGTGTACGTCACCCTGGCCGAGGCCGGTGGCAGCTACTGGATGCAGGTCGGCGGCACGAGCCTCTCGTCGCCGATGTGGGCCGGCATCATCGCGACGGCCGACCAGCTCCGCGTCGCGAGCGGCAAGGCGCCGTTCGCGGCGGCCGGCGCCAAGGGCGACACGATCCACAAGGCCGTCTACTCGCTCGGCTCCGCGCTGAACGACGTGACGTCCGGGTCGAACGGGTACTGCGGCCTCGAGTGCACGGCCGGACCCGGGTACGACACCGTGACCGGCCTCGGCTCGCCGCTGGCCGGGATCGACAAGGCCCTCGCCTCCAAGGAGTAGCGAGACCCGCCCGGCGTCGGGGTCACGACGCCGGACGTGAAAGGACGAGGCCCGCCCCCCTCCGCAGGGGGCGGGCCTCGTCGTCTCCGCGAAAGCGACCGGCCGCCCGTATATCTGGCGAAGCAGTACGTCGCGTCAGGGGTTGAGGAGCAGCTCGCCGAGCGCGGTCTCGAGCGGGCGGTCCAGGCCGAGCGCCTGGAGCCGTGAGACGCGCGTGGTCGCGGGCTCGTCCGCGGTCGCGACGGCGAGCAACCGCTCCTTGAGGTCGTACGCGATCTGTGCCCGGTCGAGCAGGTCGAACACGCGGCCCGCGAGGTCGCCCGCCTCGAGCGTCGTCCCCGGCCCCAGCACGACGACGACCTCCGCCCCGACCGGCACGTCCGCGACGGTCACGGCGAGCCCCGAGCCCCGGGGGTCGGCGGCCAGCGCCACGCGCTCGACGGCCGCCTGGACGCGAGCGCCGTCCACGGTCGCCACGACCAGGGCGGCCTCGTCGGCGCCGAGCACTCCGAGCGACGGGAACGTCAGCGTCCACGTCCGGCGCGCGGGAACGGCGGCGAGGCCGTCCGCTCCCCCGCGCGCCGGCCCGACGACGGCGCGACCGCCGGCCTGCGACCACCGGACCGGGGTCCGCACGACGTTCGGGGCGTCCGCGGACGCGACCGGGCCGCCGTCGTCCTCGACGAGGTCGAACGCGCCGTCCGCGCCCACGACCACGAGCACCTCGAGGGCCTCGGGAGCGGCGAGGTCGTTGCCCGGGACGGCCGCGGCGTCGAGCGGCACGACCGCGCCCGCGGGGGCGAGGACGGGCACCGAGGCGAGCGGGCGGTGCAGCACGATCTCCCGCCCCTGGCCGGAGCCGGCGTCGTAGACCTGACCGGTCAGCACGTCGACCCACGTGCCCGGCGGCAGCCAGGTCAGGACCTCGCCGAGCCGGGTCGCGCCGTCGGCGGGGGCGGTGATCGGCGCGACGAGCAGCTCGGACCCGAAGAGGAACGTGTTCCGCGCGTCGTACGCCCCCGCCGCGCGTGGCCAGCGGTGGTAGAGCGGCCGGACCAGCGGCGTCGCGTCGAACGCGGCGCGATGGTTCATGGCGTGCAGGTAGGGCACGAGCCGGTGCCGGAGCCGCAGGAACGCGGTCATGACCTCGCGCGCCTCGGGCCCGAACGCCCACGGCTCCTTGGTGATGAACGGGTTGGCGCCGGAGTGCAGCCGCATGATCGGCGACAGCACGCCCAGCTGGAACCAGCGGGTCGCGAGCTCGTCGTCCTTGGCGCCGTGGAAGTGCCCGCCGACATCGTGCGACCACCAGCCGTAGCCGATGTTCGCCGCGGACGCCGTGAAGTACGGCTGGAAGTCGAGGCTGGCCCAGGAGATCACGCTGTCCCCGGAGAACCCGACCGGGTAGCGGTGCGACCCCGGGCCGGCGTATCGGGAGAAGGTGAGCGGCCGGTCATCGCGCACGGCCCGGCCGCCCGGGGTGCGGGTCAGCTCGCGCGGCCGCGCGTTGTCGAGGAAGTGGACGTGGTTGAGCATCCACAGCGGGTCGATGCCCGTGACGCGCGAGTGCGGGCCCGACTGCCAGTCGAGCCACCAGAAGTCGACGCCGTCGCGCTCGAGGCGGCGGTGCGGCACCGCGAGGTAGGCCTCGAGGAACGCCCGGTCGGTCACGTCGAAGGCGATCGGGTCGCGCTGCGAGGTGTCCCGGCCGAGCGCCGCGGCCATCGCCTCGTAGGCGTCCTCGTGCGCGCGGACGCCGTCGGCCGGGTGCACGTTCAACGTCACCCGCAGGCCGTGCTCGTGCAGCCAGTCGAGGAACTTCGCGGGGTCCGGGAACAGCGAGCGGTTCCACGTGTAGCCCGTCCAGCCGCTGCCGAGCGCGGGGTCGACGTCGACGACGTGCCAGTCCATGTCCACGACGCTCACCGAGAACGGGAGCCCCTCGGCCGCGAACCGCTCGATCAGCGCCTCGTACGACGCCGCCGTGTACGGGTGGTACCGGCTCCACCAGTTCCCGAGCGCGAACCGCGGGAGCAGCGGCTGCGGCCCGGACACGGCGTAGAAGGCCCGCAGCGCCTCGGCGTGGTCGGTCCCGTACGCGAACACGTACAGGTCCTCCCGCCCGCCCGACGACGACGTCCCGGACCGCGCGCCGGCCGCGGCCGGGCGCGGCGCGACCCAGCCGTCGTCGGTGAACAGCATGGACGCGGAGTCGTCGAGGACGGCGAACCCGGTCCGGGAGGCGACACCGGGCTCGAGCGGGACGGCGCCGTCGGCCTCGTCGAGCGTGCGGGCCGTGCCGCGCAGCCCGGGCATCCCCGCGACCGTGCCCTCGGCGTCGCCGAGCTCCTCCCCGTACCGCCACACCGAGTGGTAGACGGTCACGCCGCCCTGGACGGCGACGGACAGGCCGCTCGTGCTGAACGGGCCGCGGTCGTAGACGAGGCGGAACCGGTCCGTGACGACCTCGAGGTTCGGGCCGTCGTCGAGCACCCGGAACTCAGGGACGGGGAGGCGCCGGCGCACAGCGAAGGTCGAGGCGCGGTCCTCGAAGACGCCGTCCTCGGCGTACTCGAGGCGCACCAGCCCGTCGGTGAGGACCGTGACGCGGTACCGGTCCCCCTGCACGACGGCGCGTGGGTCCGCGACCGGGTCCGTCACCAGGGCAGGGATCCCCTCGGGCGGGCGCGCCGCGCCGTCGAGGGCGGGCGCGGGGAGGCTGCGGGCGTCGTCGGGCATGGATCCAGTGTTCCCAATCCGTGGAGAAGACCATCGAAACATGGCGCCGGCCGGTGGGCGGAGCGGAGCCCACCGACCGGCGCACGGGACCGGCCCAGGTCCGGATGACGGGCCGGAGCTCGGAGCGTCAGCTCGCGGAGTCGATCGCGCGCTGCGCCTGCGTCTGGGCGTCGGACAGGAGCTTGTCGACGTCCGCGTCCTGCTTCGTGAGGATGCTCTGGACCACCGGGTCGAGCTTCGCGTAGACGTCCTGCGTGGCGACGCCCGGCTCGGGCACGAGCGGCTGCTCGAAGACGTGCTGCGTGTAGCCGGTCATCTGGTCGAGCGGCACGTTGACGTACGGCTTGATCCACTCCTGCTGCTGCTCGTAGGTCTTCTGGTCGAAGATCGGGAGCTGCGGCGCGCCGACCGGCTGCTTGTTGGCGACGGACTGCTGCGCGGAGGTGACGGCGGCGTCCTTGTCGATGAGCTGCTGGACGTAGTAGAAGTCGATCCACTTCACGGACGCGATCTGCGCCTGCTGGTCAGCCTTGGCGCTGACCGCGGCGAGCGTGCCGCCGCCGAGGACGCCGGCGTCGTCGCCCTGGAGCGGCAGGACCGTGAGGCCGTAGTCCTTCATGTCCATGTCGTTCTGCGTGATGAGGTTCGGCAGGTTGCCGCCGCCCGACACGTACATGCCGATCTTGCCGGCGGCGAAGTCCTGGTTGATGCCGTTCCAGTCGTAGAGGAAGTTGGCGCCCATCGAGTGGTCGGTCCAGCGCAGGTCGTGGAGGAACTGGGCGACCTGCTTGGCCTGGTCCGTGGCGATCGTCGCGGTGGTAGTGGTGCCGTCCGTGGCCTCGACCCTGCCGCCGAACGCGTTCACCATCGTGGTGAAGATCCAGCCGCCGGTGTTGTCCTTGGTCATCATCGCCAGGCCGGCCTGGCCGGTCTTGTCCGCGATCTGCTTGGCGTCGGTGCGGACCTCGTCCCAGGTGGTCGGGGGCTTGTCGGGGTCGAGGCCGGCCTGCGTGAACAGCGTCCGGTTGTAGTGCAGCCCCTGGCCGTAGGCGGCGATCGGGACGGCCCACATCGCGCCGTCGGCGTCCTCGCCCTCCGCGGCGATGTTCTCGTTGAAGCTCTTCGCGTACGGGAGCTGGGACACGAGGCCGCTGACGTTCGCGATCTGCTGCTGCGCGATGAGTCCGCGGCCGTCCGTGAACGGGATCGGGAAGACGTCGGGGAGCGTGCCGCCGGCGAGGTCGGCGGTGAAGGTCGTGGCGGTCCAGGTGTACTCCTGTGACTTGACCGTGATGAGCGGGTTGGCCTTCTCGAAGGCCACCACGCGCGCGTCGAACTGGTCCCTGGCGTCCTTGCTCAGGCCCTTGTCGATCGCGACGGTGATGGTGACCGGGCCGCTCAGCGTCGCTGCGGCCGTGGGACTCGTGCTCTTGTCGGCGGCACCGCTGTCGCCGCTGCTGCATGCTGCGAGCGTGCCGAGGGCGAGCGCGCTGAGCCCGAGGGCGGCGGCGGCTCGTCCCGTGATCGATGACTTCATCGTCTTCTCCTTGGGGGTCCGGCGGGGTGGCCGGGGTCCGGGCGGGGGCGCCGCCGCCGCCGAGCTCGCCCGGCAGGTTTAGCGCTACACGTTTAACGCTAAATGCCGATAGGATCGGCCGTCAAGACGCCGAGCGAGCCAGAACGGTCACGATGTGGTCACGGCCGCGCGGCGGAGTCGCTCACGACAGGAGGCACGGTGGCCCGCGTCACCCTCAAGGACATCGCCCACGAGGCCGGCGTCAGCGTCATGACCGTGTCGAACGTCGTGAACGGCAACCTCGGCCGGGTCTCGCCAACCACCGCCGACGAGGTCCGCCGCGTCATCGCCGCCCGCGGCTACGTGCCCAACGGCTCCGCCCAGTCCCTCGCCGCCGGCCGCACCCGGCTCGTCGGGCTCCTCGTGCCGCCCGGGACCGCCGACCAGAGCCTCCTCGTGAGCGCGCACGACGTCGGCGTCGTCGGCGCCGTCGAGGCCACCCTGCGTTCGCACGACAACCACCTCATGCTCCGCAGCGCCGGCACCGCCGACGACGTCCGCGAGTCCGTGCGTCGCTGGAACCTCGACGGGATCGTCGTCATGAACTACACCGACGCCGAGCTCGAGGCCCTCGAGCTCCCCCGCGACACGCCCGTCGTGCTCGTCGACGCGTACGAGCGGGAGGGCGCGGACCAGCGCGAAGGCGCGGACGGCGATGCGGGGGTGTCGCCGGTGCCCGTCGCGCGCGTGGGGTCCGACGACGCGCAGGGCGGGCGGCTGGCCGCCGAGCACCTGCTCGCGCTCGGGCACCGGCGCATCGTGTTCTGCGGCCCGACGACGACCCCCAGCCGCGTCGTCGCCGAACGCCTCCGCGGGTTCCGCGCGGCCCTCGCCGCGGCCGGGGTCGCGTGGGACGACACGCTCGTCGTGCCCGCGAACACCAGCTTCGAGGAGGGGCTGCGCGCCGGTGGCGTCGTGGCGGCCTCGCACCCCGAGGCGACGGCCGTCCTCGCGACCGCCGACATCCTTGCCGCGGGCCTCGCCAAGGCGCTCGCGCGGGCGGGGCGGCGCGTCCCCGAGGACGTGTCCGTCGTCGGCTACGACGACACCGACGTCGCCGAGTACGTGACCCCGAGCCTCACCACCGTCCGGCAGGACGTCGTCGCCAAGGGCCGGACGGCCGCCTCCCTGCTGCTATCGATGATCGACGGCGAGCGCCCGGCCGACCCCGCGCGGCTCGGCGTCGAGCTCGTGGTCCGCGAGTCCACGGCCCCCGCCCCCTCGCCGAAGTAGTACGGCCGCCGTACTACCTCGCGAAGTAGACGGGCGGCCCGAATACCTCGGCGCCGAACATGCGGCGGCCGGACACGGTCACAGGTGCGTCACGACTCGCGTCCGCGCAGGTCGGACGGGCGACGCCGCTGCTAGCGTCGCGAGCATCCGGACGGACGAGGGGGTTCCGTGCACGCACACCGACGCGGCCGCGCCGTAACGTTCGCCGCTGCCCTGGCTGCTCCGCTCTTCCTGATGCTCGCCCTCCCGACGACGGCCCGCGCCGCCGAGCCCGTGCCACCTCCGGCTCCGGGCACGACGGCGCCGTTGGCAGTCCTCGCGTCGGTCGCACCCGGCGGGCAGACGTACCGCACGGCGGCCCACTACATCCTCGACGCGCCCGACAGCGAGACGGCCGTCGCCGAGGGTCTGACGCTGGGCACGCCCCACGCGCTGCTCTACTACGACGACGCTGGCCGGACGTCGTCCGCCCTCGGAGGGAACGAGCTCGTCTCGCCGGAGGGTGGGGTCGACTGGGTCGTCCTCGCCCACCAGGACGGCGCGACGGTGGGCATGTTCACCCTCCACGACGACGGCCGGGTCGATTCCTACGGAGGTGGAGCCGGTGCGGCCTTCGACGTCGCCCTCGAGGCGCTGCCCGCGGACACGCTGGTGCTCATCGCGGGACCGCCGTCGCAGCCCCACTACTACACGGTGAGCGACGACCGCAGGACCGTGAGCCCACTCGACCAGTCCGCGAGGGAGGCCACGGGCGTCAAGGCTCTGAGCACGTCGGCGTTCCGCTCAGCGCAGCGCGAGGTCTACACCACCTGGCTCGCGACGTCCGACGGCGGCGTGCCGGAGACGCCTCCGGCCGGCACGGACGTCGCGTGGTCGTTCGCGATCCTGGGAGCAGTCGCGGCAGGCGGCATCATGTGGGCGGTGCTGGCCAACCGCCGTCGCCAACGTCTCGGCTCGGCGGCCTGAAACGACCCAGCCGACGACAGTCAGGAAGCGAGGCGCACAGCGCCCCCGCGCTCGACCTCCCACCGCGTCCCGACCTCGACCCCCGCCCCGATCCGCTGGAGGAACGCGTCGTCGTGGCTGACGACGAGCAGCGCGCCGCGGTATCCGTCGAGGGCCTCGGCGAGCTGGTCGACGCTGGCGAGGTCGAGGTTGTTGGTGGGCTCGTCGAGAACCAGGAGCTGCGGCGGCGGGTCGGCGAGCAGCACACGGGCCAGCGCGACCCGGAACCGCTCCCCTCCGGAGAGGCTCCGGACGGGCCGGTCGACCGTCGCCCCGCGCAGGAGGAACCTCGCCAGCCGGTTCCGCACCTCACCCGGGGTGAGCTCCGGGGAGCCGGAGCGCACGGTGTCGAGGACGCTCGCGTCGTCGTCGGGAAGGGTGAGGCGCTGCGCGAGGTAGCCGACGCGGTCGGTGAGCAGGCACCCGCGGGGCTGGCCCTGCGCGGGCCGGAGCCCCAGGAGCTCCTCGATCAGCGTGGTCTTGCCGGCGCCGTTCGGGCCGCCGAGGACGACACGCTCGGGCCCCTGCAGGACGACGGGCCGACCGTCGGAGCCGTCGAGCTCGAGCAGCCGACGCCCGCTGGGCACCTCGGTGCCGGGCAGGTCGACGTGGATGTGATCGTCGTCGCGGACCCGTGACTCGGCCTCGTCGACGGCGGCGCGCGCCCGGTCGAGGCGCTCGTCGGCGTTGGCGCGGGTCTTGCCGGCGGTCGCCTCGGCGGCGTTCTTGCGGGCGTTCGCGAGGATCTTCGGCATGTTCTCGGCGGCCTTCTTCCCGGCCTTGGCCGACCGCGCGATCTTGGTCTCCGCCTCGATCCGCTCGCGCTTCTCCGTGCGCAGCCGCTGCTCGGCGGTCCGGACGGCGCGTGCCGCGGCCTCCTGCTGGACCGCGAGGTGCTCCTCGTAGTCGGTGAACGTCCCGCCGAACACCTCGAGCGAGCCTTCGCGGAGCTCCGCGGTGGAGTCCATGAGTTCGAGCAGGGTGCGGTCGTGACTCACGACGACGAGCGTCCCCCGCCACGCCTCGACCATCGCGTAGAGGCGCGCGCGGGCGTCGCGGTCGAGGTTGTTGGTGGGCTCGTCGAGGAGCGTCACCGGGGTGGCGGCGGCGCGGAGCCCCGCGAGCGCCGTCAGGATGGTCTCACCGCCGGACAGGGTGCGGGCGGGTCGGTCGAGATCGGCGGCGCCGAGCCCGGCGGACCGCGCGGCGTCGGCGGCCCGCTGCTCGACCTCCCAGTCGTCGGCGAGCGCGTCGAACGCGGCCTCGAGGGCCGCGGGGTCGGCCGTGCCCGACTCGATGAGGCGGAACGCGCGCAGCCGCGCCCCGACGCCGAGCAGGTCGGCGACGGACGCACCGTCGTCCCGCACGGTGAGGTGCTGTGGCAGGTACGCGACGTCGCCGGTGGTCCGGACGGACCCGGAGGTCGGGGCGAGCTCGCCCGCGACCAGGCGCAGCAGCGTGGACTTGCCGGCACCGTTGCGGCCGACGAGGCCGGTCCGCCCGGCGGTGAACGACGCGGTGAGGTCGCGCAGCGCGACGGCCCCGTCGGGCCAGGCGAACGTCAGGCGGGTGAGGACGACGGAGGGTGCAGCAGAGGGACGAAAGGCCATGGAGGGCTCCCGGGGTTCGGCGAGACTGCGCCGACCACCCCTGCGAGCGTGCGCTCGAGCAGCGGGTGGGTCAGCGCGTGGACGCTGAGCGGGGAGCGATCCTCACCGGGTGCCTTCCGTCGGGGGCAGGGGGATGCCCCGACGCGGTGGCGCGTGGGGGCACCCGCCCACTGTCGCATGCCCCGACGAACAGCGCCAGGGTTTATGCCGAGGGCCGAGCGTGACGGGTAGCGTCGCCGGTACGGCGACGATCGGAGGCAGCGTGCGGCTGTGGAGCGTGCACCCGCGGTACCTGGACCGCCAGGGGCTGACGGCGTGCTGGCGCGAGGCGCTGCTCGCGCAGGCGGTGCTCGCCGGCCGGACGACCGGCTACCGCCACCACCCGCAGCTCGAGCGCTTCAGGGCCACCCCGGACCCGCTCGTGTCGGTCGGCGCCTATCTCGCGGCCGTCGCCGAGGAGGCGACGGCCCGGGCCTACCGGTTCGACCGTGCCCGCATCGAGCGCCCGCCCGACGCCGCGGCCGAACAGATCGCGCCGATACCCGTGCCAGACGGCCAGCTCGCCCACGAGTGGAGCCGTCTGCGAGCGAAGCTCACGGACCGGAGTCCCGACGTCGCAGCGCGGTGGGCGGCCGTCGCGAGGCCGGACCCGCACCCGTCGTTCGTCGTCGTGCCGGGGCCGGTCGCCCCCTGGGAGCGCGTCAGCGACGGTTCCGCTGCCGCCAGCGCACGACCTCGCCGTCGACGTCCCGGAGGGGCGTGACGACGGGCGGGCCGCCCAGCAGCTGACGCCGGGCCTCGACCACACGGCGGTTGAACTCCTCGAGCACCTCCCGGACGCGCGCCTCCGAGAACTCTCGGTCGAGCCGCGCGTCGAGCTCGGCGACGTCCTTGCGGAGCTGGAACGCCTCAGGCAGCACGCCGGTGATCTGCTCGCGCTCGACGAGGCTCTTGATCCACCAGTCGGGGTCGTGATGGGTGCCGAGGTTGGGGATCGGCTTGCCCGCGAGGGGCAGGTCGTCGAATTCCCCGCGCTCGATGGCCTCGTCGACCAGGTGGTCCACCCACCGCGACCGCAGCTCGAGCTGGTGACGGGCGCGCAGGCGCGCCTGCGGCGAGTGCGGGTTCTCGGTGCGCCGGTTCTCGTCCTCCCGACGACGGCGCTCGGCTCGCCGCTCGGCCGGCTCGGGATCGCCGCGGCCGTCCGCAGGCTCGGAGGCTGGCGCAACGTCAGTCATCCGCGGCAGGCTCCTGGAGCTCGGCGGTCCGCTCGCCGCCGGCGTCGCCGGTGTTGACCGTGCCCCGCGGCTCGAACAGCAGGGCCGTCACCGCGCCCTCGGTACGCGGGCAGTGCTCAACGCCGCGCGGGACCACGTAGACGTCGCCGGGGCCGAGCTCCACGTCGTGGCGCTTGCCCTCCGCATCGCGCTGCTGGATGACGAGGCGCCCCGAGCGCACCATGAACAGCTCGTCCGTCTCCGGGTGGGAGTGCCAGACGAACTCGCCCTCCAGCCGCACGGCTTTGACGTCGTAGTCGTTGACGCTGACCAGCCGCCTGGGCTGCCAGGTGTCGTCGAAGGAGTCGAACGCAGCGGCGAGGTTGACGACGTCGGCCATGGTCCGACCCTACGAGCGGCGCCGCGTCGTAGCGAGACCAGCCTCCACAACCCGTCCCGACAGCCGGGCCAGATGCCCGTTTCGCCCGCGTGTCACACCCCGACACGCTGAAGCTGCTGGCGGGCTGTGTAGGTGGGTCGCGCGACAACGCCGCAACTCAGCCGGCAACGGTCGCCGACGCCGGAGCGGGCATGTCGAACCATCGAGACCGCGCATCCGCATCACCGGGCTGCCTGACACGCGCGACCACGGGATCCCAGACTGCCGAACACAGGACGTCGGCCTGTCCGGCCGTCCGGACAGGCCGAGATCCCGTGTTCGGCGGAGGGATGGGTGCCGGAGGGAGGGTGGGAGCGGGAGCGATCAGGCCGCGGGGCGCAGGACGATGGCGTCGCCCTCGACGACGGCACTCACGTCCGCGAGCGAGCCCACCACCCAGTCGGCCTCGGCGAGCTCGGACGCGGGGTACGTCGTCGTCAGCGCGAGCACTCGCATCCCGGCCGCCTTGCCCGCGGCGATGCCGGCGGGCGCGTCCTCGACGACGACGCACGCATCGGTCTCGAGGATCCCGAGCCGGTCCGCAGCCTGCAGGTAGGGCTCGGGGTGCGGCTTGCCGAGCTCGACGTCCTGGGACGTCACCATGACCGGCGGCAAGGGCAGCGCGAGAGCCTCGACGCTCGACCCAGCGAGGCGCCGGTCGCCGCTGGTGACGATCGCCCACCGGTCACCGGCGTCGCGGGCGAGGATCGTGACGAGGTCCTGCGCGCCGGGCATCCAGAGCACGTGGCCGGCGGCCGGGTCGGCCATCCGCCGCAGCAGCTCGTCGGTGAGCGCGTCCCGCTCGTCGGGGGCGAGGCGCCCCGGGAGCGCCAGCTCGAGCGCCTGCGACCCGGGGATCCCGTGGATGTACGGCTCGAGGGTCGAGAACGGGACGCCGAGCCGGTCGGCGCCCCACCGCCACGCGGCCTCGACCTTCTCCGTGGTGTCGACGAGCGTGCCGTCGAGGTCGAGCAGGAGGGCGGCGGCGCGGACGCCGTCGTCGGGCAGGGGGCGGGGGCTCACGCGCGTCAGACTACCGGCGGGGCGCCGCCGGCCGGCCCGACCGGGAGGGCTGCACGCCCGCCTGCGACGGCCGAGGGGTGGCGCTGCCAGGGTCCCGGCCAGGGTGTCCGACGGACGCGGCGACCGACCCGCAGGACGGACCGTCGTCCCATGGACACGACCACCACCCGCCCCCAGGCCCGCGGGGCCCTCGGCGTCGTCCCGGTCCGCTCGAGCCACCGCGTCACGATGTTCGAGATCTTCTTCGACCTCGTGTTCGTGTTCGCGATCACGCGGGTCGTCGCCTACCTCGAGCAGGACCACGGCCCGACCGCGCCCGTGCAGGGGCTGGTGCTCCTGCTGCTCCTGTGGTGGGCGTGGTCGGCGTTCACCTGGCTCGGCAACCGGGTCCGCGCTGACCGCGGCTTCGTCAAGCTCGGCATGGTCGCGGCCATGGCGGGGCTGTTCCTGGCGGGAGTCGTCGCGCCGGGCGCCTGGCAGCCGGACGGCGGCCCGATCGACGCGCCGCTCGTCCTCGCTCTCGCGTTCGCGGCCGTCCGCGTGACGTACGTGCTGCTGTTCCGGGCGGCCGCGCAGAACGACCCCCGGCTGCGCACCCAGATCACGCTCGACCTCGTCCCCCAGGGCATCTCGAGCGTGCTGCTCGTCGTCGGGGCGGTGCTCGGCGGAACCACGCAGACGGTGCTCTGGTCGTGCGCGCTCCTCGTCGACTTCGCAGGCGGGCGGATCACGTCCGGGTACCGCGGCTGGCGGATCGTGAGCCCCGGGCACTTCGTGGAGCGGCACGGCCTGGTCGTGATCATCGCGTTCGGCGAGACCCTCGTGGCCGCGGGCACAGGCGCCGGCGACCGCGTGATGCGCTGGCCCGTCGTCGCGGCGGCGAGCCTGGGCTTCCTGCTCGCCGCGACGCTCTGGTCGGCGTACGCCGCGCGTCTCGCGGGCGCAGCGGGCGGCGTGCTCGCCGCGGCGTCCGCACGCCGCCGGGCCGAGCTCGCGCGCGACGGCTACGCCCTCGGCCACGCGCCGGTCGTCGTCGGGATCGTGGCCCTGGCACTCGGGCTGCGGCTCCTCCTCGCGGACGCCGACGACGGCGCCCCGGCCGGCTGGACGGCCACCGCTGCGCTCACCGGCGGCGTCGCGCTCTACCTGCTCGCGCTCGAGCTCGTCCGCTGGGTCATGCTCCGCGAGCTGCACGCCGCGCCGATGCTCGGCGTCCTGGCGCTCGTCGACGTCGCCGTCGGGACGCACACCGGCCCGGCCCTCCTCGTGCTCGGGCTCACGACCGCCGTCGTCGTGACGGTCGTAGCCGTCGAGCAGGTGGGCACGCGTCAGACCCGGTCCCGGCGGCGGTCCGACCGGGCGACGCCGCCGTCGTCGCGCCACAACCGCGACGGCCACCAGATCGGTGCGCCGATGTCGTAGGACAGGGCCGGGACCAGCAGCGACCGGACGACGAGGGTGTCCACCAGCACACCGAACGCGACGATGAACGCGATCTGCGCGAGGAACAGGATCGGGATGACGCCGAGCGCGGCGAACGTCGCCGCGAGGACGAGCCCCGCGGACGTGATCACGCCGCCCGTCACCGCGAGCCCCCGCAGGATCCCCTGCCGCGTGCCGTGCTCCAGCGACTCCTCGCGCACCCGCGTCATGAGAAAGATGTTGTAGTCGATGCCGAGCGCCACCAGGAACACGAAGCCGTAGAGGGGCACCGCCGGATCGGCGCCGGGGAGCCCGAACACGTGGTCGAACACGAGCGCGGAGACCCCGAGAGAGGCCGCGAACGAGAGGACGACAGAGAGCACCAGGAGCACGGGCGCCAGGACGGCGCGGAGCAGCAGCACCAGGATCAGCAGGATCACGACGAGGACGATCGGGATGATCGTGTTCCGGTCGTGGATCGAGGCGTCGTTCGAGTCGACTGCGACCGCCGTCACCCCACCGACGAGGATGCCGTCGTCCACGGCGGCGAGATCCGCGCGGAGGGAGCGGACGACGTCCTCCGCGGCGTCCGAGTCCGCCGGGTCGCTCAGGGTGGCCTCGAGCAGCACGTCGCCGTCGACGACCGTCGGGGCCGGCGTCGCGCCCTGCACCGGCTGGACCCCGTCCGCGGTGACCGGCGCGGTCCCGCTCGGCACACCCTTCGCCGCGACCGACACCGACGAGACGCCGTCGTGCCCGACCAGCACCCCGGCCATCCGCTCGAGCTCGGACGACGGCCCGACGACGAGCGCCGGGCTGCCGGAACCCCCCGGAAAGTGCTCGGCCAGGACGTCCTGGCCGTCCCGCGCCTCCGAGTGACCGAGGACGAGGTCGCTCTGGGGCACGCCGTCGGCCTTGAGCTGGACGAGCCCCGTGGCCGCAGCGAGGAGGACCAGGGTGCAGACCACCCAGATCGTGCGCGGCGCGCCGGAGATCCAGCGCGCGACCCGCGCCCACAGCCCGCGGGCCTGCGGCCCGACGACCGCCGGGTGCGCCGAGCCGAGATTCGGCCGGGCGGGCCAGAACGCCGCCCGCCCGCACAGCAGGAGCAGCGCCGGCAGGAGGGTCGTCGCGGCGAGCAGCGCGAAGACGATGCCGATCGAGGTGACCGGACCGAGCGCCTGGTTGGAGCTCAGGTCGCTGAGCAGCAGGCACAGCAGGCCGGCGATCACGGTGCCCGCCGACGCCACGACGGGCCAGAACGCCCCGCGCAGCGCGACCCAGGTGGCCCGCCACCGGCTCCGCTCGTCGCGCAGCGCCTCCCGGTACCGCGAGACGTAGAGCAGCGAGTAGTCGGTGGCCGCCCCGATCACGAGGATGAAGAGGATGCCCTGCACCTGGCCGTTGAGCTCGACGACGTCCCACTTCGCGAGCCACCAGACCACGAGGAGCGCCGCGCACAGCGCGAAGGTCGACGTCACCAGGACCAGCAGCGGCAGCAGGGGCGACCGGTAGACCACGACGAGGATGACGAACACGGCCGCGAGCGCCACGCCCAGCAGCAGGCCGTCGATGCCCTCGAACGCGGCGCCCAGGTCGCTGGCGAACCCGGCCGGTCCCGTCACGTAGGCGCGGACGCCGTCGGGCACGCTCGACGCGAGGTGCTCCCGGAGCCCCGCGACGTGCGCGTCGAGGTCGGCGTCGTCGGTCATCGGGACGAAGACCTGGGCCGCCTCGCCGTCGTCGGACACGATCGGGGGCGAGACGTCGCCGGCGACGCCCGGCAGCCCCGCGAGCGCCTTCGTGTCCTCGGTGATCGCCGCGACGTCGGGCGTGCTGAGCCCACCCGGGCGATGGAGCACGACGATGGCGGGCACCGCGTCGGAGTCGCTGAACTCCGGCTGGAGCGCCGCGACCTTGGTGGCGTCCGCGCTCGCGGGGAGGTAGCTCGCCTGGTCGTTGCTCGAGACCTCGGACACCCGTCCGAAGTAGGGGCCGCCGACGGCGGCGAGCGCGAGCCAGACGAGGACGAGGACGGCGGGCAGCGCGGCCCGCGCCCAGCGTGGCACCGAGTGGCTCAGTCGTTGAGGCCGAGGCCCTTGCGGCCCTTCGCGAAGTACGCGATCGGCCCCACCCAGTTGGCGAGCATCGCCACGCCCCAGGCGAGCTTCGAACCTTCGACCTCGTCGGCGGAGCGCTTCGCCAGGTCACGATAGCCCGCGACCGTCAGTGCGAGCTGCGCGAGCGACACGACGACCACCAGCACCTTCTTGCCGCCGCTGAGCTCGCTCCAGGACTGCTTGCGTGCCATGAGCACCTCCGCTTGGGTCCGACGACGATCCGTCCCGACGACGCTACGCGTGGTTCGTCCCTCGCGCGCGACGCACGGGCCGCCGTCGGGCGGGAGGGCTGGACGGGCGCGGTGGCGTCCGCCAGAGTCGGGGTCGGGCCACCACCGGCCCCCGGAGAAGGGACCCCGCATGCAGGCTGTCAAGCTCGTCGGACCGCACACCCTGGAGCTCCAGGACGTCCCCGTACCGGACGTCGGGCCGGACGAGGTGCTGGTGAGGATCGCCGGCGCCGGCCTGTGCCACTCCGACCTGCACGTGCTCCACATGGGCGAGGAGTGGCCGTTCTTCGGGAACACCGTCGGGCACGAGGGCGCGGGCTGGGTGGAGCGGACCGGCGCCGACGTCGACGGCCTGGCCCGCGGCGACGCGGTGCTGATCAGCGTCATCTGGGCGTGCGGCCGGTGCCGCGCCTGCGTCGAGGGCCGCGACAACGCGTGCGAGGTCAACGGCAGCCGCCTGCAGTTCCCGACGACGCCGGGTCTCGGTCCCGACGGTGCCATGGCGGAGTACATGGTCGTCAAGGCGCGGCAGCTCGACCGGATCGGCGACCTCGACCCGGTCGCCGCCGCTCCCCTCGCCGACGCCGGCGTCACGCCCATGCACGCGATCAACAGCGCCCGCGCCCGCCTCACACCGGGCTCGACGGCCGTCGTGATCGGCGTCGGCGGCCTCGGCCACCTGGGCCTGCAGATCCTCAAGGCGACCACGGCCGCCCGGATCGTCGCCGTCGACACCGACGACGCCAAGCTCGCGCTCGCACGCGAGCTCGGCGCCGACGTCGTCCTGAAGAGCGACGCCGACGCCGCGCGGAAGATCCTCGACCTGACGAACGGCTACGGCGCCGACGCCGTGTTCGACTTCGTGGGCGTGCAGCCCACCGTGGACCTCGCGACGGCGGTCGTCGCGCCCGAGGGCGCGCTGCGCTTCGTCGGGCTCGGCGGGGGCAGCTTCACGTTCGCGTCCGACCCGGGCACCGACGTCCTGCCGTGGGGCGTGAACGTCCAGCGCTCCTACGGCGGGACGCGCGCCGACCAGCTCCAGGTGATCGCGCTCGCGCAGCAGGGCAGGCTCTCCGTCGAGGTCCAGCGGTACCCGCTCGCGGAGTACCAGCGGGCGTTCGACGACCTGGAGGCCGGGAGGATCACCGGTCGGGCGGTGCTGATCCCGTAGCGGCCGATCAGCCCTCGACGACCGACAGCACGTTCCCCGCGGGGTCCGTGAACCACGCGATGAGCGGGCCGCCGCCACGGAAGACGCCGTCGGCGTCGGTCGCCATCGGCGTGCCCTCGTAGCGCTCGAACTCGACGTCGAGCGCCGTGAGCTCGGCGACCTTGGCGGTGACGTCCGGCACCGGGAAGTTCAGCACCGTGAAGGACGCCGGCTGGTGCGCCGCGCCCTTGTCGTACACGAACACGCCCGAGTCGCCGGGGACGAGGATCCGCATCCCCATCTCGTCGCGCTCCACCCGGAGCCCCAGGACGTCGGCGTAGAAGTGCTGGGCGGCGTCGAGGTCGTCGACGGAGAACCCGCTGAAACAGCTGTCGAACAGTGCGGCCATGGTGCGCTCCTCCTTGGCCCCGGCCGGGGATCGGCCGGGATGGGACCGGGACGGGCCGGCGCGCCGACCCACGCGTACCGACCCGTCCAGCGTCCCGCACTCATCGCCCGCGCGCCCACCCGCCGCCCGCGCGCGTGTGACCATGGACGCTGTGTCACCCGCGCTCGCCCCCGTCCGGCCCCGCACGGCCACCGGCTCGTTCCGGCTCGCCGCCGCCGTCGACGTGCGCGCGACGCTCCTCCCCCACCGCCGCGGCCCGCTCGACCCGGCGTTCCAGGTCGGGCCCGACGGCGCCGTCTGGCGCGCCACCCGCACGCCCGACGGCGCAGCGACCCTCCGCATCCTGGCGACCGGCCCGGACACGGTGACCGCGAGCGCCTGGGGGCCTGGCGCCGAGGCCGCGCTCGCCGCGGTGCCGGCGCTTCTCGGGGACGACGACCCCGAGGACTTCGACCCGCCGCCCGGCCGCGTCCGCGACGCCTGGCGGCGGACCCGGGCCGTGCGGATGACGCGCAGCGGCAACGTCCTCGAGGCGATCGTCCCGGCGGTCCTGGAGCAGCGGGTCGTCACCCGGCAGGCCCACGACGCGTGGCGGTGGCTGCTGCGCCGGCACGGCGAGCCCGCGCCCGGACCCGTCGCCGACCGCATGCGCGTGCCGCCGACCGCCGAGGTCTGGGCGTCCGTCCCGGTGTGGGACTTCCACCGCGCGGGGATCGACCCCGGACGTGCCCGGACCGTCGTGGCGTGCGCGCGCGTCGCCTCGTCGCTCCAGCGGTGCGCCGCACTCGACCCCGCCGAGGCACGGCGGCGCTGGCGGTCCCTGCCCGGCGTCGGCGTGTGGACGGCGGCCGAGGCGGCGCAGCGGGCGCTCGGCGACCCCGACGCGCTGGCCGTCGGAGACTTCCACCTCGCGGGGCAGGTCGGCTGGGCGCTCACCGGGGAGCGCGTCGACGACGACGGCATGCTCGCGCTCCTCGAGCCGTACCGCGGGCACCGGCACCGCGTGGCGAAGCACCTGCTCCTCGCGGGTTACGCGCGCGGTGTCCGGCGGGGGCCCCGCGTCCCGCTCGAGGACCACCGCAGACGCTGAGCGGGCGCCCGGACCTTGACGTGAGGCCCGCTCACGAGCACGCTGTACATCTAGCCAGGAGTTCTGGCCAGATCGGAGTGGCGACGGCTATGCAGGTCAATGTGCTCGAAGCGCGCAACAACCTTTCTCAGCTCATCGCGCGCGCCGCAGCGGGCGAGGACGTCGTCATCGCTAAGCGTGACGTCCCGGTCGTGCGTCTCGTTCCCGTGCGAGTCGACGTCGTGCACGGGCGAGGTGACCTCATCGTGCAGTGGCTGGACGACCACCCCCTCCCGGAGCGGCTCGCGCGCGATCCCGAGCTGCTCGACCTCGACGTTGCGGACGAACGAGAGGGCTGGGAGTGATCTACCTCGACAGCTGCCTCGTCATCTATGCCGTCGAGGACCGCGGGGCACGGGGCGACACCGTCCGCCGGCTGCTCGCTCGCGACGAGCTCTTCGCCGTCAGCCCGCTGGTGCACCTGGAGTGCCTCGTCGGCCCGATGCGCCGTAGGGACATCGACATCGAGGACCGGTACCGTGCGGCGCTCGAGCTGTTCCAGCAGGTCGATCTCGAACGCGCAGTCTTCCAGCGGGCGGCGAGGCTCCGGGCTGCGACGGGCATGAAGACGCCGGACGCGCTCCACGTGGCGGCCGCGCAGGTCCACGGCTGCGACGCCCTGTGGACCAACGACGACCGTCTGACAGCCGCGAGCCGCGGGTTCGCCGTCGGGATTCTCAACAGCTAGCCGAGGCCCGCGATCGCATCCTCCCAGGCCTGCCGCCCTGGGCCCTCAGGCTCGAACGGTGGCAAATCCGTGGCGAGTGCTCCGCTGAGCAGGTCGCCCACGAAACGCTGGAGGATGGCGGCCATTCGGTCGACATCCTGACGCTCAGGCAGCGGGATGTTGCCGTGGATGAGATCGCTTCGGGTGCTGTAGCAGCGTTTGAAGAAGGCAGCAGGCTTCCGACCGTCGTAGACCTTCTCTCCGAGGGTCGACGCAAGCTCTCGACCCGCTTGTCCGATCGACTGCACTCGGAGCCAATTGAGGCTGCGCACGAGCGACGCCTTCTCGGCATCGGGGAGGTTCGACGCCTTGGTGGATGCGATCAGTGCGTCGACGTGGTCCACCACTTCCGACGGGCGCTGCTTCGGCTCGATGAGCGCCTCAAGCGCGGCCATGAGCACGAGGAACCGCGCGTCGGGCTCGGTGACGCTGAAGGACGAGGAGTACACGGCGAAGGCCAGCCTGCGTCGGAGATCAACGAGGTGGCCACGACGGTAGGCGACCGCGGATTGACCTAAGTACCACACTGCCTGCAGGAAGCCCGGCGGCGACCCCGAGGTCAAGTTCAGATTCAGCGGCGGCAATGCCGCTGTCACCAAGCCGAAGCCTGAGCCGAAAGCTGTACGACCGCGCGACAACGGCATCGGCTTCAGGGCCCAGGGCGGAGGACATCGCCGCATCTTGGCAGGTTCGCATCGCTCGCGGCTAGCGGGCCCGGTCAGACGCCGACGGGCAGGGGCAGGTCGACGACGTGGTCGACGAGCCCGTACTCCTTGGCCTCCTCGGCGGTGAACCAGTGGTCGCGGTCGGCGTCGGCGACGATCCGCTCGACCGGCTGACCGGTCTGCTCGGCCGTGATCCGGGCCATGAGCTCCTTGGTCTGCTTGAGCTGTTCGGCCTGGATGCGGACGTCGGTGGTCGAGCCGCCGATCCCGCCGAGCGGCTGGTGCATGACGATGCGCGTGTGCGGGAGCGCGAACCGTTTGCCGGGCGTGCCCGCTGTGAGCAGCACCTGCGCCATCGACGCGGCGAAGCCCATGGCGACGGTCTGCACGTCGCACGGGACGAGGCGCATGGTGTCGAAGACGGCGAAGCCCGCCGACACCGACCCTCCGGGCGAGTTGATGTAGAGCTGGATGTCGGCCTGCGGGTCCTGGGCGGCGAGCAGCAGGATGCGGCCGCAGATCTCGTTGGCGTCGTCGTCGCGGACCTCGCGTCCGAGCACGACGATGCGGTGCTTGAGGAGCTCGCGGGCGAGCTCGCGGTCGACGGGGGCGGTGGTGTCCTCGGGCATGCTCCGAGTCTGCGACCCGGCTGTGCGCACCGACCCCGCGTTCTGCCCCGGGCCGATCTGCCCCTGGAAGAACGGCCCGATCTGCTGAGGGCGCAACGCACGACGGCGCGTCCGCCGCGGCCCCGGGCTAGCGTCGGGAAGGAGCCGATCGACCGGAGGACGCACCATGAAGGACGACGTGACGACACGCAGCCGCCACTTCCCACCCGTGCGGCCCACGCCGGCGCCGACCACGGTCCCCACCCTGCTGCGCACCGCGCTCGGCGCCTCGCTGCGCCGACGGCGCGACGAGCAGGGCCTGCGGATCGTCGACGTCGCCGAGCGCGCCCGGCTGTCCGTCGCCTACGTGTCGGAGGTCGAGCGCGGTCGCAAGGAGCCGTCGTCGGAGGTGGTGTCGGCGCTCTGCAGAGCGCTGGGCGCATCGCTCGCGGAGGTGCTGCGCGAGGTCGTCGAGGCGCTCGAGCGCGAGGCGGCGCGCGCCCGGCTCGCGGAGCTGCGCGAGCGCGCCGGGATCGGCGCCCCCGCTGCCGTCCGCGTGCTCGACCTCACGGGTCGCGGCGAGGCACGGCCCGCGGGTGCGCTCACGGCCCGGGTCCGCACGGACGACCGTCTCGGCGGCCTGGCGCTCGCCGCCTGACCGCCCCGCAGATAGCGCCTCTCGCCCGACGTAGCACGTACTCCGCGCTGTCTCGGGCGAAAGGCGCTACCTCAGCGCGGCTCGCCGCGGTCCGTCAGCGACAGGTACCCGTCGGGCCGCCCGCCCCCGGCGCCGGCGACACGTTCGTGAACGTGTTGCCCGTCGAGGCCGCGTCGAGGTTCCACGGGTTCGCCCCGCCGAGCACGCTCGCGAAGCACACGTCCTTGAAGGTCGAGTCGGTGAGCCCCTCGATGCCGGTCGGGTTCACGTTGCGGAACTGGACGTCGTCGAACGTGAACTGCCCGACGGTGTCCGCGTCGTTCGCGGGCCCCGCCTCGATGTCGATGACCGGCTTCGAGTTGCTCGACGCCATGCCGCACGTCGACGAGCTGTTCGAGTCCACGCTGACGTCCCGGACGAGGATGTCGCGGAACGTCGCGGAGTCCCCGCTCACGTAGCCCGACGGCGACAGCGTGTAGCTGAGCGACGCGATGACCGCGCTCGTCTTCATGCAGGCGACGGCGCTGTCGCGGAACACGACGTCGCGCGCGCCCCCGTTCATGTCGGACGTCGACTTCATGCGCAGCGCGCCCGTCTCGGTCCCGTTGAACACGTTGTCCTCGGCCAGGACGTCGTGCACCCACGCCGCGGTGTGGCTACCGATGGCGACGCCGCCGTGGCCGCGCCGCACGTAGTTCCCGAGGATCCAGACGTCACCCGTCGACCGCCCCTGCGCCCCGTACAGGCCCTGGCCGGCGGCGAAGTTGACGACGTCGTCGCCCGAGTCGAAGAAGTTGTTCGCGACCACGGCGCCCTGGGTGCCGCCGAACTCGATCGCGTCGCCGTTGTTGGTGTCGAACGTCGTGTTCCGGGTCCCGTAGACGCCGACGTCCGCCGAGTCGAGGACCATCACGCCGTGGAACGCCGGGTTCTCGACGGTGAAGCCGTCGAGGTAGAGGCCGTCGACGCCGATGAACGTCGCGATGCTCGACCGGTACTGGCCGTAGATCGAGGAGTCCGAGACGGTCTCGGGGCGGTTGACGATGCCGGGGATCGTGTCGATCGTCGCGCGGGCGTGCTCGACCTGGTTCGCGGCGAGGATGCCGTCGGTCGCGACCTTCGCGGCGCTCGAGGCGACGTAGTCGGGGAGCTGGCTCCCGTTCTCGTCGGTGGTCGTGCCGGCCGCGGTGCGCTTCCAGCCATCACCGTCGATGACGCCGGGCCCGACGATGCGCACGTTCCGGGCGACGGCGCCCGGCCGGCGGTTGCGCTCGCTGCGGCCGAGGTCGTCGGGGCGGACGTTGAGGAGCGACGGCGGCCGCAGGTAGGCCGTGTAGCTCGGGTCGGTGGGGACGGGCGTGGGGATCGCGTAGAGGTAGTAGCCCCGCGTCACCGGGTAGTCGGCCCAGCTGTCCGACCCGAGGAGGCGCGCGCCCTTCGCGAGCTCGAGCGTCATGTCGCTGTGCAGGAAGAGCGCGCCGGTCCGGAACGTGCCGCGCGGGATCACGACCGTGCAGCTCGGCGCGTTGCAGGTGTCGATCGCCTTCTGGATGGCCGCGGTGTTCACGGTCGTGCCGTCGCCGACGGCGCCGAACTGCGGCGCGGTGACGACCTGGCGGTGCGCCTTCTTGGCCGTGGTGACGTGGACGGTGCCCGACGGCGCGGACAGCCGGCCGTCCGCGAGCACCGCCCGCACGGCGAACGCGTAGTCGCGGTTGGCGGCCAGCCCGGTGACCTTGAAGCTGTGGCTGAGCACCTTGACGTGCCAGCCGTCGGCGTCGTCGGCGTAGAACGTGTCGACGTACTGCTGCGACGGCGTGTGCTCCTCGGCGTTCGCCGACGAGCGCCCGATCGCACGGCCGTCCTGGTACACCACGTAGTCCACGACGTCCGTCGACTCGGGCTTGTTCCAGACGAGGAGCGTGCTCGTGCTGTCGGTGGCTGCGCCGGGCACGCAGAGGTTGGTCGGGGTCGTGGGGCGCGTCCCGAGCAGTCGGCTGTTCGCCGTCGTGCACGTCGGGTCGGTCCGGTGCGCGGCCCCGTCGGCGTGCGACGAGCCGTGGGCGAGCGCAGGCCCGCCTGCCAGGAGTGTGCCCCCGAGGGTGAGGGCTCCGATCGTCGCGACGAGCGACTTCGGTCGTGAACGGTGCATCTGCGGCGTCCTCCATCGAGACTGCGGGCGACGTTGCCCCACGGCCCCGACCGTAGTCATCTAGCCCTCGTCCGGCAATCGGTTTCTCAGGTTTCCAACGACTCAGAACGCCTTTCTCGCACCAGCCGTCGCACAGCTTGCCCTGAGCCCGGCTCAGCGAACGGGAATCGGTTTCCCGTCGACGGTGCAGTCCACCACGCGTAGCCCCGACACCCGGTCGAGCTCGAGCGCCTCGCCCTCCGCGCCGGCGATCCGCACGCCGCTCAGCCGCACGTCGTCGCAGCCCGTGAGCACCAGGCCCCGCCGCACCGACTCCTCGACGCCCTCCGCCATCGCGGGCGCGAACGGCGCCGGGTCGTCGGCGAACGACACGCTCACGTCGTCCAGCGTGAGCTCCGCGACCGGGCTCTCGGCGAGCCCGAGCACGAAGCCCGCCGCCGCCCGGACCCGCCGGGCGCTCACGTGCGCGAGGCTGATCCGCCGGAACGACGGCGTCCCCGGCCCCACCGGTTGCGCGGACCTGTCGGACACGACGGGCTCCCTGCCGCCCGGCCCGCAGAAGTAGTGGGCGTTGATCACGAACGGGCAGCCCACGTCGTCCATCACGACGTTCGAGACGCGCACGTCCTCGACGACGCCGCCGCGCCCGCGCCGCGTCTTGAGCCGGATCCCGCGGTCGGTGCCCTGGAACACGCAGTCGGCGACGACGACGTTGCGCACGTCGCCGCTCATCTCCGAGCCGATCACGATCCCGCCGTGCCCGTGCACCAACGTGCAGCCGACGACCGTGACGTTCTCGCACGGCACCCGCGCGGCGGTCGCCTCCGTGCCCGCCTTGAGGACGATGCAGTCGTCGCCGACGTCGACGTGGCATCCGCTGATCCGCACGTTCCGGCACGACTCGGGGTCGATCCCGTCGGTGTTCGGCGAGTCGGGCGGGTTGAGGATGCTCACGTCGCGGATCGAGACGTCCTCGCACAGCAGCGGGTGGATCGTCCAGGCGGGCGAGTTCCGCAACGCCACGTCCCGCACGACGACGCGCCGGCTGCGGTGCAGCCCGAGGAGCGTCGGCCGGGGGTGCTCGAGCGTGCCCTCCCGGAACGCCGACCACCAGGCCGCTCCCCCGCCGTCGATCGTCCCGTCGCCGGAGATCGTCACGTGCTCGGCGTCGTCGGCGTACAGACACGGTTGATGAATCGTGGCCGGCGCGCCCTCCCAGCGCGCCTCGACCGGCGGGTACAGCGCCGGGTCGGGGACGAACTGCAGCACGGCGCCCGCCTCGACGTGGAGCTCGACGTGCGAGCGCAGCCGCAGCGCGCCCGTGCGGTGCACGCCCGGCCCGACGACGACGCGCCCGCCGCCCGCCGCACCCGCCGCGTCGATCCGCGCCTGCAGCTCGGCCGTAAGGAGCGCCTCGGCCTCGACCGCGGCGCTCACGTCACCGCTCCCACGTGCCACGGGATGAACTCCTCCGTGCCGATCGTCTGCCCGTCGATGAGCAGGTCCTCCGACACCGTCCGCTCCCCTGACGCGACCCGCAGGATCGCGTCGAAGATCTCCTGCCCCACCTGCTCGAGCGTCGCCGTGCCCTCGACGATCCGCCCCGCGTCGAGGTCCATGTCCTCGGACATGACCCGGTACATGGGGGTGTTGGTCGCGACCTTGATCGACGGCGTCGGGCGGCACCCGAACACCGACCCGCGCCCCGTCGTGAACACGACGACGTTCGCGCCCCCCGCCACGAGCCCCGTCACGGACACCGGGTCGTAGCCCGGCGTGTCCATGAACGCAAAGCCGACGTGGGGCTCGATCCGCTCGGCGTACTCGTAGACCGCGGCGAGGTCGGCGCGCCCGCCCTTGGCGACGGCGCCGAGCGACTTCTCCAGGATCGTGGTCAGCCCGCCTGCCTTGTTCCCTGGCGACGGGTTGTTGTCCATGCTGCCGCCACCGGCCGCGGTGTAGTCCTTCCACCACTCGATCCGGTCCAGCAGCCGCTGCGCGACGTCGGGCGAGGTCGCGCGGCGGGTGAGCAGGTGCTCGGCACCGAAGACCTCGGGCGTCTCCGCGAGCGCCGACGCGGCGCCGTACGCGACGAGCCGGTCCGACGCCCACCCCAGCGCCGGGTTGGCCGTGATCCCCGAGTACCCGTCCGACCCGCCGCAGTTGAGCGCGAGCACGAGCTCGGACACGTCGCACTCGACCCGCTCACGCGCGTCGACGGCCGTCAGCATCCGCTCGACCGCCGCGACCCCCGCCGCGACCGTGGCGCGGACGCCGCCCGTCTCCTGGATCGTCAGCGACTCCACCACCGTGTCGGCGGGGATGTCGGCGAGCACCGGGTCGACCGGGGGCGGGGGCGTTCCGACGCCCGGCATCCCGAGGAACGCGCCCGAGCCGGACCGCGTCGAGATCTGCTCGGTCAGCACCATCTCGCAGCCCAGCCCCAGCACCAGCAGCCCCGCGACGTTCGGGTGCGCCGCGTACCCCCGCAGGGTCCGGAGCAGCAGCTGCCCGCCCTCGCTGGACGGCACCATGCCGCAGCCCGACTGGTGCGTGAGCGCGACGACGCCGTCCACGTTCGGGTACGCGGCGAGCACCTCGGGCGTGAACCGGGCGGCGATCATCCGCGCCGTCGACGCCGAGCAGTTCACCGAGGTCAGGATCGCGACGTAGTTCCGCGTGCCCACCCGTCCGTCCGCGCGCCGGAACCCCCGGAACGTCGGGCGCGGGCCGTCGGGCACCGCGAGCTCGGTGTGCGTGCCACCGAGAGCGTGGTCCCGACGGCCCTCCTCGAACCCGAGGTTGTGGGCGTGGACGTGCTGCCCGACGCCGATGGGCCGGGTCGCGACGCCGATCGACTGCCCGTACTTGTGCACGTCGGCCCCGGCCGCCACGTCGGCGAGCGCGACCTTGTGCCCCCGCGGGACGGCGTCGACGATCGTGACCGCGCGCCCGCCCACCTCGATGACGTCGCCCGGGGCGAGGTCGCGCGTCGCCACCGCGACGTCGTCGCCGTCGTGCAGCGCGAGGAGCCCGGCGCGGGCGGGTGCGAGCTCAGTCACGGTCCGCCTCCCCCTCGAGCGCGTGCGCGGCGAGCGGGAGCCACCGCTCGACGACGGCCGCGGGCGTGTGCAGCCCCTCCAGCACCAGGGCGGTGAGCCCCAGGTCGAGGGACTCGCGCGCGGCGAGCCGGACCGGCGCGTCCCACGCGAGCGCGGGCCCGGCGGCGACGTACGGCTCGGTGCGCACGAACCACCGTTCCTGCCCGTCCTGGAGGAGGACGACGGTCGTCCACGAGCCCGCCGTCCGCAGCGCGAGGGACAGCCACGGCGAGCGCGAGCCGAGGCACGCGCGGGCGCCGACGCCGTCGGCGGACGCCACCGTGCACTCCTCGATCGGCGCGAACCGCCAGTACAGGCCGCCGAACCCCGCGGCGTTGGGCCGCGAGCGCGCCGGACCGGAGATCGTCACGTCGCGCTGGGCCGTGAGCCGGCTCGACCAGCCGAGCGCCCAGCCGGCGCCGCCCGCGAGCGTGCGGGACCGCAGCACCCGCTGCTCGGCGAAGAGCGGCACCCCGTCGCTCGCGAGCCAGTCCACCTCGTCGCGGAGCACGCCCGGGTCGCCCGGATCCACGGCGGGGCCGCGCCGCGAGACCTCCCGGCCGTGGTTGGCGAGCAGCGTCATCCCCTCGCCGGGGACCCACGTGCGGCCACCCCAGAACGACGTCCCGTTCACGTCCGGCAGGCCCAGCGACAGCCCGTGCAGGTGGCGGCGGTCGGCGGGGTTGGCGCTGGTCAGGCGCGCCCCGGACAGCGCGCGGACCGGGTGCAGGTAGGGCCGCGGCGAGTGCTCCGGGCGCATGGTCTCGCCGGTCACGTACCGCGCGATGCGCACGCCGCCGGCCGTCAGGACGTTCCCGACGACGTCGCTGCGCCACGCCGTCGGGCCGGGGACGCGCGACAGGTCCTCGGCGCGCTCGGCGACGTCGGGCGCGGGGCCGGTGGAGGCGCGCAGGACGAGGTGCGTGCGCAGGAGGTCCGTCGAGCTGTCCGGGAGCGCCGGGCCCGCGTCCTCGCCGTGCCCCGTGGTCGTCGAGATCTGCTCGTGCAGCCGGGTCCACGCGCGCTCGCCGAGCTGGGTGCGGGGCACCGCCACGGTGGTGAGCGGCGGCGTCGAGAACCGGGCGAGGTCGATGTCGTCGAAGCCGACCACGGACACCTCGCCGGGCACGGAGACGCCGAGCTCGCTGAGCCGCCCGAGCAGCCCGAACGCGACGAGGTCGTTGTAGGCGACGACGGCGGTCGCGCGCGTCGCGAGGACGGCCTCGGCCGCGCCGTAGCCGTCCGCGATGGTCGCGCCGCACGGCACCGAGATGAAGCTGACCCCGCCGAACGAGGCCTGCGCCGTCTCGAACCCGGCGAAGCGCTCCGCGTTCGACGACGACGCCTCGGGCCCCGCGAGGTACACGACCGAGCGGTGGCCGAGCGTCATGAGGTGCTCGACCGCCTCGTACATCGCCTCGGCGTAGTCGACGCTCACGGCCGGCACCGACGACTCGGGCAGCGTCCGGTTGACGAGGACGACGGGCTGGGTCGCGGCGACCGCGGCGGCGAGCTCGTCGTCGGTCATGCGGGGCGCGACCATGACGAGCGCGTCGACGCGCGAGCGCGTGCTGCGGACCGCGCGCGCCTCCCGCTCGGGCCGCTCCGCGGTCTCCGCGACGACGACGCCGTAGCCCGCGGCGTCCGCGCCGGCGGCGATGCCGCGCAGGACCTCCTGGAACATCGGGTTCGTGAGGTCGGGGACCACGACGCCGACGGCCTGCGTGCGGCCCAGCGACAGCGACCGGGCCATCGCGGACGGCCGGTAGTCGAGCTCGGCGGCGGCCTGGCGGACGCGCTCGGCCAGCTCCGGGTCGACCTTGCGGCCGTTCATGACCCGGGACACGGTCGCGCGGGAGACGCTCGCCGCCGCGGCGACGTCGCTGATGGTGGCGCCGGCGGCCGACTGCTCGCGGCCGCGGCGTCCGGTGCCCGTGGTCGGCGACCCTGCCGACCCGGACGACCCGTTGGTGGTCATCGTGGGTGCTCCCCGGTGCTCTGCGTGAGAAACAGGTTTCTTGCGGACGCTACCGCATCCGCAGACACGCTGTCACTCGTGCGTGCCGGCGCGGGCTCCGTGGTCGCGCTCCCACGGCCTCGCAGGCCTCTAGATCACGGCTCGATCACGGCTCGATCACGGCACTTGCCAGCATCGAGATCACCCGCTAGGTTCTGGAAACCGGTTACTGATGACCGTGACCACACCGAGCGTGGTCGGCACTTACGAGGAAGTGAGTCATGTCAGCGATCAACGAGCTGAAGGCGATCAAGCGCCAGCGCGGAGGGCCGAGGGTCACGACCTCGACCAACCTGCGCAAGTCCGACGGACGCGCCGCGCTCGTCTTCCTGGCCCCGTGGTTCGTCGGGCTCGCCGCGGTCACGCTGTTCCCGCTGATCGCGTCGCTCTACCTCTCGTTCACCAAGTACGACCTGCTGACCTCGCCCCAGTGGGTCGGGTTCAAGAACTTCGTGGACCTGTTCCACGACGAGCGCATGTGGCAGTCGCTCAAGGTGACGCTGACGTACGTGGTCACGAGCGTGCCGCTCCAGCTCGCCGCGGCGCTGGCCGTCGCCATCCTGCTCAACCAGGGCATGCGGGGCCTCGCCTTCTACCGCTCCGTGATCTACCTGCCGTCGCTCATGGGCGGCTCGGTCGCGATCGCGATCCTCTGGCGCCAGGTCTTCGGCGAGGAGGGGCTCGTCAACAAGTTCCTCGGGCTCTTCGGCATCACCGGCACGGGCTGGGTCTCCAACCCCGACACCGCGCTCTGGACGATCGTCCTGCTGCACGTGTGGACGTTCGGCTCGCCGATGATCATCTTCCTCGCCGGCCTGCGGCAGATCCCCGACATGTACTACGAGGCGTCCCAGCTCGACGGCGCCTCCAGGTGGCGGCAGTTCCGCTCGATCACGCTGCCGCTCCTGAGCCCGATCATCTTCTTCAACCTCGTGATGCAGGTGATCACAGCGTTCCAGGCCTTCACCCAGGCCTACGTCGTCTCCGGCGGGACGGGCGGCCCCTCGGACTCGACGCTCTTCTACACGCTCTACCTGTACCAGGAGGGCTTCTCCAACCTCCACATGGGCTACGCGTCCGCGATGGCCTGGATCCTCGTCCTCATCGTCCTCACCCTCACGGGCCTGAACTTCTGGCTGTCGAAGTTCTGGGTCCACTACGGGGACTGAAAGGAAAGCCGCGATGTCGACGCCGACACTCTCCCGCACCGACCTCGGGGACCGGATCTCCGAGCTCGCCTCCGCAGCGCCCGTCAAGCGCCGCAAGCACCTCTGGCGCAGCCGCACCGGATCGGTCCTCCGGCACGTCCTCCTGATCGCCGGGTGCATCGTCATGATCTACCCGCTCCTGTGGATGCTGGGCAGTTCGTTCAAGCCCACGGAGGACATCTTCAAGGACCTCTCGCTGGTCCCGCGCCGCTGGGACTTCTCCAACTACTCGACCGGCTGGAACGCGCTGACATACCAGTTCGGCAAGTACCTGCTCAACTCGTTCGCGATCGTCATGGGCTGCCTCATCGGCAACCTCGTGAGCTGCACCATGGCGGCCTACGCGTTCGCCCGGCTGAAGTTCCGTGGCCGGGGCATCTGGTTCGCGGTCATGCTCGTCACGATCATGCTGCCGATCCACGTGATCATCGTCCCGCGGTACGTGATGTTCCGGCAGCTCGACTGGGTCAACACGTTCTGGCCGCTCATCGTGCCGAGCCTGCTCGCCACGGACGCCTTCTTCATCTTCCTCATGGTGCAGTTCTTCCGCGGCATCCCGATGGAGCTCGAGGAGGCCGCCCGGCTCGACGGCTGCGGGCACCCGCGGATCTTCCTGCGGATCATGCTCCCGCTGTCCGTGCCCGCCCTCGCGACGGTCGCGATCTTCACGTTCATCTGGACGTGGAACGACTTCTTCAGCCAGCTCGTGTTCCTCACGTCCGACGACGTGAAATCGGCGCCGCTCGCGCTGCGCCTCTTCCTCGACTCCTCGTCGGGGAGCTCCTGGGGACCCATGTTCGCCATGTCGATCGTGACGATCATCCCCATCTTCCTGATCTTCCTGTTCGGGCAGAAGTACCTCGTGCGCGGGATCGCCACGACAGGAATCAAGTAACAGGTCACCCATCCACACGTGGTCGACGACGCCGTCGGCCGCACCGGGATCGACGGCTGCGCCGCGATCGGAAAGCCGAAGGAGACACCACATCATGTCCAAGTCGATGAGCCGCCGCGTACGCCGCGCCGGTTCCGCAGCAGTCGTCACGCTCGCCGTGGTCGGCCTCGCCGCCTGCTCCGCCACCGGCGGCAGCGGCGACAAGTCCACCGGGGGGAGCGACGGCGACAAGGTCACCATCAAGTTCTCGTGGTGGGGTTCAGACTCCCGCGTGACGACGACCCAGCAGATCATCGCGGCGTTCGAGGCCGAGCACCCGAACATCAAGGTCGAGGCCGTCAACACCTCCTGGGACGAGTACTTCGAGAAGATGAACGTCATGGCGGCCGGCAACGACCTGCCCGACGTCATGACCCAGGACGACCGCTACCTCACCGAGTACGCGACCCGCGGCCTCCTCGCCGACCTGGGCTCGCAGGACATCGACACCAGCAAGATCGACCCGACCGTCCTCGACACGGGCAAGATCGACGGCAAGCTCTACGGCATCGCGTCGGGCGTCAACGTCCACGCCGTCGTCGCCGACCCGGCGGCGTTCAAGGCTGCCGGGGTCGCGCTCCCCGACGACAAGACGTGGACCTGGGACGACTACTCGAAGATCGCCGCGGAGATCACCAAGAAGTCCGACGGCAAGGTCTACGGCGTCCAGAACTACAGCTTCATCGAGCCCGTCCTCGAGGTCCTCGCCCGCCAGCACGGCGAGGAGATGTTCACCGCCGACGGCAAGCTCGGCCTCTCCGAGGACACCATCACGTCCTGGTTCCAGCGGTCCGTGGACCAGATCAAGTCGAAGGCCGAGCCCTCCGCGTCGACGGCCACCGAGGTCCAGTCGGCCGGCGTCGACGGCTCGCTGCCCGCGACCAACAAGGGCGCGATGGCGTGGTTCTGGTCCAACCAGCTCTCCGCGATCCAGAAGGACGCAGGGCACCCGCTGCAGCTCCTGCGCGCCCCCGGCGACTCCGAGTTCGGCCACACCGGCGAGTACCTGCGCGCGGCGATGTCCTACTCGGTCTCCGCGAAGTCGAAGCACCCCAAGGAGGCGGCAGAGTTCGTCGACTTCATGCTGAACTCGCAGAAGGCCGGAGACATCAACCTCACCGACCGCGGTCTGCCGTCCAACCTCGACGTCCGCGAGGCGATCCTCCCCAAGCTCGACGACGCCGACAAGACCAGCGCCGCGTTCATCAAGGAGCTCACGGACGACAAGGTCTTCGAGACCACCAAGCCCGTGCCGCCGAAGGGCTCGGGCGAGGTCTCGGACATCACCGGCCGCGTCAACTCGGACGTCATCTTCGGGAAGAAGAGCGCCGCGGACGCCGCCAAGGCGTGGATGGACGAGGTCAACAAGGCCATCGGCCAGTGATCTGAGCCGATCCACCGCTCCCGGCGGGGCGGGGCCGTGCGGCCGCGAGGCACGGTCGCACGGTTCTGCCCCCGCCCCGCCGGGCGCCCCCCTCGCAGCAGCACCAGCACCAGCACCAGCACCAAGGAGCGCACCGATGGTCCTCGACCTGTTCCGCCTCGACGGCCGCGTGGCGGTGGTCACGGGTTCGTCCCGCGGGCTCGGCGCGGGCATCGCGCTCGCCCTGGCGGAGGCCGGGGCGGACGTGGTGTGCGTGGAGCGGTCTGCTGACTCGACGACGGCCGACGCGGTCCGCGCGCTCGGCCGCCGGGCGCACGTCGTGACCGCGGACCTCGCCACCGCCTCCCCGGACGAGCTGGCCGCCGTCGTCGACGACGCCGTGGCAGCCGTCGGACGCGTCGACATCCTGGTCAACAACGCGGGCACGATCCGCCGTGCCCCGGCCGCCGAGCACCCCGCGGGGTGGTGGGACGAGGTGCTGGCGGTGAACCTGGACGCCGTCTGGCACCTGTCCCAGGCCGCCGGGCGGCACATGCTCGCCCGCGGGTCCGGGAAGATCCTCAACGTCGCGTCGATGCTGTCCTTCCAGGGCGGCATCACCGTCCCCGGCTACACCGCGTCCAAGCACGCGGTGGCCGGGCTGACCAAGGCCCTCGCCAACGAGTGGGCCGCCCACGGCGTCAACGTCAACGCCGTCGCCCCCGGCTACATGGCCACCGACAACACCGCGGCGCTGCGCGGCGACGCCGCCCGGGCCGGCTCGATCAGCGACCGGATCCCCGCCGGGCGCTGGGGCACCCCCGCGGACCTCGCCGGCGCGGTCGTGTTCCTCGCGTCGGACGCCGCCGCGTACGTCCACGGGGCCGTGATCCCCGTCGACGGCGGCTGGCTCGTGCGCTGAGCGGCCCCACCCCCGAACCCACGCACCACCCGAACGAGAACGCACCGAGGAGACACCCCGATGGAGCAGCGGTACGCGACCCACCCCGACCAGATCGCGGGCATGGACACCCAGGACCTGCGCGACACCTACCTCCTCGAGCAGGTCTTCGTCCCGGGCGAGGTCACGCTGGTCTACACCCACCACGACCGGATCGTCCTGGGCGGGGCGGTCCCCGCGGGCGCCGAGCTCGCGCTGCCGACCTACGACGAGATCCGCTCCGAGTTCTTCCTCGAGCACCGCGAGGTCGGGATCGTCAACGTCGGCCAGGCCGGCACCGTGACCGCAGACGGGCAGACCTTCACGATGCCCAAGGGCGCCTGCCTGTACCTGGGGCGCGGGACCCGGGACGTCGTCTTCAGCGACGGCCCCGACAGCGACGGTGGCGCGCAGTTCTACCTGTTCTCCGCGCCCGCGCACACCACCTACCCGAGCACCCTCGTGCTGCCCGGCGAGGGGAACCGCCGCGAGCTCGGCGACCCGCTGACCTCCAACCGGCGGACCCTGAACCAGTACATCCACGAGAACGGCGTGCGGTCCTGCCAGATCGTCATGGGCGTCACCGAGCTCCACCCCGGCTCGATGTGGAACACGATGCCCGCCCACACCCACGACCGCCGCACCGAGTGCTACCTGTACTTCGACGTCCCCTCCGACGCCCGCGTCGTGCACCTGTGCGGGCAGCCCGACCACACCCGCCACCTCGTGGTCGCCGACCGGCAGGCCGTGATCTCACCGTCGTGGTCCGTCCACTCCGGCGTCGGGACGGCGTCGTACTCGTTCATCTGGGCCATGGCCGGCGAGAACCAGGCCTTCGACGACATGGACACCTTCCCCGTCACGGACATGCGATGACCGCACCGACCACCGCCGCCCCCGCGTGGGCGCCGTACGGCGACGCGTCGACCGACTGGGCGACGCTGGGCGCCGACACGATGCTCGCGCGCGAGCCCGTCATGAACCCCCACGACAAGTGGGAGTACGAGGACGGGCTCATGCTGGGCGGCGTCCTCGCCGTCCACCGGCTCACCGGCGACCCCCGCTACCTCGAGTACGTCCGGCGCAACCTCGACCACTTCGTGCGCCCCGACGGCTCGATCCACGCCTACCGGTACGACGAGCTCAACCTCGACCACGTCAACAACGGCAAGGTCGTCCTCGACCTGTACGACGAGACCGGCGAGGAGCGGTACCGCAAGGCCGCGGACCTGCTCTTCGACCAGCTCCGGCACCAGCCGCGGCTCGAGGCCGGGACGTTCTGGCACAAGAAGATCTACCCGTACCAGACGTGGCTCGACGGGCTGTACATGGGCTCGGTGTTCTACGCGCGGTACTGCGCGACGTTCGGCCGCGAGGACCTGTTCGACGACGTCGCCCTCCAGTTCACGTCGGCGTACGACCTCACGCTCGACCCGGCGTCGGGCCTGTGCCGGCACGCGTACGACGAGTCCCGGTCGATGCCGTGGGCGGACCCGCGGACCGGCTGGTCGCCGCACGTCTGGCTGCGTGCGCTCGGGTGGTTCGCGATGGCGATGACCGACGTCCTCGAGCACCTCCCCGAGACCCTGCCCCAGCGCGCGACGATCCTGGGAAACCTCCGGTCGCTGCTCGGCGCGGTCCGCGGCGTCGCGGACGCCCGCACCGGCCTCTGGTACCAGGTGCCCGACCAGGGTGGCCGGCCGCTCAACTACCTCGAGGCGTCCGGCTCGCTCATGATCCTCGCGGCCGTCGCCAAGGGACTGCGTCTCGGCTACCTCGACGACGACTGGGCGGGGCACCTCGACCACGCCTGGGGCTCCGCCACCCGCGAGTTCCTCAGCCTCACCGACCGCGGCTGGGTCAACGTCAACAAGGTCTGCCAGGTCGCGGGCCTCGGCGGTGCCGCCGGCCGCGACGGCTCGTACGCCTACTACATGAGCGAGCCGATCGTCGCGAACGACCACAAGGGCGTCGGGCCGTTCCTCCTCCTCGCCGCCGAGATGCGTCGTCGCCGGACCGGCTGACCGCTCCCGCCCCGACCGACCCGTTCGAAACTCACGCCTTCCGGAGCCCACCGTGCCTTCCCTCACCGACCCCGCCCCCGCCTCCGCCCAGCCGTGGACCCTCCACCCGGACCGCGCCCTGCCCGCCGACCCGGCCGTGCGGCCGATCGCGCGCGACATCTACGCCCAGACCAGAGGCCTGCCGCTCGTCTCGATGCACGGTCACGTGCCCGTCGAGTGGTTCGCCGACAACCGGGCCTTCCCGAACCCGGCCGAGCTGATCGTCGTGCCGGACCACTACCTGGTCCGGCTCCTCGTCTCCCAGGGCCTGCGCAACGAGCAGCTCGGGGTGCGGCCGGTCGCGGGCGGGAGCGGCGTCGTCGTCGAAGAGGACCCCCGCGAGATCTGGCGCCGGTTCTGCGCGGGCTGGAAGCACTTCCGCGGCACCGCCACCCGGTTCTGGCTCGAGACGGCGCTCGTCGAGATCTTCGGGGTGACGGAGCGGCCGTCGGCCGCGAGCGCGGACGCGACCTTCGACACGGTCGCCGCGGTCCTCGCCGACGAAGAGTTCCGGCCGCGCCAGCTGCTCGACCGGTTCGACATCGAGATCCTCGCGACCACCGACCCCGCGTGGGCGACGCTCGACGACCACGCGAAGCTCGCCGCCGACGGGTTCGGCGACCGCGTCGTGCCGACCTTCCGGCCGGACCCGGTCGTGCTCCTCGACCGGCCGACGTGGCGGGCCGACGTCGAGCGGCTCGGCGAGGCCGCCGACGAGGACGTCACGACGTACGCCGGCTACCTCGCCGCGCTCCGGGCGCAGCGGCTCCGGTTCAAGGCGGCCGGGGCCCGCGCGACGGACCACGGCCACCTGAGCGCGGACACGACGCCGCTCACCGACGCCGAGGCCGGCCGGATCTACGCGGCCGCGCTCGCAGGCGAGGTCACGGCGGCCGACGTCGACGCGTTCGCGGGGCACATGCTGTTCCAGATGGCAGCGATGTCGGCCGAGGACGGGCTCGTCATGCAGCTCCACCCGGGCGTCCTGCGCGACCACGACCGGGGCAAGCACGCCCTGTTCGGCCCCGACACGGGCTTCGACATCCCCGTCGTCACCGAGTACACGCGCTCGCTGCGCCCGCTGCTCGAGGCGTTCGGTCACCACCCCGGCTTCCGGATCGTGCTCTTCACGGTCGACGAGGACACGTTCTCGCGCGAGCTCGCGCCCATCGCCGGCGTGTACCCGGCGGTCCGGCTGGGCGCTCCGTGGTGGTTCCTCGACGCGCCCGACGCCATGCGCCGGTTCCGCGAGGACGTCACCGAGACGGCCGGGTTCTCCAACATGTCGGGGTTCGTGGACGACACGCGCGCGTTCTGCTCGATCCCCGCCCGCCACGACCTGGCGCGCCGCGTCGACGCCGGGTACCTGGCGCGGCTCGTCGCCGAGCACCGGCTCGACCTCGACGAGGCCGTCGACACGGCGATCGACCTGGCGTACCGCCTCCCCCTGACCGCGTACGCGAAGGCCTGACGGGATGAGCGACGCCACCACCCTCGCACCGCTGGACGCGACGACGGTCACCAAGCCCGACCTGCCGGTCACGATCCTCCAGTTCGGGAGCGGCAGGTTCCTCCGCGCGTTCGTGGACCAGATGGTCCAGCAGGCGAACGCGGCAGGCGTGATGCACGACGGCGTCGCGATCGTCCAGCCGACGGACGTCCCCGACCGCCCGACGAGCGCGCTGCGCGAGCAGGACGGCCTGTACCACGTCGTCCTCGAGGGGGTGCGGGAGGGGCGGGCCGTCCGCGAGGTCACGCGCGTCGAGTGCGTGCAGGAGGTCGTGCGGGCGCACGGCGAGTTCGAGCGCTACCGCCGGCTCTACCTGTCCCCCGACCTGCGGGTCGTCGTCTCGAACACGACCGAGGCGGGCATCGCCTGGGTGCAGGGCGACGACCTCGACGCCAGGCCTCCGCGGTCGTTCCCCGCCAAGGTCACCGCGCTCCTGCACGACCGGTACGAGCACTTCGGCGGCGACCCCGCGGCCGGGCTGGCCGTCGTCTGCTGCGAGCTCATCGAGGACAACGCGACCACCCTGCGCCGGTACGTGCTCCGGCACGCGGCGGACGCCGGGCTCGGCGACGGGTTCGCGTCGTGGGTGCGGACCGCCTGCACGTTCCACGACTCGCTCGTCGACCGAATCGTGCCCGGGTTCCCGCGCGACGAGATCGAGGCCATCCAGGACGAGCTCGGCTTCGCGGACCAGGACGTCGTCAAGGGCGAGCTCTACGCGCAGTGGGTGATCGGGGGCGACCCGGTCGTCAGCGAGCTCCTCCCCCTCGACCGCGCGGGTCTGCCGGTCCAGTTCATGCCGGACGTGCATCCGTTCCGGGAGACGAAGGTCCGGATCCTCAACGGCCAGCACACCCTGCTCGCGCCCGTGGGGCTGCTGCTGGGCTGCGAGTCCGTCCGCGAGACCGTCGAGCGGCCCGACGTCGCCGCCTTCCTGTCCCGGCTACTGCGGACCGAGATCCTCCCGTCGATCCCGGGCGACCGGCGCGAGCTCGAGGCGTTCGCCGCGAAGATCTCCGAGCGGTTCACCAACCCGTACCTGCACCACCACCTCGCCGACATCACGCTCAACGCGCTGTCCAAGTGGCGGGCCCGGAACCTCCCGGTCGTCCTCGACACCTGGGCGGCCGGCCGCGAGGCGCCGCTCAGCACCTTCGGGCTGGCGGCGACGCTCGTGCTCTGGAGCAGCGCCGTCGTCGTGCCGGGGTTCGCCCCCCGCGACGAGGCCGCCGTCCTCTCCGCGGCGCGCCGGGGGTCCCCGGGGGACGACGTCGTCGACTGGGTCCGCGCGACGCTCGACGCCGCCGGCTACCTGCGCGACGACGAGCCCCGCGCCGCGCGGCTGGCCGCCGAGGTCGCGGCGCACGCGGGCGCGATCCTGCGGGACGGCACCGACGCGGCGCTCGACGCCCTCCTCGCCCCGCCGACCCCGCCGAGGTAGGCCTCCGCGCCGCCTGTGAAGTCTCACAGGCCTCCGCGCCGCCTACCTCGCGAGCACGGGTTTTCCGCCCGCCGAACACGGGCCCCCGGCCCGTCTCGCCGAGCAGACGGGCCGGGAGCCCGTGTTCGGCGGGCGGGGATCCCGTGCTCAGACCGGGTCGACGCGGAGCGTGAGGACGGCGATGTCGTCGTCGTGCAGGTCGCCCGGGACCAGCGTCCGCACCACCTGGACGGGCGCGACGCGGGGGGTGCCGTCGCCCGCGGGCGTCACCGGCGCGCCGGTCCCGCCGGCGCCGGGGCCGCCGCCCGCGAGCACCGCGGCCAGCCGGTCGAGGCCGTGGTGCAGGTCCTCGCCCCGCCGTTCAACCAGGCCGTCCGTGTACAGCACGGCGGTGTCGCCCGGACGGAGCTCGGCCGTGTGGTCGTGGCGGGCCGCGCCGGGCGCGACGCCGAGGATGAGGTCGCGCGCGCCGTCGAGCCGCTGCACCGCGCCCGACGCCCGGACGACGAACGCCGGCGGGTGCCCCGCGCTCGACCAGGTGAGGGTGCGGGCACCGTCCGTGCCGGCGGCGCCGAGCCGCGCCAGGAGGACCGACGCCGTCGCGTGCACGCCCGTCCCCACGTTCGCGGCGTCGAGCTGCGCGAGGGTCTGCGCCGGGGTGCGGTCGTCGCGCCACAGGAACCCCCGCAGCAGCGACCGGAGCTGGCCCATGAGCGCCGCGGCGTCGATGTCGTGACCGGTCACGTCGCCGATCGTCACCGCGACGTCGCCGGACGGCAGCACCAGCGCGTCGTACCAGTCGCCCCCCACCTGGTCGCCCAGGACGGCGGGGACGTACGCGCCGTCGAGCGTGACGCCGTCGGGCGCGGGCAGGTCGGTGAGCAGCGCGGTCTGCAGGACGTGCGCGACGTCGCGACGGTGCTGGAGGAGCCGTGCGCGCTCGAGCGCGACCGCGGTGTACCCCGCGATGGTGCTGAGCAGGTCGCGGAACGCGTGGTCGAACATGCGCCGGTCGGCCCAGCGCAGGACGATGACGCCGAGCACGGCGTCGCGGGTGAGCATGGGCAGCAGCGCGAGGGCCCCCGGCCCGCCCTCCGCGGGCATGCGCGGGAAGCGCTCGAGGACGTCGTCGTTCGTCTCGAACCACAGCGCCTCGCGCGTGCGCAGCACCTGGACCGACGGCCAGTGCTGGTCGGTGAAGAGGTCGTCGCTCCAGATCGCCTCCCCCAGGCCGGGGATCTCGCCGTGCTCGGCCCAGTGCAGGATCTTCCCGCGCGCGTCCGCGAGCGCCACGGCGCCCCGCGTCGCGCCGACCCGCTCCACCACGAGCCCCCGCGCGACGGCGAGCACCTCGTCGACCGTCGTCGTCGCCGACAGCGCCTCCGCGACGTGCAGCAGCGTGCGGGCGTTGCGGTGCCGGCGGGTCGCGGCGAGCTCGGCCGAGCGCGCCCGGGCGCTCTCCTCGCGGAGCCGGACCTGCGTCGCGCACGCCTCGGCGAGGTCGGCCAGGACGGTGAGCTCGGCCTGGGTCCACGCGCGCGGCTCGTGTGTGATCGCGCAGAGGGTCCCGACCGTGGCCCCCGAGGTGTCGAGCACCGGGTATCCCGCATATGCGGCGACGTCGAGCTCGCGCAGCGCGGGGCTGTCGAGCTGTTCCGTCGCACGGACGTCCGGCAGCACGAGGGGGTCGCCCGTGGCGAGCACCTGGCGGCAGAACGAGTCCTCGATCGCGAGCACACGCGTCCGCGCGTACTCCCCGGTGAGCCCGACGGCGCCCGGGAACCCCACGTGGCCGTCGTCGCGCCGCAGGGAGACGAGCGCCACGGGCACGTCGAGGTGCACCGACAGCAGCCGGGCGAACCGCTCGTAGGCGGGGTCGGGCGGCGTGACGGGCGCGGACGCGCCGGGTCGGGTCGCGGGAGGCGCGAGGCGGCCGGGCGTGTGCGTCATGCGGGCATCATGGCAGGTTCGCCGGGCAGTTCTCCGGACCGGCCGGGCCCGTGTCGACGGTGGGAGCGCTCCCTCAGAGTCCCGCCGCCGGTCGGGAGGTCAGCCCCCCGTCTGGGCTCACCGGGAGAGATTCACCCGGGCCTCCCACGGCCGCAGCCGGACGACGGCGCCCGGGTCCGGCGTCGGCGTCGTTCCTTCGCCCCCCACGGGAGGCAGGTTCGCCAGGACGACGTCGCCGAGGGCGGCGCCCGGCGGGACCAGATCAGCGAGCGCCACCTCCTGCTCGTCGGACGACACGTTGACGACGACGACGAGCCGGTCGCCGTCGAGCTCGCGGGCGTACGCGTAGACGTGCGGGTGGTCCGGCACCAGCATCGTGAAGTCGCCGTCCGCGACGACGGGCTCCGCGTGCCGCAGCGCGATCAGCCTGCGGTAGTGGGACAGCACCGACTCCGGGTCGTCGCGCTGCGCGTCGGCGTTGAGCCACGTCGCGTTCGGGTTGACGGCGAGCCACGGGGTGCCTGTCGTGAAGCCGGCGCCGGGCCCGGCCGACCACTGGACGGGGGTGCGCGCGTTGTCGCGGCCCATCGCGCGGATGCCCTCGAGCAGCACCTCGGGGTCGTGGCCGAACGCGACCTGCTGGCCGTAGAAGCCGAGCGCCTCGACGTCCTGCACGTCCGCGATCGAGGCGAACGGCGCGTTCGTCATGCCGAGCTCCTCGCCCTGGTAGACGTACGGCGTCCCCCGGTGCAGGTGCAGCAGGGTCGCGAGCGCGGTCGCGGACTCGCGCCAGTACCGGCCGTCGTCGCCGAACCGGGAGACGACGCGCGGCTGGTCGTGGTTGTCCCAGTAGAGCGAGTTCCAGCCCACCGAGCCGAGCCCCGCCTGCCAGCGGCCGAGGGACGCCTTGAGGTCGAGCAGGTCGAGGGGGACGGGGTCGAACTTGCCGCTCGGGCCGTGGTCGAGCCCGACGTGCTCGAACTGGAAGACCATGTCGACCTCGCGCCGGTTCGGGTCCGTGAACGCGATCGCCTCCTCGAGCGTCACGCCCGGCGTCTCGCCGACGGTGAGCAGCTCGCGGCCGGGGTAGCGGTCGAAGACCTCGCGGTGCATCTCCTGCAGGTACTCGTGGACGCGCGGCCCCGTCGTGTAGAGCGGGCTGCCGTCACCCAGGGCCCCGTGGCCGTTCGGGGCGCCGTCGCGCAGCGGCAGCACCTTCGAGACGAGGTTGATGACGTCCATCCGGAAGCCGTCGACGCCGCGGTCGAGCCACCAGCGCATCATGGCGTAGACGGCGTGCCGGACCTGCGGGTTCTCCCAGTTGAGGTCGGGCTGCTTGCGGTCGAACAGGTGGAGGTAGTACTCGCCGCTCGCCTCGTCGAGCATCCACGCCGGGCCGGAGAAGAACGACTCCCAGTTGGTCGGCTCGGCACCCGGCGAGCCCGCGGCGAAGCCCTCGCGCGGCGGGTGCCACCAGTACCACTCCCGGTGCGGGCCGTCCGGCCCGCCGTCCCGGGACGACACGAACCACGGGTGCTCGTCGCTCGTGTGGTTGACGACGAGGTCCATGACGAGCTTGATGCCCCGCTCGTGGACGGCCGCGAGGAGGCGGTCGAAGTCGTCGAGCGTCCCGAACATCGGGTCGATCGCCTGGTAGTCCGCGATGTCGTAGCCGTTGTCCGCCTGCGGGGACACGTACACGGGCGACAGCCAGACGACGTCCACGCCCAGGTCGCTCAGGTGGTCCAGGCGCGACTCGACGCCCGGCAGGTCGCCGACGCCGTCACCGTTCGAGTCCGCGAACGACCGCGGGTAGATCTGGTAGACGACCGCCGACTTCCACCACGAGCTCATGGGCCCCACGCTACGGTCCTGCGCCCGCCTCACGCCGCGCGGGTGTCACACCTCGACGCGTCGACCCTCGCGCGCGGCGACGCGGGCGGCGTCGAGCACCTCGGCGGTGCGGACGGCGTCGGCCGGGTCGACGGGCGCCGGGCCCTCCCCCGCCACCCACGCGGCGACCAGCCGGTAGAAGTCGGCGTGGCCGCCGCGGGCGCGCGGCACCGCGACCTTCTCGCGCCCGCGCACGACCCAGCCCTCCGAGCCCGCGGGCGCGTCGGCGTCGAGCACCTCGAACGGCGACGCCTCCGACGCCGTCTCGTACGTGGTCACGAGGTAGGCGCCGCCCCGCCCGAGCACCCGCGTGCGGGGGCCGGGAGCCCCGACGACCGAGCCGGCCCACAGCCGCGAGACCACACCGCCGGTGACCGCGCCCGCGCCGTCGACAGCGCCGCCGTCGGCGTGCTGGAGCTCGAGGAACACGTCGTCCTCCGTCGGCGTGGTGAGCGCGCGCAGGTGCGCTGACACGGCGGTGACCCGCCCGAAGAGCCGGGTCGCGGAGTCCACGAGGTGCGGCCCGAGGTCGAGCAGGAGCCCGCCGCCGACGGGGTCGTTCTCCTTCCAGCGGTCCCGCGGGACCGGGCGGAACCGCTCCCAGCGCCGCTCGAACGTGTGCACCTCGCCGAGCTCCCCGCGCCCGACGACGGCCGCGAGCGTCAGCTGCTCGGGGTCCCACCGGCGGTTGTGGAAGACCGTGAAGGGGGTGCTCCCGGCAGCGGCGACCACCTCGCGGGCGCTCGCCGCGTCGGTCGCGATCGGCTTGTCGAGCACGAACGGCACCCCCGCGCCCGAGACCGCCGCGGCGTGCTCGACGTGGAGATGGGACGGGCTCGCGACGACGACCACGTCGAACCTGTCCCGGGACTCGAGGAGGTGCGAGACGTCGTCGTGCAGGCGGGCTCCGGGCCAGTCGCCGGCGGCCTGGGCCCGCCTACCCGTGTTGCGCACGACGACGTCGGTCACGGTGCCGCCGGCCTCACGGATCAACCGGGAGTGGATGCCGCGGCCGGAGCCGCCGTAGCCGATCAGGGCGTAGCGCGTGGAGGTCATGCGCCATTGTCCCGTTCGCGAGCCCTTCGGGGCGGTCTTGTCGGGCTCGGCGTGCCGCGCTACGGTGTCAGTAAGTGGTTACTTACCCAGAGGAGAGTCACCATGGACACCACCCACCGGCTCACGCCGCAGCTCCTGCGCACGCAGCGGACCATCGCCCTCGAGACCCGGAAGCGGGACGGCACGTGGGTCGCGACGCCCGTCAGCGTCGTCGTGGACGACGATGGGCGCATGTACTTCCGTGCCTACGACGCCTCGGGCAAGTACAAGAGGCTCCGCAACTTCCCGCAGGTCCGGGTCGCCCCCGCGACGACGCTGCGCGGCAGGCCCACGGGGCCGGCCGTCACGGGGCTCGCGCACCGCGTCACCGGGACGGACGAGGCGCGCGCCCGCGCGCTCCTCGCCGCGAAGTACCCCGTGCTCCAGCGCCGCCTCGTCCCCTGGATGCACCGCCGCAAGGGTTGGGAGACCGTCCACTACGAGCTCACGCTCGATGCCTGAGGCCGGGGCGACGTCGTCCCGGAACCGCGGCACCCGCGGCACGGTGGTCGCCGCCGCGATGGACCTGTTCGGCCGCCAGGGCTATCGGGCCACGACGATCGCCCAGATCGAGGCCTCCGCCGGACTGTCGCCGGGAGCGGGCGGCCTCTACCGGCACTTCCCGTCCAAGCGCGCGCTGCTCGAGGAGGGCCTGCGCCGGCAGGCCGAGCAGGGCCGCGGGCTCGCCGCCTTCCTCGAGGACCCGCTCGCCCTCGCCGCCCTCCCGCTGCGCGACCGGCTCGTCGCCGTGGCGCGCGCGGGCCTGCGCAGGCTCGAGGAGGAGCGGGACGTCAACCGCCTCGTCGTCCGCGACCTCGTGGCCTTCCCCGACCTGCTCGACCGGGTGCGCGAGCAGGAGCTCGCCGCGGTCGTCCAGACGCTCGCGGGCTGGCTGCGGGCCCAGCCCGAGGAGCCCGTCGGGACCCCGGACTGGGACGCGCTCGCGTCCGTCGTCGCCTCGGCCGTCAGCCACTACTGGGTGCTGCGCGACGTCTACGACGGCGAGCACCCGCACGCGATCGACGCCGAACGGTTCCTCGGCACGCTGGCGGACCTCGTCGCCCGCACGTGGGTGCCGAGCGCGGCGGGGCCCCGGGCGGACTGACCGCCCGGACCCCCGGCCGCGCTCAGAGCGCCTGCGAGATGCCGATCGCGCCGCCGTCGGGGTCGTGCACGACGGCGACGAGCATGCCGCCGACGTCCTGCGGCTCCTGGACGACGGTCGCGCCCGCTGCGGTGAGCGCCGCGACGGTGGCGGCAGCGTCGTCGACGGGCCAGTACGGGATCGGCCCCGTCACCCCGTCGCGCGAGGGCGTGATCCCGACGTGCTGCCCGCCGTCGCCGTAGCCGACGTAGTAGGGCTGGTCGACGTCGGGCTCGCCGAAGAGGGCGGTGAACACCGCCTTGCTGGCTGCGACGTCCGTGACGGTGTAGACGACGCTCCGTGGCTGGGTCATGGCTGGTTCTCCCTGCTCGTGGCCGGCGCGCTTCACGTCGGCCTCTGCCTGCTGACGACCCCCTGACGCGCCCCGACCGGCCGACGTGACTCGCCGCGGGGAGGCCCGGCGCTCAGGTCAGGTCGTCGTGGTCCCCGCGCACCCAGGCCGCGTACCGGTCGGCGGACCGGCGCAGCACGCCGTGCCCGTCGGCCGCGATGCGCCCGTGGAAGTTGTGGTAGATCCGGTCGAACCCGAGCGGCTCGAGGCGCGACGCGATCCGCTCGACCACGGCGGCCGACAGCGGCAGGTGGTTCGGGTACGACCGCATGAACGTCACGGACTTCCGGTCCGCGTTGACGAACACCGTGTCCCCCGACAGGAGCGCGCCCTTGCCGTCGGCCGTCCCGGCCCAGTGCACGACGCCGCTGCCCGGGAAGTGCCCGCCGACCTGGTGGAGCGTCAGCCCGGGCACGACCTCGCGCGAGCCCGACCAGGTCTCGATCGCGTCGTCGGGCCGCCCGACCCACGAGGCGTCCGCCTCGGCGACGAGCACGGGCACGCCGCCCAGGCGCCGGCTCCACTCGACCTGCACCCCGAACATGTGCGGGTGGCTCGACGCGATCGCGACGACCTCGCCGAGGCCCCGGACTGCAGCGACGGCCTCGTCGTCGAGGTAGCCGAGCGGGTCCCACAGCAGGTTGCCGTGCGGCGTGACGACGACCTTCGACTCCTGCTCGATCCCCACGCCCGGGTCGCCCCGGAGCGCGTGCAGGCCGGGCTCGAGCTCGTCGACGCGCACCCGGCAGCCGTCGGCGGCGAGCTCGGCGAGCGTCGTCCAGGTCTGGCCCGACTCGACGACGTACTGGCGCTCGTCGGCGCAGATCGGGCACAGCTCGGGGCGGTCAGCCCGCTCCACGCCGCACGTGCGGCAGATCCAGAAGTCGTCCGTGGTCATGGGTCCGATCCTGCCGGGAGCCCCGGACATCCGCCGCCCGGGGATCACACCTCCGACGCGGCCGGGCGTCGGGGCCGGCGCCGAGCAGCGAGCCACCGGCCCGCGCCCGCGGGGAGGGCGCCCGCGACGACGCCCCACACCAGCGCCCCGGAGGTCATCGGGTCCACGCCGCCGGGCCGGCCGAGCTGCCCCCGCAGCGCGAGCGCCACGAGCGCCCCGCCGACGACGGCCCCCGCCACCGCGAACACCGTCACCGCCACCCGCTCGTGGCGGGCGGACGGGGCGAACTTGCGGACCGCGGACTCCAGGAGCCGGGCCATCGAGAACCCTGCGAGCGCGGTCACGACGACGGCGGCCAGCCCGCCGACGAGCACGAGCACCATGCCGAACCCGGTGAACGTGGTGTCCGCGCCCGCCTCTCGCGCCGCCAGGACGCCGTCGACGAACGCCGCCAGCAGCGTCACCACGACCCACAGCCCGACCTGGATCGCCAGCGCGTACCCGGTCGTCCGCCAGGCGAGGGTCGTGACGGGGACCGGTGACGCGGGGTTGGGCGCGCCGTAGCGCTCCACCCGCAGCTCGTCAGGCACCTGCCGCATCGAACCTCCCCCGCTCGTCGTGGCCCCCAGTCTGCCGTGGACGGACCCGGACGGTGCGGCGGCCGTCGTCGAGCACGGGGTTGCGCACCACCCTCTCGCGTCGAGCACGGAGGCGGAGGACTGAGAACAGGGGTGGCCTCCTCGACGGAGGCCACCCGTTACCGAAACCCTCGGCCGGTTGAGCCGACCGAGGGTTTCGTCGTTCCGGCAGCGCCCGACGGCTACCGCGCCGAGACAACGAGGCGCTTCAGCAGGTGAGTTCGCGAAGGTCGATGGAGTCGGCAACCGCACGGTAGCCGGCGTCGCTGAGGTGGATGTGATCGCCGGAGTCGTCCACGGTGCCCAGCATGCTGGGGTCCTGCGGATCGCGAACCACCGCATCGAAGTCGAAGACCGCGTCGAAATCCCGGGTGTGGCGGAGGTAGCTGTTGACCTCGTTACGGACCTCTTCCTGGCCGGCGTCCGAGATCCCGGCCGGGGTGATCGTGGCTGCGAAGACGCACTTCCCCATGGCGTGAGCCTGCGCGGCGACCTGCTTATCGGCAGCGATCAGGTCCGCGGCCGAGATGCCGCCGCTGACGTCGTTGATCCCTTCGAAGAGGAAGACCGAGCCGATGCCGGGCTTGGTGAGCACGTCACGCACGAGCCGGGTCTCGCCGGGTGCTCCTGCGGATCCGCCTCCGGAGGCCAGACGATTTCCTGAGATCCCTTCGTTCGCGATCCCGAACTGCTTGGCTGCCGGAAGCCTCTCGACCCGTCGGGCCAGGTCGTCGGTCCAACGGTCGTTCCCGTTGATCGTCGATCCGACGCCGTCGGTGATCGAGTCCCCGAGGGCAGCCATGGTGCCGACGCGTGTCGAGGAGTCCACCGTGACTCCGTCGAGGAAGAACCAGTTGGCGTCTTGCGTGCCGAAGTGGTCCGCGGAACCGTCGGCCGCCCAGTCGCCAGTGTCGGACTTGAAGGTGTACTGCATCGTACGGTTGTGGGCGGTGATCACGCTCGCCGTGCCCTGCAGGGCCAGCGACACCGACAGGTCGGCGCCGGCCGGGAGCTTTTCAGGCAGCGGGTCGCTGAGCACGACCGCGCCAGCGGGAATGGTCACCGAGCTCTTCCCGGCGAAGGTGATCCGACGGTTGCTGCCCGCCAAGATCGCCGCCGAGTCGTTCGCCGCCGGCGTGCCGACGTAGGCGGACGAGAACGTGATCGGTGCCGTGCCGAAGTAGTTCGAGATTCGGAACCGGGGGTTGCTGCCACCGATCGTGGTGTGCAGCAGGTTGCGAAGGGTGACGTCGGTCAGGCTTCCGCCGGCCTTGTCGTCGCTCGCGGCCCAGGTGGTGACAGTCGTGACCGGACGCGCTGATGCGGCGTCAGCCGGTGAGCTGGTGAGCGGGCCGGCGACGACGGCGACGGCTGCGGCGACGAACGCAGCTGCGGATCCGGCCGTGAGGCGGGTCCTCAGGGACCAGGACTGGCTCATAGATGTCCTCTCTGACAGCTCGTGACGGGACGTCACGTGAGTGCCGACGACTATGTCACCCGCCCCCTTTCGCAGCCGGGCCCCTGTACAGGCTCGGGCAGGCTTTGCGGTGAAGTGGAGCATCTGTGCGAGCAACGGGGGCATCTGTGCGACCAACGGTCGGCGGTCGAGGCCAGTCAATCCGTGCAAGGTGTGACTGGAGGCCCTGCCTGGGTGTGCCCGGCTATCCGTTGCCAGCGGTGCAGAACCAGGTCGAAGAGTTTCGGCAACCGGTTGCAGAGCGAGCACGGGCCTGCCCCGTTCTCGGCGGGTCGGTCAGGCGCGGACGGTCCGGGCGCCACGCGAGCGGCCGGTCACCAGCAGGACGACGCTCGCGACGACCGCGAGGCCGATCGCGATGAGCGCGTACTCGCGCGTGGTCGTGAGCAGCCCGCCGCCGTGCACCACGAGGTACCCGGCGACGACCGCGGGGAGCCCCATCGCCACGTACGCGACGACGTAGAGCACGGACAGCAGGCCGGCCCGCTCGTGCTCCGGCGCGAACGGCACGGTCAGCCGGATCCCGCCGGTGAAGCTCGCGCCGAACCCGAGCCCGGCGACGACGGTCCCCACGAAGAAGAGCGCGAGCGAGCCGGCCGACAGCGCGGCGAGCGTGATCCCCAGCCCGACGGCGAGCGTGGGCATCGCGAGCAGCAGCACCGTGCGGGCCGGGACCGACCGGACGAGGTAGACGCTCAGCGCCCCGCTGCCGGCGAGCGCGAACAGCGACGCGCCCCCCGCCACGACGCCCGCGGACGGCTCAAGCAGCCGGACGAGCGACGGCCCGAGCGCCCCGTAGAGGCCCGCGAGCGACCAGCCGGCCAGCAGCGCGGGGACGACGCCGAGCAGCGTGACGCGCGCGGCCCGCGGCGCGCCCAGCCGCGGCCGGAGCGAGGCGAGCGCGCCGGGTCTGGCGGCCGCGAGGGTCTCCGCCATGAGCAGGATGCCGAGCCCCTGGAGCGCGAAGACGCCGACGAGCACGTCGTAGACGAGGTGCGTCGGCTGCGGCAGGTACTGCACGAGGATCCCGGCGCCGAGGGCGCCGAGCGCGGTCCCGATGGGCGTGGCGACGGCGTTGGCGAGCGCGCCGTGACGCGCCGACAGGTCGAGCAGCGCCGCGCCGACGGTGCCGGCGGCCGCGCCCGTCGCGATGCCCTGGACGACGCGCGCCAGCATGAGTCCGTCCACGCCGGTGGCCGTCGTGAAGGCGAGCATCGCGCCGATCTGGAGGCCGACCGCCCCGAGCAGCACCGGGCGCCGGCCCACATGGTCGGAGAGCCGCCCGGCGACGAGCAGCGCGGCGAGGACGGCGACGGCGTAGACGCCGAAGACGAGGGTCGTGGTGATGGGGGTGAAACCCCACTCGGCCTGGTAGGTCGCGTAGAGCGGGGTCGGCGCGCTCGACGCCGCGAGGAAGAACACGATCACCGACAGCAGGAGCACGAACGCGGCGGCGTCGGGCAGGCGGCGGGAGCGACGAGCGACCGCGCTCGGGGTCGCGCGCTTTCCCGCCTCCAGGCCGGACGCGGCCGGGCACGGGGGCACGGCGTGGGTGTCGAGCATGGCTGCCTCCGTAGGTCGTCCGTTGAGTAGACAGGTCTGTCTGTGCCGAGGCTTCACGCTAGACAGACCTGTCTGTTAGAGTCAAGCCCATGAGCAGGACCGCCACCGCCGGACCGGAGCAGGCCACCGACCGCCGCACCGCCCGCGAGCGCCTCCTCGACGCGGCCGACGACCTCTTCTACGCCGAGGGCATCCACACGGTCGGCATCGACCGGATCATCGAGAGCGCCGGCGTCGCCAAGGCGTCGCTCTACAGCACCTTCGGGTCCAAGGACGAGCTCGTCCGCGCCTACCTCGCGGTGCGGCACGACCGCATCCAGGCGCGGGTCGAACGTCACGTCGCCGCGCACACCGACCCGCGCGACCGCGTGCTCGCCGTCTTCGACGCGCAGGCCGAGCGGTTCGCCGAGCCCGACTACCGCGGCTGCGCGTTCACCGCGGCCGCCGCGGAGTCGCCGTCGGGCAGCGCCGCCGTCGAGGAGACCGAGCGCTACCGCGGCTGGCTGCTCGGCGTGCTCACCGACCTCACGCGCGAGGCGGGCGCACGGGACCCCGAGGCCCTCGCGCGTCGTCTGCAGATGATCTACGACGGCGCCGGGCTCGCGTTCCGGATCGACCACCTCCCCACGGCAGGTCAGGAGTCCCGCGACGTCGCGGCGGCCCTGCTCGACGCCGCCCTCGCCTGAGGGCTGGTCCGCGAGGCTCCTTCGGCCGGTCCGGGCGGCCCGGACCGTCGCGCTCGGTCTCCGCTCGCGCCCACCTCCGCCGACGGTGACGGTGACGCCAGGTTCGCCGACGGCGAACCGAACGTCACCGTCGGCGAACCGAACGTCACCGTCGGCAAACCGAACGTCACCGTCGGCAAACCGAACGTCACCGTCGGCGAACGCAGTGTCACCGTCGACAGGGTCTCGCATCGATTCGACCCGCGTGCCAGAGTGAGGGGTGACCTCTCCCCGCACCACGACCGCCGAGCCGGCGTCGAGCATCCGCGACGCGGCGGGCGGCATCGTGGCGCTGACGCTCGCGACGTTCGCCGCGATCACGACGGAGATGCTGCCGGTAGGCCTGCTGCCGCAGATCGGCGACGCGTTCGACGTCTCCGACGGGACCGTGGGACTCCTCGTCACCGTGTACGCGTTCATGGTCGCGGCGCTCGCGCTGCCGCTCACGCTCGGCACCCGCCGCCTGCCCCGCAAGGGGCTCCTGCTCACCACGCTCCTGGCGTACACCGTGAGCGACACGGTCGTCGCGGTGGCGCCGGCGTTCGGGGTCGTCGCGGGGGCGCGCGCCCTCGGCGGGGTCGCGCACGCCCTCTTCTTCTCGCTGAGCATCGGCTACGCCGCCCGGCTCGTGCGCCCCCACCTCACCGGCCGGGCGATGGCGCTCGTGACGGCGGGCGCGTCGGCGGGCTTCGTGCTCGGCGTCCCGCTCTCGACGACGCTCGGCACCGCCGTGGGCTGGCGCCTCGCCTTCGGGGTGCTCGCCGGCGTGTGCCTCCTGACCACCGTGCTCGTCGCGGCGTTCCTGCCGCCCGTCGAGTCGGACACCGCGCACACCGCCCCCGTCGCGGGGCGCCGTCCGCAGCTGGCGACGGCCGTCACGACCAACGCTGTCGTCTACCTGGGCCAGTACGTCGTCTACACCTACGTCGCGGTCCTGCTGCTGCACGCCGGGATCTCCGAGAGCGGGGTCGGCCCGGTCCTGCTGGGCATCGGCGCGCTCGGCCTGCTGGGCCTGTGGTTCAGCGCGGCCCGGCTCGACGTCGCACCCCGCCGGACGGCGATCCTCGTCCTGGCCGTGCTCGCGGCCTCGCTCGCCGCGCTCGCCCTCGCGTTCCCGTCGCGCGGCGGCGTGCTCGCGTCGACGGCCGTGTGGGGCGCGTCGTTCGGCGCCGTCGCGTCGATCTTCCAGACGGCGGCCGTCCGGACGCGCGGCGCCTCGCCCGACGTCGCGGGCGCACTCGTCAACGCGACGGCGAACGTGGGGATCGGGGGCGGCGCGGCGCTCGGGGCGCTCGTCCTGGACCGCAGAGGGCTCGGGACCCTCCCCTGGCTCGGCGCGGCGCTCGTCGCAGCCGGGCTCGTGATCGTCCTCGTCGGGCGCCGCGCGTTTCCACCCGCCTGAGCGTCAGGCCCACGTCCGGCGCACGGCCGCCTTGGTGCCGGTGACGAGGCTGCCCGCGGGGACGTCGTCGGCGACGACGGCGCCCGCCGCCACGACCGCGTCGCGGCCGATGGTGACCCCCGGCAGGATCGTCGCGCCGGCGCCGATCCACACGTTCTCGGCGACGTCGATGGGCGCGCCCGTGAGGTAGCGGCGGCGCGGCTCCGGCTCGACCGGGTGGCCGACGGTGATGAACGTGACCTGCGGCGCGACCATGACGCGCGGGCCGAGCCGGATCCCCGCGTAGTCGAGGAACGTGCAGCCCTGGTTCACGAACACGCGCTCCCCCAGCTCGAGGTGGAGCCCGTGGTCCGTGTAGAAGGGCGGGTGGATCGTGACCTTGTCGGGCAGCGGCGCGCCGAGGAGTTGCTCGAGGACCGCGGCCTTGCCCTCGTGGTCGTCGAACGGGAGCGCGTTGAGCCGCGCCGTGAGCGCGTACGCCTCCTCGACGCGGGCCGCCATGGCCAGGAACTCCGGGCTGTGGATCTCCATGAGGTAGTCGCTCGACACCGGGCGATCGTGGCACGCGCCTCCCACGGCGCGCCCCGCTCAGAGCGGGACGGCCACGTCCGACCCGCCCTCGTGCGTCCAGCGCGCGGCCACCTGGACGACGGAGGCCTCGGGCGCGAACCCGCCGGCGAACAGAGCCTGGCCCTGCAGGAAGTGCGGCGAGGCGGCGAGCAGGTCGGCGGGCGCGTACCCGAAGACGTCGGCCAGCTCGGCGAGGTCCCGCGGCGAGCTCATCCGCATCAGGGCCAGGTTGTCGCACTGCGACAGCGCGTTGACGTGCACCTTCGACGGCCGCTGGGTCGACAGCACCAGCCACAGCCCGTACTTGCGACCCTCCGCTGCGATCTGGACGATCCGCTCCGTGAGCGCGGCCTCGACGTCGGTCTCGGGGTCGGGCCGGCAGAGGTTGTGGGCCTCGTCGATGACGATCAGCATCGGCCGCCGCCGCTCGCGCGTCGCCCAGAGGTGGTCGAGGACGGCGAGCGCCGCGACCCTCGCCTCCTGCTGCTCGTGGAAGCCTCCGAGGTCCATGACGGTCGCGCGCGGGCGCTCGTCGACGACGTCCTCCGCCGACGTCTGGCCCCGCGCCCACACGTCCCAGTCGAGGACGCCGAGGTTCTCGAGGCGGCGCAGCAGCGCGTGCTTGGCGGGGTCGTCCGACTCGCGCAGAACGGTGGCGAGGTGGTCGCTCTCGAGCGGCCCGACCTCACCCTCGAGGTGGAGGAGGGCGTTGTACTCGGCGGCGTCGCGGACGGGATCGATCTGCAGGGTGGCGGCCCGGGCACGCAGGCTCATGTCGATGTACCGGACGTGGAGCGGGGACGCGTCGGCCAGCCCGCGGGGGCGCAGCACCCGCACGTCGAGCGCCCCGAGCGCCGCGGCCGTCTCCGGGTCGGTCTCGTCGCGCACCTCCCACAGCCGCACGAAGTCCGCGTTGGGGTCGAGGATCAGCATCGGGACCTGCGTCCCGAGGAGCAGGCGTTCGAGGACGACGCCCAGCGCGTACGTCTTGCCGGATCCGCTCTGCCCGCACCAGAACGTGTGCCGGTTGAAGCGCGACGCCCGGAGCGCTGCCGGGGTGTCGCCGTCGACGTCGGCAAGGGTCCCGATCGTGATGTCGCCGGTCATGCTCGCAACCTAGCGGCACCCTGCGAGCCGTGCACGACGGCCCGCCGGAACCATCCGACACCACTCGCGCATCCCGTGACGCCACACCTCTTGACGCGACACCACCATGGTGTCATTGTTGGTGTCATGGAACTCCACGGATACGTCGACGAACTCCAGCGCCAGCTCGTGAGCGCGGCCGAGGCCGCCGGGGACGAGGCCCGCGCGCTGGCCGAGCGCCTGGTCCTGCCGCTCGACGCCGCCACGCGGCTCGTCCTCCTCGAGGCGCTGTCTGAGGCGGCCGGCGAGATCAGCGCCGAGCTCGCCCCGGGCGGCGTCGACGTGCGGCTCCGCGGACGCGACCCCGAGTTCGTCGTGAGCGCGCCCGCCGCGCCCGTCTTCGCCGAGCGTGACACCACGCCGACATCACAGCCCGTCGCGATGGCCGCGGCGGCGCCCGCCGTCGTCCCCGACGACGCCGCCACCACCCGCACCACGCTCCGCCTGCCCGACCAGCTCAAGGCGCAGGTCGAGGCGGCCGCCGTCCGCGACCACGTCTCCCTCAACACCTGGCTCGTCCGGGCCGTCGCGGCGGCCCTCGAGCCCGCGGCCGCCCAGAGCCCCGGCTCGACCCCCGCCGTCGCCGACGGCCGCAGGGTCACCGGCTGGGCCCGCTAGCCACGACCGACCGTCCGACCATCACACCGCAGTCCGACCATCACGCAGCAAGGGGAAAGACCATGACCACCGAGAGCAAGACGACCGCCACCCCCGGCCCCCGCCAGTTCCCGACGCCCGGACCCGTCGTCCTCGACGCCGAGCTCGGCTGGGCCCGGCTCGACGTCGTCGCGAGCGACCGCGACGACACCGTCGTGACGGTCCGGCCCCACCGGCCCGACCGCAGCGGGGACGTCCGCCTCGCCTCCGAGACGAGCGTCGACCTCGCGGGCGGCGTCGTCCAGATCCGCACGCCGCGGTCGTGGCGGTTCAATCCGCTGGGCCCGTCCAAGGACTCGGTCGACGTGCTCGTCGAGCTGCCCGAGGGCTCGGAGCTCCGCGGCCGGGTCGCCGCGGGCACCCTGCTCACCCGCGGGGTCCTGGGCGCGGTCACGTTCCGCACGTCCGCGGGCGACGTCCGGGTCGACGAGGCCGGCCCGGTCGACCTGCAGAGCTCCGCCGGCGCGATCACCGTCGGCCGGGCCACCGGCACGGTCGCGCTGACCGCTGGCGCCGGCGCGGTGCGCGTCCGGGAGATCGCGGGCGACGCGACCGTGAAGTGCAACAACGGCTCGACGACCATCGGCGAGATCACCGGCACCCTGTCCGTCAAGAGCGCCCACGCCGACGTCACCGTCGAGAACGCGCGCGGCGACGTCGAGGTGAAGGGCAGCTACGGCCAGACCGTCGTCGAGCGCATCGACCGCGGGCAGGTTCGGGTCGAGTCCGGCTACGGCTCGATCGAGGTCGGCGTCCCCGAGGGCGTCGCCGCCTGGCTCGACCTCGGCAGCAAGAGCGGCCTCGTCCGCAGCGAGCTCGAGCCGGCGTCCGCGCCGGGCGCGGACGGCCCGGACGCCTCCGATGCCGGCGCCACCGTCGAGATCCACGCCCAGACGAGCTGGGGCGACGTGATCGTCCGCCGTCCGCACGCCTGACCACCCCGCGAGGTAGACGGGCCGCCCGTCTACCTCGGCACCCCAGAAGAGCTCCATCCCAGGCCGCGCGGCCACCACCGAGCCCGCGGCACGACCTCGTGCACCCTCAACGGCGCCCGAGATGCCCCGAATGAGAGGAACTGCCATGAACCTCAGCGCAGCACCGGCCATCGAGGTCCAGAACCTCCGCCGGTCCTACGGCGACCACGTCGTCCTCGACGACGTCTCGCTCACCGTCCCCCAGGCCAGCGTCTACGCGCTGCTCGGCCCCAACGGAGCCGGCAAGACGACGCTCGTCTCCACCCTCGCGACGCTCCTGCACCCCGACTCCGGGTCGGCGCGGGTCGCGGGCCACGACGTCGTCCGCGAGGCCGACGCCGTCCGCGGCGCCATCGGCGTCACCGGCCAGCTCTCGGCCGTCGACGACCTGCTCACCGGCACCGAGAACCTGCGGCTCATGGCGGACCTGCTCCACCTGCCCAAGGCGGAGGGTCGCCGTCGGGCGTCGGAGCTGCTCGACCGGTTCGGGCTCGCCGACTCCGCCGACCGCACCGCGGCCACCTACTCGGGCGGCATGACCCGCAAGCTCGACCTGGCCATGACCCTCGTCGGCGGCCCCAGCGTGATCTTCCTCGACGAGCCGTCCACCGGGCTCGACCCGCGCAGCCGGCGCGAGCTGTGGGACATCGTCCGGGAGATCGTCGCGGACGGCACGACGATCCTCCTCACCACCCAGTACCTCGAGGAGGCGGACCAGCTCGCCGACACCGTCGGCGTGCTCGACGGCGGCCGGATCGTCGCCGAGGGCACGCCCGCCGAGCTCAAGCGGCGGGTCCCCGGCGGGCACGTGCGGGTCGGGGTCGCGGACGCCGTCGAGCTCGACGCCGCCACCCGGGTCTTCCCCGACGCCGTCCGCGACGACGCCACCCTGAGCGCCCGCATCCCCAGCGCGGACGACCTCGTCTCGGTCCGCGACGTCCTCGGCCGGCTCGAGGACGCCGGCATCACCTCGGCGAGCGTCACCGTCGAGACGCCCGACCTCGACGAGGTCTTCCTGTCCCTCACCCAGCCCGCCGCCCCCAGCCGGACGGCGTCCACCGCGAAGGAGCTGTCATGACCACCGCACCCTCGACCCTCGCGCCGTCCCGCCCCTCGGGCCCCGCGACCACCGCCCGGCGCCCCTCCACCGCGCGCGACTGGCTCACCATGCTGCGGCGCAACCTGCTGCACATCCTCCGGTACCCCGGCCTGACCGTGTTCGTCATCGGCGCCCCGGTCCTGTTCCTCCTGCTGTCGGTCTACGTGTTCGGCGGGACGCTCGGCGCGGGCCTCCCGGCCGACGTGCTCGCCCAGACCGGCGGCGAGACCGGCCGCGCCGCCTACCTCGCGTTCGTCGCGCCGACGATCGTCGTCATGGCGATCGCGGGCGCGGCGTCGGGGGTGGCGATCTCGGTCTCCATGGACGTGACCCGGGGCATCGCGTCGCGGTTCCGCACCATGCCCGTGTCGCGGGGCTCGATCATCGGCGGGCACGTGCTGGCCGTGACCATCGAGGCGGTCGTGACCTCCGCCGTCGTGCTCGGGCTGGCGGTCGTCATGGGCTACCGGCCGGGGGCCTCGCCCGCCGACTGGCTCGCCCTCGTGGGGGTCGTCGTGCTGCTGTCGTTCGCGATCGTGTGGCTCGGCGCGGCGTTCGGCCTCGTCGCGAAGAGCGTCGAGACCGCGAGCAACCTGCCGATGATCCTCATCCTCCTGCCGTTCCTCGGCAGCGGGTTCGTGCCCGTCGACTCGATGCCCGGGTGGCTCGCGTGGTTCGCCGCGCACCAGCCGTTCACGCCCTTCATCGACACCGTCCGCGGGCTGCTCGCCGGGTCCGTGCAGACGTCCGACGTCGTCGCGACGGTGATCTGGGCCGTCGTCATCGGGGTCGGGTCGTACGTCTGGGCGCTCGCCCTGTTCCGCCGGGAGCGCCCGGCGTCCTGACCCTCCTCCGGAGGGAACGTCTTTCACCCCAGGGAGCGCGGACCTCGTGCACCTGGGGTGAAAGGCGTTCCCCTCGCTGCCACCCGCCCGGCGTCGCGCGACACGGGGACCGGGGATCCGGGATCATCGGCGGGTGACCGACACCAGCCGACGTTCCGCCCAGCACGCCGACGTGATCCCCGGATCCGTCGCCGTGATCCTCAACCCGAACCGGCTCGAGGATCCGGACGAGCTGCGGGACCACGTCGCGCACCGGCTCGCCGACGCGGGCTGGCCCGAGCCCGCCTGGTTCGAGACCACCGCGGAGGACCCGGGCACGGGCCAGGCACGGCAGGCCGCGGCCGACGGCGCCGAGGTGGTGCTCGTGTGCGGGGGCGACGGGACGGTGCGGGCCGCGGTGCAGGGGCTCGCAGGCACCGACGCCGCGCTCGGCGTGCTCCCGGGAGGCACCGGCAACCTGCTGGCCGGCAACCTCGGCATCCCGGCCGAGGTCGACGGGGCGCTCGACGTCGTCCTGCGCGGTGACCGCTGCCGGATCGACGTGGGCGTCACCGGGGACCTGACGTTCGTCGTCATGGCCGGGATCGGCCTAGACGCCGCGATCATGGACGACGCCCCGACGCGTCTCAAGAACGCGGCCGGCCCCGTGGCCTACGTCGTGGCAGCGATCAAGCACCTGTTCGACGACGAGCTGCACGTCGAGGTCGTGGTGGACGACGCCGAGCCGCTGCGCCGGCACGCGCGCACGGTCGTCGTGGGGAACGTCGGACGCCTCCAGGGCGCGCTCGAGCTCCTGCCCGACGCCGAGGCCGACAGCGGTGTGCTCGAGGTCGCGGTCATCGCTCCCCGCACCGCGTGGCACTGGCTCCACCTGCTCGCGGGCGTCGCGCTGCGTCGGCGGCACGTCCCTCGGCGCGAGCTGCTGCGCGGTTCGCACGTCGTCGTACGGACCGCGCGGCCCGAGCGCCGTCAGGTCGACGGCGACGTCATCGAGCCGTCCACGACCCTCGAGGTGTCCGTCCGGCCGGCGGCGCTCCGCGTCTGCGTGCCCTGCGGCTGCTGAGACCGCACGTCCCGCCGCAGGTAGCCCCACGCGAGCACCATGCAGACGGTCCCGTTGAGCAGCCCGAAGGTCACGTCGAGCGGCGCGTGCATGCCGCGGTAGAGGCGCGCGGTCGCCACGCAGAAGGGCACCAGGAGCGCGACGACGGTCACGGTCCGGCGCAGCGCGTCGTGCTGGATGCGCTGCGCGATCACCGCGACCGTGAAGTAGAGCGCCGAGCTCGCCGACGTGTGGCCGCTCGGGAAGCTCGACGTCGGCGGGGAGTCGTCGAGCTTGACCACGTCGGGCCGTGAGCGGCCCACCAGCGTCGACGACGACGCGAAGACGATCGCCTGCAACGACAGCGCCAGCGGAGCGACCACGGCGAACCACCACTGCCGCGTGCGCCAGAGGACCAGGCACGCGACGAGCACGCACGCGCCGATCGCGTACGGCGTCGACCCGACGGTGCTGAACACGGAGCTCACGGCGTCGAACGTCCCCGTGCGACGGTGCTCGAACCAGCGGTCGACGGCGTCCTCGGCGCGGAAGCCGTCGAGGACGTGCACGATCACGAGGCCCGAGGCGGCCACCAGGACCCACCACAGGACCGCTGGCGCGAGCGCGCGGACCGCCGCGTCCCGGAGCGCGGCCGTGACCTGCGGGCGGCTCGGGTCGAGCTCGTAGCGGTGGACGAACCGGTCGCCACGCGACGCGCCCAGGCTCGCGAGGTCGCCGGCGGGGGGTGGAGTGGCCTCGGCGACGGAGGGCAGGGTCACGGGCGGTTCACGGATCCTCTCGGAGGGTCGGCAGGAAGGGTCGGGAGCGGGTTCCACCCGCGGTATCCCACGAACGACGCGCCGGCGAGGCCCCCGCCGAGCAGCACCCCGGCCAGCACGTCGGACGGGAAGTGGACGCCCAGGAGGATGCGGTCGAGACCGGTGGCGACGACGAGGACGCCTGCGACCAGCGGGGCGACGACGCGCGCCCGGGCGCCCAGCACGGGCCAGACGAGCAGCGTCAGGGTGACCGCGGTGGCGGTGATCTGGGTGGCATGGCCGGAGGGGAACGACGACCCGGGCGCGTGCGCGACGGCGTCCTCCACGACCGGGCGCGCCCGGCCGACGAGCGCCTTGACGGCGAGCTGGAGGGCCCACGCTCCCGCGATCGTGCCCGCGGCCCACAGCGCCCGCGTGCGCAGGCCGTGGTGACGCCAGCCGAACCACGCGCACGTCGCGAGGCCCGCCAGCGCCACCCAGCGCACGTTGAAGACCTCCTGCCACACCAGCAGGAGGTCGTGCACGAGCGGGTGGGCCCGCGTCCAGGCGGTCGCCGCCTCGACCACGTCGTGGTCGCGCTCGACCACGAGGTCGGACTCCGCTCGTACCAGGTAGGCGAGGACGGCGACCGGCACGGCGAAGACGAGCCCGAACCCGGTCGCCCGGAGCAGCGCACGGCGTCGCGTGGGTCGGGTAGGCATCCGGTGAGGCTACGGGGCCGCAGGCCCCCACGCCCAGCGGACCGCCACGGTCGCCGGCCTCGCGGACGAGGTCACGGCTCGAAGCGGTAGCCCGCGCCCGGGTGGGTGAGGAGGTGGCGCGGGGCGGCGGCGTCGTCCTCGAGCTTGCGGCGCAGCTGCGCGACGTAGACGCGCAGGTAGTGGCTCTCCGTCCCGTACGACGGGCCCCACACCTCGTGGAGCAGCTGCTCGCGGCCCACCATCCGGCCCCGGTTGCGTACCAGCACCTCGAGCAGCGCCCACTCGGTCGGGCTGAGGCGGACCTCCTCGCCCGCGCGCGTCACCGTCCGGCGGGCGAGGTCGACGTGCAGGTCCCCGGCCTCGACGACGGGCTCGTCGCCGTCGCCCGGCTCGGCCCGGCGGACCGCGGCCCGCAACCGCGCCATGAGCTCGTTCATCGCGAAGGGTTTGGTCACGTAGTCGTCGGCGCCGGCGTCGAGCGCGTCGACCTTGTCCTCGCCGAGCTGCCGCGCCGACAGCACGACGATCGGCACCCGGCTCCACCCGCGGATCCCGGCGATGACGTCGAGGCCCGCGAGGTCCGGGAGCCCGAGGTCGAGCAGCACGACGTCCGGGTGGTCGCGCGCGACGGCGTCCAGCCCGTCCCGCCCCGAGCCGGCGGTGGTCACGAGCCAGCCGTGCGCGCGCAGGTTGATCGCGAGAGCACGGACCAGCCCGGCGTCGTCGTCGACCACGAGGACGCGGTTGCCACCGGGCTCGTGCTCGGGCGCTGGGGTCACGGGGCCTCCTCGGGGACCGGGCTGGGGGCGGGCGGCCGGGCGTCGGCGGCGGTGCCGCCGGTGTCGTCGGTGCCCGGCGACCTCGAAACCAGAAGATTCGCACGCGGGACCCGCAGGACCATGGTGAGCCCGCCGCCCGGCGTGTCCTCGGGATCGAGCGTCGCGCCGACAGCTCGCGCGAGGCCCCGCGCCACGGCGAGCCCCAGCCCCAGGCCGCCGGCGCTCGTGTCGTCGAGCCGCTGGAACGCGTCGAACATGCGCTCCTTGCGGTCGTCGTCGACGCCGGGACCCGTGTCGACGACGCGCAGCTCGACCGCGCGCGCGTCGGCCGACGCCGTCAGCCGGACGGGCGCGCCCGCGGGCTGGAAGCGGACCGCGTTCGCGACGACGTTCGCGACGACGCGCTCGAGCAGCCCGGCGTCGGTGCTGACGAGCGGGAGGTCCTCGGGCACGTCCGAGACGACGCGCGCGGCGGGGACGGCCTCGAGGACGACGGGCACCACCTCGTCGAGCGACGCCGTGACCAGCCGTGGCCGCAGGCCGCCCACCTGGAGCCTGGACAGGTCGAGGAGGTTCTCGATGAGCCGCTCGAGCCGGGTCGTCGCGGCGTCGGCGGTCGCGACGAGCGCCTCCTGGTCCTCCTCGTCGAGGACGACGTCCTGCGCGGCGAGCCCGTCGACGGCGGTCCGGATCGACGCGAGCGGCGTGCGCAGGTCGTGCGAGACGGCCGCGAGGAGCGCCGTGCGGGCCGCGTCGGCCTCCTCGAGGACGGCGGCGCGCGACGCCCGCTCCGCCAGGCGACGGCGCTCCAGCACGATCCCCGCCTGCGCCGCGAACGCCTCGAGCACCTGGCGGTCGGCGGCGGGCAGCGGGGGCCCGGAGACGACGAGCCGGCGGAGCGGGTCGACGTCGACGACCGAGCCGTCCTGTGCGTCACCGTCGGCGGTGCCGGCGTCACCGGCGGCGGGGCGGCGGCCCGACGCCGCGACCACCTCGTACGGCGCGCCGGGCGCTGCCCGCTCCTCGAGCCGCGCGCCCTGGAGCCCGAAGGTCGTGACGAGGCGCGCGACGACGGCCTCGGGCGAGTCCTCGCCCGCGAGGACCGAGCGCGACAGCCCGGCGAGCGTGCTGGCCTCCGCTCGTGCCCGCGAGGCCTCGCCCGCGCGTCGGGCGGAGACGTCGACGACGGCCGCGACGGACGCCGCCACGACGACGAACACGGCGAGCGTCGCGACGTTCTCCCCCTCCGCGACGGTGAACCGTCCGGTCGGGGGCGTGAAGAACCAGTTGAGGCACGCGAACGAGAGCACGGCCGACGCGAGCGCGGGCCACATCCCGCCGAGCAGCGCGACCCCGACGACCCCCACGAGGTACAGGAGGACGTCGATCGACAGGCTCGCGCCGTCGCCGGTCGAGAGGAACACGACGAGGACGGCGGGGACGAGCACCGCGGCGACCCAGCCCCAGGCGCGCCGCCCGCGCGACAGCGAGCTCCACCGGCCCCGCACGAACCGCTCGGTGCGGGCCCGCTCGTGCGTGACGAGGTGCACGTCGACGGAGCCGGCGAGCTGGACGACGCGGGCCGCCGTCGAGCCGACGACCGCCTCGCGCCACCGCGAGTGCCGGGACACACCGACGACGATCATGGTCGCGTTGATGCCGCGCGCGAAGTCGACGACGGCGGTCGCGACGTCCTCCCCCACGACCGTGTGGAACGTCCCGCCGAGCGACTCGACGAGCTGGCGGGCGGCCGTGATCGCGCCCGGGGGCGGCCCGGGCAGGCCGTCGGTCGCGAGGACGTGGACGGCGTGCAGCTCGGACCCGGCGGCGCGCTCGACGATGCGGGCGCCCCGCCGCAGCAGCGTGTCCCCCTCGGGCCCGCCGGTGACGGCGACGACGACGCGCTCGCGCGCGGGCCAGGTCCCCGTGATGGCGTGCTGCTCGCGGTAGGCGGCGAGCGCGTCGTCGACCCGGTCCGCGAGCCAGAGCAGCGCGAGCTCGCGCAGGGCCGTGAGGTTGCCCTCGCGGAAGTAGGCGGCGAGCGACGCGTCGATCTGCTCGGGCCGGTAGACGCTGCCGTGGGCCAGCCGCCGCCGCAGGGCGTGCGGCGACAGGTCGACCAGCTGGATCTGGTCGGCCTCGCGCACCACCCGGTCCGGCACGGTCTCGCGCTGCCGGATCCCCGTGATCGCCTCGACGTCCGCGTTGAGCGACTCGAGGTGCTGCACGTTGACCGTCGTGATGACGTCGAGGCCGGCGGCGAGGAGCACCGCGACGTCCTGCCAGCGCTTGGGGCGCGCGGAGCCGGGGGCGTTGGTGTGCGCGAGCTCGTCGACGAGCACGACCTCCGGGCTCCGCGCCAGCACCGCGTCGACGTCGAGCTCCTCGAGCACCGTGCCGCGGTGCTCGACGCGCGCCCGTGGCACGACCTCCAGGTCGCCGACCGCGGCGGTCGTCTCCGCGCGCCCGTGCGTCTCGACGAGGCCCACGACGACGTCGGTGCCGCGCGCGCGGCGTCGGCGGGCCTCGTCGAGCATCTTGAACGTCTTCCCGACGCCGGGCGCGGAGCCGAGGTAGACCGTCAGGCGTCCGCGGTTCATGCCCCCATCATCGGCGCTCGCGGCCTCCCCCGGCTCGGTCACGAGCCGGCGCCCCCGAGCTTCTGGAGCGCGAGGTTCAGCTCGAGGACGTCGACGCGCGGGCTCCCGAGGACGCCGAGGTCGCGGCCGTGCGTGTACCGGTCGACGAGCGCCCGGACCTGGGCGGCCGGCAGGTCACGGGCCGCGGAGACCCGTGCCACCTGCTCGCGCGCGTACGCGGGCGAGATCTGCGGGTCGAGCCCGGAGCCGGACGCGGTCACGGCGTCGGGCGGCACGGACGCGGGGTCCACCCCGTCGGCGGCCGCGACCGCAGCGCGCCGCTCCCCGATCGCCCGGACGAGGTCCGCGTCGTTCGGGCCGAGGTTCGAGCCGCCCGACGCGAGCGTGTCCCAGCCCTCGCCGGCCGCCGACGGGCGCGGGTGGAACCACTGCGGGTCCTCGTCGGCCGCGCCGAACCCCTGCCCGATCAGCGCCGAGCCCACCGCGTCCGAGCGCGAGGTGGTGTGCGCGCCGTCGGCGGTGAGCAGGGAGCCCTGCGCCTGCCAGGGGAAGGCGATCTTCCCGACCGCGGTCACGGCGAGCGGGTAGGCCACGCCGAGCAGGAGCGTGAGCAGGACGAGGACGCGCAGCCCCGCCCAGGTCTGGCGCCACAGGGCCGCGAGGCTCGCGGCGGTCGTCGGGCGCCCGCCGGATCCGCCGACGGGGAGGCCGGCGCCGCCCTCGGGTGCAGGGGCGAGTCCTTCGGTGGTCATGAGGTCTCTTCTTTCATGGGTTCGGTCGCGGTTCGCGGGACGGGAGCGCTCAGCGCAGGCCCGGCACGAGCGACACGACGAGGTCGATGAGCTTGATGCCGAGGAACGGCGTGACCAGGCCGCCGACGCCGTAGAGCCACAGGTTGCGGCGCAGCAGGGCGACCGCCGAGACGGCCCGGTACTTCACGCCGCGCAGGGCCAGCGGGATGAGCGCGACGATGACGAGCGCGTTGAAGACGATCGCCGACGTGATCGCGGACTCCGGGCTGTGCAGGTGCATGACGTTGAGGACGTGCAGCTGCGGGAACGCCACGACGAACATGGCCGGGATGATCGCGAAGTACTTGGCGATGTCGTTGGCGATCGAGAACGTCGTGAGGGCGCCCCGCGTGATGAGGAGCTGCTTGCCGATCCCCACGATCTCGATGAGCTTGGTCGGGTCCGAGTCGAGGTCGACCATGTTGCCGGCCTCCTTCGCGGCGGTCGTCCCCGTGCTCATCGCGACGCCGACGTCGGCCTGCGCGAGCGCGGGCGCGTCGTTGGTGCCGTCGCCCGCCATCGCGACGAGCTTGCCACCCTGCTGCTCCCGCCGGATCAGCGCGAGCTTGTCCTCGGGCGTGGCCTCGGCGAGCACGTCGTCGACGCCGGCCTCGTCCGCGATCACGCGGGCGGTGACCTTGTTGTCGCCCGTGACCATGACGGTCCGGATGCCCATGGCGCGCAGCTCGGCGAACCGCTCGACGAGCCCCTCCTTGACGACGTCCTTGAGGTGGACGACGCCGAGCAGCCGCGCGGGCGCGTCGCCGACCTGCTCGGCGACGACCAGCGGGGTGCCGCCCTGGCCGCTCACGGCCTCGACGTCCGCGTCCACGGCCTGCCCGACGAGCGTGTGCTCCGACGGGCCGTCCGCCGGACGGTCGTGGGACTCGCCGCCCGTGGACCGCACCCACTGGTGCACGACGCTCGCCGCGCCCTTCCGCAGCCGGCGGACCGGGGCGCCTGCGCCGTCGTGCGCGGTGCCGGGGCCGGGCAGGTCGACGCCCGACATCCGGGTCGACGCGCTGAACGGCACGAGCGTCGCGCCGGCGAGGGTGTCGTCGGTGAGCGCGGGGCGTCCGTACTCGGCCTGCGTGAGGTCGACGATGCTGCGCCCCTCGGGCGTCTCGTCGGCGAGCGACGAGAGCTGGGCGGCTTCGGCGAGATGGTCGGCCTCGACGCCGGGGGCCGGGAGCAGCGCGCTCGCGCGCCGGTTCCCGTAGGTGATGGTGCCGGTCTTGTCGAGCAGCAGGACGTCGACGTCGCCCGCGGCCTCGACCGCGCGCCCCGACATGGCGAGCACGTTGCGCTGCACCAGGCGGTCCATCCCTGCGATGCCGATGGCCGACAGCAGCGCGCCGATCGTCGTCGGGATGAGGCACACGAGCAGCGCGACGAGCACGACGAGCGACTGGCGGGCGTGCGAGTACACGGCCATCGGCTGCAGGGTCGCGACGGCGAGCAGGAAGATGATCGTGAGCGACGCGAGCAGCACGTTGAGCGCGATCTCGTTGGGGGTGCGCTGGCGCTCCGACCCCTCGACGAGGGCGATCATCCGGTCGACGAACGTCTGGCCGGGCTCCGCGGTGATCCGCACGACGACCCGGTCGGACAGCACCGTGGTGCCGCCCGTGACGGCCGTCCGGTCGCCGCCGGACTCGCGGATGACGGGCGCGGACTCGCCGGTGATCGCCGACTCGTCGACCGAGGCGACGCCCTCGACGACGTCCCCGTCGCCGGGGATCGTCTCGCCCGCCGCGACGACGACGAGGTCCCCGACGTGCAGCTGCGACGACGCGACCTCGACGGTCGGCAGCGCCGCGAGCCCCGACCCGTACGCGAGCTGGTCGGACGGACCCTGCACCTTGCGCGCCGTCGTCGTGCGCTGGGTGGCGCGCAGGCTGGACGCCTGGGCGCGCCCCCGGCTCTCCGCGACGGCCTCCGCGAGGGTCGCGAACAGCACGGTGATCCACAGCCACGCGGCGATCACCCACGCGAACACGCTGGGATCGACGACGGCCAGCGCGGTCGTGAGCGCGGCCCCGACCTCCACCACGAACATGACGGGCACCCGCCACATGACGCGGGGATCGAGCTTCCGCACGGCGGCCGGCAAGGCCGCCTTGAGCTGCGCCGTCGTGAGGCCGGAACGCGGGCGTGGAGGGAGGCCGTCGCCTCCGGAGCGGGGGGTGGGGCGGGTCGTGGCGGGTCTGGCGGGAGGCCGAGGAACGAGGCCGGATGGAAGACCCGCCCCGCCCCCCGCGGAGGCGGCGTCGGCCGGGCGAACGACAGAAGACGGGCTCATGACAGAGACTCCACGAGAGGACCGAGGGACAGTGCGGGGACGAAGGTGAGGCCGACGACGACGACCGCGACGGCGCCCACGAGCCCGACGAACAGGGGTTTGTGCGTGGGCAGCGTGCCCGACGACGCGGGGACGGTCGGCTGGGACGCGAGGCGCCCGGCGAGCGCGAGGACGAGGGCGATGGGCACGAACCGGCCGACGAGCATCGCGAGACCGAGGAGCGTGTTGTAGTACGGCGTGCCGGCGGTGAGGCCGCCGAACGCGCTGCCGTTGTTGTTCGCGGCGGACGTGAACGCGTAGAGGACCTCGGACAGCCCGTGCGGGCCGGTGTTGAGCGGCCCGGCGAGCCCGGCGCCGGTGACGACGGAGACGCCGGTCCCGACGAGCACGAGCAGCGGCATGGTGAGCACGTAGAGCGCGACGAGCGTGATCTCCTTCTGGCCGATCTTCTTGCCGAGGTACTCGGGCGTGCGCCCGACCATGAGCCCGGACAGGAAGACGGTCATGATCGCGACGATCAGCATCCCGTAGAGGCCGGAGCCGACGCCGCCGGGGGCGATCTCGCCGAGCATCATGTCGAACATCGCGATCCCGCCGCCGGGGGCGGTGAGCGAGTCGTGGGTGGCGTTGACGGCGCCGGTGGAGGTGAGCGTCGTCGTCGCGGCGAACAGGGCGCTGCCGGCGAGCCCGAAGCGGGTCTCCTTGCCCTCCATCGCGCCGCCCGCGGCGTGGGGCGCGGCGCCGGGGCCGGCGAGCTCGGACCAGGTGAGCAGGCCGACGGCGGCGACGAAGAGCGCCGCCATCGCGCCGAGGATGGCCCAGCCCTGGCGGCGGTCGCCGACCATCAGGCCGAACGTGCGGGGCAACGAGAACGGGATGACGAGCGTGAGGAAGATCGCGAGGAGGTTGGTCCACGGCGTCGGGTTCTCGAAGGGGTGCGCCGAGTTGGCGTTGAAGAAGCCGCCGCCGTTGGTGCCGAGCTGCTTGATGGCCTCCTGCGAGGCGACGGGTCCGCCGAGGACGTCCTGGCTGCCGCCCGTGACCGTCGTGATCGCCTCGTGGGGGAGGAAGTTCTGGATCACGCCGGCTGCGAGGAGCAGCACGGCCGCGACGAACGCGATGGGCAGCACGATGCGCACGACGGCGCGCACGAGGTCCGACCAGAAGTTGCCGACGCGGCCGTCGGTGAGCGAGCGGGAGAACCCGCGCACGAGCGCGATCGCGACCGCGAGGCCGACCGCCGCGGACACGAAGTTCTGGACCGCGAGCCCGGCCATCTGGAACAGGTGCCCGGCGGCCTGCTCGCCGGAATACCACTGCCAGTTGGTGTTCGTCACGAACGAGACGGCGGTGTTCCAAGCGCCGGCGGGGTCGAGGCCGCTGAAGCCGAGGTTCAGGGGCAGGTGCGCCTGCAGCCGACCGAGCGCGTAGAGGAACAGGACCGACGCGGCCGAGAAGCCGAGGAGCGACATGAGGTAGCCGCGCCAGGTCTGCTCGGCGTCGGGGTCGACGCGGACCGCCCGGTAGGCGACGGACTCGACCCGCAGGTGGCGCGGGCTCGTGAAGACGCGCGCCATGTACGCACCGAAGGGCAGGTGCACGGCCGCGAGCAGGAGGATCAGGACGCCGACCTGCCCGACGGCGAACCACGCCTGGGTGGAGACGGACACGGGTCACCCGACCTTGTCGCTGCGCAGGAGCGCGACGAACAGGTAGACGGTCAGGGCGGCGGCGACGGCCAGGCCGACCCAGTCTTCCGCTCTCATCGCCCCTCCCCTCGGCCGATGCCGCGGCGTGCCACCACGGCCACGGCGGCGAAGAACGCCACCGTGATCAGGACGTAGACGAGGTCGGCCATCAGCCGCGCACCTCTTCCGGACGGTTCGTCGCCCGACGACGCCGGGCGGCCCCGCGAGTGCCGGGGCAGTTCCGTTCTAGGCGCGCGGGAGGGCGGGATCGGCTGTCTTGACGGAACGTTGACGGCGGCGTCGGGGATCTTGACGCCCCGGGTACGCCGACGGCGACGCTCCGTGCGGCCGACCGGGGTGCGCCGCCCGACGCGCGGACGCACGCTGGGAGCGGCAGGCACCACCGAAGCGGAACGCAGGAGGATCGTCGTGACGAGTGTGAGCATCATCGGGGCGGGCGGGATGGCGCGCGCCGTCGGCGGCGTCGCGAGAGCCGCGGGCGCGGAGCTCCAGGTCGTGAGCCGAGACCCCACGGAGGCCCGGACGGTGACGACGGAGCTCGGCACCGGCACCCCGGGCACCCTGGGCGACCCGCTCACCGGGGAGATCGTCGTCCTCGCGCTGCCGTTCCGGGCGGCGACGGAGATCGCGGCTCAGCAGGCCGACGCGCTCGCGGGGCGGGTCGTCGTCGACCTCACCAACCCGGTCGACTTCGCGACCTTCGACTCGCTCGTCGTGCCGGCTGACGCGTCGGCCGCGGCGGCGATCGCCGAGGCGGCTCCGCAGGCCCGGGTCGTCAAGGCGTTCAACACGACGTTCGCGGGCGCGCTCGCACGCGGCACCCTCGCGGGCGCACCGTTGACGGTGCTCGTCGCCGGCGACGACGACGACGCACGGCAGGCCGTCGTCGACCTCGCGAACGCGGCAGGGCTGCGCGGGGTCGACGCGGGCAGCCTCAAGCGCGCCCGAGAGCTCGAGGCGCTCGGCTTCCTCCAGATGACCCTGGCGTCGTCGGGCGCGACGACGTGGGACGGCGGGTTCACGCTCGTCGCCCCCTGACGATCCCCTCGCGAGCGATGTCGGCGCCCGAGCGCCGTCAGCCCACGTGGACGACCGGACGCGTCCGGGGGTCGGGGTCGGCGGAGCGCAGGATCTCGCGGGTGATGGGCCCGACCTCGCCGGTGCCGAAGAGGAGGTAGCGCGCCATCCGGCTCACGGGGTTCCCCTCTTCCCAGTCGACGTAGATCTCGGGCGGCACGTGGGTCCGGTCCCGCACGGCGAGGGCGACGGACGCGATGGTCCCGGCGACGTTGGAGCTGGCGACGGTGAGCGTCGGGAAGCCGTAGCGGTACTCGCCGTGCACCTCGAGCCGCTCCTCGAACTCGGACGAGTCGAGGACGGTGACCTCGAGGAAGACGAGGGGGACGTCGTCGGGCACGCGGCGCAGGCGCCGGACCTCGGACGCCTTGGCGGTGTACTCGGCGCGGCCGACGCGGAACGAGGGCCGGCCGCGCCGGGCGAGCGCGGCCTCGCGCGCCTTGGGCGTGAGGGGGATGTCCTCGTCGGCGCCCGGGGGCTCGTGGGCGACGAGCTGGACGGCCTCGCCGTCGTCGGTGTCGGCAAGGATCCGGAGGGCGACGTCGTCAAGGTCGACACCCGCGTCGCGGACGCGGAACGACCGCCCGATCCGGGACACCGCTGACAGCACGACGATCGCGAGCACGAACACGAGGCCGATGCGGAGGCCGTCGGGCCGCTCGGCGACGTTTGCGACGGTCGTGTACACGAACACGGCGGCGACGAGCCCGAACATGATGGTCGCGCGCCGCTCGCCTGCCCGCCGGGCGGAGACGGTGCAGGCGACGGCCGCGGACGTGATGAGCACGAGCACGCCCGTCGCGTACGCGCCGCCCTGCGCGTCGACGCTCGCCCGGAAGATGAGCGTGATGACGACGGCGGCGAACAGGAACACCAGGACGAGCGGCCGGCGCGCGCGGGTCCACTCGGGCGCCATGCCGTAGCGCGGCAGGTAGCGCGGCACGAGGTTGAGCAGCCCCGCCATCGCGGACGCCCCCGCGAACCACAGGATGAGGATCGTGACGACGTCGTAGACGGACCCGAAGCCCGAGCCGAGGTACTCGTGCGCCACGAACGCGAGCGCGCGGCCGTTGGCCGGGCCGCCGGGCTCGAAGTCGTCGGCCGGGACGAGCACGGTCGTGACGAACGAGCTGAGCACGAGCATCGCGCTCATGATCACCGCGGACGTCGTGAGGAGCTTCTTGGCGCCGCGGATCCGCCCGACGGGCTTGGCCTCGGTGTCGCCGGGTGCCCCCTGGATCTCGGGCATGACCGCCACACCGGTCTCGAACCCGGACAGGCCGAGCGCCAGCTTGGGGAAGACGACGAGCGAGACGAGCACGATCGCGACGGGGTCGGGGTGCTCGACATGGAGCAGGTTCCGCCAGTCGGTGACGAGGCTGGGTGCGGTCGCCACGTGCCACAGCGCGTCGCCGACGACGACGACGTTGAGCAGCAGGTAGGCGCCCACGAGCGGCACGGCGATCGTGATCGCCTCGCGGAACCCCTTGAGGAACACGGCCGCGAGCAGCGCGAGGAGCAGCAGCGTGATCGCCATGTGCTGGCCGCGCAGGGCCTCGGGCATGAGCGGGTTCTCGACGGCGTGGGCGGCGGCGTCGGCGGCCGAGAGCGTCATGGTGATGATGAAGTCGGTGGCCGCGAACCCGAGCAGCACGAGGACGAACACCTTGCCCGCCCACCACGGCAGGAGGTGCTCGAGGATCGCGATCGACCCCTCGCCGTGGGGCGAGTCGCGGGCGACGCGGCGGTAGACCGGCAGCGCGCCGCCGAGCGTCAGGGCGACGAGGACGAGCGTCGCGACCGGTGCGACGGCCCCGGCCGCGAGCGCCGCGATGCCGGGCTGGTAGCCGAGGGTCGAGAAGTAGTCGACGCCGGACAGGCACATGACCTGCCACCAGCGGTGACGCCGGCCGCCCGCCTCGGGCACGCCGTGGGGGCCCTGCTCGCGGGCGGGGCGGCGCTCGTAGCCGGAGAGCAGGAACCTGCGCACCCGGCCGGGCGTGGTTGCGGTCGACACACCGGAAATCATCCGGCACGGGGGCGGGGGCGGCGAACGTGCCTCCGGGCACCGGACTCGAGTCCGAGACAGGATGGTCGACATGAGGGCCAGCGTGAACGTGCCGGTGATCGATCCGTCACGCCTCGAGGCGGCGTATCTCGAGGCGGACGACGAGTGGTACGGCACCCCCGACGCCGGGCTGTGGGACATTGCCGCGGGCGATGGACTCGAGACGATCGACCGACTCAGCGAGCCGTGAACGACGACTCCGAACACGCGGGGGCGCCACCGCCGTCCGTCATGTAGCGACGCAGAATTGCGCAAGAACCTCACAATCAGGTGACAGTTCCTTGCCGATGCCTTGTGGTGTTCCTGCGTGCGGACCTACGCTCGGCTCAGCCCGCGACGATGCGGCTGCGGCCCGCGCGGCCGCCGGCTCCACCGAGAGAAGACGAGTCGACGATGACACGACAGCTCCGACCTGATCAGCGGGGGCGCCTGAGGCGCCCCACCGCGGCCCGCGCCGTCGCGACCACCGCAGCACTGGCGGCGGCGCTCGGCCTCGTGGCCACCACCGGCGGCGCCGCGCTCGCCCACGGCACGCCCCAGCCGCCCGCTCCCACGAAGGTCACGACGGCGGGCATCGACCCGTCGCTCACCGCCGGGCGCGGCGCGTCCCTCGGCATCACCGAGTACGAGGCGGAGAACGCCGCCACGAACGGCACGGTCATCGGCCCGGGCCGGGACGCGTACACGCTCCCGGCCGAGGCGTCCGGGCGGTCGGCGGTCAGCCTCGACCGCGGGCAGTACGTCGACTTCACGCTCGCGAGCGCGACGAACGCGATCACGGTCCGCTACTCGATCCCGGACGCCCCGCAGGGCGGCGGGATCACCTCGCCGCTGACGGTGACGTCGTCGGGCCAGGAGGCGGGGGCCCTGACCAAGACCGTCACCCTGACCTCGCAGTACGCCTGGCTCTACAACGCGTACCCGTTCAGCAACGACCCGACGCTCACCACCTCCATCCAGCCCGACTGGTGGACGGCGGAGTGTGGTTGCTCCCCCGGCACGACGACGACGTTCCCGGCCCCGTTCCGACCGAACCACTTCTACGACGAGCAGCGCGTGCTCCTGGGCCGGACCCTGCCGGCGGGGACGACGCTCCGACTGGCCGTCCCGAAGAACGCCACGGCCTCCACGACCACGATCGACGTCCTGGACACGCAGAAGGTCGCGGGCCCCAAGGTCGACCTCGTGGCCGCGAACGTCCTGCTGTTCGGCGCCGACCCGACGGGCCGCCGCGACTCGGCTCCGGCGCTCGACAAGGCCGTCGCGTTCGCGAAGAAGCACCACCTGAAGGTCTACGTACCCGCGGGGACGTACCAGGTGAACCGGCACGTCGTCGTCGACGACGTCACGATCGAGGGCGCCGGCTCCTGGTACACGATCTTCAAGGGCCACCAGGTCACGCTCGACCAGCCGGCCGCGGACGGCTCCGTCCACACCGGCGTCGGCTTCTACGGGAAGTCGGCGGCCGACGGCGGCTCGACGGACGTGCACCTGTCCGGGTTCGCGATCGAGGGAGACGTGCGCGAGCGCATCGACACCGACCAGGTCAACGGCATCGGCGGGGCGTTCAGCGACTCCACGATCGACGGCCTGTACATCCACCACACGAAGGTCGGGATCTGGGTCGACGGCCCTATGTCGAACCTGAGGATCACGAACAACGTCATCGCCGACCAGATCGCCGACGGCGTGAACTTCCACACGGGCGTGACGGGCTCGCTCGTCAGGAACAACGTGCTGCGCAACACGGGCGACGACGCGCTGGCCATGTGGTCCGACGGCACCGAGGACGCGAACGACACGTTCGACCACAACACCGTCCAGACGCCGGTCCTGGCGAACGGCATCGCGCTCTACGGGGGCCGCGACCTCACGGTCTCGAACAACCTCGTCTCCGACCCGATCCGCGAGGGCTCCGCGATCCAGCTCGGCTCCCGGTTCGGCGCGACGGCGTTCGCGGGGAAGGTCGCGATCACGGACAACACGACCGTCCGCGGCGGGCCGCTCGAGCTCAACTGGAACTTCGGGCTCGGCGCGCTGTGGATCTACGCGCTCGAGAAGAGCATCGACGCCGACATCGAGATCACCGGCGACCACTTCCTCGACAACACGTACGCCGCGCTCATGGTGGTCTCCGACTACGGCGTCAAGGACCAGGTCTCCGTCCCGAACGTCCACATCAAGGACGTCCGCGTCGACGGCGCCGGGACGGACGTGCTGATCGCCCGCGCCGCCGGCCACGCCACGATCCAGAACACCGACGTGCGCAACATCGGCTGGTGGGGCGTGAACAACTGCGGGTCGTTCAACTTCACGGCCGCGGGCTCCGAGTTCACGATCGACGACCTCGGTGGCAACGACGGGATCGACAACAACGCGGAGTACCACCCCGGCACCAACTGGCTGGCCCCGTACACGCCGAACGCGATCACCTGCAACGACCGCCCCACGGTCGTGGCGCCGCCCGCGCCCTCGACGTGGGTGCAGCCCTCGCACGGGCTGTGACCCGCTGACCCGGCGTGGGGGGGGGGGGGGGGGGGGGGGCGCCCCCCCCCCCCCCCCCCCCCCCCCCCGCCGCTCATCGCGTGGCAGGGTAGCGGAGTGCGCTACGTGATCATCGGGGCGGGCGCGATCGGCGGGACCCTCGCCACGCGCCTCGCCCAGCATTCGCCCGCCCACCCGCCCCTGCTCGTCGCGCGCGGCGCGACGGCGGACACGATCGAGCGGGCCGGGTACCGCCTGCGGTCCCCCGACGACGACGTCAGGGTCCGCGTCGAGGTCACCCGCACACCCGCCGATGCCCGCTTGCGCGCCGACGACGTGCTCGTCCTGGCCACCAAGACGCACCAGGCGCCGGCCGCCCTGCAGACGTGGGTCGACGCGCCCGTCCTCCCGGCCGACGCCGATCCCGCCGACCCTGACACGGAACCGGTCGGCACCGCGGGCGAGCTCCTGCCCGTGGTCTCCCTGACCAACGGGGTCGCCGCCGAGCGCATGGCGCTCCGCCTGTTCCGGCGCGTGCTCGGGGCGTGCGTGTGGCTGCCCGCCACCCACCTCGTCGCCGGCGAGACGGCTGTACGCATCGCCCCGCAGTCCGGGACGTTCATCGTCGGCACCTACCCGCCGGGCCCTCCGTCCGACGACGTCGCCCCGGCCCTCGACGCGATCGCCCGGGACTGGGGTGCGTCGACCTTCGGGATCCACGTCGTCGACGACGTCCTGCGGTGGAAGCACCGCAAGCTCCTGCAGAACCTCGCCAACGCCCTGCAGGCGCTGCTGGGACCGGACGGCGCGATCGGCCCGATCGGGCCCCTCACCCGGCGGCTGGTCGCGGAGGCCGAGGACGTGTATCGCGCGTCGGGCATCACGTGGGCGACCGACGCGGAGGAGGACGCCTGGCGCGGGAACGTGTTCGACGTCCGGCCCGTGCCCGGGATGCCGGACGTCGTCGGCGGCTCGTCGTGGCAGTCGGTGGCGCGCGGCGACGGCTCGATCGAGACCGACTACCTCAACGGGGAGATCGTCCTCCTGGCCCGGCTCGCGGGACTCGACGCGCCGCTCAACGCGACGGTCCAGCGGCTCGCTCGCCAGGCCGCCGTGGCCCGCCGCCCGCCTGGCTCGACGACGGTCGACGAGCTCGCCGGCGCCCTCGACCTCGCGAGGTAGACGGGCCGCCCGCACACCTCGCGATGAGTTTCCGGGGCTGCGCGGGTCACTCCAGGCACGACGACGGAAGGGTGGAGCACATGGGAACGGTCACGTGCGGGATGGCGGTGTCGCTCGACGGGTACGCGGCGGGCCCGGACCAGAGCCTCGAGAGCCCGATCGGCGTGGACGGCGTCGAGAAGCTGATGAAGCCGTGGATGTTCGACGAGGCCGGGCAGCATGACGCGGAGATCGCATCGCTCACCGACGCCGGCGCGTACGTGATGGGCCGGAACATGTACGGCCCGGTCCGCGGCGGCTGGGAGGACGACGACCGGTTCCGCGACTGGCGCGGCTGGTGGGGCGACGAACCGCCGTACCACGCGCCGGTGTTCGTGCTCACCCACCACCCCCACGACAGCATCGAGATGGAGGGCGGCACGACGTTCCACTTCGTCACCGACGGCGTGGAGGCCGCGCTGGCCCGCGCGCAGGAGGTGGCCGGGGAACGCCCCGTCGAGGTGTCGGGCGGGGCGTCGACGGTCAACCAGGCCCTCGCGGCCGGGCTGATCGACGAGCTGGCGCTGCACGTCGTGCCGCGGACGCTGGGCGCGGGCGAGCGGCTCTTCGAGGGCGTCGAGCCGCTCGAGCTCCAGCTCCTCGACTCCCGCGTGACGCCGTCGGTCACCCACCTGCGCTACCGCGTGCTGCGCTGAGCCGCCCGCCGATCCCCGCCCGCGGCCGGCCACCCGGCCGTGAGATACCGAGTTCCGGCCGAGATACCGATGCAGCCTCGGTATCTCGGCCGTCTCTCGGTATCTCGGCGCGACCTGGGGCGGGCGCGGGTCTAGCGTCTGTCGCGTGACGTCCAAGCGTCCTGCACTCGACGAGCCGGAGCCGTTCGCGGACGATCGCGAGCTCCTCCTGGGCTGGCTCGCGTTCCACCGCGACGCGCTCTCGCGCAGCTGCGCCGACCTCACGCCCGAGCAGCTCGTCGAGCGGTCCGTGCCGCCGTCGGACCTGTCGCTGCTGGGGCTCGTGCGGCATCTCACCGAGATGGAGCACTGGTACCTCGAGGGCACGCTCGGCCCCGCGCCGGTCGAGCCGCTCTACTGTCCCGACGACGACCCTGACGGCGACATCCTCGGTCTCGACGTCTCGATGGTCGAGCCGTCGTTCGCGCGCTGGCGCGCGAAGCAGGACACCGTCGACACGCTGCTCGCGCAGCAGAGCCTCGACGACCTGACCCGGTCCAGGAGCCGGACCGTTCGGTGGTGCGTCGTCAAGGTGGTCGAGGAGTACGCCCGCCACAACGGGCACGCCGACCTGCTGCGCGAACGGATCGACGGGGTCGTCGGCGAGTAGGCCGGCTTCCGCCGCGGTCTGACGCGCACGCGGCCGCCCGCCGCGCGACGATGAGGCCATGGCAGTCCACTCGTCCCGCTGGTCCCTGTGGTCGCGCGACAGCGTGCTCTCGATCGCCTCGAACGGCTCGGTCCTGTCGATCGGGTCGGTCGGCTCGTTCGCGTCGTTCGCCTCGGTGGGCTCGTTCGCGTCGTCGTCGTCGATCGGCTCCGCGATGTCCTGGCTGTCGATCGGCTCGTTCCAGTCGGCCGCGTCCGTGCTCTCGGGGCAGTCGAACGGGTCCGTCCTGTCGTGGCAGTCGAACCACGCCGTCCGGGGCTCCCGCGCTGACGGGCCGTTGCGCGGTCCGGCCGGCGTCGTCGTCGGCGTGGGGATCGGGATCGTGGTCGCCGCCACCCTCGCCGCCACGCTCGTGCCGGCGCTCCGGCACGGGGCCGCACGCACCCCGCGCCGCTTCGCGCCCGACGCCGGCACGCCCGGGTAGCGAGCGCCCGTTGCGCCCGGTTGGCGACACCGTGCCCCGGGCACCACTGCTGGACGGCACGGGACAGCGGCGGTAGAACGCAAGGAGCGGCAGGCACCGGGAGGTCCTCATGGCCGACGACGACGCGGGCCGGCTCTTCGCGGGCGGGGTCCCCGCGGCGTACCAGGAGCTGCTGGTGCCGCTCCTCTTCGAGGACTACGCGGACGACCTGGTCGCGCGGGCCGTGGGTCGGCACCCGTCCGCGGTCCTGGAGCTCGCGGCCGGCACCGGAGTGGTGACGCGGCGCCTGGCCGCCGCACTCCCGGCCGGCACCACGATCGTCGCGACCGACCTGAACCCCGGCATGATCGACGTCGCACGCGGCACCCGGCTCGAGCGCCCGCCGGGTGCGCCCGAGGTCGAGTGGAAGGTGGCCGACGCGCAGCACCTGCCGTTCGCCGACGCGTCGTTCGACCTGCTGGTGTGCCAGTTCGGCGTGATGTTCTTCCCCGACCGGGCCGCCGCGCACGCGGAGGCCCGCCGGGTGCTGCGGCCCGGCGGGGCGTACCTGCTAAGCGCGTGGGGCCCGGTCGCAGCGAACGCCGTGGCAGCGGCGGTCGACGACGCGTACCGGGAGGTCCTGCCGGACGCCCCGCCGAGCGTGATCACCGAGGTCGCGTACGGCTACGACGACGCGGACCGCATCCGGCGGGACCTCGCGGCGGGCGGGCTGACGGTCGACGCGGTCGACGCCGTGCAGTTCGACAGCCGGGCGGACTCGCCCGGGTCCGCGGCGCTCGCGATCCCCCGCGGGTCGCCGCTGCGCGCCCAGCTCGAGTCGTACGACCCGGGCCAGCGGGCCGCGATCGAGGCGCGGGCGGCAGCGCTCCTGGAGGAGCGGTTCGGGCCGGGTCCGCTCCGCGCGCCGATGAGCGCGCTCGTCGCCACCGCCACCCGACCCTGAGCCGGAAGGATCCACCGGTCATGGCACGCCTGCGCTACCTCATGCTCACGTCCCTCGACGGCTACGCGGTCGACGCGGACGGCGGCTTCGGGTGGGCGATGCCCGACGAGGAGGTCCATGCCGCCGTGAACGACACGAGCCGTGACGTCGGGACGTTCCTGTACGGGCGGCGCATGTACGAGGTGATGACGGCCTGGCAGACGATCGCCCCGGACCATCCCGCGGCCGGCGAGCCCGAGGAGGAATCGGCCGCCGTCCGCGACTTCGCCCGGCTGTGGCGGGCCGCCGACAAGCTCGTGTACTCCTCCACGCTCGACGACGTGGCGACGCCCCGCACCGACCTCGTCGAGCGCTTCGATCCGGACGAGGTCCGGGCGCTCGTCGCGGCGTCGGACCGGGACGTCGCGGTGAGCGGCCCGGCGCTCGCGGCCGCCGCGTTCGCCGCGGGGCTGGTCGACGCGGTTCAGCTGCTCGTGTTCCCGGTGAGCGTCGGCGGCGGGCTGCCCGCGCTGCCCCGCGGGCTCCGCGTCGACCTGCAACTCACCGGCGTCCGGCGGTTCGGGTCGGGGGTCGTGCAGCTCGACCACGAGGTCGCCCGGGGGTGACCGGCGGTCGCCCGGTCCGGAGAACGGGGCCACGGCCCGCGCCGTCCTGAGGCACACTGGACGGACCGGTCGCGCCGCGACCGAGGCACGTCGACGGACGAGGAGCGAGCGGATGCACAGCGTCACCGCAGGTTGCGGGGTGGCCGGGACGGCCTGCTCGGGCACGCGCTCCGGCCGCCCGCAGCGCTGATCGTCGACCCTTCGCGGTCGTCGGGGCGTGACGCGGGCCGCATCGTCGTCCCCTCCTGCTCCCGCGTCGGCGTCGCGCCGTCCGCGGTGAGCGCCGTCGACCGGAAAGCCACTGCCATGCACCCCTTGACCGAGAAGCAGATCCGCGCGTCGTTCGTGAACGCGTCGCGCCGCGAGGCCGCCCAGGCCGCGCTCCCCGTCCTGTCCGAGCTGGACTGGGACCGCCTCGACTACCTGGGCTGGCGCGACCGCAAGGCGCCCCTCCTCGCGTACGCGGTCGTCCCGGGCACCGCGCCCGACGACGGCCCCACCGGCGTGCTGCTGCGCGCCACCGACCCGGCGGGCCGGGTCCGGCGCACCGGTGTGTGCGCCTGGTGCGAGGACGTCGTCAACACCGAGGACATCTCGCTCTACGTCGCGCGCCGGGCCGGGGCGCCGGGGCGTCGCGGCGACACCGTCGGGACGCTCGTGTGCACGGAGTTCGCGTGCTCGCGGAACGTCCGCCGCCGCCCGACGCTGGCCGAGACGGGTCGCGACGACCCCGACCTCCGCGCCGCGGTGATCGAGCGACGCATCGAGGGTCTGCGCGAACGCTCGGCTCGGTTCGTCGCCGAGGTGCTGCGGGAGGTCTGAGCGCCGTAGCGCTCGTCGCGCGGTCGGCGGTTCTCGTCGATATCGTCCGTCACGTGACGAACACGACGGGGACCGCCGACACCGACCGCTGGCCGCACGTCCGCGAGACGATCACGGTGGTGGTGCTGTCGCTGACGGCGATCCTGACGGCCTGGAGCGGGTTCGAGGCGAGCAAGTGGGGCGGCGCGATGTCGATCGCGTTCTCGCAGGCGTCGTCGGCGCGCATCGAGGCGTCCCGGGACGCGGCCGAGGCGAGCGCGGCCAAGCAGATCGACCTCTCCGCGTTCACGCTGTACGTCCAGGCCGTGGCGCAGCACGACACGGCGCTCGAGAAGTTCGCCGAGGAGCGCTTCCCGGACCGCTTCAAGCCCGCGTTCGAGGAGTGGCTCGCCGCGAAGCCGCTCAAGAACCCCGCCGCCCCGAAGACGCCGTTCGAGCTCGACTCGTACGTGCCGCCGGGTCAGAAGGAGGCCGCGGCCGCCGACGCGCGCGCCGATGCGCTGTTCCAGACGGCGCTGCGCAACAACCAGCGCGGCGACAACTACACGATCCTGACGGTGCTGTTCGCGCTCGTGCTGTTCTTCGCGGCGTTCTCGGGCCGGTTCGCTGCGGTCCGCGCGCAGTGGGCGATGCTCGGCGGCGCGCTGGTGCTGCTGACCGTCGGGATCGTGTTCCTCGCGTCGTTCCCGAAGCACGTGTGACGGCCACTCGGCACGATCGACAGGGTTAACTGGACAGTCTTACCTGTCGAGTTCTAGTCTGGGGGCATGCCCCAGCAGACCGACGCGCCCGAGCGCCCCGAGAACGACCCGGCCGCGCGCACCGCGCGCGAGCTGCGCGCCGTCGTCGGGCAGCTCCGGCGGCGCCTGCTGGAGATGTCCGAGAACCACGAGCTCACTCCCTCGCAGACCGCGCTGCTCAGCCGGCTCGGCAAGCACGGGCCCGCCACGGCGAGCGCCCTGGCGGCCGCCGAGCGAGTCCGGCCCCAGTCGGTCGCCGCGACGCTCGGCGTCCTCGAGGAGCGCGCGTACGTCGTGCGCACCCCGGACCCCGACGACGGCCGTCGCCAGCTCGTCACGCTGACCCCCGCCGGCAAGGAGGTCTTCGAGGGAAGCCGTCAGGCCCGCCAGGAGTGGCTCGCGAAGGCCCTCTCCGAGCGCCTCGACGCCGACGAGCTGCGCACCCTCACCGACGCCATCGCCCTGATGGAGAGACTGACCCAGCCGTGACCTCCCTGCTCCACCGCTCCCCCCACGTGCACCAGGCGCCGCCCGACCGTTTCGACCGGCGGCTCGTCACGCCGATGATCCTGGGGTCGATCCTCAACCCCATCAACTCGTCGATGCTGGCGGTCGCGCTCGTGCCGATCGCCACCGCGTTCGGCGTGGCCTCGTCGCAGACGGCGTGGCTCGTGACCGCGCTCTACCTCGCGACCGCCGTCGGGCAGCCCGTGGTCGGCCGGCTGATCGACATGTTCGGCCCGCGGACGCTCTTCCTCGTCGGGACGGGGCTCGTCGGCGTCGCGGGCGTCCTCGGCGCCGTCGCGCCGAACCTCGGCGTGCTTATCCTCGCCCGCGTGCTGCTCGGCTTCGGGACCTGTGCCGGCTACCCGGCGTCGATGTACCTCATCCGCTCCGAGTCGCGGCGCACCGGCGACCCGAGCCCCAGCGGCATCCTGTCCGCGCTGACCATCTCGAACCAGGTCATCGCCGTGATCGGCCCGACGCTCGGCGGGTTCCTGGTCTCCAGCGCCGGGTGGCGGTCGGTGTTCACCGTGAACATCCCGCTGTCGGCGGCGTGCCTCGTCCTCGGCGCCCTCTGGCTGCCGCGCGGCCTCGGGTCCGCCGACGACGACGCCCCGGCGGGCGTGGGAGCCCGCCGCCCCGGGGGCATCGACCTGGCGGGGATGGTGCTGTTCTCGGGGGCGCTCGTCGCGCTCATGCTCTTCGTGATGGCCCCGCACGCCTCGGACGCGTGGCTGCTCGGCCTGGCCGCCGTCGTCGGCGCCGCGTTCGCGTGGCGCGAGCTGCGGGCGGTCGTGCCGTTCGTCGACCTGCGGGTGCTCGGCGGCAACGTCCCGCAGCTCGCCACGTACGCCCGGCAGTTCCTCGCCGCGACCGTCCAGTACTCGCTCCTGTACGGGTTCACGCAGTGGCTCGAGGCCGGCCGCGGGCTCAGCGCCTCCGGAGCCGGGCTGCTCCTGATGCCGATGTTCGCCTCCGCGATCGTGGTCACTGCGATCACCGGACGCCGGGCCGCCGTGCGCGGCAAGCTCGTCGCCGGCGGGATCTTCCAGGTCCTCGTGTGCGCCGGGCTGCTCCTCGTCGACGGCGACACCGCGATCTGGTTCCTCGTCGCGATCGGGCTCGTCTTCGGGCTGCCGCAAGGTCTCAACGGCCTCGCCAACCAGAACGCCCTGTATCACCAGGCCGACCCGGCCCGGATGGCGTCCGCCGCGGGCCTGCTCCGGACGTTCGCCTACGTCGGGGCGCTCGCCTCCTCGGCCGCGACCGCCGCGTTCTTCGGCGACCGCGCCACCACCGGCGGTCTGCACGACCTCGCCTGGTTCACCCTCGGGTGCGGCGTCGTCTTCCTCGCGCTCACGCTCGTCGACCGGTCGCTGGCCCGCATCGGGCGCACGGCCACCTCGGCGTCCTGAACTTCCCCTTCCCCTGTCACACCGCACCATCACGAAAGGCACCACCGTGTCCCTGAGCACCATCGACCCGAAGTCCGCGCTCGTCGTCATCGACCTGCAGAACGGCATCGCCTCGATGCCCACCCAGCCGCACGCCGCGGACGACGTGATCGAGCGCACCGTCCGCCTCGCCGAGGCCTTCCGCGCCCGCGACCTCCCCGTCGTCCTGGTGCGCGTCAGCTTCTCCGGGCCCGACGCCGTCCCCGGCCGGACCGAGGCGGCCCGCGACGCCGGCCCCGGCGCACCCCGCCCCGAGGGCTGGGACCAGATCGTCGACGTACTCGCACCCCTGGGCGACGCGCTCGTGACCAAGCACAACTGGGGCGCGTTCCACGGGACCGACCTCGACGTGCAGCTCCGGCGCCGCGGCGTCACCCAGGTGGTCCTCACCGGCATCGCCACCAGCATCGGCGTCGAGTCGACGGCCCGCGCCGCCCACGAGCACGGCTACCACGTCGCGGTCGTGACCGACGCCGTCGCCGACCGGTCGGCCGAGGTCCACGACCACAGCGTGGCGCAGATCTTCCCGCGCCTCGGCGAGACCGGGACCACGGACGAGGTCCTCGCGCTGCTGTCCTGACCTCCTGTCCTCTTGACCTCCTGACCGACCCCTGCCCTTCCCGCCGAAGTACCCCTCCGCGCGGGGTACTTCGGCGAAGTACCCCGCGCGGAGGGGTACTTCGCGGGAAGGGAGGCGGCGGCGGGCGGGTTGTCGCAGGCGAACGCGCGGCGGCACCGCACGCGCACCGTCCACCGAGAGGAACGTCATGTCGATCGTCGTCACCGGAGCCACCGGACACCTGGGCCGGCTCGCCGTCGAGGGGCTCGTCGCCGCGGGCACCGACCCGTCCGCCGTCGTCGCCGCCGGGCGCAACCCCGAGCGGCTGGCGACCCTCGCTGCCGAGCACGGGGTGCGCACCGCCGTCATCGACTACGCCGACCCGGCCAGCCTGGAGACGGCGTTCGCCGGCGCCGACGTGCTGCTGTTCGTCTCCGGCAGCGAGGTCGGGCAGCGCGTCGCCCAGCACACGGCGGTGGTCGACGCCGCCGTGGCCGCCGGCGTCGGGCGCGTCGTCTACACGAGCGCCCCGCACGCCGACACGAGCGGGCTCGTCGTGAACCCCGAGCACAAGGCCACCGAGGAGGCGCTGCGCGCGTCCGGCCTCACGTGGACCTTCCTCCGCAACAACTGGTACACGGAGAACTACGCGGGCACGCTCGCGCAGGCGCGTCAGACCGGCGAGGTCGTGACCAGCACCGGCGACGGGCGGGTCGCGAGCGCGAGCCGCGCGGACTACGCGGCCGGGGCGGTCGCCGTCGTGCTCGGTGAGGGGCACGAGAACACGGTCTACGAGCTCTCCGGCGACGTCGCATGGACGTTCGATGACTTCGCCGTGGCGGCGGCCGAGGTGCTCGGGGCCCCGGTCACCCATCGGAGCGTCACGGCCGACGAGCAGCGCGAGCTGCTGCTCGGCGCGGGACTCGACGAGGGGACCGTGGGCTTCGTCGTCACGCTGGACCAGGACATCGCGCGCGGCGACCTCGGCGACGCGACCGACGACCTGCGCACCCTGATCGGCCGCCCGACGACGCCGCTCGCCGACGGCCTCCGCGCCCTGCTCTGACCCCCGCCGGGCCGGCCCGATCGCCCGTCTAGGTCGACGCGGACGGCGCGCCCTCAGCAGGGCGGAGCCGGTGCCACGCGTCCGCGAGGGCGTCGTACGTGGCCCGGGCGTCGAGCCCGAGCTGTGCCGCGACGACGACGAGCGCGTCCGCCGCCGCGTCGAGGTCCGCCCGCGCGGCGGCGGGCTCGGGCCGGGCGGCGGGCGCGAGCACGACGGTCCCGTGCCGGCCGCGCGTCTCGACGAGGCCGTCGCGCGCGAGCGCGTCGTAGACCTTGTTCACGGTCCCCCGCGCGAGGCCGAGGTCGGTCGCGAGGTCGCGGACCGTGGGTAGCCGCGCGCCCGCGGGGAGACCGCCGGACAGGACGAGCCGCTCGATCTGCGCCCGAAGCTGCTCGGACACGGGCACCGGCGAGGCGGGATCGACGCGGACGATCACGTGGACGGCCCGGAGCCGACCGCCGGGCGCGCCGCCAAGCGGACGGCGACGCGGCCGCGCCGCGGGCGCGGCGACGCCCGGCGCAACGCGAGGACGGTCCCGACGAGGCTCGCGCACGCCGTCCCCAGCCCGACCCATCCGGCGACGGCCCCGTCCCACGGCAGCAGAGCGCAGACCCAGCCGGCGGCGAGGATCGCGGACGCGAGCGCGAGCCACGCGACGACCTCGCCGGCGAACTCCCGAAGCCGCGCGTCGACGGCCATGACGCGCGGCTCCGTCACGATGCGGCGGCGCCCTCGGACGGCGCGCTCGGTCGCCGCCGTGACGGCCACGAGCGCGGCCCCGGCCAGGCCCATGACCAACGCCGCGACGCTCCCCGTGGCGATCCAGCCGACGATCCCGACGAGCAGCGCCGCCCCGACGACGCCCCACCCGGCGCGCATCACGCCGGGCCGCGCCACGGGCGGGCGGGGCTCGAGCGACGCGACGGCAGGGTGCGCGGCGACCGGGCGGAGCCGGTACGCCTCGGCGGAGAACGCCCCGAGCACGGTGCCTGCGAGCCCGCAGAACAGGACGTCGGTGAGCGGGCTTCCCTCGCCCAGCCCGATCCGCACCGATCCCGCCCACCGCACGCCGAGGACGACGGCGAGCGCCACGCCACTCAGCCCGCCCAGCACGCGTCGCGACCGGTGTCGCACGAGGTACGCCCGGTACACACAGGCCTCGTCCGCGGGCACGACTTCGGCCCCGGCGAGCCAGGCGACGTCGGCGTCGGACACGGACGCGGCGCGCTGCAGCAGGACGGCCACGGCCAGCACGAGCACGCCCACCACCAGGAGCGCGAACAGCGCCACGGGCGCCTCCTCTGTCAGCTTCCGCACGGCGTCGCACCCGTTGGCGCGACCTCATTGGCACACTACAGTGTGCCAATGAACAGTACCGACGGCGGAGCGCTGGTGCTTGCCGACCTCGTCCCTCGGACGTCCCGACGGCGGCGGGTCGCCGCGGTGATCGTCGTCGTCGCGCTCCTGGTGGCGGCCTGGTTCTCGCCGGAGCTGGTGCGTCCGCGTCTCGTCGACATGGACGACGCGGCGTGGGCCCCCGAGCCGGGCGCGATCGTCGAGACGACCGTCGGGGCGGGCGCCGAAGCCTGGCCGTGGCTCGCTCTCGACGGCGTCGACGACGTGCCGGGCGCTCGCGTCGTCGACGCGAGCATCGAGGACGAGACCACCGGAACCCCGCTCGACCGGATTCGCTCGGGCGACGACGCGGTCCTCGTCGTGCGGTGGCAGGTCACGGACTGCGACGCCCTCAGCCGCCGGGTGCGGCCTGCAGCGCACCTGCGCGGCGCACTCGGCACGACGACGACGCAGCGCCTGCCCGCGATGGCCGGTCCGGCCTTCGACCTGCAGGCCTTGCGTTCCTTCGGCACCTGCGGCGGCGAATGAAAGGCACGGCGCACCGGGCTGGCCTACTCGACCAGGTCGGCCCAGGCTTGGACGCATGACCGAGCACGTGGACGCCCGGGAGGTGGAGGCGCGCCTGTCCGATCTGCTTCAGCGCGTGGAGCGGGGCGAGGAGGTCGTGGTCACCCGCGCCGGAAAGCCGGTTGCGCGCCTCACCGCCGTCGGCCTCGAGCGGGAGCGCCCGTCGGGCTCGGTGCCGTTCGAGGTGCCCCAGACCTTCTTCGACGATCTCCCCGATGAGGAGCTCCGCGCGTGGGAATGACCGGTGAGACGGGGTCGGTCAGGGGACGCGGTGGCCCGCGGCGCGGAAGAGCTCGTACCACTCCGCGCGGGTCAGCGGGATCTCCGAGCCGAGCGCGGCGTCGGCGACGCGCTGCGGCGTCGTCGTGCCGAGCACGACCTGCATCCGCGCAGGATGGCGCGTGATCCAGGCGGTCGCGATGGCGATCGCCGGGACGTCGTACTGGGCGGCGAGGCGGTCGATGACGGCGTTGAGCTCGGGGTAGTCGTCCGAGCCCAGGAACACGCCGTTGAAGAACCGCGCCTGGAAGGGCGACCACGCCTGCAGGGTGATGTCGTTGAGGCGGCAGTAGTCGACGACGCCGTTGTCGCGGCTGATCGACTGGTCGAGGTCGCCCATGTTCATCGCGACGCCCTGCGCGACGCTCGGCGCGTGCGTGATCGAGAGCTGCACCTGGTTCGCGACGATCGGCTGCGTCACGGACCGGCGCAGCAGCTCGATCTGGCCCGGCGTGTGGTTCGAGACGCCGAACGCCCGGACCTTGCCCGCGGCCTGCAGCTCGTCGAAGGCGCGTGCGACGTCGTCGGGCTCGACGAGGGCGTCGGGGCGGTGCAGCAGCAGGATGTCGATGTAGTCGGTCCGCAGCGCGCGCAGCGACCCCTCGACCGACTCGACGATGTGCTCGTACGAGAAGTCGAAGTACGGCCCGTCCGGCACGATCCCGCACTTGGTCTGAAGGGTGATCTCGGCGCGCTCGGATGGCGTCAGGGCGAGCGCCTCGGCGAACCGCTCCTCGCACTTGTGCAGCGAGCCGCCGTAGATGTCGGCGTGGTCGAAGAAGTCGATGCCGGCGTCGCGCGCGGTGCGGACGAGCGTGCGGATCTCGTCGTCGGTCTTGTCGGGGATCCGCATCATGCCCGCGACGACGTTCGGCGCGGTGATCTCGGTGCCGGGCAGGGTGAAGGTCTTCACTGTTGATCCTCGGTGATCGTGGTTCGTGGTGGGTGCCTCGAGCGTAGGGACCCCGTAACCTAGAAGTCCAACAACTAGCGCTGATCGAATTCAGAAGGCGAGCCGATCAATGGATCTGCGGCAGATGGAGTACCTGGTCGCGCTCGCCGACGAGCAGCAGTTCACGCGCGCCGCCGCGCTGTGCGGGGTCTCGCAGTCGGGGCTGTCCGCGTCGGTCCGCAGCCTCGAGGACGAGCTGGGCACCCCGCTGTTCACCCGCACGACGCGGCGGGTCGAGCCCACCGACGCCGGCCTCGCCCTCCTGCCCCACGCCCGGGCGATGCTCGCGGCGTCGACGGCGGCGCGGGACGCCGTCGTGCGGGTGACGCGCCAGGTCACCGGCACCGTGCGCGTCGGGGCCGAGCAGTGCCTCGCCGTCGTCGACCCGCCCGCGCTGCTCGAGCGGTTCCACGAGCGGTACCCGCACGTCGAGATCCACTTCACGCAGGACGGCTCGCACGACCTCCTCGCACAGCTGCGCGCCGACGAGCTCGACGTCGCCTTCGTCGCGACGACCGACCACCTCGGGGCGCTCGCGCGCACGCCCATCGCGAGCGAGCCGATCGTCCTGCTGGCGCCGGCGGACCACCCGCTCGCGTCGCGGGCCCGCCTCGACTGGTCCGACCTCGACGGCCTCGACTTCGTCGACTTCCAGCGCTCCTGGGGAGTGCGGCCGCTCAACGACGCGGCGTGCGAGGCGCAGGGCGTGCGCCGCCGCGTCCGCTGCACCGTCAACGACATCCACACGCTGCTCGACCTCGTGCACCGGGGGCTGGGCGTCGCCCTCGTGCCCCGGCAGATCGGCGCCAAGCCACAGGCCGAGGGGCTCGCGGTCCTCCGCCTGCCCGAGGACACGACGCCGCGGTGGCAGGTCTCAGCCGTCACCGGCGCGTCCGACCACGCTGCCGCGCTCGCTCCGCGGCTCCTGGAGCTCCTCGACCGCCCGGCGGTCATCAGCGCGGCCTAGCGGCGGAGAGCCGGGCGCGTCGAACATGCCACGGCCCGCGACCGGCCCGACCCGCCGGGACTCGCCTCCGGGACTTGCCTCAGAGCATGGTCGGATTTCCGCCAGACGCCCACAGCGACCACCTGATGTGCTGGCACCCGTAGGGCCGCCCGACAGGGCGGCTGAAGCCGACGGAGGGACCTGACCGTGAAGATCGCACTCGTGACCGGTGGCACCAGGGGGATCGGGCTGGCATCCGCCAGGCGGCTGGCGCAGGACGGCGCGCACGTCGTCGTCGGTGCGCGGCGGCCCGAGACCGGCGACGAGGCCGCAGACCAGCTCGTGCGCGACGGCCTCGCCGCGAGCAGTGTGGCGCTGGACGTCACGGACCCGACGTCCGTTCGGGTAGCGGCCGGTCAGGTCGCCGAGCGGTTCGGACGTCTCGACGTGCTCGTCAACAACGCGGGCATCCTCCCGGAGGCGACCCAGGCCGACCCGGCCGAGGTCGTCGACCTGGCGATGTTCGAGCAGACCTACGCGACCAACGTCCTCGGCCCGGTCGCCCTCGTCGAGGCGTTCCTTCCTCTGCTCCGACGGAGCCCGGGCGGGCGGATCGTCAACGTGTCGAGCACCATGGGGTCGCTCGCCCACCAGACCGACCCGGACTCGCCCTGGCACGCCATGGTGGTGCCGGCCTACCAGTCGTCGAAAGCCGCTCTCAACGCGATCACGATCGTGCTTGCCAAGGCGCTCGCCGACACCCCGATCAAGGTGACCTCCGTGTGCCCGGGGTGGGTGCAGACGGACCTGGCCCCGGGCAACCGCGAGCAGGCACCCGTCACGCCGGAACAGGCCGCCGAGGTCGTGCACCGCGCCGCCACCCTGGACGCGTCGGAGCCATCAGGCACGTTCGTCGACGCGGACGGACCCGTGCGCTGGTGATCAGGGATCGAGCGTAGCGACCTGGCGGGTCACGGCCCGAGCGCGGTGATCGGGACGACATTCACGCCGTCGGGCCGACGACCCGCGCTGCCGGTAGCGGTGACCACGATGAGGGACATCGGTTTCCCTTGTCTCTCGGTGTCGACGCGGTCGGCGAAACGCAGCAGCGCCGCGGCCGCCTTGTCCACGTCCTTCTGACTCATCTTGACCTCGACCGCTGCCCACTCGCCGCCTGGGAGCGTGATGACGGCGTCAACTTCGTGGCCCTCAGCGTCACGCCACGTGTCGACGCGCCCCTCGAGACGCTGCGCGTAGATGCGCAGGTCACGGAGGACGAGCGCCTCGAAATGGAAGCCGGCCGCTTCCAGGTCGTTCAGCAGATCCGTGCTGGAGACGCCCAGCGCACTCGTCGCGAGCGACGGATCCACAAAGTAGCGGGTCGCCGTTGTGCGAAGCCTCGTTCGGGATCTCATGTGCGGCTGCCACGCCTCGGAGTTGTCGAGGAGCTGCAGCCGCTCGAGCGCGTCGAGATGGCTGTAGATCGTGGCGGGCGCGACCGGACCGCGCTCGCCACCGGCGTCCGCGGAAATGGCTCGGGTGGTCGGGCTCTGACCCACGAATCGCCCGAGCGACGCGAGGACGCGGCTCATCGTGCGGGGGTCACGGCGCCCTACGAACGATGGGATGTCGACCTCGACGACCTGTCTGAGGTAGCCGGAGAGCCATCGACGCGCCGAGGTCTCATCAGCTTCTAGCAGATCGGGCCAGCCACCGATGACGATGCGCTCCATCAGCTGCGGCACGGTGAGGCCGCCGTCCCGACCCATCTGCTTCTGCCCGGCCAGGAGCGCGGCGACCGAGACCTCACCCGTCGAGTGGCTCGACTCGAAGAGGCTCATCGGCCGCATCCTGAGGACCCCGAATCGGCCCGCACCCGAATGCCGGTTCACGTCGTCACGTGGGGTCGCGGAGCCGGCCAGGAGGTACAACCCACGCCCGCGATCTGCGGCATCAACGGCATGGCGCACGCGGTTCCACAGATCGGGCGCGACCTGCCACTCGTCGAACAGGATCGGCGTCGGACGGTCGAACAGGTAGTCCGGATTCAGTTCGATCGATGCCCGAGCGGTGCCGTCCTGGTCCATGGTGAACACGGTCGCGGCCACCCGCGATGCCGTAGCGGTCTTCCCACACGCCTTCGGCCCCTCGATCAGCACCGCTCCGACAGCCTGCACGAGGTCGGAGAGCTCTGCGTCGGCGACGCGCGGTCGGTAGTCGGGCACAGCTCGACCATACCCTTCACCGCGCGAAAGTGAACGGATTGCCGGACTCGAACTGAACAGATTGCCGGGCTTCAGCTGAACAGATTGCCGGAGGTGGACTGAACGGATTGCAGGCCGCTCACCGGTCCACCGACCCGACGGCCGCGAGCTCCAGCTCCGCGATCCCGCTGAGGTCGACGCGCAACCGGCCGGGCGCCGCGACGTAGCGGAGCAGCACGGCCTCGCACGACGGGCACCGCCCGACGACGCCCGGGCCGTGCGCCCACACCATGAGCGCCGCGAAGGGCCCCGAGTCCCCGCAGGCGCGGCACCGGACGAGCGCCGTCGTGATCTCGGGCAGGAAGATGCCGGCCAGCGCACCCGCGACGGCGTTGCCGTCGACGTGCCCGTCGCTCGGGTCGAGGGCTCCGGGCTGCTCGGCGAGCGTGTCCTGCTGGGTCATGGTCGCTCCTTCGTCCGACGCCGGTCAGTCGCTCGCTGGCCCGAAGCGCTCGGCCCGGATCGCCGCCGGGTCGTGCCCGAGCGCGAGCAGCATGCGCGTGACGGCCTCCACGAAGCCCGTCGGTCCGCACACGTAGCAGACCGGTTTCAGCTCGGGCGGCCAGCCGTGCGCGGCGACGTCCTGCAGGCCGATGCGGCGCGCCTCGCGGGGCGCGTCGAGCGGGGCGGCGCGCGTGTAGAAGACCTGGGCCTCGACGCCATCCGCCCGGCCGTGGACGCCCGTGAGCTCATCGAGGAACATCGCGTCGTCGGAGGTCCGCACGGAGTACAGGAGCCGGAACGGGGTCCGGTCCCCCGCGCCCCGGCGCGCCCGCACCATCGCGACCAGCGGCACGATCCCGGACCCGCCCGCGACCAGCAGCACCGGCGCCGCGCCCGCGAAGCCGGGCTCCCACACGAACCAGCCGCCGACCGGCCCACGCACCTCGATGAGCTGCCCGGCCTCGAACGCGTCGACCAGGTACGGCGACACCTCGCCGCCCGGGACCCGCTGGACCGTGACCGCGACGGCGCCCGGGCGGGCGACGTCGTGGGGGGTCGAGATCGAGTACGCGCGCTCGGCGGTGTACCCGTCGGCGGCGGTGAGCCGCAGGTCGACGTGCTGACCGGCCAGGTGGCCGGGCCAGTCGGGCACGTCGAGCTCAAGCGTCCGCGCGGTCGCGCTCTCCACGCGCGCGGATGCGAGGGTCGCGACCCGCCAGCCGCGCGTCGTCGCGAACCGCTCCCCCAGCCGCACGGGCGCGGCCGTGCCCGTCGCACCCAGCTCCACCCCGCCCGACGGCGCAGCCACGGTCAGTCCCCCTGGTAGCGCTGCTCGCGCCACGGGTCGCCGTAGTCGTGGTACCCCAGCTGCTCCCAGAACCCGTGCTGGTCCTCGCGGAGGAGCTGGATGGACCGGACCCACTTCGCGGACTTCCACAGGTACAGGTGCGGGACCAGGAGCCGCGCCGGGCCGCCGTGCACCGGGGCCAGCGGGGCGCCGTCGTACGTGTGCGCGATCCACGCCTTGCCACCGAGGAGGTCGGCGACGGGCAGGTTCGTCGTGTACCCGCCGTAGCAGCCGACGAGCGCGTACTGGGCGGTCGAGGTGACGTCCGCGAGCAGGACGTCGAGGCTCACCCCGCGCCAGCTCGTGCCGAACTTCGACCAGCGGGTCACGCAGTGCAGGTCGACCTGCGGGTCGTCCTGGGGAAGCCGCTGGAGGTCGTCCCAGGACCAGCGCCAGTCGGTGCCGTCCTCGTTGCGGATCACCAGCTCCCACGACTCGAGCGGCACGCGCGGCGTCGGGCCGGCGGAGAGGACGGGGAAGTCCGTGACCTCGTACTGGCCGGGCGGCAGTGCGACGCCGGTCGGTCGCGGTCGTCCCTGGAAACCCGGGGTGAGGGTCATGGGCTCACGGTAGAGGCGCCGCCCGTGGGCCGCCATCCCTGGCAGCTCAGTGCAGCGCGTACTTCAGCGCCACGACGAGAAGCCCGAAGCAGCCGCCGACGAGGATCTCGCCTACGAGACCCCAGCCGCGGGCACCCGCGCGCCACGCGGCGATGCCACCCACGGTGATGAGGAGACCGCCGGTGACCCAGAGCGCCCACCACGCGGCGGTCTCGCCGTCGGCGCCGAGCGCCCGAGCGACCAGCAGCGCGACGATGGGCGGCGCCGAGCCGATGAGGACGGCCCAGTTGTCGTTGAGTGCGTGCAGGACGCGCGTGCCCGTCGAGTGCTCGCGATCGGAGAATCGCCCGCCGACCGCGTCGACGTACACGTGGGCCAGCCAGTAGACCAGCGCCACCACGACCGTTGCGACGACGACCCGGTCTCCGGGCGGGGCGTGCACGCTGACGACGGCAAGCACCGAGGCCGCCACCACGGCGCCGTAGAGCATCTCGGGGACCTGCGCCTCCGAGAACCACCCCTGCGCCCGGCCGACGGCCATGGGGCCAGCGTACGACCGGGCGTCCCTGCGCCGGCGTTCTCAGGCGGGACGGGTCGGGGCGGTCTCGCGGTGGACCTGCGCGTCGAGGCCGTGACCCGCGATGAGCTTGCCGACGAGCCGGGCGAGCTCCTCGCGCTCGCGGGAGGTCAGGGGCGCGAGGACGGCTTCCTCGTGGGCCTCGGCGAGCGCCCGGAGGCGCGGGCCGAGCGCGCGCGCGTCGTCGGTGGGGTGGAGCTCGTAGTTGCGGCGGTCGGTCTCACTGCGCCGCCGGACGACGAGCCCTCGCCCCTCGAGCCCGTCGACGAGCGCGACGACGCGGCTGGGCTGGGTGCCCAGCCGGTTCGCGAGCTCGCGCTGGCTCAGGCCGGGCTCGCGCGAGAGCAGCCGCAGCACTCCCGCCTCGGAGGGGCTGAGCCCGACCTCGCGGACCGCGCTCGCGAACGCGTCGCTCACGTACGAGCCGAGCTGGGAGAGCGCGAAGGCCGTCCGGGGTCCGCTGGGCGCTGCCTTCACCATGCGTCGAGGATACCCCGTTGACGGAATGATTCATGCATGTAATCGTTGATGGCATGACTGAATCGACGGCTCGACCTCGTCCGAGCGCCCCACGCGCCGACGGCGGCCCGCACCCCGGCGCGCTCGCGGTGGTCGCGGCCGCCCTGTTCGTGGCGAGCGTCGTCGTGGTGGTCGCCGCGACGGGCGGCTCGGGCGCGTCGTCGCCCGTCGGCGCCTCGGCGTCCGACGTCGCCGCGCGCTACGCCGACCACCCCGCCGGCTTCCGCGTCTCCGCGCTGCTGGGTTTCGGCGCGACGGTCCCGCTCGCGATCCTCGCCGCGACCGTCTACACGCGGCAGCGCCGACTCGGCATCCGCGTCCCCGGGCCCGCGATCGGCCTCGTGGGCGGGGTGCTGGCGGCGGCACTCATGGCCGTCTCCGCGCTCGCGACCTGGACCGCCGCCCAGGACGGCGTGCCAGACGACGCAGCCGTCGCCCGCGCGCTCGCCCTCCTCGCGTTCGCGACCGGAGGGGTGGGGTTCGCCGTCGGGCTCGGGCTGCTCGTCGCCGGGGCCGCGGTCCCAGCCCTGATCCTCCGGCTCGTGCCACGGTGGCTCGCCTGGGTCGGCCTGGTGCTGGCCGCCGTCGCCGAGGTCAGCTTCCTGTCGCTGGTCGTGGAGCCGCTGCAGTACTTGCTGCCCGTCGCGCGGTTCGGCGGGCTGCTGTGGCTCGTCGCCTACGCCTTCCTGGTTCCCCGCTCACGGCACCAGGTCCCGGCGCTCCGCGAGACCGGGCGGGCCGACGCATGACCGCCGTCGCCAGCGCCGTCGTCGTCGGGGCGAACGGGCTGATCGGCAACGCGGTGGCGCGCCGGCTCGCCGAGACCGGGGCGCGGGTCACGCTCGTCGCCCGGGACGGCGACGCGCTCGCCACGCTCGCCGACTCCCTGCGGGCGGCTTCCGACGCGCAGGTGGAGACGGTCGCCCTCGACGTGCGGGACGACGACGCCCTCCTCGCTGCCGTCGCCGCTGCGGCCGGGCCCCACGGCCTCGCGGTCGCGATCAACAACGTCGGCACCGCGCACCGGCCGTCGCCGCTCGGCGAGCTCGACCTCGACGACCTCGACCGCGTGCTCGCCGTGAGCCTGCGCTGCGTCGCCGTCGCGATGCGCGCCGAGCTCGCGGTCATGGCCGACGGCGGCACGATCGTCAACGTCGCGTCGTCCGCGGGCGTCGCCGGCGCGCCCGGGATGTCGGCGTACGTCGCGGCCAAGCACGGCGTCGTCGGGCTGACGAGGACCGCGGCGATCGACTACGCCGCCCGCGGGATCCGGGTCAATGCCGTCGCGCCCGGGCCCATCGAGTCGGGGCCGATCATGGCGCAGCCCGCGGAGGTCCGAACGAGGGTCGGCGGGTTCGTGCCGCTGGGACGCATGGGCACGGCCGACGAGGTCGCCGACGCCGTCGCGTGGCTCGCGTCCCCCACCGCGTCGTACGTCACCGGGACCGTCCTGCGCGTCGACGGCGGCAAGGGCGCCGGCGGCGCCTGAGCCGGAGCCCGCGGTCAGGCGGTCGCGGGTGCACGACGCCGGGTCCTCGCGGCGGCGACCCACCAGAGCACCGTCGCCACGACGACGATCAGCAGACCCAGCCCCACGTACGTGCGCGTCGCGGCGAGGCACGGCGGGTTCCCGCCGTCGAAGCCGTCGCCGAGCAGGTCGAACGCCGCCGCGTCGCAGGTGATCTCGTCCGTCACCGGCGTGAGGACCATGACGGTCAGGCCGCCGAGACCCACGAGCAACGACGCCACCGCGCCGAGCGCGAGACGGTTCGTGAGCAGGTGGCGACGGTCGAGGAGGTACGCGCCGACCACCGGGCTCGCGGCGGCGAGCAGCGCAAACCCGGTGAGGGTCAGGCCGAGCGCGTTGCTCCACACGGGCGTCACGGTAGCAACGCCGCCACGTCGACGTGCCCCAGACGCTCCGGGTCGGCGAGGACGTCGACCGCGACGATCCGACCGTCCACGACCGTGAACGCCATGACGAACTGCGCCTTCCCGTGCGGCGCCACGACCACCCCGGCGGCACCGTTGACGAGCGCCGGGTACGGCAGCTGCGGCATGCTCGCCGCCGCGATGACGGCCTGGCTCGTGACCTCCGCCGGCCCGTGCAGGACCATCGACATGGCCGGGCGCGCCCGGCCGCCGTCGGACGTGAGGACGACGTCCGGGTGCAGGATCGCGAGGAGCCCGTCGAGGTCGCCGTCGCGCGCGGCGGCGAAGAACGCGTCGACGACGCGTCGCTGCTCGGCGAGGTCCGGGTCGGGCGCGGTCGGGCGTGCGCGGACGCGGCGTCGCGCGCGGCTCGCGAGCTGCCGCACCGCCTCCGGGGTCCGGTCGAGCATCACGGCGATCTCGTCGAACGGCACGGCGAACATGTCGTGCAGCACGAACGCCAGCCGCTCGGCCGGCCCGAGCGTCTCGAGCACGACGAGCAGGGCGAGCCCGACCTGGTCCGCGAGGACCGCCTCGTGCTCCGGGTCCTGACCGGACACGGGCCCGACGATCGGCTCCGGCACGTGCACCTCGAACGGGTCCTCGCGGCGCGTCCGGCGCGACCGCAGCGCGTTGAGGCAGACCCGCGACACGACGGTGGTCAGCCACCCGTCGACGTTGACGATCTCCGCGCGGCCCTCCGCCTCGTCCCCGCCGGAGCCCGCCACCCGCAGCCACGCGTCCTGCAGGGCGTCGTCGGCGTCGGGCAGCGACCCGAGCAGTCGGTAGGCCACCGCCCGGAGCCTCGGGCGCTGCTCCTCGAACCGGGCGAGCAGATCCTCGCTCGTCGTCATGTCACGTTCCCTCCGTCCGGGGTGTCAGCACCCTGACACGCCGCAGCAGCGCAGCGTGACACCACACCGAAGGAGACGTCCCATGACCCGCACCGGTTCCGCCGACCGCCCCACCGTCCTCGTGACCGGCGGCACCGGCACGCTCGGCCGCCTCGTCGTCGAGCGGCTGCGCTCGGCCGGGCGCCCCGTGCGCGTCCTGGCCCGCCACCTGCCCGACGACGGCGCCTCCGCCGAGCCGCGCGGCTCCGGTTCCGCGGGGGTCGAGTTCGTCGCGGGCGACCTGGCCACCGGAGAAGGCGTCGCCGAGGCGCTGGCCGGGGTCGGCGTCGTCGTGCACTGCGCCGGGAGCGCCGCCGGGGACGACGCCAAGGCCCGCACGCTCGTCGACGCGGCGGTCGCGGCCGGGGTCGAGCACCTCGTCCACATCTCCGTGGTCGGGGTAGACCGGATCCCGGTGGAGTCGCGGCTCGACCGCGCGCAGTTCGGGTACTTCGAGGCGAAGCGGCTCGCCGAGGACGTCGTTACCGCGTCGGGGCTGCCCTGGACCATCCTGCGCGCCACGCAGTTCCACGACTTCGTGGCCGACCTCGCGGACCAGCTGGGGAAGATGCCGGTCGTTCCCGTGTTCGCGGGGGTGAGCTTCCAGCCGGTCGACGCGCGCGACGTCGCCGACCGCCTCACCGGGCTCGCGCTCGGCGAGCCCCAGGGACTTGTCGCCGAGCTCGGCGGCCCGACGACGTACCCCATGACGGACCTCGTCCGCGACTGCCTGCGGGCGACCGGGCGTCGTCGGCCGATCCTGCCGATGCGGAACCCCGGCAAGGCGGCCGCCGCCTACCGGGCCGGCGCGAATCTCACGCCCGAGCACGCGACCGGCACCCGGACCTGGGAGGACTTCCTCGCAGAGCGGACGCGGGTCCTCACGGCGGCCGGCCGATCGGCGTGACGACCTGTCAGTCGTCCGCTCCGAGCCCGAGGACGGCGACCCGGCGAGCCTGCGCCTCGCGGGTCAATCGCTGGTCGAAGGTCGCGAGCGGCACGGAGAGCTGCTCAGCCGTCGCGAGGACGCAAGCGTCGGGCATCTTCAGCGCGGCGGTCGCCCGAACCCGCGCTAGGTCCTCAGGCGATGGGCCCCCGTCGGGAGCGATGTCGAACCCTGCCGCCTCGAGCACGTGCCGTGCGGCGACTTCTGCCCCCACCCGAGCTGGACCGACGAGGACCTCGGCCATCGTCAGGGGGTGAAGGACCATCCCGTCACCCCCGTGCTCGCTGGCGATGCGCTGCGCGGCGTCGTGGTGAGGATGAGCGGGCGTGCTCGCCGCGATCACCACGTTCGCGTCGACCACGATCATTCCGACCAGCCCTCGCGGATCTCCTGCAGGTAGCCGTCGGGGTAGTACGCGGCCAGGCTCGTCAGCTCTTCTACGGCACGCCGGCGTTGTCTCTCACCGTCGCTCAGATCGCTCTCGACGGCACTCGCCCCGGCCATGATCAGGTGCGTCAGCAAGGCGGTCGGCCGTTCTCCCGGCCACCGGCGACGCGCGATGTCGAGGGCGTGTGCGACGGCGTCCGTCTCCGTGACGGGGTGGCGCGGTCGAGTGGTGGGCACCGTCCAAGTGTAACACTGGCACCGTAGGTGTCACACTGCCCTGCCGCGCGACCCGGCCGGGCGGGCGGGCGGCGTCCCCTCACTGCCGCCCGCCCGACGCGCGTCAGCCCCGGGGCACCCGGTCGAACGTGATCGTGACGAACCGCGGGCGGTTGTTGTTGGCGTTCGCCAGCAGGTCGTCCCCGACCTGCGAGTTCACGTTGTACGACACCACGAGCTCGCCCGGCTTGCTGATGGTCGGGTGGGCGGCGACGTTGTAGGGCGCGTAGATGTGGCCGACCCCCTCGGGCGCGGTGTAGACCGCCGTCCGGTTCACGAACGGGCCGGTCGGCGAGTCCGAGGTCGCCACGTAGATCTTGTGGTCCGTGAAGATGGCGTTGGCCGTCGTCGTCAGGACGAACTGCCCGTCCATGGGAGTCACACTGTACGAGGCGCCGACGTCGTTGCCGATCGACGCGGCGGACAGCTCGTCCTGGGACCAGCCCGTCCCGTCGAAGAACTGCCAGTGCTTCTCGGCCAGGTGCCCGACGTGCGCCCTCGCGACGTACATGTCGCCGCTCAGCTGGCCGTAGACGTAGATGTAGCCGCCGCACCTGACCAGCTCGTTGCCCCACTCGACGCCGCCAGGTGTCCCGTAGGTCGGCGTGATCTTCTCGACCGAGAGGTCCCGGGTCGAGAGGGTCGCGATGTCGCTCCCCAGCCAGCCGAAGTTCCAGGGCGGCGGGCCGTCGGTCGAGCCGGTGCGACCCTCGAACAGGAGCAGCTTGCCGCCGTCGACGATCCCGTCGCCGTTCCAGTACCAGGGGTCGCCGTCGCTTCCCGGGGGCGAGACGAGCGACTCGGGCGCATCGTGCGTGCCCTGCGTGACCGTGGTGTCGGGCAGGCCGTCGCGGCCGCCGAGCACCGCCGAGCCATGGATGAAGCCGGGCGACGTCATGCTCTCGTCCGCGTTGACCGGCCCGAGGAACGTGTCGTTCATCAGCCACACGACGCCGTGGCCCGGGACGTCGGCGGAGTAGACGCCGTCGGACGCCGCCCAGCCGCCGTGGTCGGACCAGCCGCCCCCGCCGTTCCCGAACTCGCGGAACGCCTGGGTGAAGCGGTCGTTCGCGACGGCGCCGGTCGGGACGAGCGTGTCGCGTCCGGCCCCGGCGCTGCACTGGCCGAGGCTCCCGGTGTCCGGCGGGAGCGCGGCGGACTGCGTCGGCGTGGCCGCTCCCGCGGGCGCGGCGAACGCCGCCCCGACGAGGCCGGCGACGCCCGCGAGCAGGGCACCGGTAGCCAGGGTTCGTGTGCGGACCGTTCGAGCCATGGAGATTTCCTCCTTCGTAGACATCGTTGTCATGCCCGCTCATCCAACTACGAGGACCACGCGCTGACAAGCACCCGACCCGGCCCGCCGAGCTCCTAGAGCCAGGCGCCGTCCCGCATGAGCGTCCGGCCCGCAAGCTCGTTCCCCTCGCGCCACGCCTGCACCGTCAGCGGTCTCACGGCCAGGTAGGCGTACTCCTGCGGCTCCTCGCGCGGGTCGAACCCGGTGGCCGCGGCGAATGCCGAGGCGGTCGCGTCGTCGGGCACGACGCGGATCACCTCCCCCTCGACGAGCACCACGTCGCGGGTCGCGCCGAACGCGAGCCGGGTGCGGCCGGACGCGACCAGGTTGAGCGCCGTCGACGACGACGAGACCGTCGACAGCAGGAACGTCTCCCCGTCCCACAGGTACGACAGCGGGACGAGGTACGGGACGCCGTCGGGCGTGGCGCTCGCGACCCAGCAGTCGACGTCGCGCTCGAACCGGGCAAGCGTGTCGGCGCGGCGCTCGTCGCGGGTGCGCAGGGCGGGGACGGTCACGGCGTTCTCCTCTTCGGCAGGGCGGACGGCCCCAGTCAGTCGGCGAAGTACAGGTGCGCGTGGGTGCGGCACCCCGGGTTGAACGGGGCGGCGCAGCGCGGGCACGCGTCCGACGCGCGGTACTCGGGCGTCGTCATGACGTGACCGCACACCCCGCACAGCGCGGACGGCTCGTCCCACGCGGACGGCGGGCGAGGGACGGCGGGGTGGTCGGCGTCGTCCTCGTGGCACTCGAAGCACGGGTACCAGACGCCGCAGCACCAGAACCGGAGGGCGACCACGTCGAGCGGGGAGGACCAGTGCACGCAGCGGGTCTCGTCGTCGACGGTCGCGCCTCGCACGGGCGGGAGCGGCGCCCGCACCGACGCACGAGCTTCCGTCATGACGCCCGACGGTACCCGTTGCGGCACCCCGTGCGGCAGGGTGCAGCTCAGACGGTCAGGACGATCTTGCCGAACGGGTCGCCCTGCTCGAGGTGCCGGTGGGCGGCGGCGGCGTCGGCGAGCGGGAACGTCCGGTCCACGGTGGGCGCGAGCGCGCCCGTGCGCAGACCCGCGCCGAGGAACGCCGCCATCCGTCGGACCACCACCGGGTCCAGGGTGTGCTCGAAGCTCATGTAGCGGTGGATCGTCAGCGGCGCCTGGGTCGGCATGGTCGCGGGGCGCGGGTCGAGCCAGCCGACGGTGACCAGCGTGCCCCTCGGCCCGGCCGCCGTCGCGAGGTCGGCGAGGCCGGGGCCCATGACCGAGTCGAGGATCAGCTCGACCCCCGCCCCGCCGGTGAACGCACGGGCGGCCGCGGGGACGTCGTCGTCGGCGGAGACGAAGACCTCGGCGGCGCCGGCGGCGAGGAGCCGGGCCTTCTTGGCGTCGGTGCGGGTCACGGCGAGCGGCACGGCGCCGATCTGGTTCGCGACCTGGATCGCGGCCAGGCCGACGGTGCTCGACGCCGCCGTGATCAGGACGCGGTCGCCGGGGCGCATCCCGGCCTTCTCGACGAGCGCGCCGTAGGCCGTGGAGTAGGAGACCCAGAGCGCGGCCGCGGTGACGGCGTCCAGGCCGGCGGGACGCGGCACGAGCGAGCTCGCCGCGACGACGGTCTCCTCCGCGTAGGTGCCGTCGAGGTCCATGGCGGGCACCGCGGCGAAGAGCACCGCGTCGCCGACCTCGACGTTCTCCACGCCCGGCCCGACGGCGTCGACGACGCCGGTCCCCTCGCACCCGATCCGCGCGTGCGGCAGGCGGAAGGGGCGCGGGAAGTGGCCCGCGCGCATGAGCTGGTCGAGCCGGTTCACGGCCGCAGCCTCGATCCGGACCCGCGCCTCGCCGGGCCCGGGCTCGCGGGACGGCTCGTCGACGACGTGGAGGACGTCGGGCTCACCGGTCTGGTCGAACACCACGGTTCTGGGCATGGCAAGGCTCCTCGGGTCAGTTCATGGCATCATCGACGGAAGCGGGACGACGTCCCGCTTCGACGATACGGAACAGCGTCCCGTTTAGCAACGGGTGACTGAGCACCTGACGAGGAGGCCCGACGCGATGACCGTTGCCGACGCGCGCGACGACGACACCGCGACGGCGCGGCCCCGCAGAGCCGATGCCCGCCGCAACCAGGAGGCACTCCTCGACGCGGCCGCCGCGGTCTTCGTGGCGTCGGGCGTCGAGGCGCCGGTCCGCCGGATCGCCGCGGAGGCCGGCGTCGGGACCGCGACGATCTACCGCCACTTCCCCACCCGCGCCGACCTGATCATCGCCGTGTACGAGCACCAGGTGGAAGGGCTCGCCGAGGCCGGGCCGCGCCTGCTCGCGACGCACGACAGCCCCTTCGAGGCGCTGACCCTGTGGATCGACAGGTTCGTCGACTTCCTGGTGACCAAGCACGGGCTCGCGGCGGTCCTGCAGTCCGACGACAGCTGCTTCGACCCCCTGCACGCCTACTTCCTCGACCGGCTCGTGCCCGTCTGCGGACAGCTCGTCGACGCTGCGACGGCGAGCGCCGAGATCACGGCGCCGATCGAGCCCCTCGAGCTCATGCGCGGCGTCGGGAACCTGTGCGCCGGCGCGACCAGCAGCCACGGCTTCGACGCCCGCCGGCTCGTCGGGCTGCTGGTCGCGGGCCTCCGCGGCTGAGGGATACCCACCTCGCCGACGGTGACGCCCCGTTCGCCGACGGTGACGCTGCGTTCGCGCATGCCGGGTCGCCCCGTTGAGCGGTCACGATCTGCGGTTGCGCGGCGGTTCGATACCGATCGTGACCGGTCGGGCCGCGCGGTGGCGGGGGACGGACCACCGCGAGCTCGACCATGTCACCCTCGGCGAACAGGACGGCCGGTCACCTCGTGTCGGCGTCCGCCTCGGGACGCGCGAGCTGCAGGCTCACCAGATGTTTGGTCGCGCGGGTCTGGGCGACGTAGAGGTCGCGCAGGCCGGCTTCCCCGGCGGCCCGGATGCCGTCGGGGTCGACGATGACGACCGTGTCGAACTCCAGCCCGCGGGCGTCCGGGGCCGCGACGACGGCGGCGCCGGTTCCCGCGAGCACGGCCTCCAGCTCCTGGGCACAACCCGCCGGGGCGACGATCCCGACGAGCTCGTCGGGGCGCTCCTGCGCAAGCTCGGCGACCAGGTCGCGCAGGCGTGCGGTGACCGACTGCTCGGTCACGCCGACGACGCGCGGCTGCTCGCCGTGCCGCAGGGAGCGGGACAGCCGCTGGTCGGGCGCGATCTCGGCGAGCAGCGGCTCGGTCGCCCCCAGGATCTCGGCTGTGGTCCGGTAGTTGACGGTGAGGCGGTGGTGCGCGACCCCGTCGCCGACGAACGGGCCCAGCTCGTCCCAGGTGCGGACGGTGGTCGCCGGGCCGGCCTGCGCGAGGTCGCCCACGATCGTCATCGACCGACCGGGACAGCGGCGCACCAGAGCGCGCCACTCCATCTCGGACAGGAGCTGCGCCTCGTCGACGACGACGTGCCCGTAGACCGCCTCCGGGAGACCGTCGACGAGCGCGGCGGCCTCGTCCAGGAGCGCGAGGTCGGCGCTGCTCCAGCCGTCGTGCCCGCCCAGCGAGGGGACGTCGTCGTCGGCCAGATCGGGGAAGGCCGCCGAGAGCGCGCGCCGGTCGCCGAGGAAGCCGCGGACCACGTCCGCGGGGCGCAGCCGAGGCCAGACGCGCGTGATCGTCCGGTCCACGGCCGGGTCGTCGAGGAGCTGGTCGCGGATGCCGTCCCAGTCGATGCCCAGGCCGTCCCCGGGGCCCTCGCCGCCGGGGCCGACGTGCCGGCCGCCGGTGCCCGCGATGCGGTCGAGGTCGATCCCGAGCGCCTCCAGCTCCTCCTCGAAGTCGGCGACCTCCTGCGCGGTGCGCCGCTCGAGCTCGTTCACCAGGTCGTCGACGACGTGCTCCGTGAAGCGGACGCGGGCGCGGTTGTGCCCGACGCCGCCCTCGAGCGCGCGTCGCCGCGCGGCATCGACCAGGGCGACGTCGAGGACGACGGTCTCGCCCGTCGCCGTCAGCTCCAGCGGGACGCCGTGGGGCTCGTGCCGCCGCACCCAGGACGCCAGACCCTCGGCGCACGCCGCGCGTCCCTTGAGCCGCGCGAGCCGGTCGGGCTCGGTCCGCGTCGCCTCCACGCCGACGACGTCGGGCATGGTCGCCAGCCGCACGTCGTTCTCGCCGAGCGACGGCAGCACGTCGGAGATGTAGGTGAGGAACCGCCGGTTCGGGCCGAAGACGAGCACCCCGCGTTCGGCGACCGCACCGAACGCGTACAGGACGTACGCCGCCCGGTGCAGCGCGACGATCGTCTTGCCGGTGCCGGGGCCGCCGTCCACGATCATGACCCCGCGGTGGGGAGACCGGACGATCTCGTCCTGCTCGGTCTGGAGGGTCGCCGCTGCCTCGTGCATCCGGCCGGTCCGGGCCGCGCTGAGCGCGGACACCAGCGGGCCGTCCCCGACGAGGTCGGCGCCGGTCGGCGCGGTGCCGTCGAGGATCTCATCGGTCAGCTCGACGACCTCCCGCCCCTCCAGCCGCAGGTGCCGACGCCGGCGCACCCCCAGAGGCGACGCGAGGGTCGCCGCGTAGAACGGCCGCGCGGCCTCGGCCCGCCAGTCGACGAGCAACGGCTCACCGGACTCGGTCCGCAGGCCGATCCGACCGACGTGCAGCGCCTCGCCTCCGTCGGAGCCGTCGATGCGCCCGAAGCACAGCCCGTGGTCCGCCGCCCGCAGCTGCCGCAGGCTCGCCGCCACCTGCGAGACCTCGACGTCCCGGACGTAGAGGTCGCTCCGCTCCCCGACCGGTGCGGCCATCGCGCGATCCTGCGCCGCGACCTTGGCGGTCACCTCCGGGTCGAAACGCGCGTACATCGCGTCGACCGACCGCTGCTCCTCGGCCACCTGCTCGACCCTGCTGACCTGTGCGTGCATGCCCCGCCCTTCGCTCGCCGGACGTCCACTATGGACAGCGCCCGGGGCAAAGACAACGTTGATCTTCGCGGGATTTCGTGGCCTCGCGACCGGACCGGAGCGGCCGCCGGAGTCAGGCGCGGGCCGGGTCGGTCGCCTTCCCGTCGAGCCAGAGGGTGTCGGTCGGGTCGGCGTGCGCTCCCGCCGACCCGACGTGCTTGGAGCTGATCGCCGGCCCGTTCTTCACGACGTGGACGATCGCCATCCCGTGCCCGCGGCCCAGGCCGTACTCCTCGGCCAGCCACTCGAGGATGACGCCCGCCTTTACGGACGGCTCGGCGTAGCCGCGGGCCTTCGCCTCATCGACGATCTCGCGCGGCGTCTTGCCGGTCTTGGTCTCGACGGCGTCGAGGTAGGCCTGGAACGACATGGCGGGTCCTCCTGCTCGGGTCGGGCGACGCGGTAGGCGTCGCCTCTTCACCCTTCCTGACCTGCGCCGTCGTCGGAACTCATCGCCGCGGGCAGACGTCGTGCGGACTGTGGAGGTGGGTCGCGCTACGTCGGCCGAAGCGACGGCGGCGCCGCGTCAGGATGCGGCCCGCTCGCCCCCGACGACGGTCTCCCGCACCAGCGGCACGCCCGGCCGGTAGGCGAGGTGCACGGCCGACGGCGCGTCGAGCACCGCGTAGTCGGCGCGCGCCCCGACGCGCAGGTGCCCGACGTCGTCGCGTCGCAGCGACGCCGCTCCCCCGGCCGTCGCGGACCACAGCGCCTCGCGCGGCGTCATCCGCAGCTCGCGGACGGCGAGCGCGACGCAGAACGGCATGGACGACGTGTAGCTGCTGCCCGGGTTGCAGTCGGTCGCGAGCGCCACGGTGACCCCCGCGTCGAGGAGGCGTCGCGCGTCGGGGTACGGGTGCCGGCTGGAGAACTCGACTCCCGGCAGCAGCCCGGCGACTGTCCCGGTGGACGCGAGCGCGTCGACGTCGACGTCGGTCAGGTAGGTGCAGTGGTCGACGGCCGCGGCACCGACCTCGCACGCGACCTGCACTCCCGGGCCGTACCCGAGCTGGTTCGCGTGCACGCGCGGCACCAGGTCGGCGGCGGCCCCCGCCCGCAGGACGGTCCGCGCGGCGTCGGCGTCGAACGCGCCCTCCTCGCAGAACACGTCGACCCAGCGCGCGTGCGGGGCGCAGGCGTCGAGCATGGGCCCCGTGACGAGCTCGACGTAGGCGGCGACGTCCGTCCCCACCGGCACGACGTGCGCCCCGAGGTACGTGGTCTCGGCGGTGTGCCGGCGAGCGATGCGGAGCGCCCGCTCCTCGTCCCGCACCGTGAGCCCGTAGCCGCTCTTGATCTCGACGGTCGTCGTGCCCTGGCGGTGCATCTCGGCGAGGTGCCGGCGCACGCCGGCGTCGAGCTCGTCGTCGGAGGCGGCGCGGGTCGCGGCGACCGTCGTCCGGATCCCGCCCGCCCGGTACGGGGCGCCCGCCATGCGGGCCTCGAACTCGGCGGCCCGGTCCCCGGCGAAGACGAGGTGCGTGTGCGAGTCGACGAAGCCCGGGATCACGGCCGCTCCCCCGAGGTCGTCGCGCTCGTCCGCGGGCGGAGCGTCGGCGGCGGCTCCCCACCAGGCGACCCGCCCGCCCTCGACGACGAACGCCGCGTCCGGCAGCACCGGCCGGTCGGCGTCCCAGGTCGTGAGCTCGCCGATCCCGGTCACGAGGCGCGCGGTCACACGCGCTCCCAGATCGCGCCGACGGCCGCCGCGAGGTCGGCCGCGACCCGGCCGGGGTCGAGGTCCGGGGGCGGGACGACGTCGGCGGCCGTCGCAGCCCAGAGCGGCTCGGCCGTGCCCGCGGTCCGCACCGACCCGGACCGCAGCTCGAAGCCGTCCGCGTCCGAGAGGCCCGGGTCGAAGCCCAGGGACGCGTACCCGTCGGTCGTCGCAGCGCGCCACAGCGCCTCGGCCGCCCACGACCCGCGGCGACCGCTCGCCAGCCGTTCGTGCATCTCCACCGCGCGCGCCTCCACGAACGGGTCGATCACCGTGTTGCTGTCCGACCCCAGCGTGACCCGCACCCCCGCCTCGCGCAGCGCGACGCTCGGGCCGACCCCGTCGGCGAGCTCGGCCTCCGTCGTCGGGCACAGGCAGACCGTCGCGCCGGACGCACCGAGGGTCGCGACGTCGTCGGGCGTGAGGTGGGTCGCGTGGACCGCGGTGGTGCGCGGCGACCAGACGCCGGCGTCGGCGAGCAGCGCGACGGGCGTGCGGCCGGTGGCCGCCAGGCACGCGGCGTTCTCCGCCGGCTGCTCGGACACGTGGACGTGCAACGGCGCGTCGGGCAGGGCCGCCGCGACGGTCGCCAGGTCGGCCTCCGGGACCGCGCGGACCGAGTGGATCGCCGCCCCGACGACGACGTCCCCCGCCCCCGCGTACCGCGTCGCCAGGTCCTGGGCTCGCTCGGCCCAGGCCTCGGCGCTGCGGTCGGAGAACCGGCGCTGGACGCCGTTCAATCGCTCGGCGCTCAGCGGGTCGGCGTCGAACCCGGAGCGGAGGTAGCAGGTGTCGAGCAGGCACAGCCGCATCCCGACCTCGCGGGCCGCGTCGACGAGCGCGTCAGCCATCGCGTGCCGGTCCGCGTAGGGAGCGCCGCCCGGGGCGTGGTGCACGTAGTGGAACTCGCCGACCGCGCCGATCCCCGCGAGGCGCATCTCGGCGTAGGTCGCCCGCGCCAGCGCGCGCAGGAGGTCCGGGTCGAGCACGCCCGCGACCGCGTACATCCGGTCCCGCCAGGCCCAGAACGTGTCGCCGCCGACCTCGCGGCCCCGCAGCGCCCGGTGGAACACGTGGCTGTGGCAGTTCGCGAACGCGGCGTGCGTCATCCCGCCAGCTCCCGGACCACGGCGGCGAGGGCGTCGGCTCCGGCCTCGCAGTCGGCGTCGTCGGCGTGCTCGGACGGCGCGTGCGAGACGCCCGTCGGGTTCCGGACGAAGAGCATCGCCGTCGGCATCGCGGCCGCGAGGATCCCCGCGTCGTGGCCGGCTCCCGTCGGCAGGACGGGGGCGTCGAGCAGCGAGGCCAGCCGGTCGCGCAGCGGCACGTCGAACGCGACCGCGCCCGTGACCGACTCGGCGGACAGGTCGACGGTCGTGCCGTCGTCGGCGGCGGCGGACCGGGCCGAGGCGACGATCCCCTCGACGAGCCGCTCGAGCTCGCCCTCGTCGGCCGCGCGGGCGTCGAGCCACGCGGTGACGCGGGACGGGATCGCGTTCGTGCCGTTGGGCTCGACGGCGAGCCGGCCGAACGTCGCGCGCGCGTCGCCCGCGAGCCGCCGGGCCGCGAGCGCCGTCGCGGCGTACGTGAGCATGGGGTCCTTGCGGTCGCCCATGGGGGTCGCGCCGGCGTGGTTGGCCTCGCCGCAGAAGTCGAGGCGCCAGCGGCCGTGCGGCCAGATCGCGGTGGCGACGCCGACGGCCGCGTCGTCGTGGACGAGCCCGCGCCCCTGCTCGACGTGCAGCTCGACGAACTGCCCGACGCCGGCAAGCCAGTCCGCGGGTCCCGCGGCCCGGGGGTCGCGCCCCTGGGCGCGCATGGCCTCAGCGAGGGTCGTGCCGTCGTCGTCGCGGAGGGCGAGGGCACGCTCGGGGGTGGTGGCCCCGGTCGCGAGGCGGGAGCCGAGGCACGCGACGCCGAACCGCGCGCCCTCCTCGTCGGTGAAGCTCCCGATCACGATCGGGCGGGTCGGCGCGAAGCCGCCCGCCCGCAGCCGGTCGACCGCGGCGAAGGACGACGCGACGCCGAGCGGCCCGTCGAACGCGCCGCCGTCAGGCACGGAGTCGAGGTGCGAGCCGATCAGCAGGGCGCCCTCGCCGGGGTTGCCCGACCACCGACCCCAGACGGCGAGCCGGTTCCCGTTGCCGTCCTCGAGGACCTCCAGCCCCCGCGCCGCTGCCTGCCCGTCGAACCAGTCGCGCAGCGTGAGGTCCTCGGTCGTCCACGCGAACCGCCGGTACCCGCCGGACCGCGACCGCCCGACGGCGGCGACGTCGTCGAGCAGGCCCGTCACCCCGGAGACCACGCGCTCAGCCCTCCGCCATCGGGACGCGGAGCCCGCGCTCGCGCGCGACCTCGGCCGCCCGCTCGTAGCCCGCGTCGACGTGGCGCATGACGCCCGTGCCGGGGTCGTTGACGAGGACGCGGACGATCTTCTCCGCGGCGAGGTCCGTGCCGTCGGCCACGATCACCTGGCCCGCGTGGATCGAGCGCCCGATCCCGACGCCGCCGCCGTGGTGGATCGACACCCACGTCGCGCCCGACGCCGTGTTGAGGAGCGCGTTGAGGAGCGGCCAGTCGGCGATCGCGTCGGAGCCGTCGGCCATGGCCTCGGTCTCGCGGTACGGGGAGGCGACGGAGCCCGAGTCGAGGTGGTCGCGCCCGATCACGACGGGCGCGGACAGCTCGCCTGACGCGACCATCTCGTTGAACCGCAGCCCCGCGAGGTGGCGCTCCTGGTAGCCGAGCCAGCAGATCCGGGCCGGCAGGCCCTCGAAGTGCACCTTCTCGCTCGCCTGCGTGATCCAGCGGCGCAGGTGCTCGTCGTCGGGGAAGAGGTCGAGGATCGCGCGGTCCGTCGCAGCGATGTCGGCGGGGTCGCCCGAGAGCGCGGCCCACCGGAACGGGCCCTTGCCCTCGCAGAACAGCGGGCGGATGTACGCGGGGACGAAGCCCGGGAACGCGAACGCGCGGTCGTAGCCGCCGAGCCGCGCCTCCTCGCGGATCGAGTTGCCGTAGTCGAAGACCTCGGCGCCGGCGTCCATGAACCCGACCATCGCCTCGACGTGCCGCGCCATCGACGCGCGGGCGCGCTCGGTGAAGCCCTCGGGGTCGCGGGCTGCCTCGTCCTTCCACTCCTCGACCTTCGTGCCGACCGGGAGGTAGGCGAGCGGGTCGTGGGCGCTGGTCTGGTCCGTGACGACGTCGATCGGGAGCCCGTCCGCGAGCGCCCGCGGGAAGACCTCGGCCGCGTTGCCGACGAGCCCGACGGACAGCGCCCGCCCCTCGGCCTTGGCCTGGAGGACCTGGGCGACGGCGTCGTCGTAGGAGTCGGTGGCGCCGTCGAGGTAGCCGCGCTCGACGCGGCGGCGCAGGCGGGCCTCGTCGACGTCGACGACGAGCACGACGCCGCCGTTCATCGTCACCGCGAGCGGCTGCGCGCCGCCCATGCCGCCGCAGCCGGCGGTCAGGGTGAGCGTCCCCGCGAGGGTGCCGCCGAACCGCTTGCGCGCGACGGCGCCGAACGTCTCGTACGTGCCCTGGAGGATGCCCTGGGTGCCGATGTAGATCCACGACCCGGCCGTCATCTGCCCGTACATCGTGAGGCCCTCGGCCTCGAGGCGGCGGAACTCGGGCCAGGTCGCCCAGTCCCCGACAAGGTTCGAGTTCGCGATGAGGACGCGCGGCGCCCACGCGTGCGTCCGGAAGACGCCGACGGGCTTGCCGGACTGCACGAGGAGGGTCTCGTCGTCGTCGAGGGTGCGCAGGGTGCGGACGATCGCGTCGAACGCCTCCCAGCTGCGCGCCGCGCGGCCGGTCCCGCCGTAGACGACGAGGTCCTCGGGGCGCTCCGCGACCTCGGGGTCGAGGTTGTTCATGAGCATGCGGAGCGGCGCCTCGGTCTGCCAGGACCTGGCCGAGAGGGTGGTGCCGCGCGGGGCGCGGACGGGCGGGTGCGTCATGAGGTCTGCTCCGTTCCGGTGGTCGGGTTGCCTGCGGCGGCGAGGCCGGCGGCCGCGAAGGCCGCGTCGACGAGCGCGCCCGAGCGCACGAGGTCCGTCGCGGCCTCGATCTCGGGGGCGAGGAAACGGTCGGGGCCGGGGCCCGGGGCGACCTCGCGCAGGCGGGCGATCGCGGCGCCCGTCGCGCGTCCGGGCTCGAGCGGGGCGCGCAGGTCCACGCCGCGGGCGGCCGTGAGGATCTCGATCGCGAGGACGCGGGCGAGGCCGTCGACGGCGCGGCGCAGCTTGCGCGCCGCGGACCAGCCCATGGAGACGTGGTCCTCCTGGAGCGCGCTCGACGGGATCGAGTCGACGCTCGCGGGGACGGCGAGGCGCTTCAGCTCGGAGACGATCGCGGCCTGCGTGTACTGGGCGATCATGAGCCCCGAGTCGACGCCGGGGTCGTCGGCGAGGAAGGGCGGCAACCCGCGGTTGCGGGCGACGTCGAGGAACCGGTCGGTGCGGCGTTCGCTCATCCCGGCGACGTCGGCGACGGGGATCGCGAGGAAGTCCAGCACGTACGCGAGCGGGGCGCCGTGGAAGTTGCCGTGCGACTCGACGCGGCCGTCCGGGAGGACGGACGGGTTGTCGATGGCGGCTTCCAGCTCGCGGCCGGCGACCGTCCGGGCGTGCGCGATCGTGTCGCGGAGGCCGCCCGCGACCTGCGGGGAGCAGCGGAGCGAGTAGGCGTCCTGCACCACACCGTCGCCGTGGCGGTGGCTCGCGACGATCGGCGACCCGGCTAGCAGCGCACGCAGGTGCGCGGCCGAGACCGCCTGGCCCGCCTGGGGCCGCAGTGCCTGGAGGTCTTCCGCGAAGACGCGGTCCGTCCCGAGCTGGCCCTCGACGGAGAGCGCGGCGGCGAGGTCGGCGGCGTCGGCGAGACGGTCGAGGTCGTGAAGGGCGAGCAGGAGCATGCCGAGCATGCCGTCGGTCCCGTTGATGAGGGCGAGCCCCTCCTTCTCGGCGAGCTCGACGGGCGCGAGCCCGTGGTCCGCGAGGGCCTCCGCCGCCGGGCGCACCGCGCCGTCGTCGACGACGTCCCCCTCCCCCATGAGCGCGAGCGCGCAGTGCGCGAGGGGCGCGAGGTCCCCCGAGCAGCCGAGGCTGCCGTGCTCGTGGACGACGGGCACGAGGCCGCTGCTGAGCAGGGCGGCGTAGGCGTCGGCGGTCTCGAGCCGGACGCCGGTGCGACCGGTGGCCAGGGTCGAGAGGCGGAGGAGCATGAGCGCGCGGACGACCTCGTCCTCGACGCGCGGCCCCGTCCCCGCGGCGTGCGAGCGGATGAGGCTGCGCTGGAGCCGGGCGCGGTCGGCGGGGGCGATGTGGCGGGTCGCGAGGGCGCCGAACCCGGTCGAGACGCCGTAGACGGGCTCGTCGCTCGCGGCCAGGCGGTCGATGACGGCACGCGAGGCCGCGATCGCCTCCCGCGCGTCGGGCGCGAGGGAGACGGGGACGCCCTCACGGGCGACGGCGACGACGTCCGCGGGGCTCAGGGGTCCCGCGCCGACGAGCACGGTCCGGGTGGCAACGGTGTTCACAGGACCATGGAAGCGCGCGGGGGCCTTCGGATCCCAGGCATCTGGAGGCGATCGGGTCTCGGATCCGAGACGGACGGGGCCTCGGACGCGGGCGGGCTACGAGCGAGCGAAGGCGACGAGAGCGTCGAGCGCCCGCCGATCCTCCGGCGCACGATCCAGGGAACGAAGCGCGGTCAGGTAGGCGCCCCGATCTGGGGTCGGGCGCTGGAGATCGCCGCCGCCACCCCACGTGAACACGGGTCGCCTGGACGCCCGAGCGAGGGCGTCGGTATAGGCCCGCGCCGTTCGCCCGTTCCCGTTCGGAAACGGATGGATCGCGACCAGACGATGGTGGACCTGGCACAAGGCCTGGTCGACGGTGATCCAGTCGACGTCTGGCACCAACCAGTAGCGGGCGTCGTCGAGCAGGCTGCGGACCGCGACCGGGACCCGCCACGGATCGAGCCCGATGTTGCGTTCGGTCGTCCGGTAGGTCCCGGCCCACGACCACACGGCGCCGAACAGCCGACGGTGAAGATCGCGGAGGAAGACGTCGTCGAGGGCTCGTTCCAGTGAGGGCGGCCGACCGCGGAGGACACGCGCCAGGCCACCGGCCACGTTGGCCTGCTCGACCACGTTGAGCTCCTCGCGGGTGGCGACCCAGTCGGCGATCAACCCCACACGCTCCTCCTCTGCGAGCGGGGTAGCGCCATCAGGCTCCGGCCCGAAGCTCACGACGGGTCCCGCCACAAACGGCTCGAACGGGCCAGCTCGTCCGCGAGCTGGTCGCGAAGGTGGGCCCGTTCCGCCTGGCTCGTCCGCTGGGCCTCGAGTGCCATGGTCGTGTCGACCTGGGTGAGCTCGGCGTTGGCGCGCTCCCGCGCACGCGCCGCGACGAACTCCTCGAGCGAGGTTCGTGGCACGAGCGCGTAGACCACATCACACCCCATGGCGTCGGCCGCCCGGGTGAGGGTGTCGAGCCGGACGACGCCGTTGCGCTCGCTCGCCTCGAGCTTGCGCACGGCCGCGGGGGTGATGCCCAGGCGACGCGCCAGGTCGGTCGCCGACATGCCGAGGGCCGACCTCACGGCACGCACCCAGCCCCCGGCCGGCCTGGCGGTCGCGGACGGATGGTCGCGAAGTGGTTCGACCCGTCCCTCGATCGATCGGCGGATCATCTGCATGTTCGATACCACGAGGTTCGCTCCTTCTAGGGCTACCGATACCCCAAGGTATCTCATCCACGTGCCAAGGAGATACGTCGAGGTTCATCCTTCAGCCGCCTCCGACGACCCGCCGAACGATCAGGCGGGACGATGGAGACGTGCCCCGCCCCGTGCCCGCAGCGACCGCGACGCTCCGCGTGCTGCGCTACCTGTCGACACGCCCGTCGCCCGTCCCCGCGGCAACGATCGCCGCGCACCTCGACCTGCCCCGCTCGACGACGTACCACCTGCTCACCGCGATGGCCGCGGAGTCGTTCGTCGTGCACTACCCCGAGGACCGCACGTGGGGCGTCGGGCTGGCGGCGTGGGAGGTCGGCCAGGGCTACAGCCGGCAGGAGGGACTGGCGCGGCTGGCGCGGCTCCCGCTCGCACGGCTCGTCGACGAGGTCGGACACTCGTCGCACCTCGCGGTGCTGCACGGGTCGGACGTCGTCTACGTCCTCGAGGAGCGCGCGCCCGGGCGGCCGCCGCTCGTCACCGACGTCGGGGTGCGGCTGCCCGCGCACCTCACAGCGTCCGGCCGCGCCGTCCTCGCCGCGCTCCCCGCCGCGCAGGTGCGCGCCCTCTACCCCGACCGCGCCGCGTTTACCGACCGCACCGGCCTCGGCCCGACGACGCCGTCCCAGCTCCGCGCCCTGCTCGTCGAGACCCGCCGGCGCGGGTACGCCGTCGAGGACGGCGAGGTCACGCTGGGGTTCCGGTCGGTCGCCGTCGCGGTGGAGTCCCCGGACGTGCGGGCCGCCGTCGCCGTCACGTGGGAGGGCCGGCAGGACGTTGACACCGATCGCATCGTCGGCGCGCTGCGGCGGACCGCGGCGAAGGTCGCGGACCGGCTCCGCTAGTCGGTTCCCGCGCCGGTCGAGACGGCCCGGACGGGCGGGAGCTGGCCGTCGGTGCCGGTCCGCGGCGCGAGCTGCGTGACCGCGCGCGGCATCGGCCCGACGACGACCACCCCGGTGGACGGCCCGACGGTCACGGCGACGAACGACGCCACGGACGGGACGTCGTCGGGCAGGGCGACGGCGTGCGTCCCGGCCTCGAGCCGCGCGTCGAGCACGCGCAGGGACGCGCTCGTGGGCTCGGGCGGCGTCATGGACACGGCCCACCAGGCGTCGACGACGACGTCCGCGGCCGCCTCGAGGGTGACCGAGACCGTCCGGGCGTCGGGGTCGTAGGCGACGGCGGGCGCGCCCGGCGAGGTCGCGGCGCGGACCTGGGCGGCGATGAGTCCCGCGATGCCGGCGAGCCCCTGGACGACCGTCACCTGGGGGTTCAGGGCGGAGACGTCACGGCGGAGCCGCTCCTTGGCGTCGGCGGGGACCATCCCGCCGAAGACGAGGACGTCGACGGACCGGCCGTCGTAGTCGTCCAGGACGCTGGCGAACTGGTTGGTGGCGTCCGCGTCGTAGCCCTGGGCGCGCAGGTCGTCGACGGCGGCCTCGAGCACGCTCGGGCTGCGCCCGACGACGATGACCCGCGGCCGCTCCTTCCCTGGTGTGGCGGTCATGGCTCCGGCCCTTCGTCGCAGACTCCATGTTGGCACTGCCAACACTGACTCCTCCACCGTAGCGAGTGTTGGCCGCACCCACAACGGCTAGCCTTTACCCGTGACCGTCCACCACGACTCCGCCGACACCCCGGCACGACTCGAGGCCCGCGCCACCTGGCAGGTCAGCCGGATGCACGCCCGCGTCTCGCGCCTGCTCGCCGCCGCGTTCGAGACGGACGGCGCCGGCCTCCGCAGCTACCACTACCGGCTGCTCGCGGCGTTGGAGCAGTGGGGCGCGATGAGCCAGGCCGACCTCGGCCGGCGGACCGGCATCGACCGCAGCGACGTGACCGGCGCGCTCGGCGAGCTCGAGCCCCGCGGGCTCGTCACCCGCACCCCGGACCCCGGCCACAAGCGCCGCAAGATCGTGACGATCACGCCCGACGGCGTGACGCGGCTGGGCGAGCTCGACGCGGTGATCGACGGGGTGCAGGAGGCGTTCCTCGCCCCCCTCACCCCGGCGCAACGGCGCGAGTTCCTCCACCTCGCCGCCCGCCTCGCCGAGTGCCCGCCCGACGACGGCGCCTGAGGCCCGCGCACGTCCCACCAGCCCGCCGAGTACGTGGGTTTCCGGCGAGTACGAGCCCCAGGACCTCGACCTCGGCGGAAACCCTCGACCTCGGCGGCGAGCCGCCCTTGCGCGTCACCCCGCAGCACCGGAAGGTCGACCCGTGCCCCTGACGCTCGACGACCTCAACCGCGCGACCCTCGCCCGGCAGCTCCTGCTCGCGCGCGAGCGCCTGCCCGTCCCCGAGGCGGTCCGCCGCATCGCGGCGGTCCAGGCCCAGGAGCCGGCGTCCCCGTACCTTGCGCTCTGGAACCGGGTCGACGGCTTCGACCCCGCCGCCCTGGACGCCGCGTTCGCCGACGGGACGGTCGTGCGGGCCACGCTCATGCGGATCACGTTCCACGCCGTCCACGCCGACGACTGGGCGCCGTTCCACCGCGCCGTCACCGACCCGCTGCGACGCTCTCGCCTCGGCGACCGCCGGTTCCTGCCCGCGGGCCTGACGATCCCCGAGGCCAACGAGCTCCGCGACGTCCTGGCCGCCTTCGCCGCCGAGCCGCGCACCCAGGAGGAGGTCGTCGCGTTCCTCACCGACCGCCTCGACGACCCCGAGCGCGCCAAGGCGGCCTGGTGGGCGCTGCGCACGTTCGCGCCGCTCCGCTACGTGCCGACCGGCTCGCCCTGGTCCTACGACCCGAGGCGCCGCACCCTCCACGCCCTCGCGAGCACCGCTGCGGACGCGATGCCGCCCGGCGACGACCCCGCCGTCGTGCACCTGCTGCGCCGGTATCTCGAGGCGTTCGGGCCGGCGTCGGAGGCCGACTTCGGGCAGTTCACGATGCTCCGCCGGACGTTCAGCGGTCCCGCGATCGCTGCGCTGCGGGGCGACCTCGTGGAGCTCGAGGGGCCCGACGGCGCGCGCCTGCTCGACCTTCCCGACGCTCCCCGCCCGCCCGCCGGGACGCCCGCGCCGCCGCGCCTCCTCGGCATGTGGGACGACGTCCTGCTCGCCCACCGCGACCGCACACGCCTCGTCCCGCCCGGGTACGCCGCGCACGTCCTGCGGCGCAACGGCGACGCCCTGCCGACGCTTCTGGTCGACGGGCGCGTCGCCGGAGCGTGGCGCACGACCCCGGACGGCATCGAGGCCACCGCCTTCCACGACCTGCCGGAGGAAACCTGGGAGGGGCTCGACGCCGAGGCGCGCAGCCTCCGCGCGCTGCTCGCAGACCGGCAGCCGCTCGTCTACGCGCGCTACGACCACTGGTGGCCCACGCTCCCCGCGGCGCAGGTCCGGACGCTCGGGAGGTAGCGGCACCAGCCACCACAGCGCGGGCGCCGACACCGCTCACCGGTCCGCCGAGCCGCGACGCCGTGCCGTTTCCGCGCGCCGCGGCCGGCCCCGGCGGCGGAACTGTGGTGGCTGGTGCCGCTACGCGCGAGGATCGAACGCATGGCGGACGAGCGGACGGCGATCGTGGTCGGTGGCGGGATCGGCGGCCTCACGGCCGCGGTCGCGCTCGGAGTCCGAGGATGGGACGTCGCCGTCCTCGAGCAGGCGACCTCCCTCGAACCCGTCGGCGCCGGCATCGCGCTGGCTCCCAACGCGGTGCGGGCGCTCGACACCCTCGGCCTCGGCGACGCGGTCCGCGACCTCGCGGCGCTCCAGGGACCGGTCGGCCTGCGCCGTCCCGACGGCCGATGGCTGGTGCGGGCCGACGCGTCGATGGTCGGGCCCGAGCCCACCGTGCTGCTCCACCGCTCGCAGCTCGTCGACCTGCTGCGGGGCGCCCTCCCCGACGACGCCGTCCGGCTGGGCGTGCGGGTCGCCTCGGTCGACCCCGGCGGCTCGACCGAGCGGGCGACCGTCCGCACGGCAGCCACGGCCGGGGGCGACGAGGAGGAGATCGCCGCGGACGTCGTCGTCGCGGCGGACGGCATCGACTCCCCCGTCCGCACCACCCTGTTCCCCCGCCACCCCGGGCCCGCGTACTCGGGCGTGACCGCGTGGCGGTTCGTCACCCCCGAGCCGGTGGAGGTCGAGCCCGCCGAGACCTGGGGGCGCGGGTCCGTGGTCGGGCTGACGCCGCTGGCCGACGGGCGCGTCTACTGCTACCTCACCGCCACGATGCCCGAGGGGACCGTGTTCCAGGACGAGGTCGGCGAGCTCCAGCGCCGGTTCGGGCACTGGCACCCGCCGCTGCGCGCGCTCCTCGACGACCTCGACCCCACGACCCTGCTCCACCACGACCTCCGCTGGCTCAAGGACCCGCTGCCCCGGTACGACGTCGGCCGCGTCGCCCTCCTCGGCGACGCCGCGCACGCCATGACCCCGAACCTGGGGCAGGGCGGGGCGCAGGCCATCGAGGACGCCGTCGTCCTCGCGGCGAGCCTGCGGGCGACGCCCACGTCGGGCGCGGTGATCCCCCCGGCGCTCGCCGCGTACTCGGCGGCGCGCAAGGGGCGCACCCAGCGGGTCGCGCGGATGTCGGCGCAGGTCGGGGCCGCGACCACGTGGCGGGCGCCCATGCTGGTCCACGCGCGGGACCTGGCCATGCGCGCCGTCGGGAGCTGGCTGCTGCCGCGGGCGGCGCAGCGGCTGGACTGGATCCTCGACTGGCGGCCGCCGGTCGCGTGAGGCTCAGGCGGGCGGCGCGCCCTCCGCGGGTGCCGGCTCGGGGTCGCGCTCGACGACGGCGCCCGGCCCGGGATCACGCGCCGCCGGGTCGCCCGACAGCCACCGCAGCCAGCCGGCGCCCGGGTCGGGCTCGAGCACGAGCGTGCGGACCAGCAGGGTGAGCGGGATCGCGAGGATCGCCCCGAGCGGGCCGATCACGAACGTCCAGAAGACCACCGACGCGAAGCTCAGCGTGAGACTCAGGTTCACGGTGTCGGCGACGAACTTGGGCTGGACCAGCACCTGCAGGACGACGTTCACGACGCAGTACACGGCCACGACCGCGAGCGCGAGCGGCCACCCGCCGACGACGAGCGCCAGCACCGCGGGCGGCACCAGCCCGAGGACGAACCCGATGTTCGGGATGAAGTTGGTGACGAACGCGAGGATCGCCCACACGGCCGGGGCCGGGACGCCCAGCAGCCAGAGGGCGAACCCGTCGACGATCGCCACGATCGCGCCGAACGTCGCGTTGACCACGAAGTAGCGGCGGACGCCGTCGTTGAACGCCTCGGCCCGGTCGATCACCGCGCCCCGCGTCGCCCCGAAGACGCCGCGCGCGTGGCTGTACCGGGCGGCGTCGGCGGCCATGAAGATCACGTACGCCAGCACGAAGAAGAACGCGCCGGCCACCGAGACGGCCGTGCCGCTGATCTTGGTCCCGATGGAGATCAGCTTCGACGGATCGAGCCAGCGGGCGGCGTCGTCCGCCGTGGAGGATGCGAGGCCGAGGTCGGTGAGCCGGTCGGTGATGTCCTGGGCGGTCTGGCGCAGCTCGTCCACGTACGACGACACGAGGTGCCCGAACTGCACCCCCGCGTACACGAGCATCGCGAGGAGGATCGCCAGGATCACGTACGCGGCGACGATCACGGCCGTGTTCGCGACCCACGACGGCCAGCCCCGCGCGACGAGCGGCGCACGCAGCGGCAGCACGATGATGACGATCACCGCGCCCAGGGCGATGGGGCCGAAGACGCCGCGCGCGGCGTGCAGGCCGGCCAGCGCGACGACGGCGGCGGCGAGGGCCAGCAGGATCCGTGTCGACGGGGCGAGGCCGCGGGGGGTGTGCTCCATCGGGCGTGCGCTCCTGACCATCGGGTTCCGTACGAGCGGCCATCTTTCCCGTGATGAGCGACCCGGCACAACCGACCCGCCGCGAGACCGCGGCCGAACCGTGACCCGTCGACGCTGGGCGTCGACGGCGCGCGGCGGCACGATGGACCCGTGTCCTCCCGACGTCGCGGCACCGTCGTCCGCGTCATGGTCGCGCTCGCGCTCGGCGCCGCGCTGCTCGCGGCCTGCAGCACGGCGTCCGGCGTGGCGGAGCCCACGGTGACGCCCGTGCCGGACGCGAGCGTCCAGGACCGCGCGACCTGTCCTCTCCCCGAGAACGGCTCCGGCGTCCCGACCCCGAGCATGCCGACGCCGGGCCGGGTGCCCGGCGGCTTCGTCGCGGTGGCGGCGGTCGAGTGCCCGGCGATGCCGACCGTCACGGACGCCGACGGCGTCTGGTCCGCCGTCGAGCGGGTGCGCTACGCGGGCGACCTGGCGCCGCTGCTCGCCGCACTGGCCGAGCCGGACGACCGCCCTCCGGCCGCCGGCCTGGCGTGCACCGCGGACGCCGAGATCGTCCCGCCGCTGTGGCTCGTGGACGCGGACGGGCATGCTGTCCTCACGTACTGGCCGGTCGACGCGTGCCACAAGACCAAGGGCGCCGTGCGGGCGGCGCTAGCCGACCTCACCGTCGAGTCCCGGAAGACGACGAAGGTCGCGCTGCTCACCCCGCGCGCCGCGCTCGACGCCGACTGCGAGACGGGCTGGAAGCTCCAGCCGCCGACGTCGCACGCCACCTCCGCACCGCCGACCGCCGCCGGCATCGCCGTCGACGCCGTCCGGGTCTGCCGCTACGACGTCGACCCCGACCAGGCGATCGACACCGGCGACGGCACCCACGTCCCGATGGGCACCTTCGCCTCGGGGGGCGAGCTCCGGGGCGACGACGTCGCGCGCGTCCTCGCGCTCCCAGGCGAGGGCCCCCTGGCGCCGCCGTGCCGGACGGACCCGACCCAGTTCGCCGTCGTCCTGCCCGTCGTCGGCGACGACACGGGCAGCCCGGTGTGGGTCGAGCTCGACGGCTGCCGCCGCACGTGGACGGACGAGTCCACGCCGCGGACGGCGCCCGCCGAGCTGATGTCCCTCGTGGCCGACTGAGGCAGGAGCGCCGATCCTCACCGTGCGTGGCTCATGCCGCGTCCGGGCGCTTCGTGGGGAAGCCGTGCCGGTGGCAAACGACGACAACGAGGAGCGCCGGCACCAGGAGGAGCAGCACGCTCCACGGGAACGAGGTCGGGCCCATGCCGTCGAGCAGGATGCCACCGGCTGCGCCACCGACCGCCATGAACGAGTTCCAGGTGGTCACCAGCAGGGCCTGACCTCGGTCGCCACCCGCGTCCGTGACGGCGGTCTGCAGCAGGGTGGCCACCCCGCCCCAGCCCAGCCCCCACAGCACCATCGACGTGTACACGGCGATCTCGCTCTCGGCGACGAGCACCAGCATCACCGCCGCAACGATGAACAACGCCACGGAGACCACCGTCAGCTGCCGCAGCCTGCGGTCGACCAACGCACCCGTGACGAAGATGCTCACCACGGACGCGGTGCCGAACACCAGCAGGACGATGTCGCGCCGGCCGCCCATGTCGTACTCGTCGAGGAAGCTGGCGATGTAGGTGTAGAGGATGTTGTGGGCCAGCACGTAGGCGGCCACCACGAACAGCACCGGCACGACGCCGGGCAGCTTGAGCGCCTGCAGGATCGGCTGCCGCTTCCCGGACTTCTGCCCTGAGGCGTCGGGCACCGAGACGCCGATCCAGACGAGCAGCAGGACGGAGATCAGGGCCACGACGCCGAAGGTCGGTCGCCAGCCGAACAGTCCACCGAGGAAGGTGCCGACCGGGATGCCCAGAGAAAGGGCCAGCGGGATGCCCGCCATGGTGATCGCGATCGCCCGCCCCTGCAGATGAGGCGGTGCCAGTCTGCGCGCGTACCCGACCAGCTCGGCCCAGACGGCTGCGGCCGCCACACCGGCGAACAACCGAGACGTCATGGTCGGGAGGTAGCTGGAGGACACCGCGGTGACGACGTTGGCGACGGCGAAGGCGGCCACGGCGAGCAGCACCAGCCGCTTGCGTCGCCATCCCGACGTGGCCACGGACAGGGGGATCGCCGCGACGCCGGTCGCGATGGCGTAGACGGTCAGCAGCTGGCCCGCCGCCGACTCGCTGACGGACAGGTCGCGGGCCATCTCGGGCAGGACCCCGGCAGGCAGGGCCTCGGTCAGGATGCTCATGAACGCGGCCGTGCCCAGTGCCAGGAGAGGGGACCAGGAGAGCCTCTGACGTGGGTCCTCGTTGCGTCGTCCGGATGCGAGCAACCCGATCTGCGATGTGGTCATGCCCTATGCTCAAACCTTGACATTGATGTGAAGGTCAAGGCGATCGAGAGGTGGCGTGGATCACATGCTGATCGGAGAGCTGGCAGACCGCACCGGCACGTCTCGCCGGTTGCTGCGCTACTACGAGGAGCAAGGGCTGGTCAGCTCCGGCCGGTCCCCGAGCGGGTACCGGGTCTACGCCGAGTCCTGCGTCGACCGCGTGCTCCAGGTACGCGGTCTGCTCGACGCAGGGCTGCCGACCCGGATCATCAAGGAGGTCCTGCCGTGCATGGACACCTCGCGCACCATCCGGATCTCGGAGGCCACCGACGAGACCATCGCGACCCTGGAGCGCGAACGCGACCGGATGACCGACCGCATTCGCTGCCTCGAGCGCAATCGTGACGCCGTCGCCGACTACCTGGACGCCGTCCGGGGCGCTCGGGACGCAGCTCCGCCTCCCGCAGCGACGCCGGCCGAGACCTCCGTGCTTGCCTGAGGGGCCGCACGCGACCCCGTTCGACAGCTCGCGCGGCGCACTAGCGACCGCGATCCTCGTCTTCGACCAGCCGCTTGAGGGCGGCCAGGCGGCGGTCCCACGCCGCGCCGACGGCCTCGAGGGCGCGCGCGGTCTCGGTGAGCCGCGCGCCGAGCGCGCGGTACCGCACCTCGCGCCCGACGCGCACGGGTTCGACGAGTCCGGCGTCGGCGAGGACGGCGAGGTGCTTGGCGATCGCCTGCCGCGTGACGGGGAGCCGCTCCGCGAGCGCCGACGCGGACAGGTCGGCCTGCCCGAGGTGCTGGAGGATCGCCCACCGGGTGTCGTCGCCGAGGGCGTTGAACACGGGAACGACACCCGCCGCGGCCGTGGACGCGGCGGTCACGACGCGGGACTTTCCGCGTCGACCCACGCGCCCTCCGCGAACGCGACGAGCTCGTCGAGCTCGCTCGTCCAGCCCTCACGGTTGCCGCGCATCGCGGCGGAGGGGTCGGCGAGCCGCTCGAAGCCGGTCTCGACGACCGTGAGCACCGTCGCGGCGCCGTCGGCGGCGAGGGTGAAGCGGACCTGCGTGGAGGTCTCGGGGGTCAGCGGTGCGCCGGGCTGACCCCAGGTGTACGCGAACGCGTGCGGCTCGTCGGCCTCGTCGACCCGCACGGGGACGTCGGCGTAGCCGTCGAACGTGAAGGTCCCGGTCGCCCCCGGGACGGCGTCGGGCAGGGTCACGCGCTGAGGGAACCACTCGGCCAGGAGGTCCTCCCGCGTGAGGGCGGCCCACACGCGCTCGCGCGACGCCTCGATCCGGACGGTGCGGGTGACCCGGAACGCCTCGTCGTCGATGACGGCGGGCTCGTTGACGGTGGTCATGGTGCTTCCTCTCGCTCGGTCGTCGGGGCGGCTCTCCCGGGCACCCGTTCTGCAACTTCAGCGTTGCACGACGCCAGCCTCGATGCAACCCTTTGGTTGCACCTTTCGGCCGACGACGGCGCCCGCGGCGCTCAGCCCGCGGTCCGCCGGGTGAGGCGCAGCACCGGGATCGTCCGCGTCGTCTTCGCCTCGTACGACCGGAACCCCTCCGACATCGCGGTGAACCGCCCCCACGCCTCGTCCCGCTCCGCGCCGGTCAGCCGGACGGCGTGCACGGCGACCGTGCCGTCGTCGGGCGTCTCGATCTCGACGTCGGGGTGCACGAGGACGTTGTGGAACCACGCCGGGTTCTCGGGCGCCCCGCCCTTCGACGCCGCGACGAACCACGAGTCGTCGGACTCGCGGATCGCCGCGACGGGACTCACACGCTCGATGCCCGTCCTCGCGCCGCGGTGGTGCAGCAGCACCAGCCCCCGGCCGAAGTTGCTGACACTCCCGCCGGTCGCGCGAAACTCGTCGATGATGCCCTGGTTCCAGTCGCTCATGACGCCAGTCTGGACCCATCGGGCGGGAGCTCGACGGGATACGGCTGGTCGGCGTCGGCCGAGGCGCTCACTGCGGCCCACCGCCGGTCCTCGGCGAGCAGCCGCTCGTCCTGCGCGACGGACATCGCGGACGCCACCGAGCCGAGCGGCAGGTGCTCGGGGACGTCGGCGCGCTTCGCGACGCGGACGAGGATCCCGGCGGCGCGCGCGGGGTCGCCGGGGAACGTCGCGGGGTCGCGGACGGCGGCCCCGACCGTCGCGGCGTACTCGGCCGGGATGTCGTGCACCGTCATCGAGGCTCCCGCCCAGTCGGTGCGGAACCCGCTCGGCTCGACGACGAGCACCTTGATGCCGAACGCCGCCGTCTCGGCGCGGAGCACCCGGCTGAACCCGTCGATCGCGAACTTCGCCGCCTGGTACGACGCGATGCCGGGTGACCCGCCGACGCGGCCTCCCACCGACGAGAACTGGATCACGAGCCCGCCCCCCTGCTCGCGCAGGAGCGGGATCGCCGCCTTGGACACGTGGTAGACGCCCCAGAAGTTGGTCTCGAACTGGGCGCGGACGTCGGCGTCGTCGGCCGTCTCGATGGGCGCGACGTTCGCGTAGCCGGCGTTGTTGACGATCACATCGACGCGCCCGAACGCCTCGCGTGCGTCGGCGAGCGCCGCGCCGACAGCGTCCGGGTCGGTGACGTCCAGGGCGATCGGGCGGATGCGGTCGCCGTACTCGGCGACGAGGTCGTCGAGCGACTCGGGTCGGCGCGCGGTCGCGGCGACGCGGTCGCCCGCCTCGAGGGCCGCACGGACGAGGGCGCGGCCGAAGCCGCGGGAGGAACCGGTGATGAACCATGTCTGCTGCATGACAGTTAGTACAACACCGTTCTCTTAATAGCGCAACGCCGTTGCGCTAGACTGCCTGCGTGACGTCCACCACCGGGTTCCAGCGCGCGCGCAGCGCCGAGGCCAAGCAGGCACGCGAGCAGGCGATCCTCGACGCCGCCCGACGCCTCGCCTCCGAGCGCGGCGTCCGCGAGATCACGCTCACCGACGTCGCCGACGCCGTCGGAATGCACAAGTCCGCACTCCTGCGGTACTTCGAGACGCGCGAGGAGATCTTCCTGCGGCTCACCGCCGACGGATGGCGCGAGTGGGGCCCCGCGGTCCGGGCGGAGCTCGCGGGCGACGACGCCCCCACGCCGTCGTCCGTCGCGGGCGCCTACGCGCGCACGCTCGCCGCGCGCGGCCCCTTCTGCGACCTGCTCGCGCACGCGCCGCTCAACCTCGAGCGGAACGTCTCCGTGGAGGCCGTGCGCGCCTTCAAGCTGGTCACCCACGAGGAGCTCGAGGCGATCGTCGCCACGACACGCGGCGCGCTGCCCACACTTCCCGAGCCGGCCGCCGTCGACGTCGTCGCCACCGCCGTGGCGCTCGCCGGGGCGTTCTGGCAGATCGCCACCCCCGGCGCGGAGGTCCTCGCGCTGTACCGCAGCGACCCGCGCCTCGGGCACGCCCTGGTCGACGTCGAGCCGCGCCTCACCGGGATCCTCACCCGTCTGCTCCGCGGCTCGCTCCCCGGGCACGACGACGGCCCGGCCGGGGGTTGAGCACCCACCCCGGCCGGGCCGTCCGTCCGATGGCCGTCAGGCCGTGGCGACCGCGAACACGTGCAGGTCGCCGCCGTCGACCGTGGTCGGCAGCGTCACGCTCTGGAGCTGCTTGCCCGCGGTGAGGGCGATGGGCGCGGTCGCGAAGATGTCCGTCTTCACGGGGTCCTTGCCCAGGCCCGACTGGTCGCGGTACGCGGTCTGCAGCGCGATGACGTTCCCGAACTGCGGGGCACCGCCACCACCGCCGAGGGTCCAGTCGCTGAACCCGACGGTGGCCGTCTGCGTCGACCCGTCCGTGTACGTGAGGGTCACCGTGCCGGACGCCTGGCCCTCACTCGCGCTGCCGAGGAACGCGAGCTTCGTCGCGCCCTTCGACGACGCGCTCAGGTCGAGGACCTGGTCGCCGCCGCCGGCCACGACGTTGTCGGGCGAGCCCGGCGCGACGTCGGGCCAGGTGAAGTCGAACCCGCCGGCCGAGACGGTCCCGCCCGGGGTCGCCCCGGCCGCCGCGAGCGCCGCCGCCGAGTAGCTCCAGCCCTCGCCGTCGAAGTTCGCCTTCGGGTCGTCGTCCGAGGCCGAGATGGCGCGGTTGTTGACGTACCAGCTCAGCGTTCCCTCGGTGCCGACGGTGACCGTGAGCGGGGCCGCGGCGATGCGCTGCCCGTCGGTCGTCGTCGCCGTGACGGGCAGCGTGTAGACGCCGTCCGCGGCCTGCTTGGTGGCCTTGACCGTCACCGGCACGGTGACCTGCCCGGACTTCGGGACGGTGACCGCGCTGGCGGAGGGTGTGACCTTCAGCCCGTCCGGCGCCTCGATGCTCCACCGCACCCGGACCTGCTTGCCGGTCATGGTCGACATCGTGAGCGACGTCTTCGCCTGCGCACCCGGCTCGACCTTCACGGACGAGTCGGAGGAGCGGACGAACGCCGGGATCTCGCCGTCGCGGAACGAGGGCGGGGCGTCGGCCGCCGCCTTGCCCCACGACTTCTGGGCCTTGGCGACGAGGGTGTAGTCGAGCGTGCCGCCCTTCTTCACGAACGACGCGGGGACCCACGGCCGGTTCGAGGGCGCGCCGGTGACCTGGACGTCCTGGACGTAGACGTTCTTCGAGGACGCGGCCGGCGCGTTCACCGTGATGGTCTTGCCCGTGCCGGTGTGCACCACGGCCCGCGGGAACAGCGGCGACGTGAGGACGAGGTCCGCGCGCGTCGGGTTCTGCGGGTACATGCCGAGCGCCGACCACACGTACCAGGACGACATGGTCCCGGCGTCGTCGTTGCCGGGGATGCCGCCGGAGTCGGCCGTCCAGAGCTGGTCCATCTCCGCGCGGACCGTCTCCTGGGTCTTGTACGGCGCGCCGACGTAGTCGTAGAGGTACGGCGCGTTGATGTCGGGCTCGTTGGTGGCGTCGTACTTGGTGTCGTCCTTCGCGGAGAAGTCGAAGGTGCCGTCGTCGGCCTTGAAGAAGCCGTCGAGCCGGTCGACGGTGGCCTGCTTGCCGCCGAGCGCCGAGGCGAGCCCGGCGACGTCGGAGTAGACCATCCAGGTGTACCGGGCGCTCGACCCCTCGACGAAGCCGGAGCCGGTCCCCGGGCTGAAGCTCGCTCCCGACCACGTGCCGTCGGCCGACCGGTTGCGCATGTAGCCGCCGTCGGAGGTCGCGTCGGGGTCGAAGACGTTGCTCCACGCGCCGGAGCGGTCGCGGAACTCGGAGGCGACCGCGTCCTTGCCGAGCGCGGAGGCGAGCTCGGAGATGCCGGCGTCGGCCGCGGAGTCCTCGAGGGTCTCGGCCGCGCCGCCCCAGCAGTGGCAGTCGTCCGCGGGGACGTAGCCGATCTTCAGGTACTGGTCGAGGGCGGGGCGCTGGCCGACGCACTCGACGTTGCAGCCGGCGCTGCTGAGGTCGTTCTCGGTCGGGACGGTCGCCGCCGTGACGAGCGACGCGAGCGAGCCCTTGACGTCGAACCCGCGAGCCCCGAACGCGTACATGCCCGCGAGCGCCGCGGCCGACGGGTCGCCGGACATGACGCTCGTCTTCGCGTTCTCGAGGAGCCAGCGGTCCCACTCGCCGCCGCGCTGGTCGGCGTAGTTCTTGAGGGACTGGGCGTAGTCGCTCGCGACGTCGGGGTTCAGCAGCGCGAGGAGCTGCACCTGGCCGCGGTACTGGTCCCACCCGGAGAACGTGCCGTACTGCTCGTCCTGGTACTTCGTGACGGTGTGGACCTTCCGGTCGCCGCCGAGGTACCGGCCGTCGACGTCGCTCGTGAGCGTGGGCTCGAGCATCGAGTGGTAGAGCGCCGTGTAGAACGTCGTCTTCTGGTCCTGGGTCCCGCCGCCGACCTGGGCGGCGCCCAGGGCCCGGTCCCAGGTCTTGACGGCGGCCTTGCGGGTCTTGTCGAAGGTCTTCGAGGCCGGGTTCTCGGCCTTGAGGTTGAGCTCGGCGTTGGCCGCGCTCACGTAGGAGATCGCGACCTTGACCTGCACCTGGCGCGTCCCGGCGGGGAACGTCACGTACGCGCCCGAGCCCTTGCCCGCGACCGGGTTGCCGCTCGTGGAGTAGCCCGTGCCGCCCGACGCCGACGTGGAGCCCGGGGTGAGCGCGTCGTCCTTCCACGTGCCTTCCGACGCGAACTTCGTGTCGAAGTGGGCGGTGAAGTACAGCGTGTAGCCGTCGTGGCGGTTGTTGGCGCTCTGCGGGCCGCAGAAGTTCCCCGCATCGACGGAGCCGGTGACCGTCTTGGCCTTCGGGTCCACCGTGACCGTGGCGTCGGTGCTCCCCGACTCCGAGCTCGAGGTGCGGAACAGCATGCTCGCGGCCTTGCCCGCCGGGAAGCCGAACAGCCCGGTGCCGGTGCGCTGCGTCGTCGTGAGCGAGGCGCTCGCGCCGCTGTCGAGGCGGACGGAGTACGAGCCGGCCTCGGCCTTCTCGTTCGCGTGCGAGAACGTGCTCGCGTAGGTGGCGTCCTTCGTGTCGGCGCTGGGCGACGAGGTCACGTCGCCCACGTACGGCATGACCGGGATGTCGCCGTTGGCGCCCGAGCAGCCCACGCCGTTGAGGTGGGTGAGGCTGAAGCCGCGGATGCGGGTCGCGTCGTAGCGGTAGCCGCCGGGCGCGGGGTTGGACGCCTGGTTGCCGGTCGACGTCTGCGGGCTCCAGGCCAGCATGCCGAACGGCACGACGGCGCCCGGGTAGGTGTTGCCGGCGTTCGACGTCCCGATGATCGGGTCGACGTACGTGGCGGGGTCGGTGACGAGCGCCGGGAGCTTCTGCGCCTGCGCAGGCCCGGCCGTGAAGGCCCCCGTGAGCAGCGCTGCGGCTGCTCCGGAGGCCGCCAGGACGCGCCATGCGCGACGTCCTCGTAAGGGGTGGTGCACCATCGTCGGTTCCTGCCCTTCGTGCGGTGTGAGACGGACGCACTGAACGCTTCGACCACGCTGGTGACATCGCTGGCTGACAGCGTTGTCCAAGCCCCTAGGTGTCTATCCCGCGCCGTTGCACGGTGTCAAGGATCGGGCGCGTGTCGCGCGCCCGATCCTTGACCCCTGCCCCCGGTGCCCTACTCCGCGACGGCGGCGACGGCGAGCTCGTCGCGGACGGCAGGCGCCGCGTCCTCGGCGGGGACCTCGGGCGTCCGGCCGCGCCGCGGGATCAGCAGGACGATCGCCGCGCCGGCGGCCGCCGCGAGCGCGCCGATGAGGAAGCAGAGGCGGAACGCGCCGTGCGTCGGGATCTCGGGCGTGCCCGGGGCGAGCGTGAACGTCTGGCTCGTGAGGACCAGCGCCATGACCGCGCCCGCGACGGTGGTGCCGATGGACCGCATGAGCGTGTTGACCGAGACGCTCGACGCGGCCTCGGCTGCCGGGACGTTGCTCAGGATCAGGGTCGGCATGGCCGCGTAGCCGATCCCGACGCCCGCGCACACCACGCAGGACGCGACGAGCAGCTGCCACGGCGCGTTCGTCATGAAGACGGCGACGACGTAGCCGGCGGCGAGCACGAACGCGCCGAGCGACATGGTGATCCGGCCGCCGAAGCGGGTGAGGAGCTTCGAGGAGACGGGCGCGAACGCCATCATCATGAGGCCGCCGGGCGCCATCCACAGACCGGCCGCGAGGATGGTCTGGCCGAGGCCGCCGGCCGCTGACGGCAGCTCGAGGAGCTGCGGCACGACGATCGACTGCGCCATCATCCCGAAGCCGATGAGCACGGCGGCGAGGTTGGTGAAGAGGATCGGCTTCTTGCTCATGGTGCGCAGGTCGACGAGCGGGTCCTGCCGGCGCAGCTGGTACCAGCCCCAGACGAGCAGGACGACGACGCCACCGACGATCGAGCCCATCGTGGAGAGCTCTCCCCAGCCCCAGTCGCTGCCCTTGGAGATGCCGACGAGCACGCCGACGAGACCCACGGCGAGGCCGATCGCGCCGATCACGTCGATGCGCGCGGGGTGCGCGTCGTGGACGTGCGGGAGGACGACGACGGACAGCACCACCATGGCTACGGCGAGGACGGTCGAGACCCAGAACAGCAGGTGCCAGTCGTGGCCCTGGGCGATCCAGGCGGCGAGCGGCAGGCCGAGCGCGCCGCCCACGCCGAGCGTCGCGCTGACGGCGGCGACGGCGGTGTTGACCAGGCGAGCCGGGGCGACCTCGCGGACCATCGAGATCGCGACGGGGATGTAGCCCATCGCGACACCCTGCAGGACGCGGCCGACGAGCACGAACGCGAGCGAGTCGGACAGCGCGCAGATCAACGAGCCGATCACGAGGATCGACGCGGCGGCGACGAGCACGGGCTTCTTGCCGAGCATGTCGGCGAGGCGACCCGTGAGCGGCATGGAGACGCCGCCGCCCAGGAGCGTCGCGGTGACGACCCACGACGCGTTGCTGGCGCTGGTGTTCAGGAGCTGCGGGAGCTCGGACTGGATCGGGATGACGAGCGACTGCATCAGCGCGGCGCACAGGCTGCTGAAGCACAGCACCGCGATGACGAGCACCGCGCGGTCGCTCCGGCGCGCGGTGGTGGTGGACGGCGGGTTCACGGGGACTCCTCGGAGGGATGTGCAAGTTACACAAGGCTGACCTGTCATGTATGCTACCTACATATCTCACGAGGGGCAACGACGCCCCCACCGCAGGAGGACCCATGACCGCCGCCCGACCGTCCGCCCGGACCCGCTCCGCCGTGACCTCTCGCGAGGCAGCGCCCGGGACACGCGTCGCGTCCGCGCTCTTCCACCTCGACCAGCACCGGCGCATCGCCGAGCACCAGGGCCGCCTCAACGTCGCCGACGGCCGGCTGCTCTGGCTCTTCAGCGACCACACGCCGCGGACGCTCCGCCAGATCGCCGAGGAGCTGAACCTCGAGCAGTCCACCGTCAACCGTCAGGTCAACGCCGCCCACCAGGCCGGCCTCCTCGACCGCGAGCGCGACCCCGAGCGCGGCGCCTACGTCTTCACGGCAAGCGAGAACGGCCTCGCGATCTTCGACGAGGCCATCGCCAGCTCGCTCGGCCAGTACGACGCCGCCCTCGCCGCCCTCGGTGCCGACGACGCCGAGCAGCTCGTCACCCTGCTCGGGAAGTTCGTCACCGCGTACGGGGAGGTCGTCGACGGGTCCGCCGCGCGCCGGTAGGGCCGTTCGGCTATCCCGGGAGCCTGCCCGGGAGGCGCTCGGCCGCGCGGGCGACGGCGCGCGCGACCTCCTCGTCGGGCCGTCCCCGGAGCAGCGCGAACGCCACGACGGTGAGCGGGGCGACGGCACGGAACAACGCCGCCCGTTCGACCGTGGCGGGGTCGGCGAGCGCGGGTGCGAGGTCCCAGCCGTGCCACCCGGCGAGGCTGGCGACGTCCTCGGCGGGGTCGTCCACGCTCGCGAGGTCCCAGTCGAGCACCCCGACGACGCGCCCGCCGTCCCACAGCACGTTGGCGCCCGCGAGGTCGCCGTGCCCGACGGCGCTCACCGGCACCTCGGCTGCGGCCAGCCGGTCCACGGCGTCCCGGGCGGCGGCGCGCAGCGTCGCGGGCAGGAGCGGGACGGCGTCCTCGGCGAGCACCTCGTACCAGCGGTCGCCGCCGTAGAACGCGCGGGGGCGGGCGAGCAGACCCTCCAGGGGCGTGGGGTCGATCGTGTGGATCGCGACGAGCAGCCGGCGCAGCTCGACCGGGTCGCCGCTCCCCGGCTCGTGGGGCGTCCCGCCGAGCCGCCGGACGGGGACCGCGGTGACGCCGTCGAGCACGGCGACCTCGCCGACCGAGCGCGGGACCGCGAACGGGAGGTACGGCAGCGCGTCGACGAGCCGCTGGGCGCGCAGCAGCTCGGGCGCGGCGTGCGGGTCGCGGGCGACGCGGACGGCGGTGCGCTCCCCCAGCACCACGAGCGACGACGACCCGCTCCGGACCCACGCGGCGGTCGCGGCGCGCGCCGGGTCGCCTGCGGCGGTGAGGACCTCGTCGACGAGCCTCCCGACGGCCGCAGCGTCCGGCTCCCGGTACCCGGTCTCCGTCGTCACCCGCCCACCCTAGGACGCGCCGAGAGCGACGCGGCCCGAGACCGGACGGCACGAGGCCCCGTCGTCCGGGTGGACGACGGGGCCTCGTTCGGCTGAGCCGCTACTTCTTCACGGTCTTGGAGGCCGAGGTCTTCACCACCGTGAGGTAGCCCGACTTCTTCTCCGTGACCTTGACGGTCAGCCTCTTGCCCTGGTCGGCGGAGACGACCTTGTGGGTCGACGACGTCGCACCCGAGACCGCCTTGCCGTTGCGGTACCACTGGTACGAGAGCTGCGCACCGGAGGTGTGCTGCGCGACCTTCGCGGTCACGGTGTGACCCTTGGCCGCAGTGCCCGCGATGGTGGGCGTCGACAGGGTCAGCTTGCCCAGCACGGTCGTCGCCGCCGACGTGGCGGTGACCGTCGTGTAGCCGGACTTCTTCTCGGTGACCGTGACGCTCAGCTTCGTGCCCCGGTCGGCCGACACCGCGGTGTAGGTCGACTTCGTGGCACCCGAGATCGCCTTGCCGTCCCGGTTCCACCGGTACGACAGCGTCGCGCCGGAGGTGTGCTGCGCGACCGACGCGGTGAGCTTCGAGCCCACGACCGCCGAACCCTTGACGACCGGCTTCGAGAGCGTCAGGACGCCCTGGACCGTCACGGACGTCGTCGCGCTGACGTTGCCCGCCTTGTCCGTCGCCCGGTAGCTCACGGCCTTCGGGGCGCCGGAGATCGCGACCGCCGACGTGTACGTCTTCCAGGTCTTGCCGTTGTCGAGCGAGTACTGGATCGACTTCACGCCGGACAGCTCGTCCGTCGCCTTGAGGGCCAGCTTGCCGGAGACCGCGGAGGTGACCGAGACCGTCGGCGCGGTGCCGTCGATCTTGAGGGTCAGCGCCTTGAGGCCGGGCTTGGAGCTGTCGGCCGTGACCGCGACGAGCACCTGGTGCTCGCCGTCGCCCGACACGGTCACCGGGGTGCCCGTGTACGCCTGCGACTCGCCGCCGTCGACCGCGACGGTGACGATGTCGTCGGCGGCGGCCGAGACGGAGACGTTCACCGGGCCGGTGAACCAGCCGCTCGCCGGAGCCGCGGGGCTGGTCGTGACCGTGAACGCCGGCGCCGGGCCGGTCTCCGTGGTCACCTTGCCCTTGCTGGCCGCCACGTACGACTTGAGGTCCGTGAACTGGTCCTCGTACGGCTTGGCCTTGATGCCCGAGACGCCCTGGAGCGACGCGAGCTGCTCGAACTGCGCCGACTGCTCGACCGTCGTGAGCACGCGGATCGCCGAGCGCTGCAGGTCACCGAGGCGCATGGTGTAGCCCGCGGCCGGGTAGTTGCCCGTGACGGTCACCTTGTACGACACGACGGGCGTCGTGTCGTCGCCGGGCGTCGCGTGGACGACGTCGGTGAGGGTGACGCCTGCCTTCTGCGCCGCCGTGAGAGCGGAGCCGGCGAGCAGCGCCGCGGTCTGCGTGTACGCGTCGTTCACCGAGGTGAACTTCGGGTTCGGCGTGAAGACCTGGTTGTTGATGGCGTCCACCGTCGTGGTGCCCGACGCCGGCACCTTCGACAGGTCCGTGTTCGCGTCCACCGTGGTGGGGATGGCGACGGAGCCGGTTGCCGAGGGCGTGAGGCCGTTGAACGACCACGCGTAGGACGTGCGGGTGCTCGTCACGGTCTTGTTGTAGACGGGCAGGCCCGAGACGTCGATGGCCGGCGGCACCTTGATCGTCGTGTTGATGACGTTCTGCGGAGCGTTGCCCGGCTCGATGAGGTCGTTGCCCGCGTACATGGTGCCGACGGTGTCGTGGCTGCCACCCCAGTCGGTCATGACGAGGCCCTGGTAGCCCCACTCGCCGCGGAGGATGTCCGTGAGCAGGTCGTAGTTCTGCGACGCGTAGGTGCCGCTGATCTTGTTGTAGGAGCTCATGACCGCCATCGGCTGCGCCGCCTTGACGGCGACCTCGAAGCCCTTGAGCTCGATCTCGCGGAACCCGCGCTCGTCGACGACGTCGTTGACCGCGTTGCGGTTGGCCTCCTGCTCGTTCCCGTCGAAGTGCTTGATGGTCACGCCCTCGCCGGGGACCGACTGCACGCCCGCGGTCATGGCCGCCGCCGTCAGGCCCGAGCTGAGCGGGTCCTCCGAGTAGTACTCGAAGTTGCGGCCGTTGAGCGGGTCGCGGTGGACGTTCATGCCCGGCGCGAGCCACAGGGAGACGCCGTACTCCTGCATCTCCTTGCCGACCGCCTGGCCGACCTGCGCGACGAGGTCACGGTCCCAGGTCTGGGCGAGCAGGGTCCCGACCGGCCAGGCCGTGCCGAACTGGTACGTCGCCGGCGTGGTCGCGATCTTCTGCGTGATGCGGAGGCCCGCGGGGCCGTCGGAGAGGGTCAGGGCGGGGATGCCCAGGTTCTCGTACTTGGCTGTCGTGTAGCCGGCCGCGCCCGTGGCCGACAGCGTCGACCCGGCGGCGCTCGCACCCTCGACGATGTTCGCGAGCTGCGTCACCGAGAGGCCGGCGACGAGCTGCTGGATCGTGATCTTGCCCTTGGCGACGTCGTAGAGCGTGTTCGTCGGGCTGGTCGTCACGTGCTCGACGGTCTCGCCCGTCTTGGCCGCGTACGGCGCGCCGGTGCCCTCCCAGCTCGTCTGGTTCGGGTCGGTGTACGCCGTCGTCGACGAGATGGTGTCGCCGTCGAGCGCGTAGTACGGGGAGGTGTTGTCGACGGTGACGTCCTGCTGGTACGCGGACGCGGCCTGCGTGGCGGTGAAGCCGGTCGTGTCGAGGGCGACCTGCGGCGCGGCCGCGATCTCGTCGCTCTCTCCGTCGTACGTGTAGAAGTTCGCCGGGTCGCTCGAGAGGACCGAGTCGGGCTTCTGGTCGGTGAGCTCGTTGTGGTCCTGCTCGGTCACGAGGTCGGAGCCCAGGTGGAGCTTCGCGGCCACGTGCGTGTTGCGGGACGAGTCTCCGACGCGGACGAGGTAGTCGCCCGCGTCCATGACGTACGCGGCCTTCGACTCGTCGTACGACGACATCTCCGTCGTGTCGTAGGAGATCGTGAGCACCTGCGAGGCGCCGGGGGCCAGGTCGTCGGTCTTCGCGTAGCCGGCGAGCTCCTGGTACGGCTTGTCGAGGCCGTTCTGCGGCGCGGAGAAGTACGCCTCCACGACCTCCTTGCCGGAGTAGGTCTTGCCGACGTTCGTGACCTTCGCCTTGACGGTCACCTTGTTCATGTCCGCGGTGACGCTCTGCGCGTCGATGTGGAAGTTCGTGTACGACAGTCCGTACCCGAAGGGGTAGTCGACGACGCCGTCGGGGTCGGACGCGTTCAGCGACGCGTAGAACGAGTCGAAGTAGCGGTACCCGACGTAGATCCCTTCGGTGTACTGCTCGGTCGTCGTGTTCCCGTCGTTGGCACCGAACGTCGCCGAGGCCGGGTAGTACGAGTACTTCGACGCCCACGTGTCGGTGAGCTTGCCGGACGGTGTGACGTCGCCGTCGAGCACCTCGGCGACCGCGTTGCCGCCCTCCTGGCCGGCCTGGCTCATGAGGAGCAGCGAGTCGATCGGCTTGCCGCCCTCGGGGTCGTTGGCGGCCTTGTTGATCTGCTTGAAGAACGAGGTGTCGACGACGCCACCGACGTTCAGCACCACGATGACGTGCTGGTACGTCTGGCCGATGCGCTGGATGTCGTCGTGCTCGGTGTCGGTGAGCTGGTAGTCGCCCGCCCCCGACTTGCGGTCCGCGCCCTCGCCCGAGTTCCGCGCGACGACGTAGATCGCCGTGTCCGTGGGCGCCTTCGGCTGGACCGACGTGCCCGTGAGCGCCTGCTCGACGGACGCGTAGTCGATGGTCGGCCCGAACACCCCGCCCGTCGAGCTCGGCGGGTACTTCGTGTCGAACGCGGTCGTCATCGCGCCCCAGTAGGCGTCGCTCGTCGTGATCGTGAATCCGGCGTTCTCGAGGCCGGTCCGCACGTTGATCGAGTAGCGGTTGTTGACGTTCCCCGAACCGGTGCCGCCCTTCACCGTCGCGTAGGCGCCGACCCCGAAGAGCGCGACGTTGGTCGACTTCGCGACCGGCAGGGCGTTGTCGTTGTTCTCCAGCAGCACCATCCCCTCGGTGGCCGCCTTCTTCGAGAGCTGCGCGTTGGCGAGCTCGAGGGCGTTGGGGCTGGGGTTCGTGGTGGCCGCTCCGGCGGCGAGTGCGCCCGTGGCGACAAGCGCGCCGGCGAGCGTCAACGGGATCGCGACGCGGCAGGCGCCGCGTACGCGTGGAGGAAGGTGCATCTCTTCGTCGTCCTCTCTGACAACTGGGTGCGTCCGACTGGGATCGGAGGGACCGGCAGGGCGCCCGACGCTGGGCGCCCTTCCCGGGTGCGTCGCCCACGAGACTCGCGGACTGATCGCACGCTAAGGCGAATCTTTTATCGCTGTCAACGGCACAAACAGTCCCGTTTTAACGAGGTTTTCGGGTGCTCGTCGGCCGTATTTTCGGACGCATGCCGGAACAAAAACCGACCGGCATGCACTAGGGTCGAGCCATGGCAACGACGCCGCAGAAGTCGCCGCAGCAGTATTCACCGCGTGACCGCACGCGTGAGGACCTCTACCGGCTCATTCGCACCAGTGAAGAAATCACCCGCTCCGACCTCGTCGAGGCCACCGGCCTGTCCCGTAGCACGGTCAACCACGCGATCACCCGGCTGCTGTCCGACGGTCTGATCACGGAGAGCGAGCCCGCAGTGAAGGGCCCGGGCTCCGGGAGCGGTCGTCCCGCCACGAGGCTCACCGCGGTCGCCGCAGGGGCCCACGTGGCCGGGATCGACTTCGGCCACAACCACATCTACGTCGCCGTCGCCGACGGGCTCGGACGGACCGTCGGCGAGGAACGCGTCGAGCTCGACGTCGACCTCCAGGCCTCCGACGCCATGGACGTCGCCACGGACCTGCTGGGGCGGCTGCGCCGCACGCACAAGATCGAGGCTCTGGGCGCCGTCGTCGCCGGGATCCCCGGGCCGCTCGACACCGCTACCGGGCTCGTGCAGTCGCCGACGATCCTCTCGAGCTGGGTGGGCCGCTCCCCCGCGGACGAGCTGGGCGAGCGGCTCGGGACCGCCGTCCACATCGAGAACGACGCCGTCCTCGGCGCGTACGGCGAGCTCACGCGCGGCGTCGGGCGGCACTTCCAGAACTTCCTCTACGTCAAGGCGTCGCACGGCGTCGGCGCGAGCCTCGTGATCGGGGGCGCGCCCTACCGCGGCGCGACCGGCCTCGCCGGCGAGATCGGGCACACCCACCTCCCGGGGCAGACCGAGATGTGCCGGTGCGGCAACCGGGGGTGCCTCGAGGCCGTGGTCTCCGTGGACTCGGTCCGCGAGCAGATCGCGCACACCCACCCGACGCTCGACCCGAGCACGCTGCGGCTCACCACCGTCCGCGACAGCATCACCGACCGGATCCTCAACGAGGCGGGCCGGACGCTGGGCGGCGTGCTCGCCGACCTGTGCAACCTGCTCAACCCCCAGGCGGTCGTCGTGGGCGGCGAGCTGGGCGACGCCGGGCCCGCCCTCATCGACGGCGTCCAGGCCTCCATCGCGCGGCACGCGCAGCCGGCCACCGCCGCCGTCCTCGAGGTCGTGCCGGCAGCGCTGTCCACCGGCGCCGAGCTCGTCGGCGCCCTCCAGCTCGCCGCCAGCGGGGCCCTGCGATGAGCCGGGTCGCACCGTGACCGACGACCCCTACCTGGACGACGCGCGGGACCTGGTGCGGTCCGTCGTCGACCTCGCCGAGGTGCTCGACCAGGTCAACCACCACGTCCGCCGTGAGGCCGAGCGCCGCGGCGGGATCGAGCCCGTTCCCCAGCTGGGCGTCGTCGTCCTGATGCACCTCATGCGCCGTCCGCCCGCCACGCTCAAGGAGCTCGTGGGCGTGACCGACCACCCGACCACGGCCGTCCGCCAGGTGGTCCACCAGCTCGAGCGCAGCCACCTCGTGCGGTCCACGGGCGGCGGCTCCGGCGAGGTCAGGTACACCGCGACCGCCGTCGCCGACGAGGTGCGCGCACGGGCGCGCGACCAGAGCGCCCGCCGCGTCCGGTACGCGCTCTCGACGCTCAGCGCCGCCGACCTCTCCCAGCTCGTCCAGGCGCGCGACGCGCTCGCGTCGCTGTCCCGCGCGCTCGGCTACCGCGACGTCGCAGCGGGACACGGGGAGGACGCCGGCTGACCGCGGCCCACGACCCTTGACACGCCTGGCACCGTGGAGGGCATGGCACTCACGTTCAGCGGTGCGGTGTTCGACAGCGCGGTCCCCGCGACGGTCGCGGACTTCTGGGGCGAGGCGCTCGGCTGGTCCGGCCGCGAGGACGGCGAGCGCGGCGAGGCGGTGATCTTCCCGCAGGAGGGCGAGACCGTCTACGGCCCGCCGAGCCTCGTCTTCCAGCCGGTCCCCGAGGGCAAGGCCGTGAAGAACCGGCTGCACCTCGACTTCGGCTCCACCGACCAGGCCGCCGACGTGGCCCGGCTCGAGGGCCTCGGCGCGCGGCGCGTCGACGTCGGCCAGGGCGACGGCAGGACGTTCGTCGTCATGGCCGACGTCGAGGGCAACGAGTTCTGCGTGCTCGGCGCGTAGCGCGCCCGATCCTCAGCCGAGGCGCGGCAGCTCGCGTCGTACGGTCGCGGCCGACCCCGCAGCGAGCTCGGCCAGGCGGTCGGGGCGCCGGTCGAGCGCCCACCGGACGACGTCGAGCGCGTGAAGCACCGCGAGCGAACCCAGGATCCGGGCCGCGTCGTCCGGTGGGGTGCCGGTCCCGTCGAGCGCCCCGGCCAGCGTCTCGGCCCACGCCGCCGCGGACACCGGCGTCTCCACGTCGCCCGTCACGTGCCAGCGGCGGATCTGCTCGAGGTCCGTCCACGGTGTCGGCCCCGCCTGCGCCGACCCCCAGTCGAGGACGACGTAGCCGCCGTCCGCGGCGGTCAGGAGGTTGCGGTGGCACAGGTCGCCGTGGGACAGCCCCTGCCGCAGGTCGCGGCCCCGCAGCGACGCCACGACCTCGCGCAGCCGGCCCCGGTCCCGCCGGTCGTACACGCCGAGCCCCGGCAGCGCGTCGTCGGGGCCGAGCGCCTCGAGGTTGTAGGCGACGTGCGCGTCCCACGCGCCCGCGAGGTCGCGCCCGAACCGCGAGAACAGCCCGTCGGGCGCGTCGTCCGTCGGGACCTCCGCGAGCCGCGCGGCGATCGTGCCGACGGCCCGCCAGCCCGCCAGGTCGTCGGGCGCGGTCGGCACGCCCGCCACGTGCTCGACGACGAGCACCGACTCGCCCTCGACGTGCGTCCGCGCGACGACCGGCGCCGTCCGGATCCCCGCTCGCGCCGCGGCGCCCGCGCACCAGGCCTCGACGTCGAACGGGTCGTCGCCCCGGCGCGCGGCGTCCCGGGTGAACCGCACGACGACGTCCGCGCGGTCGGTCCGGACCCGCACCGCGTGGTTCATGTTGCCGCCCGCAAGCTCGCCCGCCGTCCCGTCGCCGAGCCCGAGGGTCCTCGCGACCCGCAGCGCGAAGTCCTCGACGTCCTGCTCGGGCGCGACGGTGCGTGGCATGGGGCCACCGTAGCGGCCGGTGAGGGTCGGCTCGTGCCCTCCCGCCTCGCGCTCGTCGGCGGGCTGGTCTGCGCGTCGGCTCGATCGGGCATGCTGAGGCGATGATCCGCTACCCGGCCCCGCTCGCACCCGGTGACGTCGTCGGCGTGACGGCGCCGTCGTCCGGCGTCGCGGCGAGCCTCGTGCCCCGGCTCGAGGTCGCCCTGGACACGCTCCGCTCGCGGGGCCTGGAGCCTCGCCTCGGACGCTGCCTGGACGGCTCGGGCATCGTCTCGGCCCCGGCCGACGAGCGCGCAGCGGAGCTCACGGCGATGCTCCTCGACCCGCAGGTGCGCGCGGTGGTCCCGCCGTGGGGCGGGGAGATCGCGATCGACCTCCTCGACCGGCTCGACTGGGACGCCCTCGCCGCCGACCCGACGTGGCTCGTGGGCTTCTCGGACGTCTCGACGCTGCTCCTGCCCCTCACGGTCCTGACCGGCGTCGCGACGCTGCACGGCCAGAACCTCATGGACACGCCCTACCGGGTGCCGACGCCCCTCGCGTCCTGGCTGGACGTCGTGGCCGCGCCGACCGGCTCGACCGTCGTCCAGGGAGCGTCCGAGCGGCACCGCGCTCACGGCTACGACGACTGGGAGGCCGACCCGGCGGTCGTCGAGCCGACGTACGACAGCGCGGGGACGTGGACCCGCCTCGACGCGCACGCCGGCGGGGAGCTTGCGGTCTCCGGGCGCCTGATCGGCGGCTGCCTCGAGGCGATCACGCACCTCGTCGGCACGCCGTTCGGCGACGTGCCCCGGTTCGCCCGGGAGCACGCGCCCGAGGGCACGATCGTCTACCTCGAGTGCGCCGAGTCGAACGCCGCCGACACGACCCGCCGGCTCTTCCAGCTCCGGTACGCCGGCTGGTTCGACGACGCCCGCGCGGTCCTCGTGGGACGGACCGGCGGCGCCGACCTGCCGGGCTGGACCCAGCACGACGCCGTCCGGCACGCGCTCGGCGACCTGGGCGTCCCCGTGGTGGGCGACGTCGACTGCGGGCACGTCCCCCCGCACCTCGCGCTCGTCAACGGCGCCCTCGCGACCGTGACGCACGACGCCGGCGCCGACCGGTGGCAGCTGTCCCAGCAGCTCGTCCCCTGAGGACTCCGCCGGGCGCCCGGGGGTCCACCAGGGTCCGGCACGGGCGCGAGCCGGGGTGCGGGCCCGGGAGGGTGGGATCAACCGCCGGGAGACCCGGCCCACCCGAAGGAGCCCGCCATGACCACCGTCCGCTTCCACCTCACCTCGCCCCTCAGCGTCCCCGAGCTGATGGCGATCCTCACCGACTTCAGCCCGGCCCGCCCCGACGCCTGGCCGACGATCGACGCCGACCACTTCGAGGTCCACGCCGTGGGCGACGACTGGGCGGAGGTCACCGAGGGGACCGCGTCCTCCTGGGAACGCGCCCGCTACCACTGGGACCTCGACCGCGGCCGCGTCGTCGTCACCACGCACGACTCCAAGGTGTTCGGGCCCGGCGGCGGCTGGATCTTCCAGCTCACCGCGGAGGACGACGGCACCCGGGTCGACGTGGAGCTCACCCGCGAACCTCGCGGAGCCAAGCGCAAGCTGCTGGCCGCGCTGCTGCCGGTCGTGGCGCCGTCGTCGCTGCGCAAGTCGTTCTCCCGGCCGCTCCAGGCCGCGTAGCTCGGCGGCGGCGTGGTCAGCCCAGCGGTGCGGGGCCGAGCCGGCCCCACACCAGGAACACCGCCAGGGCCAGGTAGAACAGGTTGAGGAGGGCGTGCGCCGGTTCGCCCCGGCGCACCTCCACGACCGCGGCGCCGACCATCACGAGCCCCACGCCCGTCGCGGCGAGCGGGACCAGGAACGTCGCCGCCCCGACGGCCCCCGGCACCACGAGCCCGACGGCGCCCAGCACCTCCGCTGCTCCGAGCGCCTTGACGAAGCCCTCGTCGAAGTCGTCCACCCACCCTCCGCCCGGCGCGGCCAGCAGCTTCTCCCGCGGGATCACCAGCTTGTTGGTGCCCGCGAACAGGAACACGGCGGCCAGCAGCCCCGTGACGACCCACAGCACGACGTCCATGACGCGTCCTTCCGTCGGTTACCTCGGCCCTCCCGGGCCCGTCATCCCCCACGACGGCACCCGGCGAGGGAAGGTAACTGGCGTGGAGACGAACGAGACCGGCGTCGGCGCGGTGGCCGACGCGTTCGAGGCGCAGCGGGGCCGGCTGGTGGCGCTCGCCTACCGCATGCTCGGCTCGCACGCCGACGCCGAGGACGCCGTCCAGGAGGCGTGGCTGCGCCTGAGCCGGCAGGACCCGGCCGCGATCGACAACCTCGCGGGCTGGCTCACGACGGTCGTCGGGCGGATCTGCATCGACGCGCTGCGGTCTCGGCGTACCCACCCGGAGTCGGCGGTCGACGAGCTCCCGGAGCTGGTGGTGACGGAGGACGACCCCGCGGAGGACGCGGCGCTCGCCGACTCGGTGGGGCTCGCGCTGCTCGTCGTGCTCGACACGCTGCGCCCCGACGAGCGGCTGGCGTTCGTCCTGCACGACATGTTCGCCGTGCCGTTCGACGAGATCGCGCGGGTCCTCGACAAGTCCGCCGACGCCGCGAAGATGCTGGCCAGCCGCGCACGACGCAAGGTCCAGGGCACGCCGCAGCCGTCCGACCGGAGCCGGCAGCGCGCCGTCGTCGACGCGTTCCTCGCGGCGTCGCGGGCCGGCGACTTCGAGGCGCTGCTGCGGGTCCTCGACCCGGACGTGCGCTGGACGACGCACACGGCGCACGGCACGACCGTGCGGATCGGCGCGACGGCGCTCGCCCGCGAGGCGCTGCGGGGCGGCCCGGCGCGGGTCACGGGGCGGCGGGTGCTCGTCGACGGCGCGCCGGGCATCATGGCCTGGGGCCCCACGGGCAAGCCGCTCGGGGTGATGTCCTGCACCGTGGTCGACGGCCGGATCGTGGAGCTCGTGTCGGTCCTGGACGCGCGGGTCCTCGGAACGGTCGACCTCCCGGCCCGGAGGGCCTGACCGCTAGCGTGGGCTCGTGACCGCGACGCCCCCGCGACAGCCCGGCAGCCCGTCCGCACCGATCCACGGCGCCCGCGCGATGGCCGAGTCGTTCGGCACCGACGCCGAGCGCTACGACCGCGCCCGCCCGCCCTACCCGCCGGCCCTGGTCGCGGCGGTCGTGGGAGCCCCGCCGACCGGCCCGGCCCGCGACGTCCTCGACGTCGGCTGCGGGACCGGGATCGCCGCCCGCCAGCTCCAGGCTGCGGGATGCGCCGTGCTGGGCGTGGAGCCCGACGCGCGCATGGCGGCCTTCGCGCGGGAGCGCGGCCTGCCCGTCGAGGTCGCGACCTTCGAGGGGTGGGAGCCCGCCGGGCGGACGTTCGACGCCGTCGCCGCCGCCCAGTCGTGGCACTGGGTCGACCCGGCCGTCGGCGCGGCCAAGGCGGCCGACGTCCTGCGCCCGGGCGGCCGGCTCGCGGTCTTCGGCCACGTCTTCGAGCCGCCCGACGACGTCGCCCACGCCTTCGCCGAGGCGTTCCGGCGCGTCGTGCCCGAGTCGCCGTTCGCGGGCGGGTCGGGACGGCGGCCGGTCGAGGCGTACCAGGCCGGGTACGCCGCCGTCGCCGAGACGATCCGCTCGACGGGACGCTTCGAGGCCCCCGAGCAGTGGCGGTTCGACGTCGAGCGGACCTGGACCCGCGACGCGTGGCTCGAGCTCCTGCCCACGACGGGCGGCCTCACCCGGCTGGAACCGGACCGGCTCGCGGAGGTGCTGGGCGCCGTCGGCGACGCCGTCGACGCCGGCGGCGGAAGCTTCACGGTCCCGTTCACGACGCTGGCCGTCAGCGCCTGCCGCGCTCCCGCCTGAGGCCGCGACCGGCGCCGACCTCGCCGCCGCCGGGCGCTGAGTCGCCGGTCGCCGTGTCGCCGGACTCGAGCAGCGTCGTCGCCGCCCAGGAGGCCAGCAGCTTGAGCCCGTCCTCCGACGCCGAGCCCCGCGCGGCGGTGTACACGTTGAGCTGGAGGCCCGGATCGGCGGGGAGCACGAGGGCCTCGTAGTCGAGCTCGAGCTGCCCGACGACGGGATGGTGGAACACCTTGGTCCCGCTGCGGTGGTAGCGCACGTCGTGCGACGCCCACAGCCTGCGGAAGTCCTCGCTGCGGGTCGACAGCTCGCCGACGAGGTCGGTGAGGTTCCGGTCGTACGGGTCGTGGCCGGCCTCCGCGCGGAGGATGGCGACGGCGTCGTGCGCGAGCCGGTCGGTCTGCTCGCCCCAGAACGCGCGGGCGGCCACCGGGTCGAGGAACTGGAACCGGGCCGTGTTGACCGGCCGCTTCGCGATGCGCTCCGGCGAGTCGTACAGCGGCGCGTAGAGCGCGCGGCCCAGGAGGTTCGCGCCGAGGACGTCGAGCCGCCCGTTCCGGACGAACGCGGGCGCGTGCTCGAGCGAGTCGAGGATCCGCTGGACCACCGGCCGCAGCGTGGGCGCAGGAGCCCGCCGGGCTCGCGACCGTGCGGCCCCGGACGCGTTGGCCGCGCGCGCCAGGTCCGCCAGGTGGCCCCGCTCGGCCTCGTCGAGCTGGAGCGCCTCCGCGAGCGCCTCGAGGACCTCCTCGGACGCGCCGGACAGGTTCCCGCGCTCCAGCCGCGTGTAGTAGTCGACGCTCACGCCGGCGAGCATGGCGACCTCTTCACGGCGGAGCCCCGGCACGCGCCGGTTGCCCCCGTACGCGGCGAGGCCGGCGCGCTCGGGGGTGATCCGGCCGCGGCGCGAGGTGAGGAACTCCCGGGTCTCGGCTCTCAGGTCCATGCCTCGACGGTACGGCGGCCCGCGCGGGCGAGGGAGGTGCTGCCAGTACCGGGCACCCGGGGGGCAACGCCAGGACCTCCCACATCTCCCGGCCCGCTTCTACCGTGGAGGACATGCCCACCGATCAGATCCCCACCCTGACCCTGAACAACGAGGTCACGATGCCCGCCCTCGGCTACGGCGTCTTCCAGACGCCGCCGGAGGAGACCGTCGCCGCAGTCCGCACCGCGCTCGAGGTCGGCTACCGGCACGTCGACACCGCCGCCGCGTACGGCAACGAGCGTGAGGTCGGACGCGCGATCCGCGAGTCCGGGCTCGACCGCGACGAGGTCTTCGTGGAGACGAAGGTCTGGGTCTCCGACTTCGGATACGACCAGACGTTGCACGCGTTCGACAAGGCCGCCGGCAAGCTCGGGCTGGACCGGCTCGACCTGCTGATCCTCCACCAGCCCGCCCCCGCCCGGTTCGACACGACCATCGACGCCTACCGGGCGCTCGAGACGCTGCTCGCCGACGGCAAGGTCCGCGCGATCGGCGTGTCCAACTTCATGCCCGGTCACCTGGCCCGGCTGCTCGACGCCACGAGCGTGGTCCCCGCGGTGAACCAGGTCGAGCTGCACCCCTACTTCCAGCAGCCCGCCGTGCAGGCCGCCGACGCCGAGCGGGGCGTCCTGACCCAGGCGTGGTCCCCGATCGGCGGCATCACGTTCTACCCGGGCTGGGGCGACGACACCCGTCGGAGCACCCTCGAGGACCCGACGATCGCGTCGATCGCCGCGACCCACGCCCGGACCCCGGCCCAGGTGATGCTGCGTTGGCACCTGCAGCAGGGCCGCTCCGCGATCCCCAAGTCCGTCACCCCGAGCCGCATCGCCGAGAACTTCGACGTCGCCGGCTTCGAGCTGACCGCCGACGAGCTCGCCTCGATCGACGCCCTCGACACGGGCGTCCGCGGGGGCCCCGACCCGGAGGTCGACCGGGCCCGGTTCTACGAGCTCGAGATCCCCGAGGCCTGAGCGCCCCACCACCCGCCACCCCTGCCAGCAAAGGACCAGCACCATGCCCGACTGGAACCCCGACACCCTCGCCGCGATCGACAGCGACGGCGAGCTCCGCGTGGCCGCGAGCCGCCCCGACGGGACGCTCCGCACCCCGCGCATCGTGTGGCACGTCGTCGTCGACGGCCGCCTGTTCGTCCGCTCCGTCCGCGGCGCCGACGGCGCCTGGTACCGGGGCGTCCGGCGCACCGGCACGGGCGAGATCGATGCGGGCGGGGTCCGCGCCGACGTCACGTTCACGCCCGACGACGCCCACGACGCCGCGATCGACCTCGCCTACCACGCCAAGTACGGGGACGGGTCGGCGGTGCGCTCGATCACGAACGCCACGGCGACCGCGACGACGCTGCGCGTCGACCCCCGCTGACCCCACCCCTCGGAGGAACCATGCACACCCGCACTCTCGGCCAGGGCCTCGAGGTCTCCGCCGTCGGCCTCGGCGCCATGGGCATGTCCCAGTCCTACGGCCCCAACCCGGGCGACCGGGACGACATGGTCGCCGTCCTGCGCGGCGCCGTCGAGCGCGGCGTGACGTTCGTCGACACCGCCGAGGTGTACGGCCCGTACGTCAACGAGGAGCTCGTCGGCGAGGCCCTCGAGCCCGTGCGAGACGACGTCGTGATCGCCACCAAGTTCGGCTGGGACATCCGGGACGGGAGGTCGGTCGGGCTGGACAGCCGGCCCGAGCAGATCCGCCGTGTCGCCGACGCGTCACTGCGCCGCCTGCGCACGGACCGGATCGACCTGTTCTACCAGCACCGCGTCGACCCGGACGTGCCGATCGAGGAGGTCGCCGGCGCCGTCGGCGAGCTCGTGCGGGCCGGGAAGGTCCGGCACCTGGGGCTGTCGGAGGCGGGCGCCGCCACGATCCGGCGCGCGCACGCCGCGTTCCCCGTCACCGCGGTGCAGAGCGAGTACTCGCTGTGGACCCGCGACCCCGAGCCCGAGGTGCTGCCCACGCTCGCCGAGCTCGGGATCGGGTTCGTCCCGTTCAGCCCGCTCGGCAAGGGCTTCCTCACGGGGACGGTGTCGCCGTCGACGGCGTTCACTGACGGCGACATCCGGCGGACCATCCCCCGCTTCAGCGAGGAGAACCGCGCCGCCAACGAGCGGCTCGTCGACCACGTCCGCCGGCTCGCGGACGCCAAGGCCGCGACGCCCGGGCAGGTCGCGCTCGCCTGGCTCCTCGCCCAGCAGCCGTGGATCGTGCCCATCCCCGGGACGCGCCGCCTCGAGCGCGTCGAGGAGAACGCGGCCGCCACGGCGGTCGCCCTCTCGGCCGACGAACGCGCCGAGCTCGACGCGCTCGCCGTCCGGGTGGGGGTACGGGGGAACCGCTACAACGACGCGGGCATGAGCATGGTCGGTCGCTGAGAAGATCCGACCGACGCCCGCTGGCCCACCCGGACGTGAATGCGACGCGCGCTAGGACGCTAGCGCCAGCAGCGGTGGGCATGCGTCAGACGTCGACCGTATAGCGTGTGAACCACCCAGCGGATTGTGTGTGAAGTGTCGACTAGTTGGCGTGTGAGACGTAGACTTGGCCGGTGGCCAACGCATACGTCCACCGTCTCGCGGATGACGCCCTCGACTCCCTGCTGGCGGAACTCGCTGCAGTAGCCGTCCAGGGGGCCAAGGGCGTCGGAAAGACCGCAACAGCGCACCGACGCGCGAACCGTTCGGTCCGGTTCGACGTTCCGCAAGAGCGCGAGGCGTTCGCGGCAGGCCCGTTCGATCTCGAACCGGACGGCACCATGCTCCTGGACGAGTGGCAGCTCTTCCCTGGGTGCTGGGACCAGGTCCGGCGCGCCGTCGACGACGGCGCGCCCGCCGGTTCTTTCATCCTGGCGGGATCGACTGCGCCGCCCGGCGCTCGCATCCACTCCGGCGCGGGACGGATCGTCACGCTGCGGATGCGCCCGCTGTCCCTGGTCGAGCGTGGCGTCGCGGAGCCAACCGTCAGCATCTCGGACCTCTTCGAATCCACTCCGACCACCCCGCTCCGAGCTGAGTCCGAGGTGGACCTCGACGGCTACGTCGACGAGATCTTCGCCTCCGGCTTTCCGGGACTGCGCGGAATGACGGACCGTGCCCGTGGCACCTGGCTCGACGGCTACCTGTCGCACACCGTTGAGAAGGAGTTCGCCGAGCAGGGCACGAGCGTGCGTCGACCGGACTCCCTCCGTGCATGGCTCACCGCATACGCGGCGGCGACCGCGAGCACCGCCACCTACTCGCGCATCCTCGATGCGGCCACTGCCGGAGTCTCGGCCAAGCCCGCGCGTGACACCACGCTCGTCTACCGCGACGTCCTCACCCGGACGTTCGTGCTCGACCCCGTTGAGCCTTGGATCCCGGTCTACAACCCGCTCAAGCGGCTCACGCAAGGGCCCAAGCACTTCCTGGCCGACCCTGCGCTCGCCGTGCGTCTGCTCGGGCTCCGACGCGACGATGTGCGGGCGGGCAAGGACGCCGGACGGCTCGACCCACGGAGCGGCTCGATGCTCGGCCCGCTCTTCGAGCATCTCGTCGCTCAGTCGGTGCTCGTCTACGCCGAGGCCGCCGACGCACGCGTCGGGCACCTACGACAGCAGGACGGGCGGCACGAGATCGATCTGATCGTCGAGCGGGGACGGCGCGTCATCGCGCTCGAGGTCAAGCTCGCCTCGACGGTCGAGGACAAGGACGTCCGGCACCTCCTGTGGCTCCGCGATCAGCTGGGTGACGACCTCGCCGACGCGATCGTCGTGACGACCGGGCCGTACGCCTACCGTCGACGTGACGGCATCGCCGTCGTGCCCGCCGCGCTGCTCGGCCCCTGAACCACCAGGACGGGACGAGCAGCGCAGCGTCGTCAGTGTCAGTCGCCCGCGTCGCCCACCCTCGTCACGAGCTGCGTCGGGTTGACGAACCGCAGCGCGACGACGAGCAGCACGAGCATGGCGCCGGTGTAGATGGTCGCCATCGCGTCGACGGACTGGTTGGCACGGATCCCGGCCGCGAACACCGCGTTGTACAGCGTCACGACGAGCGTCGTGCTGGTCGGACCCGCGGTCAGGAACGTCAGCTCGAACATGCCGACCGTCCGCACGAGCACGAGGATGCTGGCGGCGAGGATCCCGGGGACCAGCAGCGGCGTCAGGATGCGCAGGAACACCGCCGTCGTCCGGGCCCCGCACATCCGGGCCGCGGCCTCGACCTTCGGGTCGATCTGCTCGATGAACGGCGTCATGGTGAGGATCACGAACGGCACCGACGGCACGAGGTTCGCGACGATCACGCCCGACAGCGTGCCCGCCAGGTGCAGCTTGTAGAGCAGCGTGGCCAGCGGGATGCCGTAGGTGATCGGCGGCACGAGGATCGGCAGGACGAAGAGCACCATGAGCAGCCGCTTGCCCGGGAAGCTCCGGCGCGCCAGCGCGTACGACGCCGGGACGCCGATGAGCACCGACAGCACGATGACCGCGACGGCGACCTCGATGGTCACGAGCAGCACCGACGACAGCCCGAACTGGCTCCACGCGTCGGTGTACCAGTGCAGCGTCCAGCCCTCCGGCAGCCACGTGCCGAACCATTTGGTGCCGAACGAGTCCACGACCACCGACGCGACGAGCGCGACGAGGTTGAGGAAGAAGAACCCCACGACGATCCACAGGACCGCGGTCCACCAGGGCCGACGACGGCGCTCCGGGGCCCCTGTGCGCCCGGCCCGCGTGGGTGCAGCTACGGCGCTCATCAGCCCTTCCCTCCTGTCGCGCCGCGGTAGAACATGCTCCGCCACGCCAGCACGAGGCCGATGACCACGAGCATGACGACGGCCATGATCATCGCGATCGTGGAACCCATCGAGTAGTCGAACTGCTGGAACGCCGCCTCGTACGCGGCGATGGAGATCACGCGCGTCGACCCGGTCGGGTCACCGACCAGCTGCGCGGACGGGAACACCGAGAACGCCAGGACGAACGACAGGATGAACGTCATCGTCAGGCCCGGCATGAGGAGCGGCAGCGTCACCTTCGAGAACCGCTGCCACCCGCCGGCGCCGAGCGTGGCCGCGGCCCGCTCGAGCGACGGGTCGATGCCCGAGATGTAGGACAGCGTGAGCAGGAACGCGAACGGGAAGCCCGTGATCACCAGCGAGAGGAACACGCCCACGTAGTTGTGGATGAGCGCGACCGGCTGGTCGACCAGGTGCAGGTCCATGAGCACCTGGTTGAGCCAGCCCGTCGGGCCCGCGTACATGAGCAGGCCCTGGGCGGTGAGCACCGTGCCCAGCGCGATCGGCACGACGAGCAGCGTCGTGACGGTCCGCTTGCCCCGGAATCGCCCGCGCATGGCGTACGCGATCGGCACGGACACGACGACGTTGAGCACCGCCGCCGGCAGCCCCAGGCGCAGCGTCTTCCAGATCGTGCCGCGGAGGTACGGGTCGGTGAAGAACTCGCGGTAGTTCGCGAGCGCCCCGCCGCCCTCCTGCGGCGTGAAGGAGAGCTGGAGCCCGTACAGGAACGGGTAGACGAACAGCGCCAGGATGAACAGCGTCGCCGGGACGAGGAGCCACAGCGTCCGGTCGATCCCGCGCTCGGCGAGCCGGTGCCGCAGCGACCGCTCCGGCCGGGCAGGCGCGGCGCGCGGGGCCGCCTCGACGGCGGTCACACGCCCACCTCGTCGAGCTCGGGCGCCGGCACGGGCTCGGGCGCCGCACCGAACACCAGCACGCGGTCCTGGCGGACCCCGAGCCGCACCTTGTCGCCCGGCACCACCCGCTCGGGCGTGCGGAAGTAGATCTTCCGGCCCGACGACGTCGCCCCCTCCACCGCGAGCTCGCGCCCGTGGTACTCGGCCACCTCGACCGTGACGTCGAACGCGTTGTCGCCCTCGTCCCCGACCCGGAAGTCCTCGGGGCGGATCGCCGCCACGACCGCCCCGCCCCTGACGCCGTCCCGGTTGGCCCCGACGAGGCTCAGGTCGGGCCCGTCCACGCGGACGCCGTCGGCGTCGGCGCTCACCGCGGCCAGGTCGAGGAGGTTCCGGTAGCCCATGAACCCGGCGACGTACGCGTTCGCGGGCTCCTCGTAGACCGCGGGCGGCGTCCCGCACTGCTGCATGACGCCGTCGCGCATGACGACGAGGCGGTCCGCCAGGGAGAGCGCCTCCTCCTGGTCGTGGGTCACGTAGACCGTGGTGAGCCCGAGGTCCTGGTGGAGCCGGCGGATCTCGGTGCGCATCTCGAGCCGGAGCTTGGCGTCGAGGTTGGACAGCGGCTCGTCCATGAGGACGAGGGGCGGCCGCAGCGCGATCGCGCGGGCGATCGCGACGCGCTGCTGCTGGCCGCCCGAGAGCTGGCCGGGCATCTTGTGCTGGTGCTCGGCGAGCTGCACGGTCGCGACCGCCTCGTCCACCCGCTTCTCGAGCTCCGTCTTCGGCACCTTGCGCATCTTCAGGCCGAACCCGATGTTCTTGCGCACGGTCATGTGCGGGAACAGCGCGTAGTTCTGGAACACCATCCCGAAGCCCCGCTCCTCCGGCTGGAGGGAGTCGATGCGGCGGTCGTCGAGGTGGATCGTCCCCGACGTCAGCGGCAGCAGGCCCGCGAGGCAGTTGAGCGCGGTGGACTTGCCGCACCCGGACGGCCCGAGCAGCGCGATGAACTCGTTGCCGCGGATCGTCAGCGACAGGTCCGACAGGGCCTGGTGCTTGCCGTAGGAGTGACCGACGCGGTCCAGGCGCAGCTCCGCGAAGTGCTGGTCGCTCATGTGTGGTCCTGCCTTCTCTGGTCGGCCGGGCTCAATGGGTGCTACCGACGAGCCGGTTCCACTTGTCGAAAGCGGCAACCTGCTGGTCGGAGGGCAGGGACGTCTCGGTCGGGTACTTCGAGATCCAGTCGTCGTACTCCGGGCGCCCGTACTTCGCGATGGTCTGCTGGCTCTTCTCCGGCGCCATCGAGAGCGTCACGCCCTTGACCGCGGGGCCGGGGTAGAAGTAGCCGTCGTCGTAGGCGATCGCCTGCTGGTCCGGCTTGAGCATCCACTGGACGAGCGCGAGGTCGGCGGCGACGACGTCCTTGTCGAGGCCCTTGGGCACGAGCGCGTACTGGGCGTCGCTCACCCAGTGCATCCCGTCGAACGCCCCGACCTTCATGGTGTTCGGCACGGTGCCGAGCACGCGGGGGTTGATGTCCCAGCCGGTCGTCGACATCACCATGTCGACCGTGCCGTCACCGAGGTTCTTCATCGTCTCGGTGGTGCCCGACGGGTAGTTCGCCGTGTACTTGTTGAGGTCCTGGAGGAACGACCAGGTCTTGTCCCAGCCCTTGTCCGGGTCCTTGGGGTCGGTGTCGCCCAGCAGGTACGGCAGGCCCATGAGCCACGTGCGGCCCGGGCCGGAGTTGGCCGGGTTGGCGTACTGGAGCTTCCCCGGGTGCGCCTTGGCCCACGCGAGCAGGTCGGCCGGCGTCTTCGGCGGGTCGGTGACCTTGGCCGGGTTGTACTCGAGCAGCGGGCCCGACGGGTAGTAGACGACCTCGACGCCGTAGCCCTTCGACAGCTGCTGCATCGCGGCCGCGGGCTCCTGGTAGTTGGACTCGAGGTTGGGGAAGCGGGAGTCGTAGGCGGGCAGGAGCTGCTGGAGGACGTCGGACTTGATGCCGGCCGACAGCCCGTCCGTCCCGCTGAGCACGAGGCTGATGGTGCTGCCGCCGCCCTGCTGCTGCGCCTTGAGCTTGCCCACCATGTCCGGCGCGGGGGCGCTCGTGTACGTCACCTTCTTGACGATGTCGGGGTTGGCCTTCACGAAGTTCTCGATCATGCCCTTGGTGAGCTGCAGGTTGCCCGCGACGTCGAGGATGTTGAGCGTGACCGGTGACGACGGCTTCGTCGGCACGGAGCTCGCGCTCGGGTCCTTGGTGCTGCTGCTGGGCGCCCCGCAAGCCGTGAGGGCGAGGGAGAGGGCGGTGAGACCGCTCGCGGCGAGCAGCGCCGCGCGGGCCTTCCTGGTCCGGGTCATGTGCGTGTCTTCCGATCTGTAGGCCGGGCACGTCGCTGGGCAGCTTCCGCAGATCGCGTCGTCAGATCGAGTCATCGGTCGAGTCGTCATCGAGTCGTCACTGTGTCGGCGCTGACCAGCACGGTCATCTCAGCGGCCGGCCTGTTCCCGTGGCAAGCGGTTGCCATGTGTTGCCTTCGCGCTCTACGGTGCGGTTGCCGACGACGACGTCCGGCGAAGGGGTCGGAGGGGACCGGGATGGAGCGTGCGCCCACCATCTACGACGTCGCGCGCGCCGCGGGCGTGGCGCCGTCCACGGTCTCGCGCGCGTTCTCCCGGCCGGGCCGGGTCAACGCGGCGACGGCGGAGCACATCCGGTCCGTCGCGGCCGAGCTCGGCTACCGCACCAACCCGCTCGCGAGCGCCCTGCCGACCGGGCGGACGTCGATGCTCGCCGTCGCCAGCTCGGACATCACCAACCCGTACTACTCCGAGATCATCCGGGCCGTGCAGAACACCGCGGCGGAGAGCGGCTACACCTGCCTGATCGTCGACGCCCAGGAGTCCGACCGGCTCGAGCGCGCCGAGCTCGATCGCGCCCTCCCGGTCGTCGAGGGCATCGTGCTCGCCGGCTCGCGGATGTCGAACTCGGCGATCCGGCAGATCGCCAAGCAGCGCCCGACCATCGTCCTGAACCGCGACGTCAGCGACGTCCCGCGCGTCGTCGCCGACCACCCGCAGGCGATGCGGTTCGCGGTCGACCACCTCCAGGGGCTGGGGCACGACCAGATCACCTACCTCAGCGGGCCGCAGGCGGCGTGGGCCGACGGCATGCGGTGGCGCACCCTGCTGTCGCTCGCGGCCGAGCGGGGCCTCCACGTACAGCACCTGAAACCCCAGGCGCCGACGGTCGCCGGCGGCGTCGCGGCAGCCACGGAGTTCCGCCACAGCCCGACGCGCGCCGTGATCGCCTACAACGACCTCATGGCGATCGGGTTCCTCCGCGGCGTCATCGCCCAGGGCCTCCGGGTGCCGCAGGACGTGAGCGTCGTCGGGTTCGACAACGTGTTCGGCGCGAACCTCGTCACCCCGGGCCTGACCACGGTCGCGGCGCCGCTGCGGACCATGGGGTCCGTCGCCGTCCGGAACCTGATCGCCACGCTCCGCGGCACGCCCGCGAACGTGCACTCCGCGGTGACGCTGCCGACGCGGCTCGTGGTCCGCGCGTCGACGGGCGAGCGGTCCCGGCCCCGCGCGGCCCGACGACGACGCCCGGCGGCCACCGTCGTCTCGCCCTGACAGACTGGGCCGGTGGTGTCGGGCGACGTGGTGCGGGCGTGGCGACCCCGGGTGCCGGGGATCGCCGAGGTGCTCCACGCCGCGTGGCGGGACCACGCCTACCCGTCGCACACGCACGACACGTGGACGCTCCTCGTCGTCGACGACGGGCTGATCGGCTATGAGCTCGACCGCCACGGGCACGCGGCGCCGCGCTCCGGGGTGACGATCCTGCCGCCGGGCGTCGTCCACGACGGCAGGCCGGCGACGTCCGCGGGTTTCCGCAAGCGGGTCGTCTACCTCGAGCAGAACGCGCTCGCGGGCGCGCTCGTCGGCGCAGCGGTCGACGCCCCGCTCGTCGAGGACGCCGGCCTGCGGGCGGAGGTCTCCCGGCTCGACCAGGCGCTCGTCCACGACGACGACCTGGAGGCGGAGTCGCGCCTCGCGCTCGTCGTCGAACGGCTGACGTGGCACCTCGGTGGCCGCCCGGACCTGCCGACGCTCCCCGAGCCGGCGGCCGTCGCCCGGCGCGCACGCGAGCTCCTCGACGCCGACCCCGCAGGGGCGCGGGGCGTGGCCTCGGTGGCGGAGTCTCTCGGGGTCACGACGGCGCACCTGGTGCGGTCGTTCACGCGCAGCTACGGGCTCCCGCCCCACCAGTACGTGCTCGGGCGGCGCCTGGAGCTCGCCCGGCGCCTGCTCCTCGACGGCGAGGCGGCCGCCCGGGTCGCGACGGCCGCGGGCTTCTACGACCAGGCGCACCTCACCCGGCACTTCCGCCGGTTCCTCGCGACGACGCCCGGCCGGTTCCAGGCCGGTCGTCGCGGCGTCCGCTGACGCGTCGAGCCCGCGGATCAACGCCGTACAAGACGCCGCGCCCCTCCGCGCCGGAGGATCGCTCCCATGGAACTCGAGCTCGACACCCCGCCCCGAGAAGATCTGCTCACGCCGCCGTTCGCGACCAAGGTGGCGCTCGTCGTCCGCGACGACCTCGCGACGTGGCAGCGGCTCAACGTCACGGCCTTCCTCGCGAGCGGCATCACCGCGGCGAACCCGGAGCTGGTCGGCGCGCCCTACGCCGACGCCGACGCCGGCCGCTACCTGAGTCTGCTCGGCCTGCCGGTCCTGGTGTTCGAGGCCCCGTCGGCGGTCCTCGCGGCGGCGCGCGAACGCGCGGCCGGGCGCGGCCTGGCGGTGGCCGTCTACACGACCGACATGTTCGCGACCGGTCACGACGCCGCGAACCGCGCCGTCGTCGAGGCGGTGCCGGCCGCCGCGCTCGACCTCGTGGGGCTTGGCGTCCACGGGCCGAAGAACGCGGTCGACAAGGTGCTCAAGGGGGCACGTCTGCACCCGTGACGGGTGGCGCACCGATGTGTACGCTCGTACGCATGGAGCAGGACTACTTCGCCGACGACCCCCGGACCAACCGCGAGCGCATGCTCGCCGGCGACCTCTACATCGCCGACGACCCCGAGAACGAGCGGCTCGCCCGCCGCGGCGTCGAGCTCGCGGACACGTACCACCGCACGTTCGTGAGCGACCCCGACGCCGCGCGGCCCCTGCTCGAGGAGCTGCTCGGCACGCTCGGCGAGGGCGCCTTCATCAAGCCCCCGCTGTTCGTCGACTACGGCGAGAACCTCCACGTCGGCGCGCGCACGTTCGTCAACTACAACCTCACCGCGCTCGACGTCGCCACGATCACCATCGGCGAGGACTGCCAGATCGGGCCGGGCGTCCAGCTCCTCACGCCCACCCATCCCGTCGAGCCCGGGCCCCGCCGGGACAAGCTCGAGGCGGCGCGGCCCATCACGATCGGCGACAACGTGTGGCTCGGGGGCGGCGTCGTCGTCTGCCCGGGGGTGACCATCGGCGAGAACTCGGTGATCGGAGCTGGTGCCGTCGTCACGCGCGACATCCCGGCGAACGTGGTCGCGGTCGGCAACCCGGCGCGCGTCGTCCGCCAGATCGAGCCGTGACCCCGCCCCGTCCCCGGCGCGTCGATCCGGGGCGGCGCGACCGGATCGTCGACGCGTGCCTCGACGTGATCGCGGCGTCGGGGGTGGCCGGGACCTCGCACCGCACGGTCGCGGCGGCCGCCGACGTCCCGCTCGGCTCGATGACGTACCACTTCACCGGCATGGACGAGCTGCTCCGGGAGGCGTTCACGCGCTTCGCCGCCGCGCAGAGCGAGGGGCTCGAGGACGCTATGGCCGCCGCGTCCGACCGGGACGAGGCGCGGGACGCCGTCGTCGCCCTCGTCACCGGCACGGCCGGCCGCCGCGACCTGGTCCTCACGCACGAGCTCTACACGCTCGCCGCGCGGGAACCGGCGTTCCGCGACCTGACGAACGCGTGGATGGCGCGGAGCCGCCGGGCGCTCGAGCGCCACTTCGACCCCGAGACGACGCGGATGCTCGACGCGCTCGTCGAGGGCCTGGCGATCCACCGCGCGCTCGACACCGACCCCGCGCAGGCCGCCGACGCCGCCGAGGCGGTCCGGCGGATCACGAGCGGGTAGCCGGGTGAAGCATCGGGTGCCGTTGTGAACCTCCTACAGACTTCGTCCGTCCTGTGCTGAGATCGAAGCCGTGACCCCCGACGATTTGGCCCAGGCCGTCCCTGCGTTGATCGCCCACCGCCCGGGTGTCCGGGTGCTGGGGGTGCGGTCGACCGCCAGCGGGATGAACTCGGTGACAGTCGCCGTCACGCTGAGCATCGGCCGGTTCGTCGCGAAGTGGGTGCCGACCTCCGAGCGGGACGGGCTCAGGAGCGGCGCCTATGCCGCGCGGGAGATGACGGCAGTCGGCCTGCGAGCAGGTGCACCGCTGGAACTGCAGGACGGAGAGGTCACCGCCCCACTCGTCGACGGTGAGGTCGCACTGTTGGAGGAGGTGCCCGGGAGCCCGCTCACGGCAGGCGAGAGCGACCAGGAGGCGTGGGGTGCAGCGATCGGGCGTGCACACCGGATTGCCCCCCGCAGGGAACACGGCACCTTCTTCGGCTGGGTCGAAGAAGAAGGCATGAACCCGGCGCGGGAGGCCTGGGTTCGCCTGGCTGCCACTCGGGTCCTCAAGGAAGTCCGATCGGCGGGCGGCGTCTCGTGGGTTCAGCTCCACACCGATCCGGCGCCGGAGGCCTTTCTGCGGGATGACACCTCCGGCGAGGTCGGAGTGATCGACTGGACCGGTTCGGTACCCGGACCGGCGCTTTACCACGTCGCGTCCGCCGTGATGTACGCCGGCGGACCAGCCAAGGCGGCTCGCCTGCTCAAGGCATATCTCGACGCCAGCGGACTGCCGGCGACCGAGGTAGCTGAGTTCCTCGACACCTTCCGCCGCTTTCGCGCCCTCGTGCAGGCGGTGTACTTCTCGATCAGGCTCGCGCGGTCCGACCTCACCGGCATCGCAACGCAGGCCGAGAACACCGCGGGCCTCCGTGACGCACGCGAGATGCTGCGTGACCTTGGTGTCCTCCCCGATGAGCACGGTCGCTGCGCGTGAGGTTTCAAAATCTCCAGAACCCGGTTCTGGCGGGCCCCAGAAGAGTCTATTCTGACCCGGCCCGTTCGCTTGTGGAGAGTCGACAAACCCGATGACGCCCGTGAATCATGCGGGCATGACGAGCGACCTGGTGGGTGACGACGAAGTGCGCGGCTACTACGACACGGCCGCACGGCGCGAGGCGCATCGACTCTCCACGCCGGACGACGGAACCATCGAGCTCGCGCTGCACGCACGAGCGTTCGAAGAGCACCTCCCACCGTCGCCAACGCGGGTTCTCGACCTTGGCGGCGGGCCCGGCACCTGGAGCCTCTGGCTCGCCGAACGTGGATACCAGGTGACCCTCGGTGACCTGTCCCCGGCCCTCCTGACGATCGCGCGGGAACGCATCGGGGAGGCGGACCCGGACGTGGCGGCACGAGTCGAGGCCGTCGACGAGGTCGACGCGCGTGGCCTGAGCCGCTACCCAGACGACTCCTTCGACGCAGTGCTGTGCCTCGGCCCGTTCTACCACCTGGACGCCGGGGGCCGGGACCAAGCCGCGAACGAGCTGCGACGGGTCCTGCGGCCGGGTGGCGTGCTGGCCGTCGCGCTGATGCCGCGGTACATGCGGCTCGTGTCCACCGTGCTCGAGCGAGGTTCCGAGGCCTTCGACTCCGGCCTAGTCTCGCGAATCGTCGAGTGCGGCGCCTACGACGACGAGCGGCCGGGCCGCTTCACCGGAGCTCGCCTTGTGCGGCCCGAAGATGTTGTCGAGTTCTTCGCGTCGCACGGGTTCACGACGAGGCGGCTGATGGCTTCCCAGGGGGTCCTTGGTTGGGTCCAAGGCGACGTTGCTGCCCTCGCCGAACGTGACCCGGATGCACACCGACGACTGCTGGACATCGCCTACGAGACCGCCGACGACCCCTCGGTGCTCGGGATGGCGGGCCACCTCCTGTACGTCGGTACCAACAACGATGCGTGAGCTGGGCCTCGCAGCCGGACGTTTCGAGACTCGGAAAACGGGATTCTGACGCGGCCCAGAATCGGTCGGTTCGGGGCGGAACCTCTGTTGTGTGCGCTTCCAGAAGTTCTGTCGACCACGGATGAGTCCGGAGGTGCTCGGTAGAGTTGGCCGATGGCCGTGACGATCCCGTTCAACTCTCTGCCGGTCTCCCAGACTGACGTCGTCTACGAGTACGGCCCCGACTCTGAGCTCCGCGACGGGGTCGAGCCGGGCATCGTCGAACAGTTCTCGATCGACACGAGCGACCAGTTTCCGGGGACGTCACGCAAGGTCTGGGTGCACAGGCCAGCCGGTCACTCCCCCGCCCAGGAGAGCGCCGTGATGTTCTTCAACGACGGCTGGTGGTACCTGGACCCCGACGGGGACGTGCGGGGAGGGACGGTCCTGGACAACCTCGCCGCCACACGTGAGCTGCCGCAGATGATCGGCGTGTTCGTCGATCCAGGGGTCCTCGACGTGGACGGCGTCCCCACCAAGCATCGCAACGCCGAGTACGACGCGTTCGACGACCGCTACGCGACCTTCCTCCTCGATGAGGTTCTTCCTCGGGTCGAAGCGCGCTTCGCCGTCTCGACCGATCCAAAGATGCGAGGGATCTGTGGTGGCAGCAGCGGAGGCAACGCGGCGATGACGGCGGCGTGGACGCGGCCCGACAGCATCGGTCGGGTGATCGCTCTGAACGCCAGCTTCGCTCAGATGCCCGACGGCAACCCGTACCCCGCGCTGATCGCGAGCGAGTCGCGCAGACCTCTGCGTGTGCTCCTCCATGGGGCGCACCGGGACCTGAACTGGAACGCCGCCGAGTACAACTGGTTCGCCGAGAACCTTGAGACCGCTGCGGCTCTAGCCCGAGGTGGCTATGACTTCAGACTGGTGACCGGCGATGGAGGACACAGCCCGAACCACGGAGGCGTCCTCCTCCCGGACGCGCTGCGGTGGCTCTGGGCCGAAAACTAAGGAGCGCCGCACTGCCTGCGCGACGTCGCCATCGGCCGCATTGGGACAGCCGAACCGCCGATGTCGCCTCAAACCGGGTTACTCGGCACCTGAGCCACTCGCGCACGAGGCCCTCAGACCCAGCTCTCGTTCACCAGCGGGCTGGAACCTCTCTGCCGTCGAGGTCTCGACGCCTCCAGAACCCGATTCCGGGGTGTCTCAGAATGGGTCAGCTTCGGATCGACTGGCGTGGTTGTCGCGAACCACCAACGGCTAGACGGCGGGCTGAGGGATCGAAAGTATGGCCGCCATGCCACCGCTCTCCCCAATACCCGCCACTGTTCGTCCCGCGACGCCCGACGACGCAGCCGGTTGCGCGTTCGTCCACCACACCTCGTGGGTCGAGACATACTCCGGACTCCTCCCGGCGGCGCACTGGGAGTCGGACACTCTCGAGCAGCGCACCGCCTTTCTGTGCGGCTGCCGCTACTCGATCTCGGGTCCCGCAGCACCCCGCGGCCGCGCGCGGCTCGTCGCCGCGCTGACGCTCGGAGTGCGCCGTACCATCGGTCCGGGTCGGGATGCGGCGCGTCGGATGCCGGGTTCGGCGCCCGGTTCAGCGAGTCCGACCGCCTGGGAGCCACGTGATGACGTATCGCGCGAAGGAAGCCACCCCGTTCACCGCCGACGCGAACGTGGAAGCGGTCGGCCTGTACGCGATGGAGGACCGCGGCGACTTCGGCGACGCACGACGGGGGCTGATTGCCCCGATCCCCGACGGCCGGGTGCTCAACGGGGCCGGCGAGGTGGTCTTCGACCTGGCCGACTACGCCTACATAACCGAGGACGCGCCGAGGCCGGACACGGTCAACCCGAGCTTGTGGCGGGCCTCGCAGGTGATCAACGAGGGCGGCCTGTTCAAGGTGGTCGACCGGCTGTACCAGGTGCGCAACAACGACACGGGCAACCTGACGATCGTCGAGGGTGACGACGGGCTCGTCGTCATCGACTGCACGACCGCCGTCGAGCCGGCCGCCCAGGCGATGGCGCTGTTCCGCGAGCACGTCGCGGACAAGCCGGTGGTCGCGGTCATCTACACGCACACGCACGTGGACCACTACGGCGGGGTGAAGGGCGTCGTGTCCGAGGAGGACGTGGCGTCCGGGAAGGTCCCGATCATCGCGCCCGGGACGATCGCGAGCTTCGACAAGTACGCGATCGGCGAGAACGTGGTGGCGGGGAACGCGATGTCGCGGCGCGCGATGTACGCGTTTGGCTACCTTCTCGACCACGATCCGACGCAGTACGTGACCGCGGGCGCCGCGCTCGGCGGCGGGAAGCACCAGACGATCTCCTACCTCTCTCCCACGGACGGCATCACCGAGTCCGGGGCCACGCGGAAGATCGCTGGGCTCACGTTCGAGTTCTTGTACACCCCGGACACCGAGGCGCCCGAGGAGATGCACATCTGGATCCCCGAGCTCAAGGCGCTCACGTGCGCGGAGAACGCCAATCACACGCTCCACAACATCCAGACGCTCCGAGGGGCCCGCACGCGGGACGCGCGGAACTTCGCCCGGTACCTCGACGAGACGATCGTCCGCTGGGGCGACGAGGTCGAGGTCCATTACGGCCCACACTCGTGGCCGGTGTGGGGCAACGCCGAGGTCGTCGAGTTCCTCGAGTCCCAGCGCGACGTCTACAAGTACATCCACGACCAGGCGCTGCGTCTCGCGAACAAGGGCTACACACCACTGGAGGCGGCGGAGGCCATCGAGCTGCCCGACGAGCTCGCACGCAAGTGGTACAACCGCCAGTACCACGGCACGGTCCACCACGACGTACGGGGCGTGTTCACCAAGGAGCTCGGGATGTGGGACGGCGACCCCGTGTCGCTCCACCCGCACGTCCCGGTCGAGTCCGCCCGCCGTTACGTCGAGCTGATCGGCCCGGAGGCGATCCTTGCCGAGGGGCGCCGCGCGTTCGACGAGGGCGACTACCGCTGGGCCGCGGAGATCCTCCACAAGCTCGTCTTCGCCCAGCCCGACAACGCCGACGCCAAGAACCTGCAGGCCGACGCCTACGAGCAGATGGGCTACCAGACCGAAGCGCCGCAGTGGCGGGCGATCTTCCTTACCGCGGCACGTGAGCTCCGCGCGGGCGTCCTCGAGGCGCCGTTCAGCACCGCATCACCGGACACGATCCTCGCGATGCCCCTGGACATCCTTTTCGACTTCGCCGGCGTTCACCTGATCGGCGACAAGGCCGTCGACACCGACCTGCGGATCGATTACACCTTCACCGACCTCGACACGACCTGGACGGTCTGGGCCCGGCGCGGCGTCCTCAACGCACGGCCGGGAGCATCCTCTGACGCCCGACTTACCGTCGTCGGGCCCAAGGTCGCGCTCGTGGGTGCGATCCTCGACCCCGCCTCCGCCGTCGCCCTCGCGGACGCCGGGTCGATCCGACTCGACGGCGACCCGAACGCCCTCGCCGAGCTCGCCGACGTTATGGACCACTTCGACCCGAACTTCGACATCGTCACGCCCTGAACCACCGGGCGCCTGCCGCCGAGCCATCGCGTGCCCGGCACCCACACGCGCGACGGTCCGACAGTTCTGAACGTCAAGAACCCGATACCGGTGCACCTCAGAATCGGTCAGTCTTGGGTCGTCAGGCAGCCCCGTCGAAGTCCACCGCGCGTCCGGTCCGCCCGGGACGTCAGCGGAAGTCAGCGGCGTGATCGACGGCCCAGGCGCGGAACGACCTGGCCGGCCGCCCGGTGAGGCCCTCCACCGTGGAGGTGACGCCGTCCCGGTTGCCGACCATCGCCTCCCAGGCATCCAGGGCGGCGTCCGCCGTCGCGGGCGGCCATCCCCACTCGTCGATGATCCGGACGCGCATCGCGTCCCGGGGGATCTCTTCGTAGCGGACGGGGTGACCGACTGCCTCGCCGATGGCGGCGGCCTGCTCGACCTGGGTGAGGATCTCCGGCCCGGTCAGGACGGGTTTGGCGCCGACGAGCGTGGATTCCGTCAGAGCGATCACGGCGACCGCCGCGAGGTCGGCCTCGTGCACGAGCGACCGGCTCAGGCCGGCGTACGGCCCGTGCACCACCCCGGTGGCGCGGATCTCCGCCGCCCAACCGAGCGTGTTGGTCGCCATCCCCCCGGAGCGCAGGAACGTCCACTCCGCACCCGAGTCCTCGACGAGGTGCTCGATCGCTGCGTGCGAGCCGGTGATGCCCTCGACCGGCACGTCGCGGTCGTCGGGGACGCCGTCGGCGGACAGGTAGACGATCCTGCGTGCGTGCTTCGCCAGCCGTGCGACCAGCTCGGGCGCCCGCGCGTCAGCCTGCAGCGTGGGGAAGACGAGGAAGACGGCGTCGACGCCGTTCAGCGCGTCGTCGAGGCTCTCCGGTTCCGACAGGTCGCCGGCCACCACCTCGACGTCGTCGGGGAGGTCCGCCCCTGCCGGGTGGCGGGTCAGCGCCCGGACGTGGACGCCACCTCGCTCGCGCAGCTGGGCGACCACCTGCCCGCCGACGTTCCCGGTCGCACCGGTCACCAGGATCGCGGGGCTCTCGTCCATGGTCGTCCGCCGTTCTGTCGTGGGGTGCGTCGCCCCGGTCAGGACGGCACCACCCCACCCTCATTCCTCAACCCTGGTTGAGGTCAAGAGCGCGCCGCCGGCGATCCGCCGACGGCGAACCTCCTGGCCCGACGTCGACGTGCGGTGGGGATTCGCAGGCACGGGCGAACGCGGGAACCGTCTACGCCCGGCTCACCAGGAGGTAGCGCTCGTCCTGGACGGGGCCGCCCCAGTAGACCGCGTCACCCAGCCGGCGCACGACGACCTCGGTACGCGCCGTGCGGACGACCTGCTCCGCCTCCTGCGCGGTCAGCCCGGCACCGGTGCTCCAGCGCCCCTCGACGAGCACGACGACGCCACCCGGCTTGAGGAGCGCGACCCACCGGGCGAGCGCGTCCTCCGGGCTCGGCAACACCCAGAGCACGTGCCGGCACAGCACGACGTCGTACGCAGCACGCTCGAGCGCGGGGTCGGCCGCGTCGCCGAGCACGAACCTCGCGCCCGGAGCCTTCCGCCGGGCGTGCCGCAGCATCTCCGGAGAGAGGTCGAGACCGTCGACCCGGTATCCCCCGTCGCTGAGCAGGCGCGTGAGCGTCCCCGTCCCGCAGCCGAGGTCGGCGACCTGCGCCGGAGCGGGAGGCAGGACGTCGAGGAGGAGCTCGCGCCAGGCCGCCCGGACGGCGGGATCCGCGAGGCCGTTGTCCGGCGCCTCGTCGAAGGTCGCGGCCGCGCTGTCCCAGGGCTCGCTCGTCATGCCCCTCAGGCTAGGCCCGCCCGGCACGTACGCCGAGGGCATCCCGCCGGAGCGGACGGGGGGACGGCGACGGGCCGGGGACGCCGCGGTGGCGGCACCCCCGGCCCGTCGTCGGACCTCTCGGGCTACCGAGCGGCCGTCGTCGAGGTCGCCGCGACGAACCGGGCGAGCGTGACCCGGTTGACGTTCGGACCCCCGGCCGTGGCGTTGCCGAGCGTGACCGCGCCGGACCTCGTGGTGAGGTCGAGCGGGATCGTGTAGTTCCAGAAGCTCTGCCACGCGTAGTTGTGGCGGAACGTCCCGCGGACGGTGTGCCCGCCGGCCTCAGCGACGTCGAGGAACCGGCTGATGACCTGCGGGTTGTAGTTGATCGCGTCGGACTTGTCGGCGTTCGCCGCCGCGACGACCAGCTGGTACTCGCCGGGCCCGAAGCCGGCGGGCCGGGCGAGCGTCGCCGTGCCGCCCTTGCCGAGCCCCTCGACGTCCGTGCCGCCGACGCCGTTCGAGCCGGCCGGGAGCGGCGTCACGGCCGCGGTGCCCGCGAGCGCCAGGCCGCCCGGTCCGTAGACCTTGACGAGGCCCGTGTCGGCGTCGCTGCGTCGCTGGTCCGAGCCGCGCAGCGTCGAGAGCCCGAGCGCCGTCGCGCCCTTGGGTGCGCGGGCCGTGACCTCGCTGACACCCTCAGGCAGGTACACCCGGGCGGTCGAGGTCCATGTCCCCGGACCCTTCGTCTTCGGCAGCGCGACCGCGCGGCCGTTGACGTCGAGCGTGACCGTCGACGCGCGGTTCGTGGCGTACGTCGTCGTGAGGTCGTAGTAACCCGTCTCCGCGGCGGTCACGAACGTGGTCGCCGCGCCGTCGCCCGCGAGCCTGACGGCGCCCGCGAGCGCGCCGTCGTAGGTGAGCCGGGCGTCGCCGGACAGCCGCGCGTCGACGGCCGGGTAGTCGGCGGCCTCGCCGTCCGTCACGTCGTACAGGTCGAGGCGGTCGAGCGTGATGTCGGAGCCGCCGAGGAGCGTCGACCCGTCCTTGCTCGGGCGCACCGACAGCGTGTGCGTGCCTGCCTTGAGGTGGAGCGTCGCGTGCGTCGTGCCGCGGTAGGTCCAGCTCAGGTCGGCCGCGTAGGAGACCACCTGGTCGAGCGAGCCGTCGACGAAGAGCGCCTGCTTGCCCGGCGCCTGGTTGGCGCCCGCGAGGAGGTCGAGCCGGTAGGTGCCGTCACGCGGGACGGTGACCTTCCACGTGACCGACGACGTCGGCTTGTTGAGGCAGCCGACGTCGTAGCTGCCCGACGCGAGGTGCGACCACTCCGTCGACGGGTTCTGGTACGTCTTGCACGCGTCGGTCAGCGTGGCGGCCTCGGCCTCCGTGCTGTCGACGAGGTCGGTCGCGACCGCGGGGCGCTGGGCCCGGTGCGGGGTGACGACCACCTGGTACGCGCTGTAGCGGTCGGAGTTCGGGACCGTCACGTCGACCGTGCCGCCCGAGGTCCGGGCCGTCGTCGAGAGCACGACCGGCGGCTGGAGCGAGTCGCCCTCGGCGCCGTTGATCCGGTTCTCGCGCACGACGACGTCGACCGAGGCGCCGAACGTCGCGGCGTCGAGCCCCGTGAGGTGCAGGGCCACGTCCTTGGTCCCGCCGCCGACGAGCACGGTCGCCTTCCGGTTCGACCGGTCGACCGCCGCGATCCCCTGCAGCGAGTCGACGGTGTTCAGGACCGGCGGCGTGAGGCGCACCGTCGTCGAGCCGGCGAGGTCGCCGTACCACTTGAGCATCCACCAGCCGGCGTTGGCGCTGTTGTTCCGGGACGCGTTGTCGGAGAGGTTGCCCGCGTAGTTCCAGTAGGCGGTCTGGGCGTCGACCTTCTCGTCCTCGAACATCGCCAGCCACTGGACGAGCTGCCCCGGGACGTTCATGTCGCGCGGCATCGCGTACTCGGTGATGTCGACGGGGAGCTCGGGGATGCCGACGCTCTTCACGACGTCGCGGTAGGCGTCCATGTGCGAGCGGAAGGTCGCGAGGTTCTGCGTCCCGAGCTCGTGCCACACGATGACGTCGGGCAGCTCGTCGTGGGCCTTCGCGTAGGTGAGGAAGTCGGTCTCGCGGTCGGCGTGCCACGAGCTCTCGCCCGGGCCGGCAATCTTCGCGTGGCCGAGCCCGTGCTCGGCGTAGACGCTCTGGATCAGGTCGTAGGCGACGGTCCAGTCGGCGAGGAACTGGCCCTTCATGGTCGACCAGTTCTGGTACCAGATGCCGTCGGGCTCGTTGAACGGGATGAAGACGTACTTCTCCGGGTGCTCCGAGGTCGTCGCGATCTTCTCGACGGTGGCCTTGAGGATCGGCAGGTAGTCCCAGACCCCGTCGCCGTCGTCGTCGCCGGGGCGCACGCCGCCGTGGTAGGTCCAGTCCGGGTACATGTCCTGCACGTAGACGTAGAGGTCCTGGCCCGCTCCGGCGAAGAAGTTCTTCTCGACGTCGAGCGCGTCGCCGTTCGGGTGCTGCGCCCCCGCCGGCGGCTTCTGGGACACGTTGGTCACGCGGGCGCCGTCGAGGACGGCCTGGCTGGGCGCTCCGGCGTCGCCGAGGCCGTAGAGGCTGCCCGAGGCGCCGCCCCGGAACGCGCCGGTGGACGCGGAGAAGTCGACGCTGACGTCGTCGGCGGACGCGGCGGCCTGCGCCGGGGTGGTGATCGCCACGGCGCCGAGGGCGCCGGCGACCAGCGACAGCGTGAGTGCTGCGCCGAGCGGTCGGAGGGCTGTGCGGTGTCTCATCGGTACTCCCTTGTACGAGTCGGTGGTGCCTATGAAATCGCTATCACGGATGGTCAGACTGCGGCCTCCTTCGGTCGCGTGCGGGAGGTCTCAGGACGTACGGGGCGGGGGCGCGACGCTCTCGCGCACCACGAGCGTGGGCCGCTCGGACCAGAACTTGCGGACCTTGCGGCCCTCGACGACGTCGTCGAGCAGGTGGTACGCGCGGCTCCCGAGCCCCGCGAAGTCCTGGTGGACGGTCGTCAGGGACGGGGAGAACATCTGAGCCAGCGGGTGGTCGTCGAACCCGGCGACGCTCACGTCCTCGGGGACGGCACGCCCGCCCTCGCGGAGCCCACGGATGACGCCCATCGCGATCTCGTCGTTGCCGCAGAACACCGCGGTGACGTCGTCGCGCGCGGCGAGCTCCCGGCCGATCTCGCGGCCGGACTCAGGCTCCCACGACGCCGCGAGCACCGGCGGCACCACCGCGTCGCGGGCCTTGAGCGCCTTGCGCCAGCCCGTGGTGCGGCCGTCCTCCGTGCGCGACGGCGGCACGCTCACGTGGTGCACCGTCGCGTGGCCGAGGTCGAGCATGTGGTCGACCAGCTCGTGCGCCGCGCGCGACTCGTCGAGCACCGCCTGCGGGACCCCGGTCGCGCGCACGCCCGACACCGCGACCGCGGGGACGCCGTCGGGCAGCGCCTGGAGCGCCGCCACGCCGGGCGGGTCGAACTTCAGCACGACGACGCCGGCGATCGGCTGCGACGCGACGAGCGAGATCGCGCGCTCCACCTCGGCGGGGTCGGCGGACTCCACGACCGTGATGCTGACGGTGTACCCGTCGGCGCGCGCGCCCTCCTCGACGCCGCGGATCACCTCGGCGTAGCCGTAGCGCGACGTGTTGCCCGCGATCACGGCGATCAGCCGGGGCTTGCGGTCCACCAGGGCGCGAGCCGTCGCTGACGGCCGGTAGCCGAGCTCCTCGATCGCCGCGCGCACGCGGCGCGCCTTGTCCTCGGAGACCCGGGCGGCGCCCGTCAGGACGCGCGACACGGTCGGGACGGAGACGCCTGCGGCGCGCGCGACGTCCCGGATGACCGGGCGTCTGTCCGGGACGTTCACCGTCGACCTCGATGCTTGGCTCGGCATGCTGCTTCCTGGTCGGATCCTAGCGACGGATGCTCACTTGACCGCGCCGCTCGTGACGCCCGAGATGATCCTGCGCTGCAGGATCGCGAACGTGACGAGCAGCGGCAGGCTCATGAGGATGATGTAGGCGAAGATCAGATGCCAGTTGTTGAGGTACAGGCCCGCGCTCGCCACCTGGTACAGGTTGAGCGGCAGCGTGTCGATCCGGCCGCCGATGACGAAGAGCGCGTAGAACACGTCGTTCCAGATGTACAGGCAGATGAGGATCGTCGCGGTCGAGATCGTCGGGCCCAGCAGCGGCAGGATGATCCGGAAGAACACCCGCGCGGGGCTCGCCCCGTCGACGCGCGCCGCCTCCTCCAGCTCGAGCGGGATCGTCCGGACGAACCCCGTGACGAAGAAGATCACGGTGGACATGTACATGCCCATGTACACGCCGATCATGCCGAGCGCGGTCCCGGCCAGGCCGAGCTGCCGCAGCAGCAGGACGATCGTCACGACGGCCGGCGGGAGCACGAGGCCGCTGATGGCGAGCGCGTACACGAACGCGATGGTCCGGGACCTGCGCCGCGCGAGCACCCACGACGCCATCGCGCCGAGCACCAGCACGCCCGCGACCGCCGGGATCATGATGAGCAGGCTGCCGAAGAAGGCCGGCGTCATGTGGCCTTCGTGGAAGACGGTGCTGAAGTTCTCCCACAGGTGCCAGTGCGACGGCGTGGACAGGTTCGGGTTGAGGGCCTCCGACTGCGACTTGCCCGCCGTCACGACGACGAGCCAGAACGGCACGCCCAGCAGCAGGACCACGAGGGCGATCGCGACGAGCGGCTGGAGGTAGCGCACGGGCGAGCGCCGGCGTCGGGCAGGACGGCGGTGCGGGGCGAGCGGGGCGGCGGTAGCGGTGGCGGTCACAGGACGGCCTCCCTCTTGCGGAGGATGCGGATCACGGGGAAGGCGAGGATCGCGACCATCGCGAAGAGCGCGAGGCTCATCGTCGTGGCCTGCGCGAACAGGCCCTGCCCGAACGTGCGGAAGATGAAGATGTTGAGCAGCTCCGTCGTGCCGCCCGGCCCACCGCCCGTGGTCGCCTGGACGATGTCGAAGCCGTTCATCGAGCCCAGCAGCGCCGTCGCCACGTTGAACGTGATGGCGGGCGCGAGCAGCGGGAAGCGGATCTCGCGGAACGTCGTCCACCAGCCGGCGCCGTCGAGGCGCGAGGCCTCGAGCACGTCCTCGCTGATGGTCTTGAGGCCGGCCAGGTAGATGAGCATCGACAGGCCCATCCACTTCCACGCGTGGATGAGGGCGACGACGACGATCGTCCAGGTGGTGCTGCCCAGCCAGGCGACGTTCACGTCGTGGCGGACGAAGAAGCCCAGGATCTCGTTGAGGCCGCCCTGCGGCTTGAGGAGCGCCTGGAAGATGTAGCCGACCGCGAGCGCCGACATGACGACGGGCACGAAGAAGGCGACCCGAGCGAACCGGTTGATCATCGTGTCGCGCTCGAGGACGAGAGCCAGCACGAGGCCGAACAGGTTCTGGAAGATCGCGACCAGCACCGCGTAGACCAGAGTGATCCGCAGGTCCTTGAGCAGGCTGCCGTTCGTGAACAGGTCCTTGAAGTTGTCGATCCCGACGAACGAGATCGCCGAGTGGAAGCTGGACCAGTTCGTGAACGCGTAGACGAAGTTGTAGATCGTCGGCACGAAGAAGAACACCAGCAGGACCGCGAGTGCCGGGACCAGGAACCAGGCGGGGTGATCCTGGCGGTGGCGGGTCGACCGGCCCGCCCGCGGCGCGCTGCGCGGCGGGGCGGCGTCCGCCCGGGTGAGTTGCGTCGTCGTCATGAGTGATTGCCTCCGCTCGTGCGGGGGCGGCCGGCCGTCGGTCGGCCGCCCCCGTCGAGGTCCGCTAGAAGCCGGCGGCGCCCTGCGCCTTGGCGAGCTGGGCGAACTGGTCCTGCGTCGTCTTCGCGACCTGGACCGGCGTCTTGGTGCCCTGGATCATGTCGGACAGGTTGAGGTAGAGGTCCGGGTTCGCGACCGCGAGCGCCTGCATGGACCCGACGGACGTGTCGATCGAGGCGGCCACGTCCTTGAGCGCCTGCGGCACGGTCGACGGGGTGTCGACGCCCTTGATCAGGGAGACCGTGGACTGCGCCTTCACGAAGTCCTGGTACCCGTCGCCCAGCCAGTAGGCGAGGAACTGGCGGGCCGCCGCCTCACGCTTGGCGTCGCCCGTCTTGAACGCGACGAGGGCGTTCGACTGGTCCGGGATGAACGTGCCGACGTTGCCGGACGGCGAGATCGGGAAGAAGCCGATCTTCTTGTCGAGCTCCGCGGTGGACGCCGACGCCTGGAGCTCGTTGAAGAACGAGTTCACCTGCATGACCATCGCGGCCTTGCCGCCGAGGAGCGCGTCGCCCTGGTCGGCGAACGTCGCGGTCTTGATGTCGGCGTTGAACAGGCCGTCGTCGATCAGCTTCTTGTAGGCGTCGATCGAGCCCTGGATCGTCGGGTCGGTGAACTTCTCCTCGTTCTTGTTCACCTTGTCCCAGAGCCCGTCCTTGGCGGCGTCGGCGAGCTGCGCCTGGACCCACCACTGGGTGGCCCACTTGTCAGCGCCCATCTCGTAGAACGGGTCGACGCCCTTCGCCTTGAGCTGCTTCGCGAGCGCGACGAGGTCGTCCCAGCTCTTCGGGGTGGAGGTGATCCCGTTCTTCGCGAAGACCTCCTTGTTGTAGTAGACGCCGATGACCGCGGGGGTCGTGACGAGGGCCGCGTACCGCTTGCCGTCCAGGAGGCCGGTGATGTCCTTGAGGTTGCCCGTGTAGTTCTCGAGCCAGGGCGCGCCGTCGAGGGTCTGGAGGTTGGTGGTCGCGTTGAGCGCCGTGAGCTCCGAGGCGGTGGGCTGCCAGAACGCGAGGTCGGGCTTGTCGCCCGTGGCGACCTTGGTCTGGATCCCCTGCTCGTACGGGTCGGGGATCGTGACGACCTTGACCGTCGCGCCGGTGAGCTTCTCGAAGCCCTGGACGACGCTCTCGGGGGTCTTGTTGGAGTTCTGGGCGGCCCAGATCGTGAGGGTGGTGCCGTCGAGCTTGGTGTCCTGCGCGGGCCAGCCGGCCGTCTGCTGGCCGCTGCCGGCGTCGGACGCACCCGGGTCGCTGCACCCGGCGAGAGCGAGGGCGCCCACGACGGCGACCGCCGCGACCGCGCTGCGAGTGATCTTCATCGAACAACTCCTTGGATGTGGTGGTGGACGCTACAGAGAGGGTGTGGCGCCGCCCGCGTCGGTCGCGGCGGGGGCCGGACGCAGCTTGAGCAGGCGTGCTCCGACCGCGCCCGTCGTGTTGCGGACGGTGAGCCGGCCGGATGCGGGGTCCCACTTCGTCCCCCACTCGGGGAGCGTCGTGGGGAAGACGGTGCCGACCTGCACGTCGGCACCGGTGAGGTCGGGAAGGACCAGGACGGTCTCCTCCTCGGCGGGGTCCCGGCTCCACACCGCGACGACGCGGCGGGCCGGCGTTCGGAGCGCGCTCGCGACCCAGGGGTCGTCCCAGCCGGGGAGGCCGAGCGGCCACGAGGGGTAGGTGGAGGCGAGGTCGTGGCGCAGGGCCTTCGCCGCACGGACCGCCTCGGTCACCAGGGCCCGCTGACCGTCGGTCATGCGGTCGAGGTGGCCCGACAGGTAGAACCGGGCCGAGAGGCCCGTGACCAGCGTGAACGCGATCTCCTCGTCGCTCATCTCCGGCTGCGGGTACGCCCAGCTCGCCGCCTGCTCGGGGAGCACGGAGACCGTCGACGACGCAGCGATCGGCGGGTAGGCGGCGGGGTCCTGCTGGTCCGAGGTCGACTGGAGCTGGAGCCGGGACAGCAGGGCGAAGTCCGCGCGCATCGCGCCGGAGCCGCAGTTCTCGAGGACGAGCCCCGGGTGGCGGTCGAGCACGCCGTCGAGCCACGCGAGGTGCGCCCGGTTGTGCGCCAGGAGAGCGTCTCCGACGCTGTCGGCGTCGACGTCCGTGCCGGCGCCCGGGTCGATGTTGTAGTCGAGCTTGAAGTAGCCGATGCCGAACTCCGCGACCAGCCGGTCGACGACGGCGTCGAGGTGCGCCCGGGCCGCCGGGTGGCGCAGGTCGAGGTGGTAGCGGTGGTGCTCGACCACGCGCTCCCCCGCGCGCTGGAAGAACGCGTCGGCGGGGAGCGTGTCGGCGAGCGGGCTGTTCACGCCCACGACCTCGGGCTCGAGCCACAGCCCCGGGACCATGCCGCGCGAACGGATCCGGTCGACGACCTCCGACAGCCCGTGCGGGAAGCGCACCGTCGACGGCGTCCACTCCCCCACGCTGTCCCACCAGTCGCCGTCGTCGTCGTACCAGCCCGCGTCGATGCAGAAGACCTCGGCGCCCACCTCGGCGGCGGCGTCGACGAGCGGGAGGAGGCGCGCCGTCGTCGGGTCGCCGTCGAGCGTGTTCATGTAGTCGTTGAAGACGACGGCGAGCGCGTCGTTGTCGGGGTGGGGCCGCCGCGCGCTGCGCCGGTAGGCCGTGAGCCCGGCGAGCGCGGCGTCGTCGTCGGCGCCGAACGCCACCGACGCCGGCACGGTCGTGAGCTGCTCGCCCGGGCGGAGCACGCGCGTCCACTGGTGGTCGAGCTCGGTGGGGCCGCTCAGCGCGAGGTACCCGGCGCGCGTGTCCTCGCCGATCTCCCAGCGCCACGCCCCGTTGTGCTCCACCTGGAACGCCCACGCGAGCGCGCCCGTCGTGACGACGGCGGCCGGGTACTGCGTGCCGGTGGACCAGGTACCGGTCGAGACGGCCTTGAGCTGCCCGCGCGGGTCGTGGCCCGTGAGGTCCTCGCGCAGGGCGGGGAAGCGCCGCGCGAGGGCCTCACGCGTCCAGCGCGCCTCGCCGAGCCAGTCGCTGCGGCCCCGCAGGAGCGACCACTCCCGGACGGAGCCGGTGGGGCCGGACGCGTCGCCCAGGTACGCGGCGAAGGAGGCGACGGAGCGGACGGATGCCGGGCTCTCCCCGTCGTTGCGGACGGTGACCTCGGACCGGAAGGCGGCGGGAGCGCCGTCGAGGACCCGGAGCCGCAGCGTCGACGCGAGCCGGGTCTCGGCGTGGACGAGCTCGAGCTCGAGCTCCGTGCCGCGTTCGACACGGCGCTCGGCGTGCGAGACGTACCGGGACTCGGCGCCGATCCGGGTGTGGACGAGCCGCGAGCTGGCGAGCGTGTGGCCGTGCGACACGGTCAGGACCTCGACCAGCGGCACGCCGGCGGGCATCTCCACGCGGCGCCCGTCGAGCTCCAGAGCCGCGAGCCGTACCGGCTCCGTGTCGCTCCAGTCGAGCTCCAGCACCGCCGTGGCGCTGCCCCATCGCAGTCGGCTCATCGCCGTCCTTCCCCGTCGTAGGTCCGTACCTGCGAACGATGATACCGATTTCACGAACGGAAGCAAGGAGATCTTGAAATCGGTATCTTGATCACCGCCGAGGTGCCGGGACAAGCGGGCGGCGGGGTGACCTCAGCCCGTCGGGCCGGCGTCGTGCTCGACGGCGACCACGTGCTCCTCGAAGAGCCCCGCCTCCCGCAGCACGCGGAGGGCGTTGAGGCACGCCGACGTCACCGGCGCGGCGAGGATCGCGCCCATCAGCCCGAAGAGCAGCGTGCCGGCGGTCGTGACGAGAAGGACGACGAGCGGGTGCAGCCGCAGCGGGCGCCCGAACGCGAACGGCTCGAGCAGGTTCTGGATCGTGTTGTTGGCGAGCAGCACGACGGCGAGCATCGCGAGCGCGACCGGCAGCCCGCCGTCGCCGAACGCCACGACGACCGCGAACGCCCCCGCCACGCAGGCGCCGAAGTAGGGCACGTACGACGCCACGAACGTCACCACGGCGATCGCCCCGACGAGCGGCACCCCGAAGATCAGCGCGCCCACCGCCACGACGACGGCGTTCGCGACGCCGAGCATCGTGAGCCCCAGCGCGTAGCCGCGGAACGCGTGGACCGTGCCGTCGAGGACGTCCTGGGCGAGCGGGGCCGGCACGCCCACGTGGTGGGTCGTCCAGCGCGTGATGGGCACCCAGTCCTTGAGCAGGAACAGGAGCATGAAGACGCCGAGGACCACGCCCACGACGAGCGCCGTGACGGACGAGATCGCGAAGCCGAGGCCCCCGACGAGGAAGCCGGGGGTGCCCGAGCGGAGCGACGCGACGAGCCGGGCGCCCCATCCGTCCGGCAGGTCGAGCCGGTCGGCGATCGACTGGAGCCCGGCCTGCACCTCGGCCCAGATCGCGCCGCTCTGGCCGATGATCACGCGCACCACGACCACGACGAGGACGACGACCGCCGACAGCCCGACGAGCAGCAGCAGGGCGGCGCCGAGCCACCGCGGGACGTGCCAGCGCTCGAGCCGGTCCACGACGGGCACGAGGATCGCAGCGAGCACCGCGGCGATGATGAGCGGGATCAGGACGGGCGTCACCTTGGCGAACAGGAACAGCGCGACGGCGACGACGACCAGCGCCCCGACCACGAACCACGAGCCCGTGCCGACCGTGCGCAGCCAGGGCGGCACCTGGAGCCGCAGGCGTCCCGGCCGCTCCGCGCGGACGCCCGGGCGCGCGCCGTCGTCGTCCTGGGTCACGCCGTTCACGCTAAGGTCCGGACGCCGGTCGCGCCCACCGTGGCGCGGAGAGCGGTCAGCTCCCGCCGGCCAGCGCGCCGGTCAGGCGCCCGTGCCGGGCCGCGGAGTCGTCGTCCATCCCGACGATCTCGAGCGTCGCGCCCCTCGCCTCGTACCGGGTGCGGACGGCGTCGAGCGTGGCGACGGTGGACGCGTCCCAGACGTGCGCGCGGGACAGGTCGACGACGACGTGCGCGGCGCCCGCGTCGTAGTCGAACTGGTGGACGAGGTCGTTGGAGGACGCGAAGAAGAGCTCGCCCGTGACCGCGTAGGCCCGGCGCGTCGGGTCGTCGCCGTCGTCGGTGCGCGTGACGGTCGTGAGGTGGGCGACGCGGCGCGCGAACAGGACCATCGCGGCGAGGACGCCGACGATCACCCCGTACGCGAGGTTCGACGTCGCGACGGTGACGGCCACCGTCGCGACCATGACCAGCGTCTCCGACCGCGGCATCCGGCGCAGCGTCGCGGGCCTGACCGAGTGCCAGTCGAACGTGCCGACCGACACCATGACCATGACCGCGACGAGCGCCGCCATCGGGATGCGGGCGACGACGTCGCCCAGCCCCACGACGAGCACGAGCAGGAACACGCCCGCCAGGAAGGTCGAGATCCGGGTCCGCGCGCCTGACACCTTCGTGTTGATCATCGTCTGGCCGATCATCGCGCAGCCGCCCATGCCGCCGAAGAACCCCGTGACGATGTTCGCGACGCCCTGGCCCCACGACTCGCGGGTCTTGTCAGATCGGGTGTCCGTGACGTCGTCGACGAGCTTCGCGGTCAGCAGCGACTCGAGCAGCGCGACGAGCGCCATCCCCACCGCGTACGGGGCGATGATCCGGAACGTCTCGAACGTGAACGGCACGTGCGGCACCACGAGCGAGGGCAGCGAGTCGGGCAGCGCACCCTCGTCGCCCACGGTCGGCACGTCGATCGACGCCGCGAGCGTCACCGCCGTCAGCAGGACGATCGCCACGAGCGGCGCCGGCACCACCTTCGTCCACCGCGGGACGAGGACGATGAGCGCGATCCCGACGGCGACCATCGGGTACACCGCCCACGGCACGTGCACGAGGTGCGTGAGCTGGGACATGAAGATGAGGATCGCGAGCGCGTTGACGAAACCCACCATGACGGACCGCGGGATGAACCGCATGAGCTTCGCGGCCCCCAGCAGGCCGAGCGCGACCTGGATCACGCCGGCGAGGATCACGGTCGCGATCAGGTAGTCGAGCCCGTGGTCGCGCACGAGCGGCGCGGTGACGAGCGCGACCGACCCCGTGGCCGCGGAGATCATGGCGGGACGCCCGCCCACGAACGCGATGGTCACGGCCATCGTGAACGACGCGAACAGCCCGACCCGCGGGTCCACGCCCGCCACGATCGAGAAGGCGATCGCCTCGGGGATCAGCGCGAGCGCCACGACGAGGCCCGCCAGCACCTCGATCCGGAGCCGGCGCGGTGACCGCAGCGCGGTGCGGACGGACCACGCGGCGTCGGCGGCAGGGACGGTGAGGGGGGCGGACATGCGGGCCTCTCGGCTGGGGGCGGGCGCGGGCGCGCCGCAGCGGCGCGCGCTCCGGCCGGGACCGGCGGAGCGCACGCCGCTGCGCGTGGAAGGAAGGGAGCCGGCACGACGCCCGGGGCGCGGCCGACGAACCAGGGTACCGGGGGCCGCGCGTCAGACCGCCGCGGGTTCGCTCACCCTCGCCTCGATCCAGCTCAGCACCGAGTCGGCGACCTCGCGCCACCCGCCGTCGATCGTCAGCGAGTGCCCGCGGTCGGGGAACTCGACGAGCTCCGTGACCGCCGTCGAGCCGCGGTACTGCTTGAGGGTCGACTTCGTGATCGCCTCGGGGACGGTGTGGTCCTTGCCGCCCATGATCAGCAGCAGCGGACCGCGCTCCGTGTTGCCGGTCGCGACCTTGGCGGGCGAGTGGCGCGAGAAGTTCGCGCTGGCCGCCTCGAACAACGGCTTCCCGGGCGACGGGATGGTCCACGCCTCGAACAGCGCGTCGGACTCGTCGGGCTCGAGGGCGTTGCCGAACGAGTAGCGGAACTGGTCGGCGGTCAGCGAGACCGCCCGCTTCTCGTTGGCGAAGTTCCGGAACACGGGCAGGGTGGCCCGCAGGGACGACAGCGGCAGCGGCAGCACGCCCTTGATCTGGGCGGCGTCGATCGCCACCGCCGCGGCCCCCCGGCCCTCGCCGAGCAGCTTCTCGGCGATCATGCCGCCGAACGAGTGCCCCACGAGGATGGGCGCGGCGTCGAGACCGTCGATGATCTCCGCGTAGTGCCGGGTCACGTCCTCGATCCCGTGACCGGCGGCGGACTCCGGGTTCGCGCGGGCCTCGGCGACCGACGGCGGCTCGCCGGGCCACGTCGGCGCGACCGGCGCGAAGCCGCGCTCGGTGAACAGGTCGAGCCAGGGCTGCCACGAGGACGCGGACAGCCAGAGGCCGTGGATGAAGACGACAGGGGTCGGGGACGTGGTCATGGCGAGCTCCTCAGCTGCATCCGTGCGACGACGACGAAGGGACCGTGCGCGAGCAGGACCACGGTGGCCGGCCCGTCGGCCGGAGCGGCCACGTGAGGCGCCGCCGTCCGTCCGGTCCTAGCGTCGACCCATGGACCTCGAGCTGCACGGCAGAACCGCACTGGTGACGGGGGCGAGCCGTGGGATCGGGCTCGCGATCGTCGGACGCCTCCTCGCCGAGGGGATGCGGGTCGTCGCCGTCGCGCGGCACGCCCCCGACGACCCGCCCCCCGGCGACGTCCGTTTCGTCCCCGCCGACCTGTCCACCGCGGACGGCCCGCTGGCGCTGGTCGACGCCGTCGGCGAGCGCCTCGACGTCCTCGTCAACAACGTCGGCTCGGCCCCGCCCCGGCCCGGCGGGTTCGCCAGCATCGACGACGCCGCCTGGCAGTCGACGCTCGACCTCAACCTGCTCGCCGCGGTGCGGGTGACGCGCGCGCTCGTCGGGCGGATGCCGTCGGGCTCCGCGATCGTCAACGTCGTCAGCGAGAACGCGATGCTCGCCGACCCGCTGGTGATGGACTACAGCGCCGCCAAGGCGGCCCTGCTGAGCTGGACCAAGTCGCTGTCCAAGGAGCTCGGGCCGGCCGGGATCCGGGTCAACTCGATCAGCCCCGGCCCCGTCGCCACCGACCTGTGGCTCGGGCACGGCGGCGTCGCGGACACCGTGTCCGCCGCCACGGGCGCCACCGCCGACGACGTCCGCCGCGGCGCCGAGCAGGCGATGGTCACCGGCCGCTTCACGCAGCCGGGCGAGGTGGCCGACCTCGCTGCGGTCGTCGGGAGCCCCCGGTTCGCGAACCTCACGGGCGCGGACGTCGTCATCGACGGCGGGATGCGCCAGACCATGTGATCGCGTCGACTGCTGGCACGCCCGCGGGCGCCGGTCGGAAGGGCGGCGACCCGGCGGCGCGCACCTGTTACGTTCGTCCGATGCTGAGACGGGTCGTCGCGCTCCCGGACCGGGCCCTGTGAGCACGGTGACCGTCGTCGGCGGGGGCCCGGCGGGGCTGATCGCGGCCGAGGTGCTCGCCCGGGCGGGAGCGACGGTGACGGTGTACGACCGGATGCCGTCGGTCCCGCGCAAGTTCCTCCTGGCGGGTCACGGCGGCCTGAACCTCACCCACACCGAGGACCGGGCCCCGTTCCTGCGCCGGTACGGGCCCTCGGCGGAGGTGCTGGCACCGATGCTCGACGCGTTCGGTCCGGCAGACCTGCGCGCGTGGTGCGAGGGACTGGGCGAACCGACGTTCGTCGGGACCAGCGGGCGCGTGTTCCCGCAGTCGTTCCGGGCGACCCCGCTGGTCCGGGCCTGGTTGGCGCGTCTGGGCGAGCTGGGGGTGCGGATCGAGCGGCGACGTCGTTGGACGGGCTGGGCGGAGGACGGCGGGCTGCGCTTCGCCGGCGACGACGGTGCCGCGAGCACGATCACCTCCGACGCGGTCGTCTTCGCGCTCGGGGGTGCCTCGTGGCCGCGGCTCGGCGCCGACGGCAGCTGGACCGCCCCGTTCGCCGAACGCGGTGTCGTGGTAGCGCCCTTGCTGCCCGCGAACGTCGGCCTCCGCGTGGCGTGGAGCGAGGCGTTCGCGGAGCGGTTCGCCGGCACGCCGCTGAAGAACGTCGGCCTGACCGTCCTCGGGGCGGACGGTCCGACGGCGCGCGGTGACGCGATGCTGACGCGGGCCGGGATCGAGGGAGGCCCGGTGTACGCGATCGGTGCCGCGATCCAGGATGCCCTCGCGCGCGGCCGGTGCGTCGTCGAGGTCGACCTGCGGCCCGACCTGAGCGTCGACCAGCTCGCCGACAGGCTGCGACGGCGGCGCCCGAAGGACTCCGTCTCCAACTGGCTGCGCCGCTCGGTCGGTCTGGACCCCGCCGCGATCGCGCTGCTGCGTGAGGCGGGCGCGCTGCCGAGCGAGCCCGAGCCGATGGCCGCGCTCATCGCGTCGGTGCCGGTGGCCGTCGACGCGACGATGCCCATCGAGCGAGCGATCTCCACCGCGGGTGGCGTCTCGTGGGCGGAGGTCGACGAGGCCCTCATGCTCCGCCGCCTCCCGGGCACGTTCGTCGCGGGCGAGATGCTCGACTGGCAGGCGCCGACGGGCGGCTACCTGCTGCAGGCGTCGTTCAGCACGGGCGTCGTCGCCGCACAGGGTGTGCTGGCCTGGCTCGACCGCGCCCGGTAGCGGCGGCGACGGATCGTGCCCGTCGCCGCCGCACGTGTCACGCGAGCTCGGCCGCAGCCTCGGCGATCAGGCCCGCCACCTCGGTCGGGTGCGTGAGCATCACGAGGTGCGGGGCGTCGAGCTCGAGGCTCTTGCGCACGCCAGCGCGCTCGTAGCCGAAGCGCTCGACGTCGGGGTTGATGGTGTGGTCCGCCGCCGAGACGATCCCCCAGGAGGGCTTGGTGCGCCACGCCGCCACGGTCGCCGCCTCGCCGAACGCGACCGCGGACAACGGCCGCTGCGACACGGCGAGGACGCGGGCGACGTCGTCGGGCACGCCGGCCGCGAAGACCGCCGGGAAGGCCGCGACCTCGACGGATACGTCCGTGCCGGGCTCGCCACCCTCGACGGGGTAGGGCGTGTAGACGAGGTGCGACGCGAGGTCGGAGTCGGGGAAGCGGCCCTGCAGCTCGCCCAGGCTCTCGCCCTCGGCCAGCGCGTAGCCGGAGACGAACACCAGGCCGACGACGTTCTCCGCCGCTCCCGCGACCGTGATCACCGCGCCGCCGTACGAGTGGCCCGCGAGGAGCACGGGCCCGTCGATCGACTCGACGACCGAACGGACGTACGCCGCGTCTCCCGCGAGGGACCGGTTGAGGACGGGCGGCACGACGACGCGGTAGCCGAGGTCGAGCAGGTTCCGGGCCACGTGAGCCCAGCTCCCGGCATCGGCGAACGCGCCGTGGACGAGGACGAGCGTGGGTGCATCAGGCATGGGGAGCTCCTTGGGAGGGCAGGTCGAGCGGTGCGGACCTCTCCATCCAAACGACGCCCGGCGCAGGCGAACAGGAAGAAAGCACGCAGGAAGTCGGCGGCCCGGCCGGGCTCCGGCTCAGCCCAGGACGAGGCGCGGCAGGTCCGCCACGGAGTCGAGCACGAAGTCGTGGCGCTCGAGGCCGAGCCCCGCGTCGTCCAGCACGCCGCTGCGCACGCCGACGACGAAGCCCGCCCCCGCGTTGCGCCCGGACCGCAGGTCGCGAACGGTGTCGCCTGCGACCAGGACGCGCGAGACCTCGGTGGTCCCCGTGCGCTCCATGGAGCGGTGGACCAGGTAGGGCGCGGGGCGACCTGAAGCCACCTCGTCGCCGCACGTCACCGCGTCGACCGTCACGGCGTCGTCGAGCTGCTCCTCGGGCATCCGCGCCACGGTCCAGCCGACGGCGTCGAGCACCCCGCGGGTCACGTCCCGCGTGAAGCCCGTCGTGAGCGCCACCTTGACGCCCGCCTTCCTGAGCTCGGCGAACGCCGTCGCCGCGCCCGGGATCTCGGTGGGCGGCTGCGCCGCGTAGCGCGCCGCGAGGAGCTCGTCGAAGCGCGCGAACGCCGCGTCGACCTCGTCCTCCGTCGTCCCGCGCGGGCCGTCCGCGCCGATCCGCAGCAGGGCGTCGAGCGCGCCGCGCTTCTCGGCGCCCGTCCAGGCCGCGACGTCCGCGGGTCCGGCGTGGCTGCCGGCCTCGCGGGCGGCCTGGGCGAGGACGTCGTACACGGTGCCGTGCTCCTCGACGGTCGTGCCGGCGATGTCGAGCACGACGAGGGTCACGGGCAGGGGGCTGCTGGTCACGCGGGTCTCCTGAAGGTAGGGCGGACGACGGTCAGGCGGAGGGCAGCGCGGCCGCGTCGGGCTGCGGCTGCTGGAGCTCAGGCCGGCGGACGGTCATGGGCGAGCCGTCGCGCGCGTTCTCGATCGTGAACTGGGCCAGCTCGGGCAGGTAGCGGTCCTCCGCGTACTCGAACAGGACGCCCGCCGCGTCGCGCGTGTGGCGCCGCTCGCGCAGGAGGGCCGTCCCGACGGGCACCTCGAGCAGCTCGGCGTCGACCTCGTCGGCGGCCACCGCGTCGATGACGTGGCGCGCCGACGCGATGGTGATGCCGTTCTCGATCAGGTGGCTGTACAGCGAGCCGGAGTCGGTGTCGAAGGCGAGCAGGAGCCGGCCCGCGGGGTCGAGGAAGTTGCTGCGCTCCACCATCGCCGGCTCGCCGTCGAGCAGCCGGAGCCGCAGCAGCTGCACGACGAGCGTGCCCTCCTCGAGCCCGAGCGCGTCGGCGGCGTCCCCATGGACCCCGCGGCGGGCGATCTCGACGGTGCGCTGGCCGGGCACGCGCCCCATGCCGCGCACCCAACGGCTGTACGACAGGAACGTGTCGAAGGACTGCGGCACCGCACGGGAGCGCACGACCGGCGGGCGCCCCTGGCCGCCGCCGATGAGCCCCTCGGCGCGGAGGGTGCCGAGCGCCTGCCGGACGGTTCCGCGCGACACGCCGAACTCGTCGCAGAGCTGCGCCTCGGACGGCAGGGCCGCGCCGATCGGGTAGGACCCGGCGACGATCCGACGACGCAGCTCGTCGAAGACGCTCTGGTGCAGCGGTGCGGACGACATGGGCATGACCATACAAGTGGATCGCGGCGATCGGAAGGCCACGGCACCTCCCCGCGTGGATCGTTGGGAAGCCATAGATCGGCCCAGGTGAACAGCGCGTTAACTTGTTCGGACAAGTTCGGGAAGTGGGTTGCGCCGGCTCGGCGAGAGAACCCAAGGTCGGGCTGTGACCACGACCTCCTCACCGTCGCTCGCCGCGCACCGCCCCGTCGACCTCCTCGTCGTCGGAGCCGGCGTCGTCGGGCTCTCGCACGCCCTCGAGGCGTCGGATCGCGGCGCGAGCGTGGTCGTGCTCGAGCGCGACGAGCGGGCCGTCGGCGCGTCGGTGCGCAACTTCGGGCACGGCTGCTTCACCGCGCAGGACGGCGTCGCGCTCGACCACGCCCTCGCCGCCCGCGAGCGCTGGCTCGCCCTCGCCAAGGAGGTCGACCTCGGGCTGCAGGAGACCGGCACGCTCGTCGTGGCCCGCGCCGACGACGAGCGCGCGGTCCTCGAGGACCTCGCAACGGCGCGCGACGGCGACGTCCGCCTGCTCGACCGGGCCGCCGTCCTGAGCCTCCTGCCCGACGCCGGGGACGACGTCGTGGGGGGCGCTCACCTGCCGCTCGACGTCCGCCTCGACCAGCGCCGCGCCGTCGCCGAGCTCGCCCGGCACCTCGACGACCGCCCCCGCGCCGCCGTCCGCTGGTCCACCACCGTCCACGGCTTCGAGCCCGGCGCGGACGGCGTCCTGGTCCGGACGTCGCGGGGGACCGTCGTCGCCCGGCGCGTGGTCGTCGCCGTCGGCCACGACGTGGACCGACACTTCCCTGAGCTGGCGGCCGAGCGCGGCGTGCGACGCTGCGCGCTCCGCATGCTCCGGGTCGGCACGCCCCGGCCCACGACGATCGCGCCGGCCGTCCTCACCGGGACGTCGCTGCTGCGGTACGGCGCGTTCGCCGTCAGCCCCGCGCTCGAGTCCGTCCGCGAGCGCCTCGCGGCGACCGACGCGGCCCTGCTCGACGCCGACGTCAACCTCATGCTGACCCAGCGCCCCGACGGCACCCTCACCCTCGGGGACACCCATCACAGGTCGCTCACCCCGGCGCCCTTCCAGGCGGAGGAGCTCGACGAGCTGCTCCTGAGCCACGCGGCGCGGCTGCTCCCCGGCGCCGGGCCGCTCCGCGTCGTCGAGCGCTGGCGCGGGGTGTACGCGTCCGCGCCCGACCCCTTCCTCGTCGCCGAGCCCCAGCCCGGCGTCCACGTCGTGTCCGTCACCTCCGGGATCGGCATGACGACCGCACCCGGCCTCGCGGCCGCCGTGCTCAACGACGTCCTCTGACCCCTCCCCTCCCCGCAGCACCCCAGACTCAGGAGAGATCACCATGTCCGCACGTCTCCGCGCCGCAGCCGCCGTCGCCGCCGGTGCGTTCCTCGTCAGCGGTCTCGCCGGCTGTTCCGGCGGCGGCTCCGCCGACGCGGGCACCACCGGGTCCGCCGCGAACGCCTCGTGCCCGAACGGGAAGATCCGGATGGGCGTCGAGCCCTTCGAGGACCCTGGCAAGCTCGAGCCCGCCTTCCGGACCATGGCCGCCGGCCTCAGCAAGAAGCTGAACTGCCCCGTCGACGTGTCGATCGTCGAGGACTACTCCGCCGAGGTCCTCGCGATGGAGAACGGGAAGCTCGACATGGCCGTCCTCGGCCCGCTCGGCTTCGTGTTCGCCAACCGGCGGGCCGACGCACAGGCGGTCGCCTCGTTCGGCCTCGCGGACGGGACCCTGTCGAGCTACACGGCCGGCATCTGGGTCCCGAAGGACTCGTCGATCCAGACGGTCGCGGACCTCAAGGGCCACAGCCTCGCGCTCGGCTCGACCGGCTCGACGTCGGGCGACGCGCTCCCCCGGTACGCCCTCAAGCAAGCCGGCCTGTCGGACGACGACGTCGACGAGAACTACGCGGGCGGCCACCCCGAGGCGATGCTCGCCCTCACCAACGACACCGTCGACGCCGCCGAGATCAACAGCCAGACCCAGGCCACGGCGACCCGCGAGGGCACGTTCGACCCGAAGAAGTTCCGCCAGATCTGGAAGTCGGACGGCATCCCCAACGACCCGGTCACGGTGGCCGGGAAGCTCGGCCCCGAGTTCCAGGCGGCCGTGCAGGCCGCCCTGCTCGACCTGGACACCGCCGACGTCAAGCAGATCGGCGCCTACCTCGACGTCGACCCCGCCGGCCCGCTCGTGAAGGTCGACAAGTCGACCTACCAGCCGCTGTTCGACCTCGCCGACACCCTCGGGCTCACCGACAAGGACGTCTGACCGGTCTGCCCCGAGCCATCCGAACTCCCCCGCCGCGTCGCCATCCCGGCGCGGCGGGGGCCCTCTCCCCGGAGTGCCGCATGATCCCACCCCTCGCCGCACCGCCCCTCGTCGGGCTCACCGTGCGCGACCTCGCCGTGGAGTTCCCCGGCCTGCCGCCCGGGCGCGGCCGCGCCGTCGACGGCCTCGACCTGCACGTGGCGCCCGGCGAGATCGTCGCCGTCCTGGGCGCCAACGGCTGCGGCAAGTCCACGACCCTGCGCGCCGTCGCCGGGCTGACGCCGATGACCCACGGGATCGTCCACGTCGGCTCCGAGCTCGTGCGCGACGCGTCGGGCGCCGGCGCCGGGTCCGACCGCGCCCACCGGCGCGAGGTCGCCATGATCTTCCAGCAGGTCAACCTCGTGCCGCGGCTCACGGTGCTCGACAACGTGTGCGCCGGGGCGCTCGGGCGGCTGCCGCTCGTCCGCTCGCTCGCGCCCGGCCTCTTCCCCCACGACGTGCGCGCCGAGGCGATGTGGTGCCTCGAGCAGGTCGGGCTCGCCGACCGGGCGCTCCAGCGCGCAGGACGGCTGTCCGGGGGCCAGCAGCAGCGGGTGGCCGTCGCGCGGGCGCTGTGCCAGCGGCCGTCCGTCCTGCTCGCCGACGAGCCCACCTCCGCCCTCGACCCCGCCGCCGCGGAGAAGGTCGCCGGGCTGCTCACCGACCTCACCCACGCGCAGCGGCTCGCGACGGTCCTCGTCGCCCACGACCCCCCGCTCGCGCTCCGGCACGTCGACCGCGTGCTCGGCATGTCCGCGGGACGGATCGTCCTCGACCGCCCCGCCGCCGACGTGACGGCACCCGACGTCGCCGCCCTCTACCCGAGCGAGACCGCACCCCGGAGCGCCGCATGACCACCTCCGCCCGTCCCACCGGCCGCGACGTCGTGACGGCCGCCACCGAGCCCCCCGTCTCCCCGGCGGTCCCCGACGCCGCGGGTCGCACCGCACCCGTCCCGCGCCGCCGGCGCAGCCCCCGGGAGCTGGTGTCCGCCGCGAGCGTCGCCGTCGTCACGGTCGCCGCCCTGGTGCTCGCCTGGCGCGGCACCGACTTCTCGATCGCCGCGCTCGTCGACGGTCGGGAGGGCATCGCGCGGTTCGTCAGCGAGGCGTTCCCGCCCGACCTCACCTGGGACACCGTCGTGAAGCCGGGCCTGCAGGCGACGCTCGTGACGCTCTGGATCGGCCTGCTCGGCACCGCGCTCTCGGTCCCGTTCTCGCTGGTGCTCGCGGTGCTCGGTGCGCGGACGACGAGCCCGCACCCGGCCGTCTACCAGGCCGCGCGCGCCGTCCTGTCGTTCCTCCGGGCCGTGCCCGACGTCGTGTTCGCGCTCGTGTTCGTGACCGCGGTGGGGCTGGGCCCGTTCTCGGGAGTGCTCGCACTGATCGTCCACAACACCGGCGTGATGGGAAAGCTCTGGGCCGAGGCCATGGAGGAGACCGACCAGGGGCCCTCGCAGGCGCTGCGGACCGCCGGCGCGGGCCGGACGCAGGTCGTCACCCACGCCGTCCTGCCCGGCGTGGCGCCGCAGATGGTCGGGCTCACGCTCTACCGCTTCGACGTGAACGTCCGCGCCTCGCTCGTGCTGGGCCTCGTCGGCGCCGGCGGCATCGGGTTCCTCATCACCAAGGCGATCAAGATGTTCGAGTTCGGGCAGATGCTCACGTACATCCTCATGGTGCTCGTCCTGGTGTGGCTGGTCGACCGGTTCTCGTCGTGGGCGCGCGCCCGGTTCGCCGCATGACCCCCGGCAGCGTGTCCGCGGAGACCGGCGCGACGTCGACGGCCGCCCGGGCGGCCGTCTGGCACGGCGGGCCGCGCGTGACCGTCGAGCGCTTCCGGCTCGCCGCCCCCGCGCCGGACGAGATCGTCGTCCGGGTCGACCTGGCGACCGTGTGCGGCAGCGACCGGCACACCGTCTCGGGGCGACGGCCCGGCCCGACGCCGTCCGTCCTCGGCCACGAGGCGGTCGGGACTGTCATGGCGGTGGGCAGCGCGCGTCCGCTCCTGCTCTCGGGCGAGCCGGTGCGCCCCGGCGACCGGGTGGTCTGGTCCGTCACGGTCGCGTGCGGCGCGTGCGACCGCTGCCGTGCCGGCCGGACCGCGAAGTGCCGCAGCGTGCGGAAGGTCGGCCACGAGCGGCTGGACGAGGCGTGGCCGCTGTCCGGCTCGTACGCGACGCACGTCGTGCTTCCGGCCGGTACGGCGCTCGCCCGTGTGCCCGGCGCCTTGCCCGACGCCGCCGCCGCCCCGGCCGCGTGCGCCACCGCGACCGTGGTCGCCGCGGCGGAGGCCGCCCGACGCGCGGTCGGCACGCTGGCCGGGAAGCGCGTGCTCGTCGTCGGCGCGGGCATGCTCGGGCTGTGCGCCGCCGCGCTCGCCGCGGCCGAGGGCGCCGCCGACGTCGTCGTGACCGACGTCGATCCCGGCCGCCTGGCCGCGGCGCGCGACTTCGGCGCCACGGCGACGCGCCCGGCGGGCGAGGTCCTGCCCGCCGTCGACGTCGCCTTCGAGCTCTCGGGCGCCACGTCCGCGGTCAGCGCCGCGCTCGACGCCCTCGACGTCGGCGGGGTGCTGGTGCTCGTGGGGTCGGTGGCGCCCGCGCCGCCGCTCGCCCTCGACCCCGAGCGTGTGGTGCGCTCCTGGCTGACCGTGACCGGCGTGCACAACTACGAGCCGCGCCACCTCCAGCAGGCGGTCGAGTTCCTGGCCGCCACCCAGCCGACGCGCCGCTGGGAGCGGCTGGTCGAGCCGCCCGTGACGCTCGACGAGCTGCCCGAGCTCCTCCTCGGCCCGCCCACCGGTCGCCCGCGAGGGTCGGTCCGGCCCTACCCCGCTCCCTAGCGGTCCGGCCCTACCCGCTCCCTAGTCCCCGGCGCCGGTGGGGCTCGTCGCGGGCTCCGGATCGGTGTTGAGCCGGAGGATCTCGTACCGCTCCGCGTCCGTCAGGCCGGCCTCGGCGAGGACCCGCTGGAGCACGCCGGACTTGCGGGCCACGTACGTGACGATGTCCATCACGGGGTCGGCGGCGAGCGCGAGCTTGACCGCGCCGTACTCGTCGCGGAGATCGGGGCGCCGCCGCAGGACGTCCCGGACCGCGAGGTGGTTGCGGACGTTGAGCGTGCCCCGGACGCAGACGTACACGTGGCGCACCGGGTCGTCGTCGGGCGCGTGGAACGCCTCCCGGCCCGTGACCCCGAGGTCGCCGCGGTGGACGTACCCGACGGACTCGACCGCACGGACCGCCGCCCGGACGTCGTCGGGAGCGACGATCACGTCGACGTCCAGCACGGGCTTCGCCGCGAGTCCGGGCACCGACGTGGAGCCCACGTGCTCGACGTCCGCGTCAACGACGCCCGCGAGCGCCGACCGCAGCGCTGCCGCCACGCGCCCGAACGCGGCGGGCCACTCGTCGGAGTACGGGACGACGGTGATGGGCACGGCCCCATCGTCCCAGTCCGGCGAGCCGGCCGGTCTCGTCGGGTCACGTCACGAGGAGCGCCCTTGGAGACGACGCGATGGGCGGGTGTGTCCCGATGGGCCGCAGCGCGAGCAGCTACTCGGCAACGGTCCCTTCCAGCAGCCCGCTGATGCCGGCGGGGTACAGCGGGACCTCGGCCTCTTGGCGCGGTCGCCAGACGCCGACGACGCCGTCCTGGTCGCGGCAGGGGGTGCCGTCCCGCGGAGCAGCCGTCCCGTCGAGCTCGACCTCGTGCACGAGCACGATCTCGTGACCGGGCTTCCCGTCGAGGACGAACCGGTTCTCCAGGGCCCCGAGGCGCCGCCCGACGGACACCGCCAGGCCGTACTCCTCGTCGAGCTCGCGGGCGATCGCCTCAGCGGCCGATTCCCCGAACTCGACCTCGCCGCCCGGCGGCCGGTGAAACGAGCGTCCCGTTGACGGGTCGGTCGACTCGTCGACGAACAGTGCGCCAGTGGCCGGATCGGCGAGCACAGCGAGTGCGACCACGCGGATCCGAGACACCCGCACACGGTACCCGCGCTCCCGGGGGGTACCGGCCGGCGATAACCTCGGCCGGTGGCGACACCGACCCAGGCACGGAGGCACCCGACCGTCGCGTTCTACGGCGACTCGATCGTGACGGGATGGCGCGGCACGAGCAGTCCTCGTGCCCGTTGGTCCAGTCTCGTCAGCGACGACCTCGGTTGGCGCGAGGTCAACCTCGCGCTCGACGGCATGGGCTACTTCCGACGTCGCGGGCCGCGTGGCGCCGACGGTGAACGGCAGCCTTCGGCCACGGACACCACGCTGCTCGACGCCCTGGTCCGTCTGGAGCCCGACGCCGTGGTCGTCTGCCTGAGCGCCAACGACATCCGGTTCCTCCCCGACCGCGCCGACGAGGTCCGGGCGGCGATCGACCGCGATCACCGCCGGCTCGCGGAGGACCTCCCCGGCCGACCGGTCCTCGTCACCACCTACTTCCCGACCCGCGAGCTCTCTGACCGGGCCGCCCAGATGCGGGCCTGGATCACCGACGCCGCGGCCCGGTGGGGCCACACGCACGTCGCGGGGTTCGGGACCGCGACCGCGGACGATCCGCATCTGCTCTGCGATGACGGCGTCCACCCCAACGACGCCGGTCACCGGGCCCTCGCGGACGCGATCCTGCCCGCCTGCGCCGCGCTCGTCGGCGGTGACCGGTCGATGCGCCGACCCGCCGGGAACGGTCAGGCGGACGTGCCGACCCGCTCCGAAGCACCGGTGCGCGTGGCGACGCCGTCGTAGCGCCCGTCGACGACGTCGGCGACGCGGACCGGCTCGCCGAGCGTCGCCGACAGGTAGACCGCGCGGACGGTGGCCAGGGCGCGCAGCCCGTCGTCCAGCGTGACCCAGGGGGCGCGGCCCTCCCGGACCGCCCCGACGACGTCGGCCCACTGGGCGTCGTGCGAGCTGCCGTACTGGGCCACGTGCGACTCCTGCGGGTCGAGCGCGCCGCGCACGGAACCCGTCGCGCCGCCGCCGACCTCCTCGGCCGCCTGGTTGGCCTTCCAGTCCCCGTCCTCGGCGTCGCGGGCGTGGAAGAAGGTGAGCTCGTCGGCCTCGATGACCGCGGACCCGTCGGTCCCGTGCACCTGGAGACGCACGCCCAGGTCGGGGTAGACCGTCGTGGAGGCGTGGAGGGTGGCGAGCGCGCCGGACGCGAACCGCACGATCGCGACCGCGACGTCCTCCACCTCGATCCGCTCGTGGCCGAGGCGCGCCGTGTACGCGACGACCTCGACCGGCTCGCCGAGGAACCACAGCAGGAGGTCGAGGGTGTGGACGCCCTGGTTCATGAGGGCGCCGCCGCCGTCGAGCGCCCAGGTGCCACGCCACTCCCCCGAGTCGTAGTACTCCTGCGTCCGGTACCAGTCGACGTTGGCGACCGCCGACGTCAGCCGGCCGAGCCGGCCGGCGTCGACGGCACGGCGCACCGCGAGAGCCGACTCGTCGTGCCGGTGCTGGGAGATGACCGCGACGACCTGGCCGGGCCGGGCCGCGGCCGCGTCCCGGAGCCGCCGGGCGGGCTCGATCGCGACGTCCAGCGGCTTCTCGACGACGACGTGCGCCCCGGCCTCCAGCGCTTCGAGCGCGAGCGCGGCGTGCTCGCCGCTCGGCGTGCAGACGCTGACGACGTCGATGCCGCCCGCGGCGAGGGCGTCCGCGAGAGCCGCGAACCGCCGGGGAGCGCGACTCCCCGCGGCGACGAGCTCGTCGGACACGGCCGCGGTCCGCTCGTCGTGCGGGTCGACCAGGGCGACCACGTCGAGGTCGGCGGACCGCGCGGCGACCTCGGCGTGCAGGCGTCCGATGACGCCGCAGCCGACGACGGCGACCCGCAGCGGTGCGGGCGCTCCGGTGGTGGTGCTCATGAGAGTGAGACTCCTGCTCGTTCGGTGATGCGGGCAAAGGCGCGCGCGGCGGTGCCGAAGGCGGCCGGGCCGGAGAACCCACCCATCCGCCCGGCCACCGCGAGGTGGGGTTCGAGGGAGGCGAAGCCGGCGTATCCGGCGGCCACCAGGGCAGCGACGGTCGCCTCGACCTCGCCGTCGCCCTCGCCGGCCGGGCAGACCTGCCCCGTGGCGAGGTCGGCGTCCTTGACCTGGAGGTAGTCCACGTAGGGGGCGAGGTCCGCCCAGCCGCTGCTGTACGGGCGCACGCCGACCTGGACGAAGTTCGCGGGGTCCCAGGCGAGCCGGAACGCCGGGCTCGCCACGTTGCGCGCGAGATCGAGGACGCGCTCCGGCGTGTCGCCGTAGATGCCCTTCTCGTTCTCGTGCAGCAGCACCACGCCGGCGTCCGCCGCGATGTCGGCGAGCACGCGCAGCGCGCCGAGCACGTCGTCCCTGACCGCATCGGCCTGCACGCCCTCGGGGCGGTAGAACGAGAAGATCCGCACGTACCGGGTACCGAGGGAGCGAGCGACCTCCGCGACCCGGCGCAGGCGGTCTCGCTCCTCGCGGGCCTGCGCGATGTCCACCTTGCCGATCGGCGAGGCGACGGCGCTGACCCGGTGACCGGCGTCGTCGAGCAGGGCGCGGAGGTCACGAACCTGCTGGTCGGTGAGGTCGGAGACGTTGGTGCCCCACGCGCTGCGCACCTCGAGGTGCTGCGCGCCGAGCGCCTGGAGGACGGCGATCTGCACGCGCGGATCGGGGTCGATCTCGTCGCCGAAACCGGAGAGCTGCCACGAAACTGTGTCGGCCATGCCGGCGATCGTACTCATCAATCACTTTGATTTACAATGGGTCGCCCGGGTCCGGGCACCGAACGTCGGCGGAGCGAGGCGTCATGACCACCATCGACCGACCTCCGGTCCGCCGGGGGAGCAACCTGCCGCGCGTCGGCGACTTCAACGAGACCGTCGTCCTCGACGCGGTCCGGCGCGCGACGGGCGGGCTGAGCCGCGTCGAGCTCGCGGCGAGCACGCGCCTGTCCGCGCAGACGGTCTCCAACATCTGCCGCCGGCTGATCGCACGCGGGCTGCTCGTCGAGACGGGCAAGCGCAGCGGAACCGGCGGCAAACCGCGCGTGGTCCTCGAGGTCGAGCCAGGCAGTCGCTACGCCGTCGGCGTGCACCTCGACCCCGCCGCGATCACCTACGTCGTCCTCGACCTGGCCGGGACCGTCGTCGAGCGGCTCCGGCGGCCGACGCCCGCGGTCGTCGACCAGGACGCGACGCTCGAGGAGATGAGCCTTGCCGTCGAGGCCGTGCTGCGCAGCTCCGGCGTCCCGCGGGACCGTGTCGTCGGCGTCGGGATCGCCGCACCCGGGCCGATCGACCACACGGAGGGCTCCGTCGTCGACCCGCCGCAGCTCGAGGGCTGGCACCGCGTGCCCGTCCGGGACCACGTGGCCCGCACCACCGGGCTGCCGGTCGTGATGGACAAGGACGTCGTCGCCGCGGTCGTCGGCGAGCGCTGGGCGGGCGTCGCCTCGGGGTCCACCGACCTCGTGTTCTTCTACCTGGGCACGGGCGCGGGGATGGGCATCGTCGCCGGGGACCTCGTCGTCCGAGGGGGTTCCGGGAACGCGGGCGAGATCGGCGGCCTGGACGCGTCGTGCACGACGCGCGCCGTGGTCGAGGAGGCGATCGAGCGCGGGGTGCTGGCACCCGAGGTCACGCCCGTCGGTCCCCGAGACGCGGAACGCCGGCTCGCCGAGGTCGCGACGCTCGCGGGCTCGGGGGACGAGGTCGCGACGGACGTCATCGACGGCTGGGCGCGTCGGGTCGGTCACGGCGTCGGCACCGCCGCCTCGCTGCTCGACTCCGACCTGATCGTCTTCGGCGGACCGATGTGGCCCCACCTGCGCGACCGTTTCCTCGCCGTCGTGCCGCCGATCCTGGACTCCTGGCCGTACCCGGCGCTCCGGCGTGCACGGCTCGCGAGCTCCGCGCTCGGCGACGACGTCGGCGCGATCGGCGCCGCGTGCCTCGTCCTGGACCAGCTGCTCTCCCCCCAGCCGCACACGCTGCTCCTGTCCTGAGGCGGGGCCCTGGGCGCCCTCGGCACCGCGCCGTTCTTGACTAATTAACACTCTTGGTTTTATTGTCGCCACGGCCGGCTCGGCACACGAGCCCCGACCCGAGGAGTTTCAATGAGGAAACTGTCGCTGCGGCTCGCAACCGCAGTCGGTATGGCAGGAACGCTCGTCGCGCTCGCGGCGTGCTCCAGCGGCGGAGGTGACGGCGGGAGCAAGGGCACCGACGGCCTCGACGCCAAGGCCAAGGTGTCGATCACCGTGGGCGACTACCCCACCGCCGACAAGCCCGAGGACCGCGCCGCGTTCGACAAGCGCATCCAGGCGTTCGAGAAGGCCAACCCGAACATCACGGTCAAGCCGATCGCCGAGACCTGGGACGCCCAGACGTTCCAGGCCAAGCTCGCGGGTGGCACCCTGCCGACCGTCATGGGCGTCTCGCTCACCTACAGCCACGAGCTCATCGCCAACGGCCAGGTGCCCGACATGACGCCGTACCTCGAAGAGCTCGACATGGTGAAGGACCTCAACCCCCTCGCCCTCGACAAGGTCAAGGACGACTCCGGGAAGATCTACGCCATCCCGACCGGCCTCTTCTCGGTCGGCCTCGCCTACAACCGGGCGATCTTCACCAAGGCCGGGCTCGACCCCGACAAGCCCCCGACCACGTGGGACGAGGTCCGGGCCGACGCGAAGGTCATCCACGACAAGGTCCCCGGCGTCGCGGGCTACACCCAGATGACCACCAACAACACCGGTGGCTGGATGCTCACCACCATGACGTACAGCAAGGGCGGCACGGTCCAGGACGAGGCCGGCAAGAAGGCCGACATGGGCGACGCGACCGTCGAGTCCCTGCAGGTCCTCCACGACATGCGCTGGACCGACGACTCGATGGGCAGCCAGTTCCTGTACGACCAGGACGCCGCACGGCAGGCGTTCGGCGCCGGCAAGATCGGCATGCTCCTCCAGGCGCCCGACATCTACGACCCGATCACCACGCAGTACGGCTTCAACCCGAAGGACTTCGGCCAGACCGCGCTGCCGCAGAGCAACGGCGAGAACGGCACCCTGACCGGCGGCACGCTCAAGCTGTTCAACATCAAGGCGACCCCGAACCAGCTCCTCGCCGCCGCGAAGTGGATCAAGTTCTACGAGTTCGACAAGTACTACGACAAGGACGTCGCGATCGCCGACGCCAAGACGAACAACGCGAACAAGAAGCCCGTCGGCCTCCCCAGCCTTCCGCCCGTCTCCGACGAGGTGAACAACCGCTACCTCGAGTGGATCAAGCCGTACATCAACGTGCCGCTCGAGAACTTCGCGGGCTACACCAGCTCGAAGCTCGCGCTGATCCCCGAGCCCGTGTCCGGGACGCAGCAGACCTACGCCGCGCTCGACCCCGTCGTGCAGAAGGTGCTGACCGACAAGAACGTCGACATCCAGAAGACCGTCGACGCCGCCAACAAGACGGTCGACGGCATCATCGCCCAGGCCTCGCGCTAGCGCCGACGACCGGCCGGGCGACAGACCACCGGCGCCCGGCCGGTCCCCCCTCGAAGGGAGGAACCACCATGACCAGCACCACTCTCGTGGCCGAACACGAAGCCGTGCCCAAGCGCCGACGAACATCCGGCCTCACCCGCTGGTATCGCGGCGGCGGCTTCCACGCCGTCCTGTTCGCGATCCCCGTCGTCCTGATCTTCCTCTACTTCAGCTGGGGTCCCGTCGTCCGCGGCCTCGTCCTGAGCCTGCAGAAGAACAACCTCGTCGCACCGGCGAAGTGGGTCGGCTGGAGCAACTTCCAGTACGTGCTCGCCGACCCGGGGCTCGGGCAGGCGGCGCTCAACACGGCGTACTTCGCCCTGCTGGCGCTCGTCATCGGCTTCCCCGTCCCGATCTTCCTCGCGGTGCTCATCAACGAGCTCCGCAAGCACGACGGGCTCTACAACGCGCTCGCCTACCTGCCCGCGATCATCCCGCCGGTCGCCGCGATCCTGCTCTGGAAGTTCTTCTACGACCCGTCGGCCGAGGGCATGTTCAACACCATGCTCGGGTGGATCGGCCTCGGCCCGTACCCGTGGTTGAACTCCGAGGCGATGGCCATGCCGTCGATCGTCCTCTACGCGACCTGGGCGGGCGCCGGCTCGACCGCGATCATCTACATCGCCGCGCTCGGCTCGGTGCAGACGGAGCTCTACGAGGCCGCGGAGATCGACGGCGCCGGGATCTGGCGCCGCGTCTGGCACATCACCATCCCGCAGCTGCGCGGCGTGATCCTCGTGATGATGCTCCTCCAGCTCATCGGCACCTTCCAGATCTTCACCGAGCCGTTCCTCTTCACCGGCGGCGGGCCCAACAACGCCACCCAGACCATCCTCCTGAAGATCTACAACTACGCCTTCGTCAACGGGGACTTCGGCGCCGCGACCGCTCTGAGCGTCCTGCTCGCGGCCGCCCTGGGCCTGCTCTCCGTCGTCTACTACTTCGTGACCAAGAGGTGGAGCCCGTCATGAGCGTCCTCGACACACCCACCACCGCCGCCGACGTGGCCGTCGCGACGGAGCCCACAGCCCCCGAGCGGGCCCGGCGCGGCAGGCGCCGTCCGGCCGCCCCGAAGGACCGTGGCCTGATCTCCCACGCGGACCGCAAGCGCGGGAGCGTCCGGTTCTGGCTCATCCTCGTCCAGACGATCGTCCTGATCGGCCTGATCATCGCCTGCCTGGGCCCGCTGCTCTGGTCGGCGAAGGCGTCGGTGTCCACCAGCCAGGACATCATCACCAACCCGATGGGCATCTGGTTCACCCCCAACGAGTGGGGCAATCTCACCCGCGCGTGGAACGGCGCCCAGATCGGCCGCTCGCTCGTCAACACCGTGATCATGGCCGCGGGCTCGACCATCGCGACGCTCCTCATCAGCACGCTCGCCGCGTTCCTGCTGAGCGTCCTGCGCCCCAAGTGGGCGCCTGTGCTCAGCGGCGCCATCCTCGCGACGCTGTTCCTGCCCGGCGTGATCTCGCTCGTGCCCCTCTACCTGACCGTCCTCGACATGCCCCTGGTCCACATCCGGCTCCAGGACACGTTCTGGGCCGTCTGGCTCCCCTCCGCCGCGAGCGCGTTCAACGTCGTCGTGCTCAAGCGCTTCTTCGACTCGATCCCCCGCGAGTACCTCGAGGCCGCGCGGATCGACGGCGCCGGCCCGATCCGCATCCTCACGTCGCTCGTGCTCCCGCTGTCGCGCCCCATCCTCGGCGTCATCATGCTGCTCTCGGTCGTCGGCGCCTGGAAGGACTTCCTCTGGCCGATGCTCGTGCTGTCGAACCCGAAGCTCCAGCCGGTGTCCGTCGCGCTGCCGACGCTCGCGACGGGCAACTCGCCCCTGTCAGTGCAGATGGCGGCCGTCTTCCTGTCCATCATCATCCCCGTCGTGCTGTTCCTGATCTTCCAGAAGCAGTTCCTGCGCGGGGTCGGCACCGCTGGAGGAATCAAGGGATGAGCACCCTCGCAGGCAGCAAGATCCTCGTCACCGGGGCGTCGGGCCGGATCGGATCGGTCACGACCCGCCGCCTCCGCGCCGCCGGCGCCTGGGTCACGGCCCTCTCGATCAACGACGACCCGTCGCTCGAGGCGGACCGGGTCCTCGTCGGCGACACGCGGTCGCAGGACGACGTGGCGGAGGCGCTCGAGGGCGCCGACGCCGTGGTCCACCTGGCCGCGCTCGCGCACCGGGACATCGCCCCGCCGTTCGACGTGTACTCCACGAACGTGGTGTCCACGTTCAACGTGCTGGCGCAGGCGGGCGCCCTCGGCATCCGCAGGGCGGTCGTCGCGGGCAGCATCAACGCCTGCGGCCTCCCGCAGAACGTCCACGAGGTGCGGCCCGCGTACGTGCCGTACGACACGCACCTCCCGGTCGACATCGCGGACTGGTACTCGCTGTCCAAGCACCAGGACGAGAGCACCGCCCGGATGGCCTGGCGACACTGGGGCATCGACGTGGTCACGCTGCGGTTCCCGCACGTGAACTCCGAGGAGTCCCTGCGCGACCAGTCGCTCCGCCTGGCGGAGGACCCGCGCAGCGGGCTGCTCGAGGGCTGGTCGTACCTCACGACCGAGGACGCGGCGCGCTCCGTCGAGCTGTCCCTGACGGCCTCCACGACGGGGGCGCACGCGTTCTTCCTCGCTGCGGACCGCACGCTCGCCCCCTACCGGACCGAGGACCTGTTCGACGCGTTCGCCCCCGAGGTCACGCGGACCAGGCGGTTCGTCGGCCGCGAGGTGCCGATCGATCTCACGCCCGCCCGCGAGCTGATCGGGTTCCGGGCCGAGCACGAGATCGACCTCCCGACGCTCGACCTGCCGTCCGGGCTCTGACACGCACCCCAGAAGGAGACTGATTCCCCCATGCCGCTCGACACGTTCGCCAACCCCTGGCCCGGCCGGGAGGACGTCCGGATCACGTCCGTCCGCGCCATCACGACAGCCCCCGAGGGCACGGCGCTGGTCGTGGTGCGGATCGACACCGACGTCCCCGGCCTCTACGGCCTCGGGTGCGCCACCTTCACGCAGCGGTGGAAGGCGGTGCGCACCTTCGTCGACGAGCACCTCGCACGGCTGCTCGTCGGCAGGTACCCCGGCGACATCGGCGACCTCACCCGCCTCGCGGCCTTCTCGGGGTACTGGCGCGGCGGGCCCGTGACGAACAACGCGATCTCCGGCGTGGACCAGGCCCTCTGGGACATCGCCGGCAAGCGGGCGGGCATGCCAGTGCACGAGCTGCTCGGCGGGAAGGTGCGCGCCGCGGCGGACACCTACATCCATGCCGCCGGACGCACGGCCGACGAGGTGGTCGACGAGGCGCAGGGATTCGTGGACGCCGGGTGGCGGCACGTGCGGATCCAGCTCTCCACGCCCGGCGGGGGCGGGTACGGGGCGCCGCGCGTCGCCACGGAGTACCCGGACGCCCCGTACCCGAACGGCTGGAGCGCGCGCGACTACCTGCGCCGCGTCCCGGCGCTGTTCGAGGCGGTCCGCGACGCGCTGCCCGACCGGATCGAGCTGCTGCACGACGTGCACTCTCGCCTGACCCCGAAGGACGCCGTCTGGCTGGCACGAGCGGTCGAGCCGTACCGCCCGTACTTCCTCGAGGACGTGCTGCCTCCCGAGCACTGGGACCGGCTGCCCGAGGTACGCGCCGCCAGCCCGGTGCCGATCGCGGTGGGCGAGCTCACGACGTCGTTCACGGACGCGGTCCGGCTGGTGCGCGACGGCGGCGTCGACTTCATCCGGTCGCACGTCTCCGACATCGGCGGGCTGACCCCCGCGCGCAAGCTCGCGGACCTCGCGGAGCTGTGCGGCGTCAAGACGGCGTGGCACGGGCCGGGTGACACCTCGCCCATCGGCGCCGCCGCGAACGTCGCCCTCGACGTCACCTCCGCCGCCTTCGGCATCCAGGAGGGCCACCTCTACAATGAGGCCACGCACGACGTCTTCCCGGGAACGCTGCGGATCCAGGACGGATGGCTGTTCCCGAACGAGACGCCGGGCTGGGGGATCGACATCGACGAGGAGATGGCGGCCCGGTATCCGGCCGAGCTCTCCGGACACGACGCCTGGGCTGCCGGTGTCCGCCGACCCGACGGAGCACTGGAGGCACCGTGACCGAGCTGACCGACACGCCGAGTCGTCACGAGGTCCGGTCCTACGCCGCGCGACGCCCTCGCCCCTGGGGCGACCGCAGCCAGCCGGGCGCCAACCAGTACGACCTCGGGTCCTTCAACGAGGCCACCATCATCGAGACGATCCGGCTCGCGGGGACGATCACCCGCACCGAGATCTCGGAGCAGACGGGCCTCACGCAGCAGTCGGTCTCCCGGATCCTGCGGGTCCTGCTCGAGCGGGGACTGCTGGCAGAGGGCGCGGCCGAGCGCACGGAACGGCTGGGCAAGCCGCGCACCCCCGTCCGGCTCCGGGCCGAGGCGGCGCACGCCGCGGGGGTGCTCGTCGACCCCGAGCTCGTCTCGGTGGTGCTGACCGACCTGGACGGCACGGTCCTCGACAAGCGCACCGTTCCCCTCGACGCCGGGGTCGCCCCCGACGCCCTGGTGGAGATCGTGGCGGGGTGCGTCGATGCCGTCGTGACGGACTCGCGCATCGACCCGACCACGTTCCTCGGGGTCGGCGTCGCCGTGCCCGGGCCCATCACGCCGGACGGCCAGCTCCTCGACCTGCCGCTGTCCCGGGCCTGGCGGAACGTGCCGCTGCGCGGCATGCTCGCCGAGCGGCTCGGCTGCCCCGTCGTCCTCGAGAAGGACGGCACCGCGGCCGCGGCGGGCGAGCAGTGGGTGGGCCGGACCGAGCGTGCGGGCGACTTCGTCTACCTGTACGTGGGTACCGGTATGGGCTCGGGCCTCGTCCTGAACGGCGAGACGTACCGCGGTGGGAGCGCTAACGCGGGCGAGTTCGGCCAGCTGTGCGCCATCCGCCTCGGGCTCCTCGACGACGCCGGCCGGCCCCAGCTCGTCCGGGAGTGCAACCCCACGGTCGCGCTGCCCGAGATCGCGCGGGAGCGCGGCTACGCGGGGTCCGCCCGGACGTTCCGGGAGATGTGCGCCGAGACGGGCGCAGGCGACCCGGCCGCGGTCGCCGCCGCGCACCAGATCGCCGACGTGATCGCGCTCGGCGCCGTCGCCCTCATCGACCTCCTCGACCTGCCCCTGCTCGTCGTCGGCGGGCCGGCCTTCGCCCCGGAGCTGCAGCCGATCCTGGTGGACGCGATCGACCGCGCGGTCAACACCCTGCCGACGGCGCACGGCGCGCGTCGGGTGGCCGTCCAGCGGTCGCTGGTCCAGGGCGAGGCCGGGGCGATCGGCGCCGCGTCGACGATCTTCCACGCCTCGTTCGCGCCCTCCGTCCGCCGTTCGCGGCAGTACTCGATCTCGTGACGGGCCCGGACGACGCCGGCGAGCGGCTCAGGCTTCGCTCGCCGGGCGGCGAGTTCGCGCTCGCGGTCGACCGCACGGGCGCCCGCGTGGCCTCCCTCGAGCACGCCGCGACCGCCACGGAGCTCCTGCTCCGGCTGCCGTGGGAGGACGAGGACTGGTCGAGCGCGTTCCCGTCCACGAGCTCGAACGAGGAGTGGCACCGCCGGTACGCCGGCGGCTGGCACACGCTCGTCCCGCACGCGGGCGACGCCCGCACGGTCGACCGGGTCGAGCACCCGTTCCACGGCGAGGCGGCCTGGCGGAGGTGGCGCGTCCTCGACCTGGACGGAAGCTCCTGCACCCTCGAGGTCGTGCTCCGGACGGCTCCGCTGACGGTGCGCCGCACGGTCCACGCCACCGCGACGGGCGTCGCGGTCGAGCAGCGGGTCGTCAACCACTCCCGCCGCCCCGCGGCGTTCACGTGGACCGAGCACCCGACGTTCGGCGGCGCGCTCGCCGGACCCGGCTCGACCCTGACCCTCGGCGGCGACCCCCTCGACGCGGCGTTCCCCGGCGGGGACCGCCCCCCCGGCGGCTTCCGGTCGGTGCGCGCCAAGGGCCGCGGCGACGTCGTGCTGCGCAACGACGACGCCGGGACGGCCGTCACGCTGCGCTGGGACCCCGAGCTGTTCCCGTACCTGCACGTCTGGCAGGAGCACGGGGGGACGGTCGGCTTCCCCTGGTGGGGCTCGGTCGACGCCGTCGCGCTCGAGCCCGCCTGCCGCCCGTACGACCCGGACGACGCCCTCGGGCCGTTGGTGCTGGCCGGTGGCGAGGCCCTGTCCTCCCGCTTCGAGCTCGAGGCGACCGTGCGCCCCCCTGACCGTTCCAGCCGACCGACGAAGGAGTCCCGGTGACGACCATCGGCGTCCAGACCATGATGCTGCGAGACGAGTTCGCCCGGAGCGGGCTCTTCGAGACGTTCCGCAAGGTGCGCGACATCGGCTACCGCGCCGCGGAGATCTCGACCGTCGAGATGAGCGCGGCGAACGTGGCCGAGCTCGCGCGGGTCCGCGACGAGCTGGGCGTCGAGATCGCGTCCATCTCGGGCGGCCTCACCTCGGGCGGGGGCGGCGAGTCGCTGACGACCCACCTCGACAAGTTCGTCGCGGACGCGCACACGCTGGGCGCCCGGATGATCCGCATCGGCATGCTGCCGCCCGCGGCGATGGCCTCGACGGCGCGGGTCGAGCAGTTCGCCGACCGGTGCCAGGAGGTCGCCGAGGCGCTGGCCACCCAGGGAATCCGGTTGTACTACCACAACCACCACGTCGACTTCGCGAAGTACGACGGGCGCTACCTGCTCGACGTGGTCGCCGAGCGCTCCCCGCTGGTGGGCTTCGAGATCGACGTCCACTGGGTGCAGCGGGGCGGGCTCGACCCGGTGACGACGTTGCGCCGGTACGGCGCCGACGGGCGGGTCGCGATGGTCCACCTCAAGGACTACCGGATCGGGCACCTCGTCCCGGCCGTCTACGAGGCGCTCGACGCGGGCGACCCGTCCCCGTGGCAGGAGGAGCTGCAGCACATCGTGCAGTTCGCGGAGGTCGGCGAGGGCAACCTCGACTTCCCCGCGATCGTCGAGGCCGGCAAGGAGATCGGCGCGGAGTACCTGCTCGTGGAGCAGGACGAGTTCTACGGCCGCACCGCGCTCGAGTGTCTCCAGACGTCCTACGACAACCTGCTCGCGCTCGGCTACGAGGAGCTCTTCACGCCCGCCGGGACGTGACCGCAGCGGCCCGGCTCACGCGGCGGCACTCGTGGACCCTCGCACGACGAGCGTCGTCGCGAGCTCCTCGCGCGGCGCGTCCGCGCCCGCGACGAGCGAGGAGTCGCTGATCCGGAGCAGCATCCGCAACGCCGCCTCCCCCATCTGCGCGATGGGCTGGCGGACGGACGTGAGCCCGGGCACGACCCACTCGGCCTCCGGGAGGTCGTCGAACCCGACGACCGCGACGTCGTCGGGGACCTTCAGTCCTGCGGAGGCGGCGGCGTCGTACACGCCGAGCGCCATGGTGTCGGAGCACGCGAAGACCGCCGTCGGGCGGTCGGGCCCGGCCAGCAGGTCGGCCGCGAGCGCCGCGGCGCCGGTGCGCGTCCAGTCGCCGTGGACCACCGCGGCCTCGGGCAGCGCGACGTCGGCCTCCGCGAGCGCCGAGCGGAACCCGTCGACGCGTGCCTGGCTGTAGAGGTGCCGGCGCCGGCCCGCGAGGACGGCGAGCCGGCGGTGGCCGAGCGCGAGGAGGTGCTCGGCGGCCGTCCGCCCCCCGGTCCAGTTGGTCGCGCCGACGCTCGCGACCGTGCGCGGCGGCTGGGTCACGGGGTCGAGCAGGACGATGGGCACGCGGGCGGCCGCGAGCGCCGCGAGCTGCTCGCTCGTGGTGTCGACGAGCGCGACGACGGCGCCCCGGGAGCCGCGTGCGAGCAGCCGCGCCAGCCAGGCGTCATCGGGCTGGTGGGCCACGGAGACGACGACGTCGAGCCCGGCCGCGGCGGCGGCACGCTCCACACCGCTGAGCGCCCGGTTGGCCCAGGTGCCGTCGACACCGCTCAGGACGAGGTCGACGAGCTGCGGTCCCCCGTCGCTCACGGCCGGGGTGCGACGCGCGCGGCCTCGATACCCCAGGTCCTCGACGGCCCGCATGACCCGGGTGCGGGTGGCGGCGGAGACGTCGGAGCGGCCACGGAGCACCTTGGAGGCCGTGGGGACGGTCGTCCCGGCGGCGGCGGCGACGTCGGCGAGGGTGACGGGGCGTTCGGCGGGCACGTCCGGAGGCTAGCGCCGACGACGGAAGTTGCGCAACTTCTTCGGCTCAAGACCGTGGCGGCACGTCCTTGTTCGGTGCCGACCCCTGTGAAAGACTTCCCGCACCTCCGAAGAGATTCGTCGCAATGTTGCGCAACAAATGGGGAGTTCCAGATGACAGACCACAGGCAGAGACGCGCGCTGGTCGTCCGGGGCGGATGGGACGGGCACCAGCCCGTGGAGACCACCGACTCGTTCGTCCCGTTCCTGAAGGAGCACGGCTACGACGTCCGCGTCGAGGACGAGACGGCCGTCTACGCGGACGCTACGTACATGGCGGGCGTGGACGTGATCGTCCAGACCGTCACCATGAGCACGATCACCGGGGACGAGCTCCAGGGCCTCACCGCCGCCGTCCGGGGCGGCGCGGGCCTGGCCGGGTGGCACGGCGGCATCGCCGACTCCTTCCGCAACAGCTCGGACTACCTGCACCTGATCGGCGGCCAGTTCGCCACCCACCCGGCCAAGGCACCCCGCGAGGAGCTGGCCGGCGACAGCACGGACAACTTCGTGCGCTACACGGTCGAGATCGTCCCGGAGAAGGCGGACCACCCGATCGTGGCCGGGCTGAGCGACTTCGAGCTCACCACCGAGCAGTACTGGGTGCTCAGCGACGAGTACAACGACGTGCTGGCGACCACGACGCTCGCCGCGCCCGACTTCCACCCGTGGCACCGACCGGTGACGTGCCCCGCGGTGTGGACACGCCTGTGGGGCGAGGGCCGTGTGTTCGTCTCGACCCCGGGACACAGCCTCGACGTCGTCGAGGACCCGAACGTCCGCACCATCATCGAGAGGGGCATCCTGTGGGCAAGCCGCTGAGGATCGGGATCGTCGGCGTCGGGGCGATCTCCGGTGCCTACCTGAGCACGTTCGAACGCCTCGCGGCGGTACGGCTGGTCGCCGTCGCCGACCTCGACGCGGCGCGGGCCGCGGCGGTCGCCGCGGAGCAGGACGTCCGCGCCCTCACCGTCGACGAGCTGGTGACCGACCCCGAGGTCGACGTCGTGCTCAACCTGACCATCCCCGCCGCGCACGCGGAGATCGCCCTCAAGGCCATCGCCGCAGGAAAGGGGGTCTACGGCGAGAAGCCGCTCGCCGCCACGCTCGACGAGGCGCGTGCCGTGGTCGAGGCGGGCCGGGCCGCGGGCGTCCGCGTCGGGTGCGCCCCGGACACCGTGCTCGGCACCGGGGTGCAGACCGCCCGCAAGGCCGTCGACGACGGCCTCGTCGGGACGCCCGTCGCCGCGACCGCGACCATGGTGACGCCGGGCCACGAGCGGTGGCACCCGAACCCGGACTTCTACTACCAGCCCGGCGGCGGCCCCCTGCTGGACATGGGCCCGTACTACGTGACCGCGCTGGTCACGCTGCTCGGGCCGGTCGAGTCCGTCGTCGGCGCCGCGAGCCACAGCCGGGCCACGCGCACCATCGGCTCCGGCCCCCGCGCCGGCCAGGCCGTGCCGGTCGACGTCGAGACGCACGTCACCGGCGTGCTGCGGCACGAGTCCGGTGCCCTCTCCACGCTCGTGATGAGCTTCGACACCGTCGCGTCGCGCGCGTCCCGGATCGAGATCCACGGCGAGAAGGGGTCGCTCGTCGTCCCCGACCCGAACGGGTTCGACGGCGCGGTCGAGCTGCACACCCTGGACGACGACTGGCAGACGCTGCCGGTCAGCGCCGGCTACCGCGACGGCGCCCGCGGCTACGGGCTCGCCGACCTCGCCGCCACACCGGACGGGGTGACCGCACGGGCGAACGGCGACCTCGCCTATCACGTGCTCGACGTGATGACGTCGCTGCTCACGGCTGCCGAGAAGGGTGCGACGGTGGCCGTCGCCAGCACGTGCGAGCGATCCGCGCCCGTGCCGCTCTCGGACGCCCCGCGCGTCTAGGGCGTGTCTGACAAAGATTCGGGCGCTCGGGCTGGAAGCCTGGACGGGTGTCGCGATTCCAGGTGCTCTCCGATGCCCAGTGGTCGTTGATCGAACCGATGCTGCCGACGCGTACGGGTCGGCGGGGCCGGCCGTTCTCGGACGCTCGCACGATGCTCGAGGGCATCGTCTACCGGTACCGGACGGGGATCGCCTGGCGTGACCTGCCCGGGGTGTTCGGACCGTGGCAGACGGTCTGGACCTGGCACCACCGCATGGCCACCGACGGGACCTGGGACGAGGTCCACGCCCGGCTGACGGCCGCGGCCGATGCGGCGGGTCTGGTCGACTGGTCGCTGTCGGTGGACTCCACGATCGCCCGCGCGCATCAGCACGCGACGAACACCACGCGCCTCACAGGGGGCTGGGTCGAGTTACAAGAATCTGCGCGTCGAGCCGCCTGACCATGCGATCGGGCGCTCACGTGGCGGGCTCTCGACCAAGGTCCACCAGCTCGTGGACGGGGCCGGGCTGCCGCTGGTCACGCTGGTGACCCCGGGCCAGGCCGGGGACTCGCCGATGTTCGTGCCGCTCATGGCCCAGCTGCGCGTGGGCCGCCCGGTCGGGCGCCCCCGCACCCGACCCGACGCGGTCCGCGCCGACAAGGCCTACTCCTCCCGGGCGATCCGAGGCCACCTGCGCGCACGCAAGATCAAGGCCGTGATCCCCGAACCGGATGACCAGAAGGGTCACCGCGAGCGGCGCGGGTCACGAGGCGGGCGACCCGTGGGACTGGACAAGGCCGACTACAAGAACCGGAACGTGATCGAACGCAGCTTCTGCGACCTCAAGCAGTGGCGCGCCCTGGCCACCCGATACGACAAGCACGCCATCGTCTACCGCGCCGCCGTCGTCCTCCACGGCGTCATCGCCTGGATCAAACGATTGTCAGACACGCCCTAGCCGCACCCGCCCACCACGACGCCGCCCGGCGAGGACACATCGTCCTGCCCGGGCGGCGTCGTCGTCCGCCGCGTCATCGGCCTGTTCCTCGACAACGGCGTCCGCTGTCGACGTGCAGGAAATTTCGGTCGGACACGCCGAGATAGTTGACTCGATCCCGCGCGTGTCGCCGATGACGTTCAAACTAGGTGCATCGCTTCCAATCGGGCGTTGGGCGACTTCGAGCCTGAGTTGGCAAGGTCCGGTGACCGTTGACTCCACGGGTCATCGAACGAAGGGCAGGCTGCGGGCTTACTTGGATCGTGGAAGGCGAACCTGCCGCAGGTGGTCGCGGGCAGCGAGGCACTGCGTATAGGAAGGCGCTCCCCTCTTGGCGGTGGGCGGGCGTGTTCTTAGATCCTGATCTGAGTATCGCGGTCTGCGGCGCGCGGTATCGAGGAGATCTGTGCAAGTACGGACCCTATGTCGCCCGACGTGAGGATGGCCTCGGCTGCGGTGAGGCGGTCCGTCTCATCAAGGTTGGCGACAAGCATCATGATGAACTCGGCTGCCTGCGACGCACCGTGCTTCTCGCTGATGGCCGCGAAGATCCGCTCGATGACGGTTCGTAGCGGGTCCGTCACGCCGGGCAGTTCGGTGGTGGCGGTCCGGATGCCCTGCATGACGAACGGGAAGGTATCGGGCCGAAGCCAGGATTGTGCGGTCAGGTAGCTCAGGAGGATGCGGATGTTCTCCGAGGCGCCCTCGACATTGCCGCCGGTGATCCGGACCAGTCCGACGGCCGCTGCCCAGGTCCAGCCGGCAAGTGCTGATGGCGAGTCCGTCGCAACGAGCGCCATCGCGTCGGAAGCGAAGCGCAGACAGTCGGCAGGAACCCGCCACGAGTGGGCGCGAGAAAGGGCAATCGCTGCGCCCTTGGGCTGCCAACCACCGATCTCGGCGGCGAGCTCCATAACGTCGGCGTCGAAGTCGAAGTCGACATGGAACCCGGCGATCAGTGTGGCTTGAACGGCCGCGGCGACATCCGGTGTGAGTCTGTCGGCAGAGACCAGTGCCGCGATGAGGTCGACCGTTCCGAAGGTCTGAGCTCCTTCGGATGCTGCGAGTTGGCGCAGGGAGCGGTCGTCGCACCAGAACGCCCGCTCTTCGGAGAGCGCAAAGTCGAGGGCGCTGAGCCAGGCGCCTTCCCCGCCGAACTTTGCGAACCGCTTGAGGCCAGGCCAACCTCGGCGTTCTGACCTGGAGAGCAGTTCGACGACACGGTCGGCCCGGCGTGAAAGGGCTTGCGCCTCAGCTTCGTCGGTCTCGGTGATGAGCGGGCGTTGGTTCTCGACATCCCAGCCGAGCGTCATGGTCGAGAGCATGTTGAGGCTGTCCTGAGAGGCGAGTGCATCCCGGTAGGCCGAGTCGGTGGTCTCGACGGTCAGGAAGGCGCCGAGGAGCTGGTCGACGATGCCCAGTTCCAGAAGGCTGAGGGTCACAGCGGCGGTGCCGTCGATGACGACGCTCGCGCCGAGCGCGGCAGCTGCTGCCTCAGCTGCGACGTACGCGGTTGGCGGATGGTGGCTAAAGACCGAGCCGGCGCCGCGCTTGATGGAGGCTTCGACGTACGGGCGGCGGTAGCACTCGGCGAGCAAGCCCAGGGGAAACTCGCCACGTTCGACTCGCTCGCGGATGTCCTTGAGCGCCGGATCCTCGGTCGCAGCTTCTTTCAGGATCTCGGCGAGCGAGCCCAGGAGGTCGTTCTCGTCGAGGGTGACCTTCCTGAAGACCGCGTTGTCGGGATGCGCTTCGGTGAACGCGTTGGTGGCCTTGTGAAGCTCCGCAATGTCGGCATCAGCGACATCGCGTTCGTGGCGCCGGAGGCCGGAGTAGATCTGGGCGAGGAACACGCCAACCAGGTCGGGCTCATCTTGCCATGCGTTCATCATTTCCAGGGACTCTTTGACGAACTCGACGCTGTCGTCGCACTGGGCTGCGAGCCCGATCCAGGTCTGGGCGTCACCAGCGTTGCGGGGTTCCGCGGCCTGACCGTTGTAGGTCAACGCTGCCCAGGCTTCGGGGATCCTTCCGGCGCGGGCCAGGCTGTGGACCAAGGCCCAGCGGATCGTGAGGTTCGCCGGGACCATGGCAGCCATCTCGCGTGCGAGCGGTAGCGAACGTTGGAACTCGCCGAGGGACTCAAGAGCGTCGAATTGGATGGACAGACACTCGAGCCGACCGGCCCATGCCGGGCCGCCCATGGACAGAGCGGTCGCAGCAACGTCGTTGGCCTTCTGGTAGCAGCCGGCCGCCATGTACCGCGACGCAGCCATCTTCATCATCAGTGCGTGGTTCCAGCGAGTCGCACCCGCCTCGAGCACTCCGGCGGCGTCGGCTGGCTTGTCCTGAGCAACGAGGCGCTCGGCCAGAACGACGGTCAGCTCTTCAGAGTTCGAGGCGCGGGCACGCAGCAGGGACATGTCAGAGTCAGCGGTGCTCATGACCTCGTGAACGGTACGGATGCGTTGGATCGCCTGGCTACAGCCCTCGGGCAGCAAGTCGAGGTCTGGCAGGCTCCGCCCGAGTGGCGCCAGCGCCGCGGCGGTCTGGAGCCTTGCCGTGTCGTCCGGAGCGCTGGCCCAAGCGCTCAGCCAGGCTGCCTCGGCCCGCTCGGGGTTCTCATCAATGAACGCTGCCCAGCCCTCGACCGTGTGGGTGACGAACGGGTCTCCGAGCCCTCTAGCGATGATCTGTGCGTGCTCGAGGCGGCCCATGGTGGCGGCGAGCATCGCAGACTCTCGGCGAAGCCGCTTGTCACGGGCTTCGTGTTCGAGCGCGGTGCCTTCAGGCGCTTGCTGGGTGAGCTTCCAGGCAAGGTCGGTGTCGGTGGCCAGCGCGGAGGCCTTCACGGCGGTCAAGATTGGCGCAACGCTGTCACCGAGCCAACTGCGTCGGGAGTCTCGTGCCGCGATGGCCAACCGGTAGGCACGTGCGAAGTCATCCAGCGGGTGGTCGCTCTGCCTGTTGTGGCCGCGCGTCAATAGTGCTTCCGCAGTGCGCAGGGCGTTGCCACTTCCTTCGGGATGCGACTTCACCGTCTCGAGGCCGATCGCGATCGCTCGGTTCAGGTCTCCTCGCCCAGCCGCAGCGGCCGCCTGAAGGATGCTCTTGATCGACCGGTCGTTGGGCGTCTGGGGCTTCCATTCGTCGAGCAGTTCCTCGGCCGCCGTGTAGTTCCCGACGGTGATGGCCTCACCGGCGGCCGCGAGGGTGTGCTTCGGCACCGACCTTCTCCAAAGCTCCTGCGCTCGTGCGGTGTCGTCCGTCGTGCCGGTGCCGATGATCAGGCCAGCTCGCGCCCACCAGTAGGACGGGTCAGCTCCGTGCTCGACACCCTTGGAGACCAGGGCGACTGCTGCTTCACTGGCCCCGTAGTCGGCTGCGACACAGGCGAACCAGCACCACACCTCGGCAGGCGCGTCGGCTAGGCCATGCGGCGGTTCGGCGGTCCAGTTCTGCAGCAGCGACCGTCGCTCCCGCCTGCCGACCAGTGTGATGACCAGCGCCCGAAGGCGGGTCCAGCGTTCTGCGAGTTCTACAGCTTCGGTCGCCCGCCAGGGATGAAGCTTACCGAGAGCCATGAGGAACGCGGCCTCGTCGCCACCAGAGGCGAGCAGAATGCGCTCCTCTGAGGCGTGGATGGCGTGCTCGAGACGCCGCGTCGACGCCACCTCCGCGTCCCCAGCCGACATTCGCCGCAGCGACTCGTCCAGCACTAGTTGAAGCACTTGAGCCCCGGCACGGTCGGGGCTCAAGCCGTCCGGGGTCGCCTCCAATGTCAGCCGGTGCGCACAACCACGGAGGGAGTCCGAGTCTCCGGCTGCGATGCTGAGGCGTACGTCGTCGGCCTTCAGCCACTGGTTCAACTGCCGCCCGCTGACGGTGATGTCCTCGGTTGCCGCCCGCTTGGAGACCGCTCGTGCAACTCGGATGCGCTGAGTGCGCTTCCCGAGGTATTTCGCGACCTGTTTCCCAGCCACGCTGCCGATTCCCTTGGCGGCGCCAGGCGCGACCACACCCAGCAAAGAGAACGGATCCATGGTGAGCCCCTTCGAGATGACGCTGTCCATCCTTGAGTATGGGTGCGACATCTAACTGGAGGTCGAGTGCTGCGCCCACCGTTCGCGTCGACTCGTACCTTAGGTGCTGGGATGCATCACGATCGGGTGATTTCCCAGGCAGGAGCACTGCTCGCTGACAGATCCGCTAGCGGCCGAGCGGGGAGAGCAGTCTGGCGTACCACGACTTCGCAGGTCCGATCGCTTGGGAGCTCGCGGCCATGCAGGCGCTCGTCACGCCCGACGCACCGGCACCGTCCTGCGTTGACCCCAGCGCCACGCAGGGGCACCACGGGGGCCTTCTCGTCGTCGGGGTAGCGCATCTCGCAGCAGGATTGGCGGGGACTTTGTCACGACGACGGCGCGTCTCGACCCGTCTGTGGTCGGGGGTGCTGTGAGCTCGATCTGCTTCCTCCGACTGCGGTAGCGTGGTGCCAACGCCCCGGAACCGTCCCTGTAGCTCGCGCGAGCCGATCAGACGGCCGGGGCTTTGCTCTGCCCGACGCGCACGCGGCGGCACCCTTTAGGGGTCCGGATGGTCTATGCGTTCCAGTGCGGCCTGCACGGTACGCCCCAACTGCTGGCGTCATACCGGGGACTCCGCGCCACTTCCGACGCGTCGCGCTCGTCGCACAAGCCCCTCCGTTGACGCCCCGCCTGGCCGGGCCATACCCTGCCAGAGAGCCTTGACGCCTTGACGCATGGCTACGAGGAGGCGGCGCACCGTGGTGAGCAGGTCGGATCGGGAAGCCCACAAGGCGCAGCTCGTCGCCGAGCTTTCGGACGGGCTCGACGAGCTGTACGCGAGCGGTGCGGTCACCACTCGCGACGAACCTGTCGCGGTGGCGGGCCGGATGGTCGCGAGTGTCCCGCGCCGACATGTCTACGACGACAGCGTGGGCCCGTTCTACGACACCGACGGCGTGCGCAAGGTCCTGTCCCGCAATGGCACGCCAGTCAGCCGGCAGGCGGTGTTCGACCGGATCAGGCGCCGAACGATCCTGGCCTCGAAGACCGCCGACGGGCACTGGGCGTACCCCGCGTTCCAGTTCACTGGCGGTGAGGTCGACCCGGCTCTGCGACGCATACTCGCCCGGTTCCGCGACACCGACAGCGACGGGTGGGCCGTCGCAGCCTGGCTCAACGCACCGTCACCTGCGCTCGACGAACTGAGCCCGATGCAGTGGCTGCGTGAGGACCGACCAGTGGGATCAGTGAACGAGCTTGCCCAGGAGACCGCCGCTCGTTGGTCGGCACCCTGAGGACGCAGCTCGCTCTTCCTTGTCCTGCGCCCTGTTCAGCGTCTGGTGGACGGTGGCTTGTGGCGTTCGGCGGGTAGGAGCCCTCCCCGCACCGTGGACAGCGTCCACGCGGGACGGCCGGCCTCCTCCGCCAGGGCCGCCGTCAAACACGCGTCGCGGACCGGGCACCCGTGACAGACCGCGCGCAGTCGCGCAAGCTTCTGGCTGCCACGGAGCGGGGTCTCCCAGAACCGTTCGTCACCGGCGCAAGCCGCGAGGCGATGCCAGGAGGGTCGGGGGTCGGGAACGATGAGCCATTCACGCACCTTTGTCCTCCCTCGTGCTCATGCCGCCGACGCGAACGAGGTTTGCGAGCTCCGTATGGGTGCGCGACACAGACACTCGCACGGGGGCCGGTCCTCCAGAACGGGGTCCCAGACGTCGCCCGGGCAGGTTTCGTGCCCTTCGTCGAGGCAGTCCCAGCTCAGGTGCGGCTCGACCTCGAGCGTCGGATGCGGGCGGGTTGGTGCGCTTCTTGTCATGGCGTGCTCCCGCAGTCGAGGACGCGGCACAGCGTGAGCTTCTGGTCCGGGGTCAGAGACGCAGCAAATCGCCGGTAGGCGGCCTTGCGGACGAGTGTCGGTGGGCTGGACCAGGCGGGCGTCGTATCGAGACGGGCCGAAGCGGCGTGGGTCCACAGCCACGTCACCGCGTACGGACGCGACCCGGGCCGGGTACCTGGTCGGTGGCATCGAACCCAAGTGAGGAACCACTGCTCTTCGCGCGCACGGGCACGTACGGCGTCCTCGAGGCCGCGGTAGTTGGCGGACGGATCGAGTTGCTGGGCGAGGGCACGGATGGTCCGCAGGCTCGTAGCCGGGTCGAACCGGACGCGCGCCGAGACCGCGCGGGCGAGCCGCTCGCCGTCGCCGGGCTCGTAGCCGAGACGCCGTGCCGCACCAGCCCATGTGGTCCGCTTCGCACCGCTGCCACGTGCCACGCAGAGCGAGAGATAGGCCCGGGCCGTTTCCGGTGGTGCGTCGATCATGGCGTGGGCGAACCGGTGGACGAGAGGGGCGAGCATTGCTTGCGGCACCGCTCGCGGCGCGATGACCAGGTTCATGGTGTCGAGCTGGCCGCTGATGCGGCGGTCGGGTGCCAGAGACGCGATGACGACGCGGGTGAGCGTCGGGGTCATCACGGTGCGGTCGGCGAGCCAGCCCAGGCGTGACTCGTCTCCGACGTCGACGCCGTCTCGAAGTCTACGGAGCAGAGCAGTGGTCTGGAGTGCGGTTCCCCACCCCGTCGAAGTAGGCCACCCCAAGCACGGGGGCCCACCCCGCCACGGCAACCACAGCGAGGTGACCTTCTCGCGCCCTGGCTGACCCGACCGGGGCGTCCAAGAAGAACGCAATCAACGCGGCAGAGCGACAGTGGTGGAGCCATGGTGGCACCCCGTTGTGACGGAACAGCCTGACACCTGGCACCACACAAGCCGCTTCTTCCTCTGGTGACGGGTGTCGACGTGCAGCACGGAATGCGCGGACACTGCACTTTGCGCGATCCCAGGAGCGTCGCGAGTGGTGCGCAAAGTACGTTGCATCGCTCCTGGGCTGGAGACCCAGTAGCTCGCTCAGCACGATCCTTGCCACGGTCGCGCTCGCGTGGGTTCTCGCGCCCGCCCGCGGAGTGGTCGCCGCACCGGAAACCGGGCGAACGCACTGGCACGGCTCTCGAGCCGCACTGGTACGCCGCAGCCGCGCTGGCGCTCGGGATGGCGACATGGCTGGTTGGGCGCACCGTCTACAAGGCATGTACGAGACAGTTGCGGCGACCCTCATAGTCATGCGAGGACCACGTCGGTGCACGTCAGGCCGCGCGGCACCCATTGGTCGTGTCAGCGCCAACCTTTATCGTCAGGCACGCAGGCAAATCACCGTTCCGGAGGCGCGCATGAGCGAGGTGAGCGACGCCGAAGAGTTGCGCGCCCGCCGCCAGCTGTTCCGTTACGTAACCGGTGACCTCGCGGTGGAGTACATGGCCGTCATGGACCTGTTCACCGACAGCCTGCTCGCGGACCTGTCCGCCGCCGACATCCACGAGCGGCTCACCCGCGCCGGCCTATCGCTGTCGCCCGAAGACGTCGAGGGACGCTGCGACCAGCTCCTCGCGTGGGGCAACCTCGTCAAGTCCGTGCGCGACACTCGGGTCACTACGATCGCGGCCTACCTGCGCTCCCGGGCCCGCTACCAGCCGTCCAAGCTCGGCGGCATGGTGCACCGGCAGGTGCGTGACCTGATGGCCGAGGTCAACGGCGTGCGCGAGGTGGCCCGCGAGCTTCTCGGCGGGATGAGCGACACCCTGACCGCGATCCTGAGTGCCGCGCAGGACCGAGACGCACGCCCCGACCAGCTCGCCGCCGACGTGTCCACCTTGTTCGCCGCGCACCAGCTGTTCGCGGACTCCGTCTCGGAGTTCTACGGGTACCTGCCCACCGTCCTGACCCGCTATGACCTGGCCGGCGAGGACTACGCCACCTTCAAGACTCTCCTGGTCGACTACGTCCACCTGGTCTCCGCGGACGTCTCGCGCCACGCACCGACCCTCGCCCACCTGCTCGCCGAGCTCGACGAGCACCTCGAGTACATCCTGGCCACCCTCGCGCCGGCGGCCGCGCTACAGAACGTCGATGGCACCGCCGCCAAGCGGTCGCCCGGGCGCGTCCGGTCCGACTGGGAGGCCCTGAACGCGTACTACCGTGCCGGCGGCGGACGCTCCAAGCCCGACGAGCTGCGCAAAGCGACCGAGCTCGCCCTCAACCAGCTGCTCGCGAACGCCAAGCGGATGCTCGCCGCCGCTGGCACCGGACTCTCACGGCACGGTGACCTGCTGCGCCTGGCCCAGTGGTTCGCGGTCGCCGCCGACAGCGACGCGCACGAGATCTTCGACGCCGTGTTCGGGCTGTACCCCGCCCGGCACCTGAGCGCTGGACCCGAGGAAGGTGACACGGGGTCCGCTGCGACGTCCTGGTGGACGTCCGATCCCGTCGACGTCCCCGTGTCCCTGCGCGAACGCGGCGATCGCACCGCCCGCGGACGCAGCTCACCAGTCCTGGACCCCGGCCTCGAGGCCGTCCGCCTGCAAATGGACGCCGACCAGGAAGCGGCCGACCGGGCCGCCGCCAGCGGGGAGCTCACCTCCGCGGGCGACCTGAACGGTGCCCGGCTGTCGCCCGCGGCCCGCGATATCCTGCTCGAGCTGCTCGCGTCCGCGCTCGCGGCCGGCACCATGCCCACCAGCAGCGGCGAGCTGGCAGTGACGTCCGACCCCGACCTCGGTGTCGACCTGCACGTGCGCGCCACCCCCGGTGCCGCCACCCGGTGCGTCAGCCCGGACGGTGTCCTGCGCATCGACGACGTCGCCCTGAGCGTCCACCCGCTAGGCGCGGCCGCCGTCGACGACGACGTGGACGAGGCGGTGAGCTCATGAGCGTGCCCACGATGCTGCACGGAGCGCACGAGGCGTCCTCACGCCGGGAAGCTGCGCGGGCGCTGCTCGCGCACCCCATGCTGACCGCCGCCACGCGCGCCGAGGACCTCACCCTGGTGCGGGTGCATGCCACGTACCTGACCGGCATGTTCGCCACGACCCTCGGGTACCGCCTTGTCGTCGAGCCCACATTCGCGCGGCTGCTGAAGGAGCCACCCGGGCCGCACCCACCCGCGCGCGGTGCGCGACGGGCGTCCGGTGCACCGTTCAGCTCGAGGACCTACACCTACCTGGCCCTGGTGTGCGCGGCCCTGCTGACCGCGGACATCGGTGAACAGGTTCTGGTGTCGCGGCTGATGGACCAGGTCCGCGCCGAAGGGCAGGTCGCCGGCGTCGAGGTCGACGACCGGTACAGCGAACGCCGCCACCTGGTCGACGCGCTCGCGTGGCTCATTGAGCACGGCGTCGTCGAGGAGACCGAAGGGTCCGTCGGGCGCTGGGGTGAGCGCTCCGAGGAGGTCCTGCTCAGCGTCAATCGGACCCTGCTGCCGCACCTGCTCGCCCGACCCCTGCACACCCTGCCGGGACCGGAAGCTCTCCTCGAAGGTGGAGCCAGCGGCGCCGGTCCGGAACAACCGCGGCGCTCCCTTCGCCGCAAGCTCGTCGAGCACCCCGTCGTCGACCGTGACCTGCTCACCGACGCCGAGCGCGACGTCCTGTCCCGCGAACGCAACGAGCTGGCCCGCGTCCTGTTCGACGCGTTCGGACTCGTGCTCGAGGTGCGCGCCGAGGGCGCGCTCGCGTTCGACCCGGACGGCGTCCTGACCGACATCACGTTCCCCGGGCAGGGCACCGTCATGCAGGCCAGCTTGCTGCTCGTCGACGCCCTGACCGACACCTACCGCCCCGAGCCCGGCGTCACCGCGGTCGTCGACGAGACCGCCCGCCGTGGCCTGGGCGTGCCGTGGCCGCAGGTCGACGCGCAGATCGATGACCTGCTGGAGCGGTACGGGAAGAACTGGGCCGAGCGCTACCGCGAAGCGCCCCTCGTCCTGCGGGAGCACGTCACCGAGAACCTCGCCGCGCTCGCCCTGGCGTACCCCACCGCGGATGCGCTCGTACTCGCGCCAGCGGCCGCCAGGTTCCGCCCGCAGCCGCAGCAGGCCCCCGCCCAGACGCGCGCCCGGGCACGCCTGGACGCGACCCACACCCAAGACGAGCTGTTCGGCTAGGAGACCCTGTGGCCAACGACCTCACATTCGAGCCGATGACCGCCAAGACCCACCCGGGACGTTGGCAGCTGCACCGCGCCGGGATCGTGAACGTGTGGTTCTATTACGACGCCACGTTCGAGTTCTCCGGCGGCCGGTGCATCTGGCGCGGCACGAACGGCGCCGGCAAGTCGCGCGCCCTGGAGCTCCTCCTTCCGTTCCTGCTGGACGCCGACCGACGCCGCATGGACGCCACCGGGCAGGGCAAGGTCCGCCTCGAGGAACTCATGCGCGCCGGCGGCAACGGTGAAGGCAACCGGCTCGGGTACCTGTGGCTCGAGCTCGAACGCCTCACGGACGACGGCCCGCAGTACCTGACGCTCGGGGCCCTCGTGCGGTTCTCGCACGCCACCGCCAAGGCCGACGCGTGGTACTTCACCACGCCGCTGCGCGTCGGTCATGACCTCGCGCTGCTCGGCCCCGGTCGCGAGCCCCTGCCGCGCGCCCAGCTCACCGAACTCATCGGTGCCGACCGCATCACCGACAGCCCGGCCACGCACCGCGACCGGGTCCGCGTCGAGGTGTTCGGGCTGCACGGCGACAACGGCCTACAGCGGTTCACAGGCCTCATACAGCTGCTGCACACGCTGCGGGCCCCGGACGTCGGGAACAAGATCGACGACGGAAACCTGACCAAGATCCTCGCCGAGGCGATGCCACCGCTGTCGGAGACCACCCTCGCGGACGCCGGCAGCAAGCTCGACGCGCTGCGCGAGACCCGCGAGGCGCAATCACGGCTTGCTGGAAGCCGCGACAGCGTCCAGGAGTTCCTCGACGTGTACTCCCGGTACGCCTCGGCCACGTTGCGCGCCACCGTCGCCGACGTCGTCGAGGCCTCGGCCGCGGCCGGCACAGCGAACGGTGAGGCGAAGGCGGCGGTCGACCTCGAGGAGCAGGCACGCGTGGAGAAGGAGCGCGCGCAGGTCGACCTCGAACGACTGGAGGAGGACGTCACCCGGCTCGGTGCGACGGTCGCCGCGATCCGCCGCTCGGACCGGTACGCGAAGGTCGAGGATCTCGCCGCCCAGGAAGAAGCGGCCAAGGCCATCAAGAGCTCCGCGGACCAGGGCTGGCGCACGGTGCGCACCACGGCCGGCGTGCTCGAGCGCGAGGTGGGATCCGCCGACCAGCAGGCTGCAGCGGTCGCGGCCGCCGTCGGTCGCGCCGGCGCCAAGGCGCGCCAGGTCGCGGACGCGATGATCGACGCGCACCTGCCTCACCACCTCGCCCTCACCTGGAACGTGACCCGCACCGCGGCTGTCGTCCGGCACGAGACCTGGTGCCGGGACGCCACCGTAGACGCGCAGCAGCACACGGTGCCCGGCCCGGACGTCCTGCACGTACAGCCAGCAGATCTCGACGCGGTCGTCGCGGCCACACAGCACGCCCGTACCGCAGCGCGCACCCGTCGTGACATCGCGCAGCACCGGGCCAGCATCGCCCACGACCTGAACGAACGCCTTGAGCAGCTCATTCGGCAGGAAGATGCGGTCGAGCGGCGGCGCACTGACGCAGCCGAGGCGGCACAGCGCGCCGAGGATAGGAGCGACGAACGGGACGCGGCCGCCGTCTCGCTCGCTCAGGCGTGGGCCGCGTGGGCTCAGGACGACACCACCACCGAGCTCCTGCGACCAGTCCAGTGGCCGCAAATGCTGGCCGACGTGCTGACGGACTCCCAGGCGCTGACCGGGGACCGCGACGACGACGGAGACGTCGCCGGCCTGCGCGAGGTGCCTGCCGACCTGGCACGCGAGCCGCTGGAGACACTCCGCGAGCAGGCCAGCGAGCTGCGCCGTCAACAACGCCAGGACGACGAGCTGCGCACGGCCTTGCAGGACGAGGACCGGCGCCTGGAGCGCGCGCAAGACCCCGCACCACCCGCCGCCCCAGGGCACACCGCTGACGTCCCCGACGGTATCCCGCTGTGGCAGGCCGTGGAGTTCACCGACGACGTCCCCGATCATGTGCAGGCCGGCATCGAAGCGGCACTGCTGGCCAGCGGCCTGCTGACCGCATCCCTGAGCGCACGCGGCGCGCGCGACATCAGCGACGGCCAGGTCCTCGTCGACGCGACCGGGCCGCTCGCGGCGCGCAACCTGACCGCGGTACTGCGCCCCGACCCCGCGAGCGAACTCGACCACGACGTCACGCGAGCGGTCCTGGAGCGCGTCGGATGGAACGACCTGGAGCAACCCGTGGCCGTCACCCAGACCGGTGCTTGGCGCAACGGGCACCTACGTGGCGTACACACTCGTCCCGCCGCCGTACACGTCGGCGCGGCCGCGCGCGCCGCAGCACGAGTTGCCCGACGGGCGCAGATCGCCGCAGAGCTCGACGCGCTCGACACGGCACGTGACGACCGCGCGCGGGCGCTGCAGGCCCTACAGGAAACCGCCGACCGGGTGCGTAACCACCTGCGCACAGCACCGACCGGGGACGCCGTCATCCGGCTGCGGTCCTCAGCCCGCACGCTGCAGCAGACCGCCGCCAAGCTCGAGACCAAGGCGCGCGACGCCGCCCGTGTCGTCGAAGAGGCCCGCGCCGCCTGGACGCTCGAGCACCTCGAGCACACCAGTGCGTGCGCACACCAGGACCTCGACCCGGACGTCAACGGGCTCCGCACGCTCGTCACGACGTGCACCACGGCAGTCGACGGGTGCGACGCGCTGGCAGAGCTCATGGACGCGATCGCGGCCGCGATCGCCGAACACGAGCGACGCACGGCCGGCGCCGCACAGGCGACCAGCGACCTGGACCGCGAGCTGGGCGAGGCGCGCACGCTGCACGCCCGCTGGGTGCAGGCTCACGCAGAACTCACCACGCTGCAGCAGACGGTCGGAGTCGACCGAGAAGCCGTCATGGCCGAGCTGCGCGCTGCCGAGGGCGCCCTCCAGACCGCGGAGGCGAAGCAGAAGGCGCTGCGCACACGCTTGCAGGACGTCCTGATCGGCGCGGCAGCCGAGGCGCTCGCCCTCGTCCGCGAGACCGGACGGGACGCCGAGCGGCTTACCGGGGTGATGAACGAGAAGATCGCGCATCTGCACGCCCAGGCACAGCTGCGTGGTGTGCAGCCCGCGGCCGTTGGCGACGCTGACGTCCCTTTGCCCGCCGTCAACGACAGGCCCGCGGACGTGACACGCGCCTGCCGGGGCGCGCTGGCGGTGCTGCCGGCCGGGTCGGTCAGCCCCCGGCAGATCGACGCCGCGATCCAGACGATGGCCACTCGCCTGGCCGGGGTGTTCGACGTGACGTGGGACCTCGAGCACGACATACGGATCGTGACCCTCACCGACGTCACCGGGTCATGGTCGGCTACGGCCGCGCACGCCACCCTGCACGCTGCGCTCCTGGACGGACAGGCCGCCCTCAACGACCAGGAGCGGCGCGTGTTCACGACGTTCGTTCTGCAGGGCGTCGCTGGCGAGCTCGGAGTCCGCCTGCGTCAGGCTCTAGCGCTCGTGCAGGACATGAACACCTCGCTGCAGCACATCCGTACCGGGCAGGGAATCCGCCTATCGGTTGCGTGGGCGATGCCGGAGGACACCGCCCACGAGATCCGCGAGCTCGCCGAGCTCGCCATGGGCAGCTACGACACCCGTAGCGAAGCGGACGACGACCGCCTGGTCACCCTCATCAAGACGCTCGTCGACCGGGCCGCCGACCTCGACCCGTCCGCCGGGTACACCGCGCACCTGCAGGCCGCGCTCGACTACCGCGTGTGGCACAGGATGTCGGTGTTCATCCTGGGACCCGGCGCCCGTGAGCGCCGCCCGATCACGCCGCGCTCGAAGCTGTCGCAGGGCGAGACCCGGTTCGTGTCGTACGCGACGCTGTTCGCCGCGATGGACGCGTTCCTGACCGGGCTGCCGGACACTGGTCTAGCGCTGCGGCTCGTGCTGCTCGACGATGCGTTCGCGAAGATCGACAACGTCGTTGTCGCCCAGTTCCTCGGGCTGCTCGTCAGCCTCGACCTGGACTTCGCGATGACCGGGCACGGCCTGTGGGGCACAGTCGCACAGGTGCCCGCCCTTGACGTGTACGAGGTGCGCCGCAACAACGGGCCCGCAATCACCACGCACGTGCACTGGGACGGCCACACCCGCCACCTGCAGCCCGTGCGTGCCGGCGCCGGTGCGCCATGACCGCGACCAGCAAGGGCGTGCTGCAGTTCCTGGCCTCGCCCGGCCTCACCCCGGTGTGGGAACGCGTGGGTACGCACCTGCAACGCCGCGGGCTCGTTGCGACCGGTGTCGTGAACGTCGACCTCGACGACGACGGCGCCGAACGCCTCGGTCAGATCCTCCACACCCTCGTGCGGCCCGGGCGAGTCCGCGTCGACGTCGCCGCACTGGACAGTGCACTGCGGGCTGGCGCCGCACGTCGAGGTGTCGTCGGCGTAATCGAGGCCGTCACGGGCCGCACACTGGTCGACCGCGGTGCCGCGAAGGCACAGACGGCCGCCGGGTGGGGTCGGGTGTGGAGCGAGCTTGACGAGGCCCTCCAAGACGCGGGCCTTGGTGACGCCGACTGGGCGGGCTCGTTTGTCGCCGATCTGCGCCGCACCGGTCTGCTCACCCGCGCCGGGGTGGAAGCAGCCGGCGCTGCGGTCGCGAACGCCGGACGCGTCTGGCAGCTCGTGCGCCTGCGTGACGGTGACGGACGCGGTGGCGGTGAACTCGGGGAGATCGCCGCGGCGGCGACAGGCACCGCTCACGGCCTGGACGCCACGCTGACAGCCGCGATCGTTCTCCGTGCGGCAGCGGCCGCGTACGCCGTCCCGATCCCCGCCACCGCGAGCCAGCGACGCGACCTGTGGTCACTGATGGAAGTCAGCGTTGACCAGGTGTCCGGCACCGTTCTGGTCTGGGGTCTCCGGCCGCCCGGCGGAACTCGCTGGGCTCACATGATGAGCGAGCGCACCGAAATGGGTTTGGTGACGCACCTGACCGTGTCCGAGCTCGAGATCGCCGGCGCTGTGGTTGAGTCTGGCGCCCAGGTGTGGGTGTGCGAGAACCCGCAGGTGCTGCAAGCAATGGCCCGCGAGCGTGCGCGTAACATCGTGGTGTGCACTGCCGGGAATCCGGCGTCAGCGGGCTGGATGTTCATTCGACAGGTCCTGGCCGACGGCGGGCAGATCGCCTACCACGGCGACTTCGACTGGGCAGGTGTCGCGATCGCGGGCCGGGTTATCGCCGCAGGGGCACGCCCATGGCGGATGTACGCGCGCGACTACGCGGCTGCGCTGCCACGTGCTGGAGGGCAGCTGCTCACCGAGTCACCCGTCGCAACGCCGTGGGACCCACAGCTGACGTTGCTCATGAGCCAGCACGGCGTGGCGGTGCACGAGGAGGCGCTGCTGGACGTCCTGCTCGGTGACGTGCGCTGAGCTTCGCAGGGGCGTGAGGAACGTATCAGTGACAGCTGATCGTTAGTGCCCGGATGCGCTGATGGGGAGGATGTCAGCATGGCCGGTCCATACCCCAAGGAGATCCGTGAGGATGTTGCCGCGATTGCTCGCAGCCGCGAGGGCGGCGTCACCATCAAGCAGATCGCGACGGACTTCGGGATCGGTGAAGCAACGCTCCAGAACTGGCTCCGTAAAGCCGATGTCGAGGATTGCAGCCGCCCCGGTCAGACCGCGTCCGACGCAACGGAGACCCGGGAGCTGAAGAAGCGGATCGTCCCCATCACCGACAGACGCCTGCGTGTCCCACAGACGGGCCGGTCACCCCATCATTGGAGTCAGCGCCGAGTGACTCGGTGCGTCCTGCCAGTCCTAGGTGTGCCCGCCGCGATCGGAGATCGTCGTGAAGAACAGCGCGTTGTGGCGAGTCGTCGACAACGACAGTGGTGACGAGACCATCGTCAGCACGCCTGCAAAAGCGGTCGCCTTCATCAACAGCCGGTTCGACACCGATGAGAATGACTCCCCGTTCAGCGTCACGGAGGTCGGCCCCTTCGTCCCAAAGCCCCTCGGCGTCATCACCGCGTGGGCGGCCAGGCGGGACGACGAGCGGACCGATGGGAGAACCGCACCGATTACGATCAGGCCGATCGTGGCGGACGGGGCCATCGACCGGTGCGACCACGTCGTCCTCTGGGACGACGTACACGTCACGTGGGACCACGACGTCTTCACCGTCACCGGTCCCGACGGCTTCGAGTACGACGAGGCCGACAGCCCCGCCGAGTTGAGCAAGATCCTCGACGAGTACGCCACCGACTACGACTACACGGAAACTGAAGGGTCCGACGGCTACCCGCGACCGAACCAGCGAGAGTTGATCCAGTACGGCGCCCAGGAGTGCGCCCGCCGGTTCGAGCACCTCGACGACGACGCACTGCTGTGGCTCGCAGCCACCCGCATCACCCTTGACTTGTGGCGCAACACGCCCGTCGAGGATTGGCACGCCGGAAGGAGCCCGCTGCCCGACGGCACGATGATGCGGATAAACGCGGCCACGACCCGGCTTGTGCGCTCGATGCTGTCGTTCGACCACATCGACTGGGTCGCAGTTGGTCTCGCGATCGTCAATCCGTCGCGGGGCCTGCCGACCGGACAGTCCGTGCTCGAACTCGGGTCGGCCTGCCACAACCCCGACGACCCGGCGCACGAGGACGATCCACGCGAAGACCTCGCGGAAATGGCACAGGACGCAATCGCCTGGGGCCGCGCGTGCCGCCTCCACGAGCACGAGTTCGGCCTGCGAACCGTGATCGAGTACCTCTGCGCGCTCGACAACGGCTGGTTCGGCGCACCAGCCTGGGCACGCATCGTCGATCGGTTCGTGGCTGCAGCGGACGACCGCGAGCACGTCCACTGGCGCGTGCACCGGGACAAGCCTTGGTTCGACGAGTGGTTCACCAACCGTCCGGCCGACATCGCGGACACCGCCGAGCTGCGTCGGCTGCTGCTCGCTGGGCCAGACCTGCTATCCGACGACGCTGCAGAATGGTGCGTGGACGGTGCCATCGGGTACGTCTGCCGGGACAACCACGCGGACGGATGCTCTCGTTGCGACATCCCGTCGGCGACGGCGTCCCCGGAGGTGTGACCGCGCGCATCGGAGCCTAAGGGTACGTCGACGGTGACTCGGACACGTGCGACTCTTCACTATGACGGTGTCGTGTCGTCCACGACGTCGTGGGGCCATGCACGACTATGAGTGGATGTCGTTCGACAAGCAGGTCTTCGAAGTGCGCGCCCGTGGGTTCGAGGCACTCGAGGTCACGACGCTCTCACCAGACGAGCTCTATGCAGAACTGATGTGGGTGGTAGCGACATCCTCCGTGCGGCCGGGCGACCCCTATCACGTGTCGCTACCGATCCTGACCCTTCGGCCGCCCGCCGGAACGATCCTGTGGAGGGCGCGCGCTCTCGCACCTGACGACCACACGCTTCCACTCAAGGGGATGCACCACGTTGCGGACGCGTGGGAGCCGCCCGCTCAGTTCATCAGGGCTGCTGGCCGGCTCAACAAGCCGAGCGAGTCGCTCCTCTACACCTGCATCGGGAGCCCGATGGCGGCGCCTCGAGAGATCCGTGCTAACGACGGTGCACGGTTCAGTCTGATGAAGTTCGAGGCAACCGAGGACTTGTCGCTGACCGGCGTAGGCCTACAAGCAGCCCCGGACGCGGCGGACCTGCACATGGACGAGAGCAGTCGCCTCATTTCAGAGTTCTTTGCTCGGCAGTTCCTGCGACCTGCGCGCGACGCCAACGGCTCGGACTACTACCTCTCGGAACTCGTAGCCAAGTTCAATTATGACCTTCCCCCGGCGGTTCACGACGGCTGGGCCTACCCATCCACACAGACCGCGGGCGCGGTGAACGCAACCTTCTACCCCGAGTCTGCCCACCAGAAACTCGCGCTCCGAGGTGTCGCCGTATGCACCTTCGACTCGGCTTCAGACTCGTTGCAGGCGTGGTGCTACTCAGATGCCAACGCAGGTTGGGACGAGTTCACCTGGTACGCGCACGGCAGCCCCATCCAGCGCGCGGTCTTTCCGGAGTTCTCGGCGCCCTCTCCGTAGCCAGTGTCCACGCGACACCAGTCCGCCGACCGGCAGCGTCCGGGCGGCTTCGTGGTCCATCTGTTCCTACCGGAGGTGTGGGGAGACGGGTACGCTGCGGAAGCCTGCAGGGCGGCACTCGGTTGGCTCGACGATGCCCTTCCGGGCGAGCCGGCGGTGCTTCGCCACCCAGATCGCCAAGAGCCCTCGGTAGGTCTCGCCTTGCGACTGGGATTCACCGAGCAGGAGCGTCTCGAGGTCTATGGCGCCGAGCAGTCGTTCGGCGTGCGGTCCCCCTTCCCGTCGACGTAGGCCGCCTCACGCACGCGACCTGCTCCTCGCCGCGGCAACCACGGTGCAACGACCTACTCGCGCCCTGACTGGGCCGATCGCGGCGTGCAAGAAGAACGCAGTCAGCGCGACAGGGGCAACGACAGTGGACCCATAGTGGCACCCCGTTGCGACGGAACGGTCCGACACCTCGCGCCACCTAAGGCGCTTGTTCCTCATGGTGAGGGCTTCACGCGAGGGGCCGCCCGCGTCTTGTTCGGTTCAGGTATTTAAACCACATGTGAGATTGAACAAGGTAGCGTGCACATCGACACCCGTCGCAAGATCGGATCCAATTGCGGTCACATCTGCATGTCGACGAACCGCGAGTAGTGGCCCTGGAATGCGACGGTGATCACGTCGGTGGGACCGTTACGGTGCTTCGCGACGATGAGGTCGGCCTCCCCCGCGCGCGGGGACTCGCGCTCGTACGCGTCCTCGCGGTGGAGGAGGATCACCATGTCCGCGTCCTGCTCGATGCTGTTGTGGAGAGCGATCCCGTTGGCGACGAAGTTGTGCGTTCCGACGACCGTCGCGTCGAAGACCTGCTTCTCCCCCATCGGCTCGATGGCGACGACCTCGTCCCACAGCAGGTCGTTGACGGCCATAATCTCGAGCTCCTCGGACTCGAGGACCGCGGCGATCCGGCCGAGACGCTGCCGCGAGGGCGCGTGCTTCCACAGCGTGCTGCCGCAGAACTGCGTGCCGATCGCTGCGGCGAACTCGCGATGCGTCATGCCGCGCTCGACGAGCAGGTCCTTGACGTCCTCCCACACCTGACGGGGCACGGTGTCGACGTTCGTGTTCGCCTGCTTGTCGCGGATGATCTCGAGCAGGCGCGCAGCTGACCCGCCGCGCTCCCCGTGCACGCTGATCTCCTGAAGGAACCGGCGTTGGTCGTCGATCCCTGACACGTCGAGGGTGTAGCCGGGCCGGTAGCTCGCTTTCGGGGTCGCGGTGCGGAGCCGGGTCGAGATCCCGAACCGGAGCAGGAGTCGGGACAGGTCGTCGACGAGTCGACGCGAGGTCGACGCGTAGTAGATCCGCCCACTCCGGCCGTTGGCGTTGACGGTCACCGACCCGTCGGTCGCCCAGATGTGACGAAGGAAGAGAGCGATCTGCTCCTTGGGTAGATGGAAGACGCCCTCGGGCACGAACTTCTCGTGACTCCGCAGCCCGAACAGTCCGAGATCATCGAGCCACTCGGCGATCGGGTTACGCCGACCGCGCGCCAGCCGGTACGGCGCCGGGAGGCGAAGCGTCGTCACGCGCGCGGCCGCATACTCGTCGCGGATCGGCGTGATCCCGAACGCCGCGGCAGCCTCGGTGACGATGGCGAGGTTCTTCTCGTCGATCGACGCGTACCGGAGCGGCTGGCGCTTGACGAACGACCCGTCGCCCAGCAGATGCGCGAGCATGATGACCTTGCGGTCGTCCCACTCGGCACGCCGCTCAGGACCCGGCACGTGGCGCGGCACCCCCACGCGCGATCCCACCTCGAGCTCGCCCAGCGCGGTCCAGCCGCCGTAGGTGAGGAACGGGTGGTTCGCGGTGGCCTCGACCTCCTTGCCGGACGCGAGCCGCACTCGGAACACCGGCTTCACGCCCGTCGGGAACACGTGCGTGAGGTGCCGGCGGACGTACTGGAGCCGGTCGTTGAGCGCCCACACGGGCACGTCGCGGGCACCGAGCGCGAACAGCTCGCCCATCGTGGTCTCGGCACCCGTGTCGGCTCGCAGGATCCTCGTATCCTCGGTGAGGCAGCCCGACTCACGAAGGTCGGACATGGCAGGCTTCTTGTCCTGCCGTTGCTCGGCGCCACGGTTGAGCTGCGAGATCGCGATGACCGGCACCTCGAGCTCCTTGGCGAGGAGCTTGAGGGCACGCGAGAACTCGGACACCTCCTGCTGCCGGGACTCGACGCGCTTGCCGGACGTCATGAGCTGCAGGTAGTCGATGACCACGAGCTTGAGGTTGTTCCGCTGCTTGAGCCGCCGGCACTTGGCGCGGATCTCGGTGAGCGTCATGTTCGGCGAGTCGTCGATGAACAGCGGCGCCTCGGAGATCTTGCCCATCGTGGCGGCAAGCTTCTGCCAGTCCTCGTCGCCGAGCTGACCGTTGCGGAGCTTCTGTAGGTGGATCCGCGCCTCGGCGGCGAGCAGGCGCATGGTGATCTCGTTGCGGCTCATCTCGAGCGAGAACACGACGGCGGCCTGGTTGTGCTTGATCGCGGCCGACCGCACGATGTCGATGCCGAGCGTCGAGTTGTGCGTCGGCACCATGGCCCGCGTCGCGAGGTACAGGTGGTCGGGGTCGTCGATCTCGACGCACCGCACCGGCACCGAGCCGATGGCCTCGACCGCGACCACGAGCCGCGCCGCGAACCGCCGCGACGGGCGCAGCTCCTTGTGCAGGATCCGCAGGTCGTCGCGCGCGAACACGTCGTCGTCGGCCTCGAACACCACGCTCGCGGCGCCCGTGTCCGCGACGGGCTCCGTCCGGTAGCCCAGCCCGACCACGAGCTCCCGCACGTCGCCCGCCACCGAGCCCGTGGCGAGGTCGAGGCTGACCGCGCCCGACCGCAGCACGTGGCCGGCGTCGTCGGCGACGCCCGCGAGGAGCTCACGGCGCTGCAGCTCGCTCGCACGCAGGTACTCGACGGGGACCCGGGAGAGCTCACCCCGGCCCACCGCAGAGCCGACGACCCGTGGCGGCGCGGCGAGCGCGACGTCCGGCAGGACGAGGGGCGCCGACGTGACGACGGCATGGTTCGCCCGGCGGTCGGGCGTGTCCGCGTGGACGGTCGCGGCGAGCTCCTCGGTGGTCCGCACCGTGCCCGCGAGGCCGGACGCCCGCCGCGAGTCCCGCGTCGACGTCGACCACTCGTGCAGCGCGTCCGCGACGACCTGCGTGCCGTCGTCGAACGTCACCCGGTAGCACGGCCGCCCGACGAGCACCTCGGTGGCCCGCACGACGCGCGTCGGGCGACCGTCTGCGGCGAGGAGCTCGTCCCCCACCTGGACCTCACCCATCGTGGTCCAGCCCGTCGGGGTGGGCAGCGGCGTGTCGAGCGCGAGCGCCTTGCCGATCGCGGGGCGCGCGGCGAGGACGATCATCTGCCCCGGGTGGAGGCCGTTGGTGAGCCGGTCGAGGTCGGCGAAGCCGGTCGGCACGCCGACCATGCCCTCGCCGCGGTGCCCCGCCGCCTCGATCTCGTCCACGGTCGGGCCGAGGATCTCCGAGAGCGGCACGTAGTCCTCGCTCGCCCTCCGCTCAGTGACGGCGTAGACCTCGGCCTGGGCGTTGTTGACGATGTCGTCGACGTCGCCGCCGTCGGCCGCGTACCCGAGCTGCACGATGCGCGTCCCCGCCTGGACCAGGCGGCGGAGCACGGCCCGCTCGCGGACGATCCGCGCGTAGTACCCCGCGTTCGCGGCGGTCGGTACGCGCGCGATGAGGTCGTGCAGGTACGGGGCGCCGCCGACCCGCTGGAGCTCGCCGCGCTTGGTGAGCTCGGCAACGACGGTGATCGCGTCAGCCGGCTCGCCACGCCCGTACAGGTCGAGGATCGCGTCGTAGATCGTCTCGTTCGCGGGGCGGTAGAAGTCCGTGCCGCGGATCTCCTCGACGACGTCGGCGATGGCGTCCTTCGAGATGAGCATCGAGCCCAGGACCGACTGCTCGGCCGCGACGTCCTGCGGGGGGGTGCGGTCGAAGCCTCCCCCGGGCGCCGCCTCCGGAGCGTCGTAACCTGCCTCGAGCTCGTCGATCGACATCCGCCCGGGTCCCCTCTCGTCCGTGCCTCACGGCCTGCGCTGGTACGAACACCTGTTCTACTCCGGCCCCCCGACACGAACCCGGAGGTCCTGCGTCCACGGTCCCGCCGCAGGAGCCTCCGCGACAGTAGGCGCACCGCGGACGACGCACAAACGCACCTGTGGACGCCGCTGTGGACAAGCTGGGGACAGTTGCCCGAGCGCTGTGCACAGGTCGTGGACAACGCTGTGGACAACATGCGTGTCGTTCGCGGCAAGGCTCCCGGAACGGCCGCGCGGCAACGGTTCGCTAGCCTGTGGAACTGTGGACGGAAATCTCTCGCGCGACACGCCGAGGCGCGCCGCCGAGAGCCCCGAGTCCCCCCGGACGCTCGACCGCCAGATCCTCGCCCTCGCCGTCCCGGCGCTCGGTGCGCTCGTCGCCGAGCCGCTCTTCGTCCTCGTCGACAGCGCTGTCGTCGGCCACCTCGGCACCGCCCAGCTCGCCGCGCTCTCGGTCGCCTCGACCCTGCTGACCACGCTGGTCGGCCTGTGCGTCTTCCTCGCCTACGCGACCACCGCGGCCGTGGCGCGCCGCCTCGGCGCCGGCCAGCGACGGCAGGCGCTCCAGTCCGGCGTCGACGGGCTGTGGCTCGCGGTCGGCCTGGGGATCGTGCTCGGCGCGCTCCTCGCCCTCGCGGCGCCCTGGGCGGCCCACACCCTCGGGGCCGCGGACGACGTCGCGCACTACGCCGCCGTCTACCTGCGCTGGTCCGCGTGCGGCCTCCCCGGGATGCTGGTCGTGCTGGCGTCGACCGGGGTGCTGCGCGGGCTCCAGGACACCCGCACCCCGCTGTGGGTGGCGTCCGGCGGCGCCGTCTTCAACGCCGGCCTCAACGTCGCGCTGGTCTACGGCGCCGGCCTCGGCATCGCCGGCTCGGGCATCGGGACTGCGGCGGCCCAGCTCGGCATGGCCGCCGTCCTGTGCGCGGCGGTGGTCCGCGGCGCCCGGCGCGAGCACGCCTCCCTCGTCCCGCACGCGGGCGGCATCTGGGCCAACGCCCGCGACGGGCTGCCCCTGTTCGTCCGCACGCTCTCGCTGCGGGCGGCCATCCTCGTGACCGTCTTCGTCGCGACCGCCCTCGGCGAGGTCGCGCTGGCCGGGTACCAGGTCGTCAACTCCGTGTGGGGCTTCGCCGCCTTCGCGCTCGACGCCCTCGCCATCGCGGCGCAGGCCCTCGTCGGTCACGGGCTCGGCGCGGGCGACGTCGCCACGACCCGCCGCATCCTGCGCCGCACCCTGCAGTGGGGCGTCGGGGCGGGCGCGCTGCTCGGCGTGGTCATCGCTGCCGGCGGCTGGTGGTTCGCCCTGCTGTTCACGCAGGACCCCGACGTGCGCGCGGCCGTCGCGGTGGGGATGGCGGTCTGCGGGCTGCTCCTGCCGATGGCCGGGTGGGTGTTCGTGCTCGACGGCGTCCTCATCGGCGCCGGCGACGGCCGCTACCTCGCCTGGGCGGGAGTCGCGACGTTCGTCGTCTACGTGCCGGTCGCGCTCGCCGTCCGCGCCTGGGCGCCCGACGGCGCAGCCGGGCTCGCGTGGTTGTGGCTCGCCTTCGCGGGGGTCTTCATGGCGGCGCGGGCGCTGACCACGGGCTGGCGTGCCCGCGGCACGCGCTGGATGCGCACCGGCGCCTGACCCGGACCTGGCGCCGCCGGGGACGACGAAGGCCCGACCCCACGACGCGAGTCGTGGGGTCGGGCCTCGTCAGCGGTGTCCGAGCGCGAGGCTCAGGCGGCCACCACGGTGACCGTGACGGTCGCCGACACCTCGGGGTGCAGGCGGACCGACACCGTGTAGGTGCCCGTGGACTTGATCGGCTGCCCGATCTCGACCTTGCGCTTGTCGAACGCCGGGAAGCCGGAGGCCTTCGCGGCGTCCACGATGTCGGCCGTGGTCACGGCGCCGAACAGGCGGCCCGACTGACCGGACTTCGCGGAGACGACGACGGGCTTCGACTGCAGCGAGTCGCGGATCGCCTTGGCGTCGTCGAGCGACGCGATCTCGCGGGCCTTGCGAGCCTTGCGGATCGCGGCGACCTGCGACTCGGCGCCCTTGGACCACGCGGTCGCGAGACCGCGGGGCACCAGGTAGTTGCGGGCGTACCCGTCCTTGACGTCGACGACGTCGCCGGGCTCGCCGAGGCCGGTGACCTCGTGCGTGAGGATCAGCTTTGCCATGGTTCTGTCCTTCCCTGTCCGGCCGTCAGCGCGCGGTCGACGTGTAGGGCAGGAGCGCCATCTCGCGCGCGTTCTTCACGGCGCGGGCGATCTGGCGCTGCTCCTGCACGGAGACGCCGGTCACGCGGCGCGCGCGGATCTTGCCGCGGTCCGAGATGAACTTGCGGAGGAGAGCGACGTCCTTGTAGTCGACGGTCTCGACCTTGGCGGTCTTCAGCGGGTTGGACTTCTTCTTCGGCTTGCGCACCACAGGCTTCGCCATGGTGTTGCTCCTTCGTTTACTCCTCGGACCGTCCGTGCCGGGCCGCCGTCGGATGGACGGGGCGGGCGCGGGGGCCGAGGTTGTCGTATGGGGGGTGCGGTGGGACTAGAAGGGCGGCTCGTCCGAGAACGACGAGCTCGACGACGCAGGGCCCGCGGTCGCCCACGGGTCTTCCTGCTGCGCCCCACCGGAGCTGGATCCGAAACCGCCGGACGACTGGCCGCCACCGCCGAAGCCGCCACCACCGCCGCCACTGCGCTGCGCGCGCGTGACCTTGGCCGTGGCGTAGCGCAGGGACGGACCGATCTCGTCCACCTGCAGCTCGACGACGGTGCGCTTCTCGCCCTCACGCGTCTCGTAGGAACGCTGGACCAGCCGGCCGGAGGCGATCACGCGGGTGCCCTTGGTGAGGGACTCCGCGATGTTCTCCGCGGCCTCCCGCCAGATCGAGCAGCGCATGAACAGCGTCTCGCCGTCCTTCCACTCGTTCGACTGGCGGTCGAAGGTGCGCGGCGTGGACGCCACGGTGAAGTTGGCGACCGCGGCGCCCGACGGCGTGAACCGCAGCTCGGGGTCACCCGTGAGGTTGCCGATCACCGTGATGATGGTCTCGCCTGCCATGCCTGCTCCTTCGGTCGGTCGTTCCCGTTGCGGCGATGGTGCCAGGTGTCGCCCACATCCGCGAGGGTGTGGTGCGCCCGGCCGTCACCGCGCGAGAGCGTGAGTGCTCGTCGGTCTCGGTTCCGGACTCAGTTGGCGTCGGTGCGCAGGACCTTCGTCCGCAGGACGACCTCGTTGAGGCCGAGCTGACGGTCGAGCTCCTTGGCGGTGGCCGGCGTCGCGGTGAAGTCGACGACGGCGTAGATGCCCTCGGACTTCTTCTGGATCTCGTAGGAGAGCCGGCGACGACCCCAGATGTCGACCTTGTCGACAGAACCGCCGTCGGTCGTGACGACCGAGAGGTACTTGTCGAGCGACGGAGCAACGGTGCGCTCCTCGACGTCGGGGTCGAGGATGATCATCAGTTCGTACTGACGCATGTGTGAACCCACCTCCTGTGGTCTTGACGGTCACGGTCCTTCCGTGACAGGAGGGTCTGCGTCTGCCGTGCACGACGCCGGACCGGCGGCCCGGCGCACCCCCACCGGGTGGTGGGCGCACGGCAACGCTCCAGGGTACCGGGGGGCGCCGCCAGATCGGAAATCCGGCGGCGCCTCCACCGGTCAGCCGCCGTTGCTGCCGGTGCCGTTCCCGTTGCCGTTCCCGTTCCCGTTCCCGTTGCCGGGGACGGTCGGCGTCGACGTGGGGGTGCTGCCCCCGCCGTCGCCGCCGCCCGCGCCCGCGCCGTTCGACACGACGATCGTCACCGTCGAGCCCTGGTCCACCGTGGAGCCCTCGCCCGGCTGGACACGGATCACCGTGCCCTTGGGCTGGTCGCTCCACTCCTCCTGGACCCGCGGGACGAGGCCGGCCGAGCTCACGGCCGCCTGCGCTGCGGCGGACGACTGCCCGACGAGCCCGCCCGGGACCTGCGCCGTCTGCTTGGGCTCCGGTCCACGAGAGACGACGAGCATGACCGTCGTGCCCGGGTTCACGGTCGAGCCCTCGCCCGGCGTGACGCTGATGACCGTGTCGACGGGCGCGGTGTCGGAGTACTGCTTGGTCGCGGTGACCTTGAGCCCGGCCGCGCGCAGCTGCATCCGGGCCGCCGCGACGTTCTGGCCGACCAGCCCGCCGGGCACCTGCGTGCCCTGGTCCTGCGTGGGCTCGTCCGTGGGGGTCTGGGTCGGCGTCTGCGTGGGCGTCTGCGTCGCCGTCGGGGTCCACGTGGACATGGTCGGGTCGTACTCGGGGAACTGCTCGACCGGCATGTCGGCGGTGACGTCCTTCATGTAGTAGGACCACAGGGCGATGGGCCAGGTGCCGCCACCCATCCCGTACTGCTTCCACAGGTAGTCGCCGAAGGGGGTGATGGTCACCTCCTTCTTGCCGTCCTTGGAGGACTGCCAGTTGCTCACCGCGGTCACGAGCTGGGGTGTGTACCCGACGAACCAGGCCGCCTTGTTGTCGTTCGACGACCCGGTCTTGCCGGCGATCGGCCGGCCCACGTACTGGACGGGGTTCTGGTAGGTGTCCGGCAGCCGCTTCGCGGTGCCCTTGACGGGGACGTCCTCCATCGCGGAGACCACGCCGTTGGCGACCTCCTCGCCGAGGACCCGCTTCTGCTTGGTCGGGCCCTGGTAGACGACGTCACCCTCGAAATCGGTCGCCTTCTTGATGACGTGCGCGGTCGTCTTGAGACCACCCGACGCGAAGACGGCGTACGCCTCCGCCATCTGCAGCGCGGAGACCGAGTCGGTGCCGAGCACGTTCGCGGCGTTGTCCCCGACGTTCTTGATGCCGAGGCGCTGGGCCATCTCCTGCGTCTTGGTCGGCCCGATCTCCGAGTTCAGATGGCCGAACACGGTGTTGACCGAGTCGTAGAGGCCCTGGCGCAGGGTCTCGTTGGGGAAGCCCTCCCCCTCGAAGTTGGCCAGGGGCTTCGAGCCCCAGCCCGGGATGACCTGGTTGTTGCTCCCGTCGAAGGTCTGGTCGAGCGAGTAGCCCTCCTCGAGCGCCGCGGCGAGCGCGAACGCCTTGAAGGTCGAGCCGCCCTGCGCCTTGGCGCCCGTCATGCCGTAGAACCCGGCGGCCGACGCGTTGTACTGGCTCTTCAGGTAGTCCGTGCCGCCGTAGATCGCGAGGATCGACCCGTCCGACGGGTCGAGGGTCGCGAGCCCCGTGCCCATGTACTTGGACGCGTCCTTCGGGGTGGCCTTGACCTGCTTGACCGCCTCGTCCTCCATGGACTTGTCGACCGTCGTCACGATCTTCATGCCCTTGGTGTCCATCTCCTCGTCCGTCATGCCGGACGCCGTGAGCTCGGCGCGCACCATGTCGATGAGGTACCCGCGCTGCCCCGAGAGGGACTGCGACTTCTTCACCGTCTTCGTCTTCGGCAGCCCGGCCTTGACGGCCTTGTCATACTCCGCCTGGGTGATGTAGCCGTCGTCGAGCATGAAGCCGAGGTTGCGCTTCCAGCGGTCCGTGGCGATCGCCTTGGCCTTCGGACCGAGCGCCGGGTCCCACACCGACGGCGCGGGGATGAGTCCGGCGATGAGCGCGGACTGCGAGGGCGTGAGCTTCTTCGCCGTGGTGCCGAAGTAGGCCTCCGCGGCGGTCTCGATCCCGTACGCGCCGCGACCGAAGTAGATGGTGTTGACGTACCCCTCGAGGATCTGGTCCTTCGGGATCTCCTTCGAGACCTTGATCGCCGTGAGCGCTTCCTTGAACTTCCCGACGTAGTCGGTGGTCGAGCCCTGGTGGAAGTAGCGCTCGACGTACTGCTGCGTGATGGTCGAGCCGCCGGCCCGCGAGCCCGTGCTGAGGTTCGTCACGAGGGACCGCGCGATGCCCTTGGGGTCGACGCCGGAGTTCTTGTAGAACGATCGGTCCTCGGAGGCGACGACGGCCTGCGGGACGTAGGCCGGAAGATTGGCGAGCTCGACGATCTTGCGGTTCTGGGTCGAGTACGCGTCGTCGCCGGCCGTCGAGGACCGCAGGTTCCCGATGACGGTCTTCCCGTCCGAGTAGTAGACGGTCGACGTCTGGAGCTTCGTGTACGCCGCGCCCGCGGTCGGGACCTTCGTCGTCGCGTACGCGGCCACGACCACGCCGACCCCGAGCGCGAAGACGGCGAGGATCGACCCGACGACGACCCGCCACGACGGTAGCCAGCGGCGGAAGCTCGTCACGTGGTACCGCGGGTAGTTGACGAAGCGGCGCCATCCGGTCCGCGGGTTCCCGCGCTTCACCGCGGCACGGCTCCCTGGGGCAGCACCCGCGGCAGCGCCCGTGGTCGCCCCCGACGACGTCCGGCCACCGGCGCCCGGGCGACCCGACGCGGAGGCGCCGGGGCGCGCGGAGGTGCGCGACGTCGTCGGGCGGATGGAGGGCGGCGGCGGGACCGGGCCGCGCGCCACGCCGTCGCCACCGCTGGTGCTACTGAAGTTGGGGCGGGCGGGAAGGCCGCCGTTCGCGTCGCCTGCGGAGCTCACGCTCAGCCTCTCGTCGGACGGTCAGGACACGGGTGGGCGCTGCTGCACGGCTGGGTGAGCCGACGCCACGCCCTCCGGAAGGATAGGCGGTCGACCATCGTCCGGACCGGGCGGTTCGTCAGGTCAGGCGGATGTTTCGCCACAGTTGCCCCGGCCGTCCGCCGGTCCTTCACAAGCGCCCGCCGCGGGCGGTTCTTGCATCGAGGCATCGACTCGACGTAACCTCCCGATGTATCAACTCGATACATCGACTCTGATTCCTGAGGGAGGTGCCCGCGTGCGCAGCCGTTCCGACGTGCTCGAGACCGCGATCCTGGGCCTCCTCAAGGAATCCCCGCTGCACGGCTACGAGCTGCGGAAGCGGCTCAACCTCGTGCTCGGGTCCTTCCGCGCCCTGTCGTACGGCTCGCTCTACCCGGCCCTGAAGTCCCTCGTGACCCGGGGCCTGATCGTCGGGACCGACAGCGCCGAGCTGAGCGCCGCGCACCTCGCGCCCGCGCTCTCCGGCAAGCGTTCCCGCATCGTCTACGAGCTGACCGCAGAAGGCAAGGAACACCTCCAGTCCCTCCTCGCGCAGGCCGGGCCTGCCGCGTGGGAGGACGAGAACTTCGACGTCCGCTTCGCCCTCTTCGGGCAGACGGACGCCGACACCCGCCTGAGGATCCTCGAGGGCCGGCGCAGCCGGCTCACCGAGAGGCTCGAGGCGGTCCGTGAGTCCACCAACCGGTCTCGCGCACGCATGGACGAGTACACGTGGGAGCTCCAACGCCACGGGCTCGAGCAGGTCGAGCGCGAGGTCCGCTGGCTGGACGGGCTCATCACCGCGGAACACGACCGTCGGTCACCGCAGTAACGAGCCGCCCCGGGCCTCCCGGTCCGCAGGCACCCAGCAAGCCGACGGCGAACGTCGCCCCGGCACTTGAGAAGGTAAGGAGCGAGGATGTCCTCCATCCGCGTCGCCATCGCAGGCGTCGGCAACTGCGCGTCGTCCCTGGTTCAGGGCGTCGAGTTCTACAAGGACGCCGCCCCGGACTCCACCGTCCCGGGCCTCATGCACGTCACCTTCGGTGACTACCACATCTCGGACGTCGAGTTCGTCGCCGCGTTCGACGTCGACGCCAAGAAGGTCGGCTTCGACCTCGCCGACGCCATCGGCGCGTCCGAGAACAACACCATCAAGATCGCCGACGTCCCGCCGACCGGCGTGACCGTCCAGCGCGGCCCGACCCTCGACGGTCTCGGCAAGTACTACAGCATGACGATCGAGGAGTCCGACGCCGCCCCCGTCGACGTCGTCCAGGTCCTCAAGGACAACAAGGTCGACGTGCTCGTCTCCTACCTCCCGGTGGGCTCCGAGGACGCCGACAAATTCTACGCCCAGGCCGCCATCGACGCGGGCGTCGCGTTCGTCAACGCCCTCCCCGTCTTCATCGCGTCCGACCCCGAGTGGGCCGCGAAGTTCGAGGCCGCCGGCGTCCCGATCGTCGGCGACGACATCAAGTCGCAGGTCGGCGCCACCATCACGCACCGCGTGATGGCCCGCCTCTTCGAGGACCGCGGCGTCGTGCTGGACCGCACGTACCAGCTCAACGTCGGCGGCAACATGGACTTCAAGAACATGCTCGAGCGCGAGCGCCTCGAGTCCAAGAAGATCTCGAAGACCCAGGCCGTCACGTCGAACCTCTCGGGCCCGCTCGCCGGCAAGAAGGACGACAAGAACGTCCACATCGGCCCGTCGGACTACGTCGCCTGGCTCGACGACCGCAAGTGGGCGTACGTCCGCCTCGAGGGTCGCGCGTTCGGCGAGGTCCCCCTGAACCTGGAGTACAAGCTCGAGGTCTGGGACTCCCCCAACTCGGCCGGCATCATCATCGACGCCGTCCGCGCCGCGAAGATCGCCAAGGACCGTGGGGTCGGTGGCCCGATCCTGTCCGCGTCGACCTACCTCATGAAGTCCCCGCCCGTGCAGACGGAGGACACCGAGGGTCGCGCGCAGCTCGAGGCGTTCATCCGCGGCGAGCGGGAGCGCTGACGCGGAGCCGTCCGGAGGGTGGGGACCGAGGAACGAGGTACCCGCCTGAAGGACGGCGCAGCGGCAGAGCGACCATCAGCGGAGCGCTGAGTCGTCTCACCCTTCGAGGGCCCGGCACGGTTCGTCCGTGCCGGGCCCTCGGGCTTTTGTCCGTTGCCGCCTGGGTTCGGGCCGCACGTAGGCTGTGCCGGTGGTACCGACCGAGCCTGATGTCCCCCTGACCGGCGCGACCGACGGGCCGGGCCGCGACGGTGACAGCACGTCGAAGGCGACGGTGCTCACCGATCTCCGGGACCTCGGCCAGCTCCCCGGCTTCCGGAGGCTCATGGCCGCCCGCCTCACGAGCCAGCTCGGCGACGGCATGTTCCAGGTGGGCCTGGCGAGCCTCTTCTTCTTCTCCGCGACGACGTCCCCGAAGGGCGTGACCGCGACCCAGGTCGCCGCGGCCTTCGCAGTCATGCTGCTGCCGTTCACCATCGTCGGGCCGTGGGCCGGCGTGTTCCTGGACCGCTGGCGCCGACGCCAGGTGCTGGTCGTCGGGAACCTCGTGCGGTTCGCCCTCGCGGCGTCGCTGACGGTCGTGATGGCATCGTCGGGCGTGAGCGTGGCCGTGTACGTGCTGGCGCTGACGGCCCTGAGCGTGAACCGGTTCCTCCTGTCGGCGTTCTCGGCGTCGCTCCCGCACGTGGTGCCCCGGAGCCACCTGCTCACCGCGAACGCGCTGGTGCCGACGCTCGGGTCGGTCGCGGCGGGCGTCGGCGGGGCGGTCGGGTTCGTGACGCGCCTCGCGCTCCCGGACGGCAAGGCCCAGGACGCGGGTGCGCTGGCGTTCGCGGCGGCCGCGTTCGGGGTGGCGGCGCTGCTCGCGACCCGCTTCGCGCGGCCGGCGCTGGGGCCGGAGGTCGTACGCGACCGCGGCGAGCTCCGGGCCGAGCTGGGGCGGACGGGCAGGGAGCTGCTCGACGGCGCCCGCTACCTGCTCGCCCGCCGCACCCCCGCGCAGGGCCTGGGCGTCATCTTCGTGACCCGGTTCCTGTACGGCATGGTCTTCATCGCCTGGCTGCTGCAGTGCCGCAACCTGCTGTCCGACCCGTCCGACGTCGACGCGGGCGCCGTCAAGTTCGCGTCCGTGCTCGGGGCGACGGGCCTCGGCTTCGGCCTCGCGGTCGTGCTCACGCCGACGCTGAGCCGGTACACGGGCCCGCAGCGCTGGATCGTCGGCTGCCTCGGCCTGGCCGCCGTCGCGCAGGGGCTCACGGTGCACGTCGCCCTGCCGACCATCCTCGTCGCATCCGTGCTGCTCGGGCTGGCCGCCCAGGGCGCGAAGATCGCCGTCGACACGATCGTGCAGCGCGACGTCGACGACGCCTTCCGCGGCCGCGCCTTCGCGCTCTACGACGTCCTGTACAACGCGGGCTTCGTCGGCTCGGCCGCGCTCGCCGCGGCGACCCTGCCCGACGACGGCGACGCGCCTGCCACCCTCGCCGCCATGGCCGCGGCGTACGTCGTGCTGGCGGTGGTGCTCGGCAGGTGGGGGGCCCGCGAACCCGTTCAGCTCGCGACAGCCTCCGGGACGACGACGGCCACGAGCTCGTAGTCCTCCGGGTGCCGGGCGCGGTTGTCCTCGCACCAGCGGCATCGCGCGTCGTCCCCGTCGTGGAGCGCGTCCCCGCAGTCGGCGCAGCCGGGCTGCGTGCCCGCGCCGACGGACGGGTGCATGGCGATCGTCATCGTGGGTCCCTCCCGGTCGGGCGTTCCGTCCTTCACCCGAGCATGCTCCCGTCCGCCGCCCACACGGCCGACGACGCGCCGCGCGTCGTGCGTCCGGGACCTACGCCTCGGCGCGGGCGGCCCACCACGCGAGGAGCTCCTCGCGCGCGGCGTCCTCGCCGACGGAGCCGCGGTCCATGCGCAGCTCCATGAGGAACCGGTACGCCTCCCCGACCACGGGGCCCGGACCGACGCCCAGGGCCGCCATGATCTGCTGGCCGTCGAGGTCGGGCCGGATCCGGGCCAGCTCCTCCTCGCCGCGCAGACGCTCGATGCGGCGCTCGAGGTCGTCGTACGCGTCCGAGAGCCGGCGCGCCTTGCGGCGGTTCCGGGTGGTGCAGTCGGCGCGGGTGAGCCGGTGGAGCCGCTCGAGCAGAGGCCCCGCGTCCGTCACGTACCGGCGCACCGCGGAGTCGGTCCACGCGCCCTCGCCGTACCCGTGGAACCGCAGGTGCAGCTCGACGAGCCGCGACACGGCCTTGATCGTGTCCTTGTCGTACCGCAGCGCCTTGAGCCGCTTGGCCGCCTGCTTCGCGCCCACGACCTCGTGGTGGTGGAAGCTGACCCCGCCCCCGGCCTCGAAGCGTCGCGTCGCCGGCTTCCCGACGTCGTGCAGGAGCGCCGCGAGGCGCAGCACCAGGTCGGGCGCGGGGACGGCGCCCTCGGGGCCGGTCTCCAGGTCGATGGCCTGCTCGAGCACGGTCAGCGTGTGCTCGTAGACGTCCTTGTGGCGGTGGTGCTCGTCGATCTCGAGGCGCAGCGCGGGGAGCTCGGGCAGGACGTGCTCGGCCAGGCCGGACGAGACCAGCACCTCCAGCCCGGCGCGCGGGGACGCGGACAGCAGCAGCTTGTCGAGCTCGTCGCGGACGCGCTCCGCCGAGACGATGGTGATCCTCTCGGCCATGCCGCGAGCCGCCGCGAACGTCGCCGGCTCGACCGCGAACCCGAGCTGCGCGGCGAACCGGGCGGCCCGCATCATGCGCAGCGGGTCGTCGTCGAACGAGCGCTCCGGCTCGATCGGCGTCCGCAGGACCTTCGCCGCGAGGTCCCCGAGCCCGTCGTGCGGGTCGACGAACTCCAGGTCCGGCACGCGCACCGCCATCGCGTTGACGGTGAAGTCGCGACGCGAGAGGTCGCCCTCGAGGTTGTCGCCGAACGCGACGACGGGCTTGCGGGTCGCGTGGTCGTACTCGTCCGACCGGTAGGTCGTGACCTCGACGACGACGTCGCCCTCCGGCCGTCCGGCGCGCCCCCCGAAGCGCTTGGCGCCGATCGTGCCGAACTCCTTGCCGATGTCCCAGTGCGCGTCGCCCCACGCGGACAGGAGCGCGAGCGTCTGGTCGGGCGTCGCGGACGTGGCGAAGTCGAGGTCGTTGCTCGCCCGGCCGAGGAACGCGTCCCGGACCGGCCCGCCGACGAGCGACAGCTCGTGGCCTGCCGCCCGGAACATGGCGCCGAGCTCGATCGCCGAGGGCGCGAGCTCCGTCAGGACGCCGAGGGCGCGGCGCTGCAGCTCGAGCTCGTCGGGCGTGGGGTTGGGCACGAGGGTCAAGCCTACCGAGTGGCGGGTGACCGGTCCTCGCTACCGAGGTCGGTAAAGTTGGTTCATGCCCACGCCCGCGCCACCTCCAGGACGTCAGGGCATCCCGGCGCCGCCAGGAGGCCATGCGCTGTGGGTCGACCCGGACGAGCTCCGCCAGGTCCACGTGTCGCCGTCGGCGTCGCTGCCCGTGTCGGAGGAGATCTCGGCCGGCGGTCTCGTGGTCGACGACGACGACGTCCCCCGCGCCGCGGTGATCGCCCGGCGGAACCGCGGCGGCCGGCTCGAGTGGTGCCTGCCGAAGGGCCACCTCGAGGGCGACGAGACGCCCGAGGAGGCCGCGGTCCGCGAGATCCGCGAGGAGACGGGGATCCAGGGCACCGTCGAGAGCCACGTCGGCACCATCGACTACTGGTTCACGGGCGACGACCGGCGCGTCCACAAGGTCGTGCACCATTTCCTGCTGCGCGCGGTGGGCGGCATCCTGACGGTCGAGGACGACCCCGACCAGGAGGCGGAGGCTGCGGCGTGGATCCCGCTCGACGAGCTCGAGTCACGTCTGGCGTACCCCAACGAGCGGCGGATCGCCCACGCGGCGCACGAGGCGCTGCGCGGCCGCCCCACCTGGACGCACGTGCGCTCGAGCATCACGACGCACCGCGCGTCGGACGCATGAGGCGGCGGCCCGCCCCGACTGCGCGGACGGCACGGTCGGCCCTCGCCGCGCTGCTGCTCGCGGTGCTCGCGGGCGTGTTCCTGCCGACGACCACGGCGACCGCGGGCACCCCGGGCGGCGCCATGACCGGCAGCGCCACCACCAGCGCCACGGCGGCCAGCGTGCCGTCGGCCACGAAGGCAGCCGTCACCGCGACCCTGGTGAGCATCAGCCCCGCGGTCGCGCGACCGGGCGAGGACGTGACCGTCGTCGTCGAGGTGCACAACGGCACGAAGAAGGCGATCGCGGAGCCACGCGCCTCGCTCTCGCTCAACCGCTACCGCCCGTCGACGCGGGCGGACGTCGAGACGTGGGCGGAGGCCGCGCCGGACGCTGACGTCGGCCCGGTCCTCGCGGCCGAGGACGACCCGCACGCCCTCGCGCCGGGCGCGACGTGGCGCGCGACCGTCACCGCGGACGCCGCGACGCTCGGCCTGACGGCCGTCTGGGGCCCCCGTCCCCTCGCGGTCACGATCACCGACGGGGCCGGCACCTCGCCGACGACGGCGCCCCGCCTCGCCGTGGTGCGCTCGTTCCTGCTCTGGTACCCGGTGGGGGCGGACGGCGCGGCCGGCTCGTCGGAGACCGTGACACCCGTGAACCTGTCCGTGGCCGTGCCCATCACCGGCCCCGCCCTCGATGCCGCCGACGACAAGGCGAGCACGACCGCGCTCGAGGCGGCGACGTCGGGCCGCCTCGGCCGCGTCGTCGACGCCACCTCAGCCGCCGCCGGCGTCACCTGGGTCGCGGACCCGGCGCTCGTGGCGTCCGCGTCCACGGCGGGCGGCGGCGCGGCGAGCTGGGCCCGCGAGGTCTGCTCGCTCGCGAAGTCCCACGACACGTACCTCCTGCCCGCGTTCGACACGGACGCCTCGGCGCTCGCCCACGCCGGCCACGACCTCCCCCGGGGCTCGAGCGCCGTGACGACGGCGCGCTGCGGCGCGTCCGAGACCGAGACCGACCTGCGGAGGGTCTGGAACGACGGCCTCGCGTGGCCGGCGACGGGCACGCCCGACAAGGTCACCTTCGCCGCGGCCGTCCGCTCGGACCGCCCGCTCGTCCTCACCCGCAGCACCGAGGACGGCTCCCTGTCGCCGGTCGCCCCGACGTCGAAGACCCCGGACGCCGTCACGACCGTCGAGACCGACGCCGGGGACGCGACCGCCCTGGTCGCGGACGACCAGCTCAGCTCGCTGCTCGCCCGGTCGGACGACACGGCCACCGCGCTCCAGCTCGTCCTCGCCCAGACGGCCGTCGTCGCACGCCAGGCCGACGCCGACCCCGCGGACGCCGCGCAGCTCCTCGCCACGCTCCCCCGCACCTGGGACCCGGACCCCGCCACGGCGTCCGCCGAGCTCGACGCCCTGGCCGCCGTCCCGTGGATCGCGCTGCAGCCGCTCAGCACCCTCGCGAAGGCGCAGCCCGACGACGTGGCGCGGCGGGCGCCCGTGGCCGCGGCGGCGTCGAGCAAGGAGCTCGACCCCGACTCCGTGGACGCGCTCCTCAGCGCCCGGACGTCCGTCGGCCGGTTCGCGACCGTGGCCGACGACCCCACCGCCCTGACCGCCCCGATCGAGGCCGACACGCTCGCGCCGCTCGCCGTCGCCTCCCGCTCGGACACCACCGCGCGCACCGAGGCCGTCCGCGCGGCGCTCCAGGCGGCGCGCGCCGTCACGAGCAGCGTCTCCGTGGTCGGCGGGAGCACCCTCAACATCATCAGCGCGCAGGGCGACCTGCCCGTCACGGTGCGCAACCAGCTCGACCAGCCCGCGCGCGTCCGGGTCGAGCTGCACTCCACCGACCCCAAGCTCAGCGTGCTCAAGACGCCCGAGGTCACGGTTGCCGCGCACGACAGCGCAACCGTGGGCGTGCCCGTCCGCGCCATCGGCAACGGCAACGTGTCCGCATACGTGGAGCTCCTCACACCCGGCGGCAGCAGCATCACGACGGCGCCCGCGTTCGACGTCCGGGTGCGCGCGTCCTGGGAGACGGTCGCCACGACGGTGATCGTCGTGCTGCTGGGGCTCGGGCTGGTCGCAGGGATCTGGCGTACGGTGCGTCGCGGACGGTCCAGCGCCCGCGTGACGCGCGCGCAGGCACCCGAGGCTGAGGTCGCCGGCACGCCCGAGGCGACGGGCCAGGTCCCCGTGGCACCGTCGTCGCCCGGTACCGTCGGTCCTCCGGGCCCACCGTCGCCCGAGGTCCCCGCACCACCGGACCACGCTCCCGCACGCCACGACCCCGCACCCAGCACCAGTGAGGACCAGCCATCGGACCCCGCCACGCACGCCGGCCGCAGCGGCCCCGCCTGAGCGGGTCCGCGCCGTCGCGCGCGCCCAAGCCGTGGGAACGCCGGGCGCAGGCGCAGCGCGCGGGGGGTGGTGACGCGCGCTGGGCGAGCCAGCCCGACGTCGTGGGCGACGACGTCGACGTCGCGGGCCGCGCGGCGCTGGGCGACATCGAGGTGCCCGCGCTCGAAGAGGCGTACCTCGAGGCCGCGACGATCCCGATCCCGGTCGTCCGGGCGGACGGCACCACCGGTCCCGCGCCCGACGGCGCCGGGGTGCCCGGGGAGCCGGCGGCCGGCGCAGAGCCTGAGACCGCCACCGGCGCCCAGGCGTCGCTGGGCCGCAGCACCGCGCTCATGGCGGCCGGCACCGCGGTGTCCCGCGTGCTCGGGCTCGTGCGCAACATCGTGCTGGTCGCGGCCGTCGGCGTGACCGGCGACGTCGCCAACGCCTTCGACGTCGCGAACAAGCTCCCCAACATCCTGTTCGCGATCCTCGCGGGCGGCGTGCTCAACGCCGTCCTCGTGCCGCAGATCATCCGCGCCTACCAGGCGCGCAACGCCCAGGAGCGCCTCGACAAGCTGCTCACCCTCGCCGGGCTCGCGCTCGTCGCGATCACCGCGATCCTCACGCTGGGCGCGAGCGCCGTCGTCGGCTTCTACACCAAGGGCTGGTCGACGGACCAGCTGCACCTCGCCGTCGCCTTCGCGTTCTGGTGCATCCCGCAGCTGTTCTTCTACGGCATCTACACGCTGCTCGGGCAGGTCCTCAACGCACGCGGGCAGTTCGGGCCGTTCATGTGGGCGCCCGTGCTCAACAACGTCGTCGCGATCGCGGGCACGCTCGTCTACATCGCCGTGTACGGCCCGTACGTCAAGGGCGGCGCGACGGCGGACGTCACCACCTGGGACGGGCCGCAGATCGCGCTGCTCGCGGGGACCGCGACGGCGGGTATCGCCGCGCAGGCGCTCATCCTCTTCGTGCCCCTGTACCGGCGGGGGTTCCGCTGGCACCTCCGGCTCGGCGTCCACGGCATCGGGATGCGGTCCGCCGGCAACGTGGCGGGCTGGACGTTCCTCGCGGTGCTGCTCGAGCAGATCGGGATCGCGTTCGTCACGCGGTTCGCGTCGTCCGCGTCCGGCGCCGCGGACGGGACCCACGTGGCCGGCAACGCCGCCTACTCGCAGGCCCTGATGATCTACCTGCTCCCGCACTCGCTCGTCACGGTGTCGATCGCGACCGCGCTGTTCACGGGCATCGCCGCCGCCGCGGCCAAGACCGACCTCGACGCCGTCCGCCGGCTCCTGTCCCACGGGCTGCGCACCGTGGGCGTGTTCACCTTCTTCGCGACCGCCGTCGTCGCGATCCTCGCCGGACCGCTCACCAAGCTCCTCGTGCCCTCGGCCGGCGCCGCCGACACGCAGGCGATCGCCCAGGTCCTCGCCGCCATGGCGTTCGGGCTCGTGGGGCTCGGTGGCATGGTCCTCATGAAGTGGGTGTACTTCGCGTTCGAGGACGGCCGCACCGTCTTCTGGATCCAGGTGCCCGCCACGGGCCTGCTCGTCCTCCTGTCATGGCTGGGGACGCTCGTGCTGCCCCCGCGCCTGTGGGTGGTCGGCATCGGCGTCGCGATGGCAGTGTCCAACACCGCGACCGTCCTCCTGCGCACGGCCGGCGTCTCGCGCCTGCTCCACGGGCTCGACGGGCCGCGCGTGCTCAGCCAGCACGCCCGCGTGGTCGTCGCGACGCTCCTCGCCGCCGCGGTCGGCGCGGTCGCCCTGTGGGCGCTGCCGGGCGACGGCACGGCGTCCTGGATCGGCGCGCTCGTCACCGTCGTCGTCGCCGGCGTGGTCATGACGGTGGTGTACTTCGCCGGACTCCGCCTGCTTCGCGTCACCGAGCTGTCGGACCTCCTGGCACCTTTCGTGAACAAGCTGCGCAGGGTCGCGCGTCGATGACCGAGCCTCCAGGCTCGACCTGACGCCGATGCGTACGATGAACGCGCACGCCGGCCGACGAACACAGCGAGGACACGTGACGGACATCGGGACCACGCTCGTCGCGCGATACGCGCTCACCGCGCCACTGCCGCACGACCTGACGAACGTGGCCGTCTGGGCCGCCGAGGACCAGGTGCTCGGCCGCGAGGTCCGCGTCGTGCTGCCGTCGGGCCCCCACGTCGCCGCGACCCTCGACGCCGCGCGCCGGGCCGCGCTCGTGAGCGATCCACGCCTCCTGCGCGTGCTCGACGTCGGCGTCGACCGCCTCGCCGACTCGCTCGGCGGCCCCGGCACCGAGGTGCCCTACGTCGTCACCGAGCAGGTCCAGGGGCGCACCGTCGGCGAGCTCGTCGCAGCCGCGCCGTTCAGCGCGAGCGTCGCGCGCACGATCGTCGGGGAGGCCGCCGCCGCGCTCGAGTCGGCGCGCCGCCGCGGGCTTCACCACTGGGCGCTGCGCCCGGAGGCCGTGCGCATCGTCGGGACCCGGGTGGTCGTCACCGGCCTCGGCGTCGACGGCCCCGTGGTGGGCCGGGAGGATCCCGACGGTGACGTCGGGTCGCGGCGGGACGCCGACGCCCTCGTCGGGCTGCTCTACCACCTGCAGAGCGGCCGCTGGCCGGGCACCGCGCTCGACGGCGGCTGGCTCGCGGCCGACGCGCCGCGCCCGACGCCGGCCCCCCGCTCCCGCGACGGCGCGCCCGTCGGCCTCGACCAGCTCGCGCCGCAGGCGCCGGGCGACCTCGTGACGCTGTGCGCAGCGACGTTCACCACGGGCACCGGCCCGCACTCGCCCGCGGAGGTCGTCGCCGCGCTCGAGCCGTGGAGCGCGCTCCCGTCCGAGGCGCCGGCCGCCTCCGCCCCGCCCGTCTCCGCACCCGTGGAGTCCACGTCGGCCGACCGTCCGTCAGGGGCGCCCGCGCGCGAGTCGGTCCTGCACCCGGGCGCCGCTGCGGCCACCGCCGGAGCAGCGTCCGCCGCGGGCGTCGGAGGAGCGGTCGTGCGCGACCCCTCGGGCGTCGGGGGCGCGACGCTCGCCGCGCCCACGTTCGCCGCACCGACGCCGGCACCCGCCGCATGGGAGCAGGCGGGCGCCGCTCCCGTGCCCCCCGCTCAGGCCGCCGCCTGGGCGGCGGCGCCGGGCGGCGGCGGCCCGAACGGTCCCGACGGCGGGTGGCCCGGTGCGAACGCGCCGTTCCAGCCCGAGCCTCCGCGTCTCTCGCGCGACCGGCTGCCCAAGTCGGCCGAGGAGGTCGAGCGCCACCGGTTCGACCCCACGCGGGTGGTCCTCGCGCTGTTCACCGCGGGCGTCGTCGTCGCGACGGTGTTCGCCGTCGTCGGCCTGACCCACGGCTTCAAGCCCGCGCTCGTCTACCAGCAGAGGGCGACCCCCGCGGCCGCCGCACCGCAGCCGACCACGACACCGGGCTCCACGCCCGAGGCCACGCAGGAGCCGCAGCAGGACGTCCGTCCCGTCATCGCCAAGGGCGCGCAGGTCGACCCGCCGCCCCAGGGCGACCAGAACGAGCACCCCGAGGCGGCCGACCGTGCGTTCGACGGCGACCTCAAGACGTACTGGTACACGCGGACCTACAACACGCAGCAGTTCTCCGGGCTGAAGTCGGGCGTGGGCTACGAGATCACGCTCGAGAAGGCTGCCCCTGTCACGCGGATCGTCCTCGACACCAACAACCAGGGCGGCCACGTCGAGGTGCGCGCGACCGACGCCGACCATCCCACCGACGGCACGGTCCTCGCCTCGGCGAGCTTCTCGACGGAGACCACCCTCAGCTTCGACCAGCCGGTCACCGCCAAGCGCTTCGTCCTGTGGATCGACGTGCTGCCGAAGACCCAGGAGGGCAAGAACCGCGTCGAGCTCAACGAGATCCAGATCTCCTGAGCCGGGAGGGGGCCGCCAACCTGTCGCCTGTGCCGCCGGACCGTCCGGAGGACGCGCGGCCGGGTCGCGTGCGCCGTCGTCCGCGGAGACGGAACAATGGGGGGCAGGCCGTGGTTGAAGGCGGCGACACACCCGAGGAGCAGCAGTGACCGACAGCACGCCCACGACGCCCGCCGTCGTCCCCGACACGACCCCCCGCGAGATCGTCATCATCGGCTCCGGGCCGGCCGGCTATACCGCTGCCGTGTACGCGGCGCGGGCGGGCTTCAACCCGCTGGTCCTCGCGGGCTCGGTGACCGCGGGCGGCGCGCTGATGAACACGACCGACGTGGAGAACTTCCCCGGCTTCCCCGACGGCGTCCTCGGGCCCGAGCTGATGGAGTCGATGCAGAAGCAGGCCGAGCGGTTCGGTGCCCAGATCGAGTGGGACGACGCGACCGAGGTCGAGCTCGACGGCGACGTCAAGGTCATCCGCACGGCGATCGGTGAGACGTACACGGCCAAGGCCGTGATCCTCGCGACCGGGTCCGCGTACCGCGAGCTGGGCCTGGAGGGCGAGAAGCGGCTCTCGGGCCGCGGCGTGTCGTGGTGCGCGACCTGTGACGGGTTCTTCTTCCGTGACCAGGTCATCGCGGTCGTCGGTGGCGGCGACTCGGCGGTCGAGGAGGCGACGTTCCTGACGCGGTTCGCGTCGAAGGTCGTCATGGTCCACCGCCGCGACCAGCTCCGTGCCTCCAAGATCATGGCCGACCGTGCGGCCGCGGACCCGAAGCTCGACTTCGCGTGGAACAGCGAGGTCGTGGGCGTGCACGGCGACGCGAAGGTCGAGCGCCTGACCCTGCGCGACACCGTCACCGGCGACGAGCGCGAGCTCGACGTGACGGGCCTGTTCGTCGCGATCGGGCACGAGCCGCGCACCGACCTCGTCAAGGGTCAGGTCGACCTGGACGAGAACGGCTACATCCTGGTCCAGGGCCGCACGACCCGCACGAACCTGCCCGGCGTCTTCGCGTGCGGCGACGCCGTGGACCACACCTACCGTCAGGCCATCACAGCCGCGGGCTCCGGCTGCTCGGCGGCCCTCGACGCGCAGGCCTACCTCGACGAGGTCACCGGCACCGCGTCACTGCCCGAGCAGGCTGTCACCGCGGTCCTCGCCTGAACGGCACTACGTCCTACCGTCCCGACGCCGACCCCGCACGGCCGGCCCCGTCTCTCACCGGAGGTTCCCATGGGTGACTTCACCGCCCCCGTCACCGACGACTCGTTCAAGGCCGACGTGCTGGAGTCCGACGTCCCCGTCCTGGTCGACTTCTGGGCCGAGTGGTGCGGCCCGTGCCGCCAGGTCGCCCCGATCCTCGAGGAGCTCGCGCAGGAGTACGACGGCAAGGTCAAGGTCGTCAAGCTCGACACCGACGCGAACCCGCAGGTCACCGCCGCGTATGGGGTCGTGTCGATCCCGACCCTGAACTTCTACCGCGGCGGCGAGCTCGTCCGCTCCCTCGTCGGCGGCCGCCCCAAGCGGGCCCTCGCCGAGGAGATCGACACCGTCCTCGCGGGCGCCGAGGCCTGACCTCAGGTCACCCGGGCCGCGTCGCGACCCGCCTGACATCGACGGCCGGGGGCGCCGGGGGCCCGGGGTGCGGGGGGCCCCGGCCGGGTGACCGGGGCGTGACGCGGGCCCCGCGG
>NZ_JBNCMC010000001.1:145995-204802 GCF_049844995.1 Luteimicrobium sp. DT211 | reverse complement strand
CCCCCCGCCTCCAAAGCCCGGCCGGGGCCGCCGGTCCCGGTGTCACCGGGGGCCACCGGCCGTCTTCACGTTCTCGTCACGAGGCCCGTGCGACACTGGCAACGTGACCGAGAACCTGAGTCCCCGCGAGCCCGTGACGTCCCCGACCGTGGCCTCCGCCGCGGCGGCGGCGCGCACGGCAGCGGCAGGTTCCGCACCGGCTCCGGCAGGAACGCGGCTCGACCCGTGGTTCGGCTCGTACGCCGACCGCGCCCACGGGATGCGCGCCTCCGAGATCCGCGCCCTCTTCGCCGTCGCCAACCGCCCCGAGGTCGTGTCCCTCGCCGGGGGCATGCCCTACCTCAAGGGCCTGCCGCTCGACACCATCGCGGCGTCGGTCGCCGAGCTGATCGCGACCCACGGCGCCAGCGCCCTGCAGTACGGCAGCGGCCAGGGCGACGAGACGCTCCGAGAGCAGATCATCGAGGTCATGCGCCTCGAGGGCGTGTCCGCGCACCCCGACGACGTGGTCGTCACCACCGGCTCCCAGCAGGCCCTCGACCTTGTGACGCGGATCTTCGTCAACCCGGGCGACGTCGTCGTGGCCGAGGCGCCGTCGTACGTCGGCGCGCTCGGCGTGTTCCGCGGGTACCAGGCGGAGATCGTCCACTCCCCCATCGACGAGCACGGCCTCATCCCCGAGGTGCTGGAGGAGACGCTGACCCGGCTCGAGGCGGCGGGCAAGTCGGTCAAGCTGCTGTATCTCATCCCGAACTTCCACAACCCGGGCGGGGTGTCGATCTCCCTCGAGCGTCGGCCCCGCATCGTCGACATCGCGCAGCGACACGGTGTGCTCGTGCTCGAGGACAACCCGTATGGCCTGCTCGGGTTCGACGGCGAGACCCTCCCGGCACTCCAGTCGTACCACCCCGACGGCGTCGTCTACCTCGGCTCGTTCTCCAAGACGTTCGCGCCCGGGTACCGCGTCGGCTGGGCCGTGGCCCCGCACGCGGTGCGCGAGAAGCTCGTCCTCGCCTCGGAGGCGGCGATCCTCTGCCCGTCGAACGCGTCGCAGATGGCGATCTCCACCTACCTGTCGACGTGCGACTGGCAGGGCCAGGTCAAGCAGTTCCGCGAGCTGTACCGCGAACGGCGCGACGCGATGGTCGGCGCCCTCGCCGAGCACCTCCCGTCCGCGTCCTGGACGGTTCCCGCCGGCGGCTTCTACACGTGGGTCCGCCTGCCCGACGGGCTCGACGCGAAGGACATGCTGCCCCGCGCCGTGACCGCACGCGTCGCGTACGTCCCCGGTACCGCGTTCTACGCGGACGGGTCGGGCGCCGACCACATGCGCCTCTCGTTCTGCTACCCCACGCCCGACCAGATCCGCGAGGGCGTCCGGCGGCTCGCGGGCGTCGTCTCGAACGAGCTCGACCTCGCGACGATCTTCGGCACGGGCGCTCCCGCCGGTGACCGGCAGGGCGCCAGGGCGGACCACACCCCGCCCGACGTGCAGGGGCCCGGTCCCGACCTGGCGTGACCGTCCGGCCGCGGCCCGTCGGCGCTGCCGTCGGCTCGTCGCGACGCGCCTGCACCATCCCCGCTCTGATCCAGCCCCACCGACCCGGGAGCACGCCGTGACGTCCCCCACCAGCAGCCGCTCCTCCGACGACCTTCGCGCCGTCGTCCTCGCCGGGGGGCTCTCACACGAGCGTGAGGTCTCCGTCCGCTCGGGACGGCGCGTGGCCGACGCGCTGCGCGCCGGCGGGATCGACGTCGTCGTGCACGACGTCGACGCCGACCTCGTGCCCACCCTTCACGACGTCGCGCCGGACGTCGTCTGGCCGCTGCTCCATGGCGCGACGGGCGAGGACGGCTCGGTCCGGGAGATCCTCGACCTGCTCGACCTGCCCTATGTGGGCACCGGCCCGGGCAGCAGCCGAGTCGCGTGGAACAAGGAGATCGCCAAGGGCGTCGTCTCAGCGGCCGGGATCGCGACGCCCGACTCGGTGACCCTGCAGCAGGACCTGTTCCGCGAGCTCGGCGCCGGCGCCGTCATGGACGCGCTCGTCGCACGCATCGGCCTCCCGCTCGTGGTCAAGCCGTCCCGGGGGGGCTCCGCCCTCGGGGTCAGCGTCGTCGACTCGCGCGGCGACCTCGCGCGCGCCCTCGTCGCCTCCTACGCCTACGGCGAGGCGGCGCTCGTCGAGCGGGCGATCGCCGGCACCGAGGTCGCTGTCAGCATCGTCGAGACCGACGACGGACCCCTCGCCCTCCCCGCGGTCGAGATCGTCACGGACGGGCCCTATGACTACGACGCGCGGTACAACCCGGGGCGCAGCCAGTACTTCACGCCCGCCCGGCTGGACCCGGCCACGTCGGAACGGGTGTCCTCCGCTGCGGTCACCGCCTTTCGCGAGCTCGGCCTGCGTCACCTCGGTCGGGTCGACCTGATCGTCGACGAGGACGGCGTCCCCCACTTCCTCGAGACCAACGTGGCACCCGGGATGACCGAGACCTCGCTGTTCCCGCAGGCCGTGCTCGCTTCCGGGACGACGCTCGCCGCGACCTACCGGGACATCGTCGAGCGCGCCGCGCGTCCGCGCTGAGGCGCAGACTGTCGACGCTCCGTCGTCCGCCTGCCGGCCCCGACACGAAGGCGCGGCGCCCGTCGTGGGACGGGCGCCGCGCCTTCTTCGTGCTGGTCCGGTCAGTTCCGCAGCAGGCCCGGATCCTCCGGCGCCATCACGTCGAGGATCCTGTTGAGGTCCTCGACCGAGCCGAACTCGATCGTCACGCGGCCCTTCGACTTGCCCAGGTCGACCTTGACGCGAGTCTCGAACCGGTCGGAGAGACGCGAGGCGAGGGCGTCGACGGCCTCGCTCCGCTGGCCCGCACGCGGGCGGTGCGCGGCCGGCTTCTCGTCGCCGACGCCCAGCGCCACGATCTCCTCCGTCGCGCGGACGGAGAGCCCTTCGGAAACGATCCGCTGTGCGAGGCGTTCGATCGCCGCGCCGTCGGACAGGCCCAGCAGTGCCCGGGCGTGCCCGGCCGACAGCACCCCCGCGGCTACCCGCCGCTGGACGAGCGGGGGAAGGCGCAACAGCCGCAGCGTGTTCGAGATCTGCGGACGGGACCGGGAGATCCGGAGTGCCAGCTCGTCGTGCGTACACCCGAAGTCGTCGAGCAGCTGGCGGTAGGCCGCCGCCTCCTCGAGCGGGTTCAGCGCCGACCGGTGGAGGTTCTCGAGCAGGGCGTCGCGGAGCAGGTCCTCGTCGTCCGTCACCCGAATGATCGCCGGGATCGAATCCAGGCCCGCCGCCTGCGTCGCTCGCCAGCGGCGCTCGCCCATGATGAGCTCGTAGTGTCCGGGTTCGTCCGGTTGTGGCCGGACCACGACCGGCTGCAGGACGCCGATCTCCTTGATCGACCCGACGAGCTCGTCCAGCTCCCCCTCGTCGAAGACTGTTCGGGGCTGGCGCGGGTTCGGGCGGATGCTCGCCACCGGCAGCTCGGCGAACGACGCGCCGGGGACCGGCACGAGTCCGTCGTCGGAGTCGCCGGCGCTGTCTGCCGACGACGACCGGGGCTCCGTCGGTGCGTGGACTGCTTCCTGCTCGGCCGTCGGCTCGGCGATCTCGGCCTCGTCCGATGCCTCGGCGCGACCGGCCGCGCCGACTGAACCGTCCCGCTCGGCGATCCCCGCGTCGGCGTTGCCGCTCGCCTCCGGTGCTGCGTCCGGCCGGACCTCGTCCTCGGTAGCCGCCGGCCCGCCGGTCGCGACGTACTCGGTCGTCGGCTCCGCGGGTCCGTCGGCCGCGGGAGACGAGGTCGTCGGCTCGCCGGGGACATCCGTGTCACCCGGACCCGCCTGTGCGCCCTCGTCGGGATCGGACGACTCCGCGACCGCCTCGGCCGGACTCGTCGGCGTCGTCTCTTCGTCAACGGAGTCGGTCGCTGTTTCACGTGAAACGTCGGGCACCGGCGCGTCGGCGGTCGGCGCTTCCTCCGGCCGATCGATCGTCGCGACGCTGGTCTCTTGCGCACCAGCCGTGGGCGACGCCGGGAAGAAGACGTCCACGGGACGTTCGCCCTCCGAGCTCGTGGGGATCAGGGCGCCAAGTCCACGCCCCAGCCCACGGCGACGTTCCTTCATGTCAGCTCACCTGCTCTTCCTGAGGGGCGCGGTCTGCGCCGACGGTCACGGGCCCGCGCTCGGAGAGCTCCCGGGCGGCCTCGAGGTAGGCGAGGGCGCCCGACGAGCTCGGATCGTAGGTCACCACGGACTGCCCGTAGCTGGGCGCCTCCGAGATGCGCACGGAACGGGGCACCGTGGTGCGGAGGGTCTGCTCGGCGAAGTGCTCCCGCACCTCGCTCGCCACCTGCTGCGCGAGGTTGGTCCGAGCGTCGTACATCGTGAGCAGGATCGTCGAGACGTGAAGCTCCGGATTCAAGTGCGACTGGATGAGGCCGATGGTCTTCAAGAGCTGCGTCAGGCCCTCGAGCGCGTAGTACTCGCACTGGATGGGGATCAGCACCTCCCGTCCCACCACGAAGGCATTGACCGTGAGGAGCCCCAGGCTGGGCGGGCAGTCGACAAGGACGTAGTCGATGCGCGGCTGTCCTTCGTGCTCGCGCTCCGCCATGTACGCGTCCAGCGCGCGACGGAGGCGTGTTTCACGTGAAACGACGGAGACCAGCTCGATCTCCGCTCCCGACAGATCGATCGTGGCGGGCACACACCACAGTGTCTCGATGTCGGGGCACTGCTGCACGACCTCGGAGATAGGCGCGTCCTCGATCAGCACCTCGTAGATCGACGGCGTCCCGGCGCGGTGCTCGATCCCGAGCGCCGTCGATGCGTTTCCCTGGGGATCGTTGTCGATGACCAGCACGTGGAGCCCAGCCTTCGCCAGCGCGGCGGCCAGGTTCACCGTCGTGGTCGTCTTGCCGACGCCGCCCTTCTGGTTGGCCACCGTGATCACGCGGGTGCGGTCGGGACGTGGGTACGTGCGCCCCTCGAGCTCGATACGCCGGCGAACGTCCCGAGCCAGCTCCGCCGCGAGGGGCGTCGAGTCGTCGGCGTCCGGAACCGCGGCGAGTAGTTCCGCGCGGTTGTCGGGCGCCGTGACGAGCGTCAGCGGAGCATCGAGCGCAGTCATACCGCCCGCGTTGTCCCCAGCAGTGGAAAGCTCGATAGCCGCGGAATCTTGCGGATCGTCAGCCGCTTCAGCTCCGAGATCCACAGGCGCCTGTGGATACTCAACCGCCGCTGAGACCGCCGCCGCGTCAGTGTCCTCCGGCACCGCGGCCGGGCCTGGATTCTCTTTCAAAGGCGATCCTTCGTCTCCGTCACGATCCGCGATCGTGGTCCCCGCTGCATGCTGAGCGGCGCCGTCTGAACGCGCCTCGTCGGCGTCCTCACTGTGCTGGGCAGCCTCCGTGACAGGCGCGTCCGAGTCGATCGTGAGGTCACCACGTTCTGTTGACAGCTCCACCGGGTGACCATCGGAGCCCTGCTCTCCCGCGGGCTGCGTCGGCGTATCGACTGCAACGGCCACCGAGGTTTCACGTGAAACGACTTCCTGCCCGACGTCGTTGACGGGCCCGGCCGGGCCTTGCGCAGACTGGACGGGAGCCGCCGACTCGACCGCCTCAGGGGTCGGTGAGCTCGGTGCCTCGTGCCGCGAGAATCGTGAGAACCATCCGCCGGAACCACCCCGTGGCATTCCGCTGTCACCGCCCTTGTCGTCTGGCATCGCTGCTCGTTCGCCCCCGGTCGACCGTACAGGTCATCGCCCCAGTTTCGGCCGAGCCACGCGCACCACCACCGTCTCCTCCACCGCCTCGATGGTCGACGCCCGCAGCACCTCCGGCTCCCCCGCCCCGAACTTTCGAAGGACCTTGCGTGCTGCAGGGAGCTCTTGGTCGACGTTGCGACCCTTGAGCACCACGAGCTCACCGCCGCGGCGCACCAGCGGGAGCGCCATCCGCGCGAGCTTGTCGAGCGCCGCGACCGCTCGCGCGGTGACCGCATCGGCCTCGAAGGCGCCGTGGAACTCCTCCGCTCGTCCACGCTTGATCTCGACGTTGTCCAGCTCGAGCGCGTCGCGGATCTCTGCCAGCCAGGCGCACCGTCGCTCCATCGGCTCAACCAACAACACCTCCGCTTCGGGAAGCATCGCAGCAATCACGACGCCGGGTAGTCCGGCGCCCGAGCCGAGGTCGGCGATCGTCCCCCGCGGAGGGAGGTACGGAACGACGGCCGCCGAGTTGTAGATGTGGCGAGACCAGATTCGATCGATCTCGCGCGGGCCGATCAGCCCTCGCGTCTCGCCCTCGTCGGCAAGTCGTTGCGTGAAGCGAGCCACGGCAGCGTAGGCGTCGCCGAAGTAAGCAGGCGCCGCGTCGCGTGCCGCCGTTTCACGTGAAACATCGTCCGGGCTCGGGTGCTGGCCCTCAGCCATCGACGGAGCTCCGGCCGCGGTCGACGGGGGATGGCTGCTGGACCTCGGACACCGGGTGTGCGCTCACCGGCTCATCATTCCCTACCCGGGTGCCGCGGTGCACACCGTGCCCGCCCGGTGCGTGCGCGGGCGCCTCACCGGATCGGTTCCCGTGCTTCTCCCCGCCTTCAAGCGGGCCGATGACGGCCCGGCCACGCGGGTCCCCATGCCCGTTCCACCTGTTGACAGATCCGATGCGACGCCCTCATCTCCGCCTCTCTCCGATCCACGCGTGCAGCGCCAGTCCCGAACCCGCCGTGCCGGGCCCGTGCGGTCAATCCGTCTGGTCCCTACCGCACGTCGACGGCCAGCCCAGGTCACCGAGCCGCTGCCTTGGATTGCGGGCCTTCCGTACCCGCGCGACCGTCGCGCCGGTGGCGCGCCTCGCGGGCGCGCACCCACCGCGACATCGCTGCGATGACTCCCTGGGAGCCCAGCGGAGACTGCGCTCCCGGCCGGTCCGCACGCGCTGGCCGATGGCTGTCGCGCCGTGCCACGGACACCGTTCCGTGAACCCACCGCCGCCACACACCAGGACGCACCGATCACGAGCGCCGGGAGCCCTCTCACACGAGACCGTCATCGGGCGCCACAGCGGGCGCCGGCATCTGTCCCGTCCGACCCGCAGAAGGTCGCGCCCACGCACGGCGGCGCCGGGTTTCACGTGAAACATGCGCTCCGGTCCTCACCGTGCCGGCTTGGTCGTCCCGTCGAGCCGTCCCCCTCGTCGGCCGACGGCCACCGGGCCGACCGCGGTGGCGCGGCGTGAGCTCATCGGCCCAAGGCGGCGTCTTTCGCGACACCGGGACACGGCCTGGAGCGACGCCGACGGACCCGCCAGGATTCCCCGACCTGCCCTTCCTGCCCATGTGCGCCTGCGCCAACGGCCCCCGCAGGGGTGGGGCGGTGAAACCCCAGTGGGCACGTGGCTGACCATCTGCGTGCGCCACCACCACGCGCGACACTCGAGCGGCGGTCCGTCTGGGCCCGCAGCGCGGTCCACCGCCTACCCGCCGTGCGTCGCCGACGGTTCCCCGGAGGTGGTACGCCGGGGAGACAGGACGCCAAAACCCGCCACGGAAACGTGGACGCCGACGGATCAGTCAGCCTGCGTTTCACGTGAAACAGGCCGGACGCAGGGGGCGTCGACCACGCCAGCGCCAGCGCCCGACCCCCGAGCACGACGACCAGCCACGGACGCCTACCTCGGGACTCGTCGATGGCGCCAACGTGGCACGGGCACACGTTCCCGCGTGTCGACGCACACTCCGGAGATGCAGACAGGGCGGCCAGCCGTTTCCGGCTGGCCGCCCTGTGCGGTGGTTCGCGCAATCAGGCGGGCAGGACCACCACGTAACGCTCGGGCTCCACGCCACGCGAGTCGCTCGTCAGGCCGGCGGCGGAGACCTGGTCGTGGACCACCTTCCGCTCGAAGGCGTTGAGGGGGGCCAGAGCGAGCTCCTTGCCCGACTCCTGAACGCTCGCGATCGCGTCGGCGGCGATCGCCATCAGCTCGGTACGACGCCCCGCCCGAAAGCCGGCGACGTCGAGCATCAGCCGGCTCCGCTCGCCCGTGCGAGTCTGCACGGCCAGGCGGGTGAGCTCCTGGAGCGCTTCCAAGACCTCGCCCTGGTCCCCGGCGAGGTGGCGGAGCGCGGCGGGGTCCTCGGCGACGATCTCCACCGCCGCGCGGTCGTTCTCGACGTCGATCTCGATGTCGCCGTCGAGGTCGGCGATGTCGAGCAGCTCCTCGAGGTAGTCGGCGGCGATCTCGCCCTCCTCCTCCAGGCGCTTGGTCGGGGCCGGCTCGGCCGGGTGCGTCTCGGAGGACGTCATGGGTTTCTCCTTAGGTACACGCTGGTGGCTGCGGTGCGGCACTGCACCGCGGCGGCCTGGAACGCACGAGCGCCTGGAAGCGGCGCCGGCTGCCTATCGCTTCTTGCGCTTCTTGCCCGAACCAGGGCCGGCCGGGCGCTGCTGCCCCGCCCCGCCGGGGGAGCCGGACTTGCCGCCCTGTACGCCGCCGGCGGGCCGCGCGCTCGACCCGTTGCCGGCCTTGCTCCCACGGGACGCCGAAGTCGCGGCCGGCGTGGTGTCCGCCGCCGGCTCGGCGGAGGCGGTCGACGGCTCAGCCTTCGCGACCGACGCCGCCGGCTTCGCCGGGCCCTTGGTGCGGTCCTTGCGCTTGGGCTGCTGACGCTGGCCACGCGGCGCCTCGATGATCAGCGGCTCCTCGGGGATGATCCCCTTGGCGCGGTCCCGCGCGGCCTTCTTCTCCTTGTAGATGCGCTCGGCCTCCGAGCCCGGCGCCGGCATGCGCTTGATCGTGTAGAACTGCTGGCCCATCGACCACAGGTTCGTCGTGGTCCAGTAGACGAGGACGCCGATCGGGAAGTTGATGCCCGAGATCGCGAAGATCACCGGGTAGCCCCAGAGCATGAGCTTCTGGGTCTGGGCCATCGGGCCCTGGAGCGCCGACGCCGGCATGTTCTTCATCGTGAGCTGGCGTTGCGTGAAGAACGTCGTGGCGCACATGGCGACGATCAGGACCGCCGCAGCGATCTTGGCCTCGCTCGTCCCCGCAGTCCGGAACACGTCGGAGAGCTGGGCTCCGAAGATCTGGGAGGTCTCGATGTCGTGCGCGACGGCCGCGTTGATCGGCCCGATCGCGTCCTTCTTGCCGTCCGCGATCTGCGGCAGGTGGTTGAGCACGCGGAACAGCGCGAAGAAGATCGGCGACTGCAGCAGGATCGGCAGGCACGAGGCGAAGGGGTTGGTGCCGTGCTTGCGGTAGAGCGCCATGGTCTCGCGGGACAGCGCCTCGCGGGACGCGGGGTCGCTCTTGCCCTTGTACTTCTTCTGGATCGCCTGCAGCTCGGGCTGCATCATCTGCATGCCGCGCGACGCCCTGATCTGCCGGAAGAACAGCGGGATCAGGATGATCCGGATGACGATCACCAGGCCGACGATCGACAGAACCCACGCAAAGCTGGGTCCATCGGAAAAACCGATATGAGTCAGGACCCAGTGGCAGGCGTACATGATCCATGCCACCGCCCACTCGATGGGCTGGAGGATCGTGTCGAACATCGTGGTCAGAGCTCCCTGTATGGGGGGTTCCCGTGGTGCGGCATCAGGCTGCCGTACCGGTCAGGTGGTGGTGGTCGTGGTCCTGGCGCTCGTGCAGCGTCGGCGAGCGCCACTCCCCGAGCGGCGGCACGTCGTCGACGCCGCCCTTGCTCCAGGGGTTGCAGCGCAGCAGCCGCCAGGCCGCCAGGAGGGTTCCCTTGAGGATCCCGTGGCGCTCGAGCGCCGTGACGGCATAGCTCGAGCACGACGGGTAGTACTTGCACGTCGCCGGTCGCATCGGCGAGACGATCCGCTGGTACCAGCGGATCGGCGCGATGAGCACGCGGCGCGGGAGCGTCCTCGCGAGGCTCATCGGGAGACCTTTCGCTGCGCGGAGCGCACGGCGCCGACGAGGTCGTCGGAGAGCGCGGCGAAGCCCGCCTCTGCGGCAGACGGGAGTGCCCGCACCACGACGGCGGAGCCGGACGGAAGCATGCCGACGACCGGAAGCGACGCGGCCCGGAGGCGGCGCTTCACGAGGTTACGGGTCACGGCGTTCCCTACGGCCTTGGATACGACGAAGCCGACCCTGGTAGGCCCGCCCCCGGATCCGGGAGCGAGATGGACCACCAAGGTCGACCGTCCCGCGCGGACCCCCGTCCGTACGGTTCCGCTGAACTCCTGCGGACGACGGAGGCGGTGCGCTGCGGGCAGCACCGTCGAAGGTCAGGCGGAGAGCTCGGCGCGGCCCTTGCGGCGACGGGCGGCGAGGATGGCACGCCCGGCGCGGGTACGCATGCGCAGGCGGAAACCGTGGGTCTTCGCACGGCGGCGGTTGTTCGGCTGGAAGGTGCGCTTGCTCACGGGGCTCTCCAAGAACGTCGGGAGTGCGTCCCCGACAACGCCGGGGATCGCGGTGGTACACGTCTGTTGCTCCGGGACTCGCGTCGTGTTCACCACACAACCGGGGCACGCGCGACGCGGGGTGCGCGGCACGCCAAGAAAGCCCAGAACGGCTGTCCCACGCTACGTCACGCCGAAGGCTCGGGTCAAACCCGGGTCGGGCGCATGCGGGCGGGCCGCAGACCGCGCCGAGCCGCCGACGGCATCCGTCCACACCTGGGGACGACGGGCGGCCCGCCGCGGGCTCGCCATCCACATGTCCTGTGGAAATCCTCGTCCGCCCAGGTCGGAGCAGTCTCGTCCCGGCTGCTCTCGGCGGTGTCCTCCCAGCGTTTGCGGAACGTCCACGCGGCGTCCACCGTAGTGTGAACGACTCCGCCCCGTTTCCCACAAGCTGTGGACAACTATGTGGACAGCGATCCTCCGTGGCAGACTGAACCAGCCCCGCGAGCGGTCCGGTGCGCTCTCCTCCGACTCCGGGACGGGCCCCTTACCGACGGCAGCACAGGGACGTCCCGCCATCACGGAGGACGCCCCGGCCAGTCCCATCCCGTCGTCCCGAAGGATCCCGACCGTGCCGAACGAGCAAGCCACCATCGCCACGGTCTGGTCCGCGGCTCGAGCGCAGCTCGAGAACGACCCCGACGTCACCCCCCGCCAGCGCGGCTACGTCCGGCTGGTGGCGCCTCTCGCCCACATCGACGACACCGTCTTCCTCAAGGTCTCGGACGAGCCGATCCGGTCGTTCATCGAGACGAACCTGCGAGCCGACCTCGTCGGGGCCCTCGCGGGCGTCCTCGGCTACGAGCCCAAGCTTGCGATCTCGGTCGACCCCGACCTCCAGCTCGACGAGGCCGACGACCCGTCCGCAGAGGGCTTCGCGCGGACCCCCGCCGACCTCGACGGCGGACCGGTCGGGGCCGGGTCCCACGCCGCGTTCGCGTCCAACGTCCCCCTGCCGGAATCGATGGGCGGCGCGCCGGGCGGGCTCCGGTCGGCGCAGCACGCACCGCGGCACGCGGAGCCCGTGCCGCTCGGCGAGAGCAGCCGGCTCAACCCCAAGTACGTGTTCGAGACCTTCGTGATCGGCGCGTCCAACCGGTTCGCGCACGCGGCCGCGGTCGCGGTCGCCGAGGCCCCCGCCAAGGCGTACAACCCGCTCTTCATCTACGGCGACTCCGGGCTGGGCAAGACCCACCTGCTCCACGCCATCGGCCACTACGCGCAGAGCCTCTACCCGAACGTCCGCGTCCGGTACGTGAACTCCGAGGAGTTCACGAACGACTTCATCAACTCGATCGGTGAGGGCAAGGCAGGGGCCTTCCAGCGCCGCTACCGCGACGTGGACGTCCTCCTCATCGACGACATCCAGTTCCTGCAGGGCAAGGAGCAGACGATGGAGGAGTTCTTCCATACGTTCAACGCTCTGCACAACGCCAACAAGCAGGTCGTGATCACGTCCGACCTGCCGCCCAAGCAGCTCAACGGCTTCGAGGACCGGCTCCGGTCCCGGTTCGAGTGGGGCCTCATCACCGACGTCCAGCCGCCGGACCTCGAGACGCGCATCGCGATCCTCCGCAAGAAGGCGCTCCAGGAGCGCCTCGACGCCCCCGACGACGTGCTCGAGTACATCGCGAGCCGGATCTCGACGAACATCCGCGAGCTCGAGGGCGCCCTCATCCGCGTCACGGCGTTCGCGAACCTCAACCGCCAGCCTGTCGACCAGTCGCTCGCGGAGATCGTCCTCAAGGACCTGATCACGGACGACGACGCCGGCGAGATCACGGCCGCCAGCGTCATCGCCCAGACGGCTGCCTACTTCGGGCTCACCATCGACGACCTGTGCGGCAGCTCGCGCTCGCGCGTGCTCGTGACGGCGCGCCAGATCGCCATGTACCTGTGCCGCGAGCTCACCGACCTCTCGCTGCCGAAGATCGGCCAGCAGTTCGGCGGCCGCGACCACACGACGGTCATGCACGCGAACCGCAAGATCAGCGAGCAGATGGCCGAGCGCCGGTCCATCTACAACCAGGTCACCGAGCTGACGAGCAGGATCAAGCAGCAGCATCGCGGCTGACGAGCGTTTTGTCCCGCTTCGATGTTGTTCACACTTGTGCACAAGCCTGTGGACGAGTGTGGAGGACCGCCCTTCTCCGTGTGGACCAGGATGCTTCCGCGGTGGACACCATGTGCACGCGGATCCGCCGTCCCCACGCACTGCGAGTTGTCGACATCCGGTCCACCTCGCTGTCCACAGCGGTGGACAACCTCTGACCTGCGATGAAGGCCGTCGTCCACAGACTGCACAAGGGCTATGACGACGACGAGACTTCTCTCCCCCGGGCCGCCATGCGCCGTCAGGACGTGCGGCGGTGCCGAGCGACTCGTCCTGCCCGTGAACGGACCCTCCTGCCGCTGTTCCGTCCAGGCACCGATCGGCTGACGCCGTCGGTCGGGTCGCGTAGGGTGCTTCCAGGAATCGCGCGCCCGACCGGACCACGGTGGGCACCGCGATGCAGGACTGGTACCGAACAGGGAGTGGCATGAAGTTCCGGGTCGAGCGTGACGTCCTCGCCGAAGCCGTCACATGGACCGCGCGGACGCTGCCGACGCGCCCTCCGGCCCCCGTCCTCGCGGGCGTCCTGCTGGACGCGGACGCGAGCGGCGTGCTCAGCCTCGCGAGCTTCGACTACGAGGTCTCGGCGCGGTCCCAGGTGCCGGCGGACGTGTCCGAGCCCGGCCGAGCGCTGGTCTCCGGTCGGCTGCTCGCCGAGATCTCCCGCGCGCTCCCCAACAAGCCCGTGGACGTCGTCCTCGAGGGCTCCAAGATCACGATGACCTGCGGAGCCAGCCGGTTCACCCTGCTGACCATGCCGGTCGAGGACTACCCCGCGCTCCCCGCGATGCCGGAGACGTCGGGCACCGTGTCGGGCGACGACCTCACGCACGCCGTCGCGCAGGTGAGCGTCGCTGCCAGCCGCGACGACACGCTCCCGCTGCTCACCGGCGTCCGCGTGGAGATCGAGGGCGAGAAGGTCACGCTGCTCGCCACGGACCGCTACCGGCTCGCCCTCAAGGAGCTGACCTGGAAGCCGGCGTGGCCCGACCTCTCGACGGTCGCCCTCGTGCGCGCCCGGACACTCTCGGACGTGGCGAAGTCGCTCGGCGCGTCGGGGGACGTCGATGTCGCCCTCTCGACGGGCCAGGGCGTCGACCTGATCGGCTTCGAGGCCGGAGGACGCCGGACGACCTCGCTGCTGGTCGACGGCGACTACCCGCCCGTCCGCCGTCTGTTCCCGGACGAGACCCCGATCCACGCGGTCGTGGCCACGCAGCCGCTGATCGACGCCGCCAAGCGCGTGGCACTCGTCGCGGAGCGCAACACCGCGATCCGCCTGTCGTTCACCGACGGTCAGGTCGTCCTCGACGCGGGCCAGGGTGACGACGCGCAGGCGTCGGAGGCCCTCGAGGCGAAGCTGGAGGGCGAGGACATCTCGGTGGCGTTCAACCCCCAGTTCCTCCTCGACGGCTTGGGAGCCCTCGGAACCGACTTCGTCCGGTTCGGCTTCACGCACCCGAACAAGCCGGTGGAGTTCACCGGCCAAGACTCGCTCGACGGGGTCGGCCGCGCCGACTACCGCTACCTCCTCGTCCCGATCCGCTTCGCGAGCTGACCGCCGGCGGACCGGACGGACGAACCGACCACCGACCTACGATCACGCCCGGACCGATGCGGCCGAGCAGGAACGGAAGCGATCATGGAACCCGTCCGCCACCTCGGCCTCGTCGGACTCGGCCGGATGGGCGCCGGCATGCGGGAGCGGCTCCGTCGCTCCGGCCTTACGGTGACCGGCTACGACCGGAACCCCGACGTCTCCGACGTCGCGTCGCTCGCTGACCTCGTCGCCGCGCTCCCCGAGGGTGGTCGGGCGGTGTGGGTCATGGTGCCCGCAGGCGCGGTCACCGAGAGCGTGATCGACGAGCTCGCGGGCCTGCTCGGGCCCGGTGACGTCGTCGTCGACGGCGGGAACTCCCGGTACACGGACGACCAGCTCCATGCCGCATCGCTCGCCGAGCACGGGATCGGCTACGTCGACGTCGGCGTGTCGGGCGGCGTGTGGGGGCTCGAGAACGGCTACGCGCTCATGGCGGGCGGCGACGAGGCCCACGTGCAGGCGCTGCTGCCGGTCTTCGACGCGCTGCGACCGGAGGGCCCGCGCGAGGAGAGCTTCGTCCACGCCGGCAAGGTCGGCGCCGGGCACTACGCCAAGATGGTCCACAACGGCATCGAGTACGGCGTCATGCAGGCCTACGCCGAGGGGTACGAGCTCCTCGAGGCCAAGGACATCGTCACGGACGTGCCCGGCACGCTGCGGGCCTGGAGCCGCGGCACGGTGATCCGCTCCTGGCTCCTCGACCTGCTGGTCAAGGCCCTCGACGAGGACCCGGAGCTCGCCGAGATCGACGACTGGGTCGACGACTCGGGCGAGGGGCGCTGGACCGTCGACGAGGCGATCGAGAACGCCGTCCCCCTGCCCGTCATCACGGCCGCGCTGTTCGCCCGGTTCGCCTCGCGCCAGCCGGACTCGCCGGCCCTCAAGGCCGTCGCGGCGCTGCGCCAGCAGTTCGGCGGCCATGCGGTCAAGCCGGCAGGCTCGTGACCCGCGCCTACGCGGCGTCCCGCGCGGCGACACCCGCCCTCAGCCTCCCGCCCGCTCTCCCCGCCCGACGGCGCAGCCAGCCATGTACGTCTCCCACCTCTCCCTGACCGACTTCCGGTCGTACCCGTCCGTCGACCTCGAGCTCGAGCCCGGCGTCAACGCGTTCGTCGGGCCGAACGGCCAGGGCAAGACGAACCTCGTCGAGGCGGTCGGCTACCTGGCGACGCTGCGCAGCCACCGCTCGCCCACCGATGCCGCACTGATCCGCGCCGGCGCAAGCCGCGCCGTGGTGCGGGCTCGCGTGGTGCGGGGCGACCGGGCGAGCACGATCGACCTGGAGCTCGTCCCGGGCAAGGCGAACCGCGCCCGGGTCAACCGAGCACCCGTGCCGCGGCCGCGCGACGTGCTGGGGCTGGTGAGGACGGTGGTCTTCGCCCCCGAGGACCTCGCGCTCGTCAAGGGCGACCCCGACGGCCGGCGTAGGTTCCTCGACGACCTCACGGTCCTCCTGGTCCCCCGGATGGCGGGCGTGCTCCAGGACTACGAGCGGACCGTGCGGCAACGGTCGGCGCTGCTGAAGTCCGCCGGCGCGGCGCGGTTCGGACGCGGCCGCCCGCGCGGGCGGGCCGCTCCCCCGCCGCCGGCGGACGAGGACTCACGCCCCTCGTCGGAGCTCTCCACGCTCGACGTCTGGGACGCCAAGCTCGCGTCGCTGGGCGGTCAGATCGTCGCCCTGCGGGCCCGCCTGGTCGCGGCCCTCGCGCCGTACGTGCACGACGCCTACGAGACGGTGAGCGCCGGCCAGGGCGCCGCCACGACGACGTACCGCCCGTCGGTCGAGCTGGCGGGACCGGGTGCGATCCCGAGCCCGGCGGACGCCGAGTCGGCGCTGCTCGCGGCGATGGTCGAGCTCCGGCCCAAGGAGCTCGAGCGGGGCGTGTGCCTCGCGGGTCCGCACCGGGACGACGTCGAGCTGCGGCTCGGCGAGCTGCCCGCGAAGGGCTATGCGAGCCACGGCGAGTCGTGGTCGTTCGCGCTGGCGCTGCGGCTCGCGTCGTACCGGTTGCTCACCGCCGGCCCCTCGACGCTGCCGAGCGGGCCCGGCGACGGCGACGACGCCCCGTGGGCGGACCCGCTCGGCGCAGGCTGGGCGGAGGACAGCGAGCCGGTCCTGGTGCTCGACGACGTGTTCGCTGAGCTCGACGCCCGCCGCCGCGACCGCCTCGCCGAGCTCGTCGCGGACGCGCGCCAGGTGCTCGTCACGGCGGCCGTGGCGGGCGACGTGCCGGAGGCGCTCGCCGGCGTCCGGTTCGACGTGGGCGGCGGCGAGGTGACCCGTGTCGCGTGACGGGTCGGGTGACGAGCTCCCGGAGGACGACGAGGCCCCGCGGGACCCGTCGCTGCCCGTCCACGCGGTGGCGGACGACCTCACTCCCCCGCACGAGGTGGCGCGCGAGGCCCTGGCCCGTGCCAAGCAGGCGGCGCGGGCCAAGGGGCTCCGGCCGGGCGTCGTGCGTCGGCCGCTGACCGACGGGCCGCAGCGGGTCCACAACCCGGGCGGTCGGGACCCTCAGCTCGTGGCCGACGTCCTCGCGAACCTGCTGAAGGCGCGGGGGTGGGTCGAGGGCGTCTCGGTGGGCGGCGTCGTCGGGCGCTGGCCGGAGGTGGTGGGCGAGTCGGTCGCGGCACACTGCGCCCCCGAGTCGTTCGACGACAAGATCCTCGTGGTTCGCGCGGACTCCACGGCCTGGGCGACCCAGGTCGAGCTCTTGGCACCGAGGCTGCTCGAGGCCCTCGCCCGGGAGGTCGGCGAGGGCGTGGTCGAGGAGGTTCGGGTGCTCGGTCCGGGGGGCCCCAGCTTCCGCCGAGGACGACGCACGGTCCAGGGCCGGGGTGCGCGCGACACCTGGGGCTGAGGGGCGCGTGGAGGTTGTGGAGAGCGCTGTGGATAAGCCCCCGGTTCCCGGCATTTCCAGGGATTCCCAGGTAGACTGTGGGGTGAATCGACGCGCGTGGCCCACCGGTGGTGAGGGCACGCGCGAGCCATGACGGGAGAGTTGTCGCAACGTGACGGAAACGACCGGTAACCCAGGTTCCGAGACCACAGGTGGTGAGCCGGGCGGCACGTACGACGCCAGCGCCATCACCGTGCTGGAGGGCCTCGAGGCCGTCCGCAAGCGGCCGGGCATGTACATCGGCTCGACGGGCGAGCGAGGGCTTCACCACCTGGTGACGGAGATCGTCGACAACTCGGTCGACGAGGCGCTGGCCGGCTATGCGGACCACGTGGACGTGACGATCCTGCCGGACGGCGGCGTCCGGGTGATCGACAACGGCCGTGGCATCCCCGTCGCCATGCACCCCACGCAGGGCAAGCCCACGGTCGAGGTCGTCATGACCATCCTCCACGCGGGCGGCAAGTTCGGTGGCGGCGGCTACACGGTGTCGGGCGGCCTGCACGGCGTCGGCGTGTCCGTGGTGAACGCGCTGTCGACGCGGATGCTCACCGAGGTGCGGCGCGAGGGCTACGTCTGGCGGCAGGAGTTCGGCAACGGCGGCACGCCGATGACGGGGCTGGTCCGCGGCGAGGAGTCGACGGAGACAGGGACGACGCAGACGTTCTGGGCGGACCCGGCGATCTTCGAGACGACGGAGTACGACTTCGAGACGCTGCGCGCCCGGTTCCAGCAGTACGCGTTCCTCAACAAGGGCCTGCGCATCACGCTCACGGACGAGCGCACGCAGCACCAGGACCTGCTGACGGACGAGGTCGTGGGAACGGCCGGGACCATGGAGGACGGCGCCGAGGTCGTCCACGAGCCCGGCGAGACGCCCACCGCCAACGCGAGCGGCGCGCTCACCGTGAGCTACCGGTACGACGACGGACTGATCGACTACGTGCGGCACCTCAACGCAGCGAAGCGCGTGGAGATCGTCAACCCGGAGATCATCGACTTCGAGTCCGAGGACACGGACAAGCGCATCTCGGTCGAGATCGCGATGCAGTGGACGACGGCGTACTCCGAGTCGGTCTTCACCTACGCGAACACCATCGCGACCACGGAGGGCGGCACCCACGAGGAGGGGTTCCGCGCCGCGCTGACCTCGCTGATCAACCGGTACGCGAAGGACAAGGGCATCCTCAAGGAGAAGGACGACAACCTCACGGGCGACGACATCCGCGAGGGCCTGACGGCCGTCCTGTCGATCAAGCTGGGCGAGCCTCAGTTCGAGGGCCAGACCAAGACCAAGCTCGGGAACACCGAGGCGAAGACCTTCGTGCAGCGCGTCGTGAACGAGCAGCTCGGCGACTGGCTCGACTCGCACCCGAACGAGGCGCGCGACATCATCCGCAAGGCGATCCAGGCCTCCGCCGCGCGCATGGCCGCGCGCAAGGCGCGCGAGGCCACCCGCCGCAAGGGGCTGCTCGAGTCGGGCGGGATGCCGGGAAAGCTCAAGGACTGCCAGTCGAACCGTCCGGAGGACTGCGAGGTCTTCATCGTCGAGGGCGACTCTGCAGGTGGCTCGGCCGTGCGCGGGCGCAACCCCCAGAACCAGGCGATCCTGCCGATCCGCGGAAAGATCCTCAACGTGGAGCGGGCGCGCCTCGACAAGGCTCTCTCGAACCAGGAGGTACAGGCGCTCATCACGGCGTTCGGCACGGGGATCGGCGAAGACTTCGACCTCGCCAAGCTGCGGTACCACAAGATCGTGCTGATGGCCGACGCGGACGTCGACGGCAAGCACATCTGCACCCTCCTCCTCACGCTGCTGTTCCGCTACATGCGCCCCCTCATCGAGAACGGGCACGTCTTCCTCGCGCAGCCGCCGCTGTACCGGATCAAGTGGTCGAACGCCGAGCACGACTACGTGTACAGCGACCGGGAGCGGGACGCGGTCGTCGCCGACGGTCAGGCCCACAACAAGCGACTCCCCAAGGACAACGGGATCCAGCGCTACAAGGGTCTGGGCGAGATGGACTACACGGAGCTGTGGACCACGACGATGGACCCCGAGCACCGGACGCTGCTCCAGGTCACGCTCGACGACGCGGCTGCGGCGGACGAGGTCTTCTCGGTGCTCATGGGCGAGGACGTGGAGTCGCGGCGCAGCTTCATCCAGCGCAACGCGAAGGACGTGAGGTTCCTGGACATCTGACCTCTGTGGTCCTGTACATGAGGTCGTCTGGATGACGGCGCGATGTACAGGGCACGGAAGGCGCCAGGAACCCACGAGGAGAACAGAGGAATTTCGTGACCGACACCCCCGAGAACGACCAGCCGAGGCTCCACTCCGACGGCACCGCCGTCCTGCACGGACGCATCGAGGCCGTCGACCTCAACGTCGAGATGCAGCGGTCCTACCTCGACTACGCGATGAGCGTCATCGTGACGCGCGCGCTGCCGGACGTCCGGGACGGGCTCAAGCCCGTCCACCGCCGCGTGCTCTACGCGATGTACGACGGCGGCTACCGCCCCGACCGCGGGTTCAACAAGTGCTCGCGCGTCGTCGGCGACGTCATGGGCAAGTACCACCCGCACGGCGACACCGCGATCTACGACGCGCTCGTCCGCCTCGTGCAGGACTGGTCGCTGCGCTACCCGCTCGTCGCAGGCCAGGGCAACTTCGGCTCGCCGGGCAACGATCCGGCGGCGGCCCCGCGGTATACCGAGTGCCGCATGGCGCCGATCGCCATGGAGATGGTCCGGGACATCGACAAGGACACGGTCGACTTCCAGGACAACTACGACGGCAAGACCCAGGAGCCGTCGGTCCTCCCCTCGCGCTTCCCGAACCTGCTGGTCAACGGGTCGGCGGGAATCGCGGTCGGCATGGCGACCAACATCCCGCCGCACAACCTGCGGGAGGTGGCCGAGGGCGTGCGCTGGTGCCTCGCCCACCCGGACGCCACCAAGGAGGAGCTGCTCGAGGCGCTCATGGAGCGCATCAAGGGCCCGGACTTCCCCACCCACGCGACGATCCTCGGGCGGCAGGGCATCGAGGACGCGTACCGCACCGGCCGCGGCTCGATCACCATGCGTGCGGTGGTCGAGGTCGAGGAGATCCAGGGCCGCACGTGCCTCGTCGTGAGCGAGCTGCCCTACCAGGTCAACCCGGACAACCTGGCGGAGAAGATCGCCCAGCTCGTCCGCGAGAACCGCATCCAGGGCATCGCCGACATCAAGGACGAGACGTCCGGCCGCACGGGCCAGCGTCTGGTGATCGTGCTCAAGCGCGACGCCGTCGCGAAGGTCGTGCTCAACAACCTGTACAAGCACACCCAGCTCCAGGACACGTTCGGCGCGAACATGCTGGCGCTCGTCGACGGCGTCCCGCGCACGCTCTCGCTCGACGCGTTCGTCCGGCACTGGGTCGCGCACCAGATCGAGGTCGTGGTCCGGCGCACGCAGTTCGAGCTGCGTGAGGCCGAGAAGCAGATCCACATCTACCGCGGCTACCTCAAGGCGCTGGACCAGCTCGACGCCGTCATCGCGCTCATCCGCCGCTCCCCCGACGCGGACGTCGCACGCGACGGTCTCATGGAGCTGCTGGACGTCGACGAGATCCAGGCGCGCGCGATCCTCGACATGCAGCTGCGCCGACTCGCCGCGCTGCAGCGTCAGCAGATCATCGACCAGCACGACGAGCTCGAGCGCAAGATCGTGGGCTACGAGGCGATCCTCGCGTCCGAGCCCCGCCAGCGCGAGATCGTGCAGGAGGAGCTCGACGAGATCGTCGCAAAGTACGGCGACGACCGCCGGACGACGATCCTGCCGTACGGCGGCGACGTCTCGATCGAGGACCTCATCGCCGAGGAGGAGGTCGTCGTCACGATCACGCGCGGCGGCTACGCCAAGCGGACGCGGAGCGACAACTACCGCCAGCAGCGGCGGGGCGGCAAGGGTATCCGTGGCGCCCAGCTGCGCGAGGACGACATCGTCGACCACTTCTTCGTGACGACGACGCACCACTGGCTCCTGTTCTTCACCAACCTGGGCCGCGTGTACCGGGCCAAGGCGTACGAGCTGCCCGAGGGTGGCCGCGACGCGAAGGGTCAGCACGTCGCGAACCTGCTGGCGTTCCAGCCGGACGAGCGGATCGCGCAGGTGCTCGCGCTGCCCGACTACGACGCGGCCGAGTACCTCGTGCTCGCCACGCGTCGCGGGCTGGTCAAGAAGACACGCCTGCTGGAGTACAACTCCCCCCGCTCGGCCGGTCTCATCGCGATCAACCTGCGGGAGGACGACGACGGCCGCTCGGACGAGCTCGTCTCCGCCCTCCTGGTGGACGCCGGCAACGACCTGATCCTGGTCTCCCGCAAGGGACAGTCGGTCCGGTTCGCCGCGACGGACGAGGCGCTGCGGCCCATGGGACGCGCGACGTCCGGCGTGACGGGCATGAAGTTCCGCGACGACGACGAGCTCCTCGCCGCGGACGTCGTCCGCGAGGAGGCCTACCTGTTCACCGTCACGGAGGGCGGGCTCGCCAAGCGGACCGCCCTGACGACGGAGAACTACCGGGTGCAGGGCCGTGGCGGTCTCGGCATCAAGGTGGCGAACCTGCCCGCGTCGCGTGGAGACCTTGTGGGGGCTCTCGTGGTCGACGGCGACGACGAGGTACTCGTGATCATGGAGCGTGGCAAGATCGTGCGCTCCGCCGTCGACGAGGTGAACCCGACCGGGCGTTCCACCCAGGGCGTCAACTTCGCCAGGCCCGACAAGGGCGACCGCATCATCGGGGTCGCCCGGAACGTCGAGCGCAACCTCGGAGACGATCGGGATACCGTGGAAGCGAACGACCAGGCCGTTCCCGACGACGGTGCGGACGCCCCCACGGGCGATGCCGGCGACGCAGGGTCGGCCGGCGGCGACACGACGATGCGAGGATGAGGCGGATGACCGACGAGAAGCGCAGCGCTCCCCCGGCGATCACACCGCAGTCGCCCGCGCCCCGGCCCGACCTGCCGACGTTGCAGGGCCACGTCGCGGTGCCGCCTCCCCCGCCGTCGTCGGTGGCGACGGACGACCGTACGCACCAGCGCTACGAGCGAGCCGCGGCCGAGTCACCGAGCGGGCCGGGTGAGAGCTCCGAGGGCGGTTCGGGCAGCGTGACCGCGACGCTCGCGGCCATGCGGAAGGCGGCCAAGAAGGTCACGTCGGTGGTCACCGGTGAGGGCGGCCTGGAGACGGGTGCCACGCCCGTGGTGGCGACGCCGTCGGCCGCCGCCCAGCAGGAGCCGGCCGCCGCTCAGCCCGTCCGTCAGACTTCGCAGCCGGCGGCCCAGCCCGCCGGGCAGCAGCAGTACGCCTACGCGGGCGCGGCCGGCTACGCCGCCGCGCAGCAGCCGCCTGCCCAGCCGCAGGCGCAGGCGCAGCCGCAGCCCGCGCTGCAGACGACGACGGCGCACGCCGGCTCGGCCCGCCGGGTCCGGCTCGTGGTCTCACGCGTCAACCCGTGGTCCGTCATGAAGATGGCGTTCCTGCTGTCCATCGCGGTCGGCATCATCACGGTCGTGGCGGCTGCGGTCGTCTGGACGATCCTCAACGGGATGCACCTGTTCGCGAACGTCAACGACCTCGTCGCGTCGGTCGTGGGCGACGAGACGAAGGTGAACGTGCTCCAGTACGTGGCGTTCTCGCGCACCATGTCGCTGGCCACGCTGATCGCGGTCGCGAACATCGTCCTGATCACCGCGCTGTCGACGCTCGGCGCGTTCCTCTACAACATCGCCGCGGCCCTCGTGGGTGGGGTGCACGTCACCCTCACGGACGACTGATCGGTTTGGGGGACGTGGCGCGCGTGGGGTAGTCTCAGTGCGCCGCACCCCCGCCGAACGGCTGTTTTGCGCGTGGGAGCGGTCGCGTCGCACCCCGGGTGCGACTTCGGGCCTATAGCTCAGACGGTTAGAGCGCTTCGCTGATAACGAAGAGGTCAGAGGTTCAAGTCCTCTTAGGCCCACCACCGAACCCATCGAAGGGGGACGTATGAAGAAGCTCTTGCTGCTCGCGATCGCCGCGGGCGTCGGGATCCTCGTCTGGCGGAGACTGTCGGGCGACGACGGCGCACGCGATCTCTGGGCCGAGGTCACCGACACCTTCGAATGACATCGGCTCCGCGTCCGGGGCCATGGCGCAATTGGTAGCGCACCTGCTTTGCAAGCAGGGGGTTAGGGGTTCGAGTCCCCTTGGCTCCACCCACAGCGAACGACCCGGGACATCACTGGATGTCCCGGGTCGTTCTGCGTTTGCTTCTGCGCCGGACCGTGCCGGCGTCGGTCAGGAGGGCTTGTCCTCCGAGTCCACGCCGGTGATGGTCTCCGCGGCCTTGTCGGCGGCCGACTCCACGGCGTCCGAGGGCTTCGGGTCCGTGGTCTCACGCGGCTTGCGCGCCCGCGGCGTGGCCTTCGAGGCCGCCTTCCTGGTGGCGCTGACCGCCTGGTCGACGGCCTCGGAGACCTTGTCCGTGAGGTCCTCGGTCGCCTCGCTCACCTTGTCGCCCAGGTCGCCGGCGGCGTCCGTGACCTTCTCTCGCGCGTCCCGCCCGCGAGCGACCGTCGCCCCGGCGGCCTCGCCCACGGCCTCCGCGGCGTCGCCCGCGGCCTGCTTGGTGTTGTCGACGAGCGCGCCGAAGCTGTGGGACGGCGTCGGGCCGGGCTCAGCCCACGGGTCCACCTGCGGACGGGACCGGCGCCACGCGCCGTACGCCGCGAGGCCAGCCGCGAGGAGGCCGAAGAGCCACCACTTCTTGTGGGACTTGCCGCCGCCGTCGGTGGAATCGGCGAGCTTGGCGGCCTTCGTGGTCGCGGCGTCGACGGCGCCGCGGACGGCCTCGGCACCGCCGACGGTCTCGGCTCCGACCGACTCGGCGGCGGCCTTGGCGACCTCGGCCACCTTCTCGGGGGCCTTGTTGAGCGCGTCCGCGCCGGCCGTCAGGCCGACCTCCGTCGCACGTCCGGCGCCCTCGCCGGCCTGCGTGGCGAGCGTGTTGATCCGCGCCACGATGCGGGGGAGGAACTCGTCGATCAGCCTGTCGTGCGCCGTGTCGATAACCGGGCCGGCCTTGACGGCCGCCTTCTCCACCTGGGGCGCGGCCGCCTGCAGGCTCTGGCGGTAGGCGTCCTCGACGCGAGGCTTGAGCCACTCGAGGAAGGCCTCGACCCGTGGCGCCGTCCAGTCCTTGGCGGCGATCGCGGCGTCCTTCGCGGCGGAGGCCGCGTCCTGCGCCTGCCCGGCGAGCTGTGCCGCCTGGTCCTTGAGGTGCTCGGTGTCCACCGCGGTGCGCTTGGCCATGGTGCTCCTACTCCTGAGGCTGTCGGGTAACGGTCCCTGACCTCCCACTCTGCCACCGAGTCCGACACGCTCGCATGCGAGAATGGCCGCATGTTCGCAACCCTCCACACCAATGCAGGCGACATCCGGCTCGAGCTCCTCGAGAACCACGCGCCGAAGACCGTCGCGAACTTCACGGGGCTCGCCACCGGCACCAAGACCTGGACCGACCCCCGCACGGGCGCCGAGCGCAATGACCCGCTGTACCAGGGCGTGGTCTTCCACCGCGTGATCGACGACTTCATGATCCAGGGCGGCGACCCGCTCGGCACGGGCACCGGCGGCCCGGGCTACACGTTCAACGACGAGATCCACCCCGAGCTCCAGTTCGACCAGCCCTACCTCCTGGCCATGGCGAACGCCGGCAAGCGCCGCAACCCGGTGACCGGCGAGACCGAGGGCACGAACGGCTCGCAGTTCTTCATCACGACCGTCGCGACCCCGTGGCTCACGGGCAAGCACACCATCTTCGGCCGGGTCGCGGACGACGAGAGCCGTGCGGTCGTCGACGCGATCGGGAAGACGCCGGTGCGCCCCGGCGACCGTCCCGTCGACGACATCGTGCTCGAGTCGGTCACGATCGAGGACTGAGACTGTCCGCCCCGACGCCGCCCGGCCCCTACGGGTCGGGCGGTCCCGTACCGACCGACGTCCCGGTCTGCCCTCGGCACCCGGACCGGGTGTCGTACGTGCGCTGCCAGCGGTGCGGGCGTCCGGCGTGCCCGGAGTGCCAGCGCCCGGCGGCCGTCGGGATCCAGTGCGTCGACTGCGTGCGTGAGGGGCAGAAGAACGCGCCCACGCCCCGGACGGCCTACGGCGCGCCCTTGCGCTCCGGACGCCCCGTCGTCACCCTGACGCTCATCGGGATCTGTGCTGTGAGCTGGATCCTGCAGCTCGTGACGAACGGGTCGTGGACGGACCGGTGGGCGTTCGCCCCGTTCATCGCCCAGCACGAGCAGTGGCGCTTCCTCACGACGGCGTTCCTGCACAGCACGAACCCGCTCCACATCCTGTTCAACATGTACGCCCTCTGGATCATGGGCCAGTTCCTCGAGCCGCTGCTCGGCCGGGCGCGCTTCCTCGCGCTGTTCTTGGTGACCGCGGTGGCCGGATCGGTCGGCGTGCTGCTGCTCGCGGGCGGGCCCCACGATCGGGCGTGGTACACGGCGGCCATCGGCGCGTCGGGGGCGGTCTTCGGCCTGTTCGGCGCCGCTATCCCCGTGCTGCGCCAGCGCGGACTGCAGGCGACGCAGATGGTCGGGCTGATCGTCGTGAACTTCGCGCTCGGGTTCTTCATCGCCAACGTCGCGTGGCAGGCGCACCTCGGCGGGATGATCGCCGGGCTCGCGCTCGGCGCCGCCTTCGCCTACGCGCCGCGGGAGCGGCGGGCTCTGGTGAGCTGGGGCGCGGTGGCGCTGATGCTCGTGCTGCTCGTGGTGCTGGCGGCGCTCAAGTACGCCTCCGTCTGACCCTGTTATCCACAGGCGGGGCGACTCTCCCCAGGGTTACTCACAGGTGTGGAGTTACATCCGTGTAGTTATCCACACCGTCGTCCACCGCTGGGGACATCCGCCGTGATCACTTCCAGCGCGTGAGCATCCCGAAGCCGGTGATCATGAGCCCGAAGCCGACCGCGAGGTTCCAGCGGCCGATGGCGGGGATGGGCAGGTCGGACTTGCCGCTCGTGAGGTAGAAGACCACGACCCAGGCGAGGCCGACGACCATCAGCCCCAGCACGACGGGGACGAACCAGGACGGGTTGCCCGTCTGGTGGTGGGCCGACGGCACGGACACGGCTGCGGCCGAGCCGGTGCTGCTGGCGGACTTCTTCTTGCGGCGCTTGGACTCGGGCACGGGAGAGTTCCTTGCTCTGGCGGCCGGGGCCGGCATTCATCTCGGACGGTTCGCCTGAGGGGGTCGTCATCGACCCGCCAGGCAGGACCCCAGCGTAGCGGTCCGTGCAGGGAGCACCGTGCCGGCCCTGCGACAATGGGCGCCATGACCTCCGGAGCGGGCGAGCAGGCGCCGCGCGACGGCCGCCCCGAGCCCCGTCGTCTCTGGGCCGCGCTGCGCGCCCGCCTCGCGCCGCGGCGGGTTCGTGCCGCGCTCTCGGTCGCTCTCGTCCTCGCGCTCGCGGGCGTCCTCTTCACGGCGTCGGCCCAGCTCGCCCGCGGCACCGAGCGCCGCCACCCGCAGGACCTGCCGCAGCTCGTCGAGTCCGAGGAGAACCGCGCGGACGCGCTGTCGGGTCACGTGGACGGTCTGCGTTCGGAGGTCGACCAGCTCACCGACGCGGAGCCCGGCGCGGTTCCCACGGGCGACGCCACCACCATGCGCAACGGCAGCGTCGAGGCGGGCCTCACCGCGGTGACCGGGCCCGGCGTCGTCGTCTCCCTCACGGACGCACCCAGCACCGGCAACTATCCCGCCGAGATCACGCCCGACGACCTCGTCGTGCACCAGCAGGACGTGCAGGCCGTGATCAACGCGCTGTGGGCCGGGGGAGCGGAGGCCATGATGCTGCAGGACCAGCGCGTCACCGCGACCACCGCGTTCCGGTGCGTCGGCAACGTGCTCTCGCTGGGCGGGCGGCTCTACTCGCCACCCTTCAAGGTCTCCGCCATCGGGGACCCTGACTCGCTGCGCGCCGCGCTCGACCGGTCGCCCGAGATCGCCGTCTACCAGCAGTACGTGCAGGCCGTCGACCTGGGCTGGAAGGTCAAGGACGACGACTCGTTGTCCCTGCCGGCCGCTCCGCCGCCGAGCCTGCAGTACGCGACCGTGCCCGCGGGTACCGACCCCTTCTCCGACGCCTCGAAGTAGACGGGCGGCCGGTACATCTCGCGGAGCTCGGGGCGCTCCCGTGGGGCGCAAGGGGTAGGGGATACTGAAGGACGACCTTTTCCGACGAACCGAGGACGAGCATGTACGGAGCGCTGTGGCGGCTCCTTCCGGGGCCCGCGTGGCTGCGCGTCGTCCTGCTCGCCGTCCTCGCCGCGCTCGCGGTCGTCGCCCTGTTCCGCTGGGTCTTCCCGGCGATCGAGCCCTACATGCCGTTCGACGAGCAGACCGTCGTGGACACCAACACCGGAGCCACCCCATGACCAGCCCCCGCATCCTCGTCGTGGACAACTACGACTCGTTCGTCTACACGATCGTCGGGTACCTCGACCAGCTCGGGGCCGAGACGGTCGTGGTGCGCAACGACGCCGTGCCGCCCCGGGCCGAGCGCGGGGGGTTCGACGGCGTGCTGATCTCGCCCGGGCCCGGCGACCCCAAGGGCGCCGGCGCCTCGCTCGAGGTCATCCGCGACTGCGCGGCGTCGCGCACACCGCTGCTCGGCGTGTGCCTCGGCCACCAGGCGCTGGGGGAGGCTTTCGGCGCGACCGTCACGCACGCGCCCGAGCTCATGCACGGCAAGACGAGCCTCGTGGAGCACCAGGGCCAGGGCGTCCTCGCCGGGCTCCCCGACCCGTTCACCGCGACGCGGTACCACTCGCTCGCCGTCGTCCGGGACACGGTGCCCGACGAGCTCGAGATCACCGCGCAGACCGCGAGCGGCGTCGTCATGGGGCTCCAGCACCGCACGCTCCCGCTGCACGGCGTCCAGTTCCACCCCGAGTCCGTGCTCACCGAGGGCGGGCACCGGCTGCTCGCCAACTGGCTCGAGGCCTGCGGGTCCGACGACGCCGTGGCCCGGTCCGAGGGCCTCGCGCCGCTCGTGCGCCGCTGAGCACTCTTCCGCGCCGACGACGACGGCCCGGCACCCCCGCGAGGAGGTGCCGGGCCGTCGTGGTTCCGGCGGACGGGCGGCCTGTCAGAGGCCCAGGAAGTCCCGGATCTCGTCGGAGTAGTCGTCGCCGTTGCCGAGGCCCTGGGTCGAGCCGTCACCCGAGCCGTCGCCACCGCCGTTCCCGTTGCCGTTCCCAGCGCCCGGTCCCGTCGTCTGCCCGTCGCCCGGCGTGGTCGTGGCGGGTCCGGACGAGACGGTGAGGACGACCTTGTCGCCGACCTTGACCTTGGTACCCGGGGTCGGGTTCGAGTTGAGCACCGTACCGGCCGGCGAGGCGTCCGGCTGGAGGGTCGGCCCATCGGGGTCCACGTCGAGGCTCAGCGTGCCGAGTGCGTTCTCGGCGTCCTCCTGGGTCTTCCCGATGATGTCGCCCGGGATCTCGACGGTGTTGTCCTCTTCCTTGCCGATCGTGAGCTGGATCCGGGTGCCCTGCTTCACGGAACCCGCGGCCGGCGCCTGCTCCAGGACGGTACCGACCTTGCTCGCGTCCGGCGTCTCCTGCTCCGTCGTGTCGGAGTCGAGACCGGCCTTGTCGAGCGCGGCAATTGCCTCGTCCTTCGTCTTCCCGACGAGGTCGGGCAGGGTCACGAGCCCGTTCGAGACGTAGAGCGTGATCTCGGTGCCCTTGTCGCGGACCGAGCCGGCCTTCGGGTCGGTGCGCGTGACCTCGTCGACCGGCACGTCCTTGCTGTTCTCGGTCCGGACGTCGTCCGACACCGTGAAGCCCGCATCCGTGAGCTTCTGCTTGGCATCGCCCTGGGACAGACCCTTGACGTTCGGCACGGACCCGGTCTTCGGGCCGGCGGAGAACCACACCTTGACGGTGCTGTTCTCGGCGACGGAGGCATTCTTGTCGGGGTCCTGCTTGGTCGCCTCACCCGCGGGTGCATCCGAGTTGTCGTCGACCACCTTGTCCATCTTCAGGTGAACACCCTGGAGCGCGTCCTGCGCCTTGGTCTCCGTCAGGCCGACCACGTTCGGCACGGTGACCTTGGTGACCGGCGGCGTCTTGTTCGAGTTGACGATGATCATCGTGATGATCGCGGCGAGCGCGAGCACACCGACGGTCACGAGCGTCCAGATGAGGCCCTTGTTGGACTTCTTCTTCGGCTCCTCGTCGTCGGGCCCGGCCTCGTCGGGGAACACCGACGTCTGCGTGGGCGGCGGCACCGCGGCGGGCGTCGTGGCGCCCCAGCCGGCGGCCGTGGGCGCGAGGACCTGCGTGGCGCCGTCGAACGCGACGGTCGGGTTGGGGTCGGCGAACGCCGCGCCCGCGGCCGCACCGGCGACGGCACCCGCTCCCAGCGCCCCGAGACCGGGTGCCGAGACGGCACCCCCGCGCATGGCGGCGTCGAGGTCGCTGCGGAACTCCGCGGCGGAGCCGTAGCGCTGGTTGCGGTCCTTGACGAGGGCCTTGAGCGTGATGCGGTCGAGGACCTCGGGAACGTCCGGCGCGATGTCCGACGGCTTGGGCGGCACCTCGCCGACGTGCTGGTACGCGACGGCGACGGGGGAGTCGCCCTGGAAGGGCGGGCGCCCGGTGAGGAGCTCGAACAGCAGGCAGCCGGTCGAGTAGAGGTCGCTGCGCGCGTCGACGGTCTGGCCGAGCGCCTGCTCGGGCGACAGGTACTGCGCCGTCCCGACGACGGCCTGCGTCTGCGTCATGGTGGCGGCCGAGTCGGCCATCGCGCGCGCGATGCCGAAGTCCATCACCTTGACCGCGCCGGTCGGCGTGATCATGACGTTGGCGGGCTTGATGTCGCGGTGGACGATGCCGGCGTGGTGCGAGTACTCGAGCGCCGACAGCACGCCCGACGTGATCTCGATGGCCTCGTCGATGGGCACGGCGTGGCCGTCGCGGAGGATGTCGCGGACCGTGTGGCCCTCGACGTACTCCATGACGATGAACGGCGTGTGCGCCGTCTGGCCGGATGCGGCGTCGGTCTGCACGTCCTCGCCCGTGTCGTACACGGCGACGACGGCCGGGTGGTTGAGCGAGGCCGCGGCCTGCGCCTCCCGGCGGAACCGGGCCAGGAACGACGGATCGCGTGCGAGGTCGGCACGGAGGATCTTGATCGCGACCGTACGGCCGAGCCGAGCATCGTGCCCGATGTGCACCTCGGCCATGCCGCCACGCCCGATCAGCTCGCCGACCTGGTAACGGCCGGCGAGGATCCGTTGCGGGTTCTCCACCACCTACGTGTCCTTCTCGTTCGACGGGTCGCCCGAGGCGTGCGAGGACGCCACGGACAGGAAGATCATCCCATCCCCGTGGGGATGCAGGTTCGAGCCCTCGGAGCGGTCGTGCCCCCCGGCCCGCCCGAGGATCGCCGCGACCAGCACGACCAGCACGAGCACGACGAGCGCCACGGCGGGCCAGGGGAAGCCCCCGAGCCGCATGCCGAAGATGCTCTGCAGGGTGCGGGAGCCCTCGCTGGTGCGGCTGGTTGACGGCGCCGTCTGGGACGCCGCGCGGGTCGCGGCCCGGGTCGCCGGGACCTCTACGGGGGGCGCTGCCTTCGCTGCTGCGCCGTCGGCGTCGGGCACGGTCGGCCGCGCGGGCCGCGCGGCGGGTGCGCTCGCGTGCGGGGTCGGGCGGCGCGACGACGGCCGCTCGGCCACGTGCTCGCGGTGCCGGCCGGCGGGCCGGGCCGCCGACCGCTCGGCGGCGCGCGACTGCACGACGCGGCGTGACGGGTAGGCGCGGGGGGCGTCGTCGTCCGCGGCCGGGGTCCGCGACGCGGCCCTCGGGGCGGCGGAGCGCGGCGGCCAGGCGCGCAGCTCCGACGGCGGCGCGACGGTCTCCGTGGCGCGCGGGCCCGCGCTGCGGCGCGACCGGGCGACGCGGAGACCGATCTCCTCGAGCGTGTCGGCGAGCCCGGCGGCGCCGGCGGGCCGGCGCATCGGGTCCTTGGCCAGCATGGACAGGACGAGCGCGCCCAGCTCTTTGTCGACGCTGGCCGGCAGCGCGGGCACCGGCTGGTTGACGTGGGCCACCGCGATATCGACGGGCGTGGGGCCGGTGAAGGGCCGTCGGCCGACGAGCGACTCGTACGCCACGATGCCGAGCGCGTAGACGTCCGACGCCGGGGTCGCCGGCTTGCCGATCGCCTGCTCGGGGGACAGGTACTGGGCGGTGCCCATGACCATGCCGGTCGCCGTCATCGGCACCTGGTTCGACGCGAGCGAGACGCCGAAGTCGGTGAGCTTCACCCCGCCCGTGCGCGACAGGAGGATGTTGCCGGGCTTCACGTCGCGGTGCACGACGCCGGCCTCGTGGGCGGCAGCGAGGCCGCGCGCGGCCTTGGTGAGGATCGGGACGAGGCGGTGGGCCGGCAGCACGGGCTCGCGCTCGAGCAGGTCCGACATCGGCTCGCCGATGACGAGCTCCATGACCAGGTAGCCCGAGCCCTCCTGCTCGCCGTAGTCGTACATCTGGGCGATGCCGGGGTGCGACAGACGCGCGTTGTTCCGCGCCTCGGTGCGCAGGCGCTGGAGGAAGTCGACGTTGCCGGCGAACTCCTCGCGGAGCACCTTGACCGCGACCTCGCGGCCGAGCGCCGTGTCCGTCGCGACCCACACCTCGCCCATGCCGCCGACGGCGATGCGCCGCACCAGGCGGTACCGGTTGCCCATCGAGAGGCCCTGGGTCGGCTTCATCCGTTCAGCACCGCTTCCATGACGGCCTTCGCGATCGGGGCGGCGGTCGCGCCGCCCGTGCCCTCGGCGCCCTGCTGCCCGCCGTGCTCGACGATCACCGCGACGGCGACCTTCGGGTCGTCCGCGGGGGCGAATCCGGTGAACCACGCGTGCGGGGGGTCGCCCGGCGTGTTCTCGGCGGTCCCGGTCTTGCCGGCCACGGTCACGCCGGGGATCTGGGCGGCGGTGCCGGTGCCGGACCGCACGACGTTCTCCATCATGCTCTTGAGCTCGTCAGCGGTGTGCGACGACACCGACGTGCGCAGCGTCGACGGGGAGGTCTGGGACACGACCCGCAACGAGGCGTCCCGGACGGTGTCCACCAGGTACGGCGTCATCTGCTTGCCGCCGTTGGCGATGGCTGCGGACACCATGGCGATCTGGAGCGGGGTGACCCGGTCGTCGCCCTGCCCGATCGACTGACGCATGAGCTCGGCGTCGTCGGTCGTGGAAGGGAAGTGGCTCTCGGTGACCGTCATGGGGATCGACAGCGGGGTGTCGAAGCCGAACTTCTTCGCCTGCTCGACCATCGCGTCGTTCCCGACCTTGACGCCCAGCCCGGCAAACGCCGTGTTGCAGGACATCTCGAGCGCCGCGTCGAGCGTCATCTTGCCGGACGGGGAGCAGACCTCGTTGGCGAAGTTGGTGAGCACCTTGCTCGAGCCCGGGTACTTGAGCGTGTGCGGCGCGGGGATCACCGTGTCGGGCGTGTAGTCGCCGGACTCCAGCGCGGCCGCCGACGTCACCAGCTTGAACGTCGAGCCCGGGGGATAGGTGTCGCCCGCGATCGCCCGGTTGGTGAGGGGCGAGTCGTCGTCGTTCAGCAGCTTCTGCCAGTTCTTGTTGGCCTGCGCCGTGTCGTGACCCGCGAGCTTGTTCGGGTCGTACGAGGGCGACGAGTACAGCGCGAGGATCTTGCCGGTCTTCGGCTCGATCGCGACGACGGCGCCCTTCTGGTCCCCGAGCGCCTGCTCCGCGGCCTTCTGCGCCTTGGCGTCGAGCGTCAGCTCCACGGACGCGCCCTGCTGCTGCTCCCCGGTGAAGAGCTGGCGTAGCCGCTGCATCCACAGCTCGTCGGCGGTGCCGTTGAGCACCGAGTTCTCCGAGGCCTCGATCATGGTGGGCGCGAAGACCAGCGAGTAGTAGCCCGTGACGGCCGCGTAGAGCGAGCCGTCGGTGTACTCGCGCTGGAACTTGAACGGGTCGTCGACGGGCTCGGAGAGCGCGACGGACTTGCCGCCCACGACGATCGGTCCCCGGAAGACGCCGTACTGGCGGTACAGGGTGCGCGTGTTGCGGGGGTCGTTGTTGAGCTTGTCGGCCTGGAAGTACTGGTAGTACGTCGTCGCCGCCATGAGGGCGACCATCATGACGAGGACGACGGTCGCGAGGCGCCGGATCGGGACGTTCATCCGCGGCCCACCTCCCCGGAGGCGGTGTCCCCGGGCGGGGGCGGCGGGGGAGGAGGCGTCACGGTCGTGGCCTCCCACGACGGCGCGTCCTCGCGTCCCGGCCGGACGATCTCGGTGACTGCGGTGCCGAGGCCCGGGGTGGGCGCAGGGGCGGGCGCGGCGGTCGCCGGACCGGTGAGGTCGTCGTCGGGCAGGATGCCGCCGGGCGCGACCTGGCCGCGCTCGGGTGCGGTCGAGGGACGGCGCGCGCTGTCGGAGATGCGCAGCAGCAGGCCGATGACCAGCCAGTTCGCCAGCAGCGACGAGCCTCCCTGGGCGACGAACGGGAGGGTCAGGCCGGTCAGCGGGATGATCCGTGTGATGCCGCCGACGACGACGAACAGCTGCCACGCCATCGTGAACGCGAGGCCCGCGGCGAGGAGCTTGCCGAAGCCGTCGCGCACGCCGAGGGCGGTCCGCAGGCCCCGCTGCACGATGATCAGGTAGACCATGAGGATCGCGAGCAGGCCCGTGAGCCCGAGCTCCTCACCGAGCGACGTGTAGATGAAGTCGGAGAACGCGTACGGCACGAGCGAGGGGTAGCCGGCGCCCCACCCGGTGCCGAACAGGCCACCGTTCGCGAGCCCGAACAGGCCGCGGACGAGCTGGCCCGACCCGGGCAGGCCGTTGTAGACGTCCGAGTCGAACGCGTGCAGCCAGATGTCGAAGCGGACCTGGACGTGCGCGAACGCGCTGGCAGCGAACAGGGCACCCGCGCCCATGAGGACCAGGCCGATGAGCACCCAGGAGAACCGCTGCGTCGCGATGTAGAGCATCGCGACGAACAGCCCGAAGAAGAGCAGCGACGTACCGAGGTCGGTCTCGGCGACCAGCACGACGATCGAGGCGGCCCAGACGACGAGGATGGGGCCGAGGTCCTGGAGGCGCGGCAGCTGCAGACCCAGGACCTTGGGACCCGCCAGCGCCAGGGTGTCGCGGTGGGTCACGAGGTACCCGGCGAAGAAGATCGCGAACGCGATCTTCGCGAGCTCCGCGGGCTGGAGCGACAGCGGGCCGATCGCGACCCAGATGTGCGCGCCGTTGATCGTCCGGCCGACGTGGGGGACCAGCGGGAGGACGACGAGCCCCAGGCCCACGAGCATCGCGATGTAGGTGAACCGGCGCAGCACGCGGTGGTCGCGCAGGAACCACACGACGGCCAGCGCCGCGATCACGGCGATCGCGGTCCACTCGAGCTGGCGCCCCGCGAGGTCGTGCGGCTTCGCGGTCTGCTGGGACGCCAGGTCCAGGCGGTAGATCATCGCCAGGCCCACGCCGTTGAGGGCGATGGTCGCCGGGAGGATGACCTGGTCGGCGTACGGGGCCTTCCAGCGCAGGATCAGGTGGGCCAGCAGCCCGACCGCGACGAACCCGAGGGACTGCGCGTAGAAGTCGCCCGGCAGCCGGTCCACGACCTTGACGCTGACCAGGGCGTACGCGCTGATCCCGATGGCGAGCGCGACCACCAGCAGGCCCAGCTCGGCACGGCGGCCCGGGCGGGGGAGCGGGTGCTCGTCCACGGCGTCCGGGAAGTCGGCGTCCCGGACGGGCGCGTGCGCGACGGCGGCCATCAGTCGCCCTTGCCCTGGGTCGCCGGCCCGTGCGTCGTCTTGGCCGTCGGCTTGGTGAGGGCCGTCGTCGTGGTCGGGATGGCGGCCGGGGCCGTGGTCGCGGGCGTCGCCGGCGTGAGGGTCGGGGTGGGCGTCGTCGTCGGTGCGGGAGTGGCCCCGTCGGTCGCGACCTGCGCCGCGCGCGTCTGAGCGTCCGCCAGCGACGACGCCGGGATCGTGGCGGTCAGGCGGTCCTGGACGTACGACGGCAGCGAGTCGACCGAGGTCCCCGTCAGCTCGACCGGCGACGACAGGTGCAGCGGCCCGACGTTCTGCGGGACGCCCCGGAACACGGCGACCTGGCCGTCTGACTCGCCGACGAAGTACTGGTCCTGCGTCCACCCGTACGCCGCGTACCCGCCGCCGAGCAGCGCCAGGACGAGGACGAGCGTGATCGTGGCCCCGAGGGCGCGGCGTCGGCCGCGGCCCTTCTGTCCCGCGCGGGCAGCCGCGGCGGCCTCCTCGGCCTCCGGGTCGTCGTTCACGCCGGGGGCGCCGTCGGTCTCGGGCGTGGCGTCGTCCGTAGCGAGCGGCTCGGTGCCGGGGAGGTCGTCGCGCACCGCGCTGCCCACGACCTCGGGGCTGGTCGGGAGGGGCTCGTCGGCGAGCGCGTCCGCGGGGTGCGGGACAGCGCCCTCCGCCGGGTGCTCGGGGTCCGCGTCGAGGTCCACGACGTCCGCGACGACGGCCGTCACGTTGTCCGTGGAGCCCGCGCGCAGCGCGAGCTGGATCAGGGTCTCGGCGCACTCGCCCGGGTCGACGACCGAGATCAGGATCTGCGCGATCATGTCCGGCGTCACGAACCCGGAGAGGCCGTCCGAACACAGGAGCCACCGGTCGCCCGGGCGCGCCTCGCGGACCGAGAGGTCGGGCGTGAGGTCCACCTCGAAGTCGCCCAGGACCCGCATGACGACGTTGCGCTGCGGGTGGTGCTCGGCGTCCTCGGGGGCGATGCGGCCCGTGTCGACGAGGTGCTGGACGAACGTGTGGTCCGTCGTCACCTGCGTCAGCTCGTCGTCGCGCAGCAGGTAGGCGCGCGAGTCGCCCAGGTGCGCCATGACGAGCTGGTTGCCGGCCCGCAGGATCGCGGTGACCGTCGTGCCCATCCCGGCGAGCTGCGGCTCGGCCTCGGACCGGTCGACGATCGCCTGCTTGGCGGACTCGATGGCGTGCTCGAGCTCCTCCAGCGCGCCGTCGGGCACGTGCGTGTGCCCGTCGAGCGGGACGAGGGAGCGGATCGCGAGGGTCGAGGCGATGTCGCCGCCCGCGTGCCCGCCCATGCCGTCGGCGACGGCGAGGAGGTCGGGACCCGCGTAGCCGGAGTCCTGGTTGTCGGCGCGCACGAGCCCGACGTCGGACCGTGCCGCGTAGCGCAGCGCGAGGTTCATCCGCGGCTACCCCTGCAGGACCATCGTCGTCTGGCCGATCCGGATCTCCTCGCCGGGCTTCACTGCCACGGGGACCTCGAGGCGGCGACCCTCGAGGTAGGTGCCGTTCGTCGACCCGAGGTCCTCCACGAACCACGCGCCGTTCTGCGGGAAGATCCGGGCGTGGCGCGAGGACGAGTAGTCGTCGTCGAGCACGAGCGTGCAGCTCGGGGACCGGCCGATGAGCACGGCCGACGTCGAGAGCGGGAGCGTCGTGCCGCGCAGCGCGCCCTCGGTCACGACGAGGCGCATCGAGGCGCTCTGCGCCAGGGCCGGGGTGCGGGTCACGCCGGAGGGTGGAGTCGGCATCGGGCTGGAGGGCGCCTGGTGCGCCCCGACGACGACGGCGCCCTCCGCGCTGGGCGCGCTCAGGACGCCGGGCGTGGGGGGAGCGGCCTGGAGCTCGTCGGCGCGGGTGTGCGGCGGCCGGGGGTCGACGAGATCACGGCGCAGCACACGGATGGAGAAGAGCACGAGGAACCACAGCAGGACCAGGTAGCCGAGCCGGAGCAGGGTGAAGGTGAGCTCGCTCATCGAGGCCCGATCACCCGGCCTCGTCCGCTGCGCCCGTCCAGAACATGATGCGGGTCCGGCCGATCGTCAGGCTGTTCCCGTCGAGCAGCGTCGCTGCGGGAACCTGGTGGCCCTCGACGAACAGGCCGTTGGTGGAGCCGAGGTCGGTCGCGACGACGCCGTCGGGCGTGACCCGGATCTCCAGGTGGCGGCGGGAGACACCGGGGTCGTCGACCACGATGTCCGCCTCCGAGCCACGGCCGATGACCGTGACCGGGCCGGTCAGCAGGTAGCGCTGGCCGTCGATGTCGATGAGGGGGTGGCGCAGGCTGGGCGTGGGCGCGCTGGGGACGGGCCCCTGTCCCTGGGCGGACTGGCCGTTGCTGTTGTTCGGGACCGCGCCGCGCACGCTCGCCGAATGGACCACGTACTGCCCCGGGTGGAGGGCCGCGTCCTCGTCGAACGTGACGGAGACGGGACCGACGAACGCGTAGTGCTGCTCGGCGGCGTGGTCGGTGACGGTGGACGCGAGCTCGTCGGCGAGGGCCTCGGCGCCCCAGTCCTCGATGCGCGCGAAGTCGTCGGACGCCAGGCGGAGGGTGAACTCGTTCGGCGCGACGGCGCGGTCCCGGCCGACCACGGCGACCCTGTCGTCGACCTCGCGGCGCAGCGCGCTCGCCAGGTCCACGGGCTTGACCTCACCCTTGCCGAGCTTGGCGAACGCGTTGTTGAAAGCGCGTTCCACGTTCTGCTCGAAGCGGTCCAGTACGCCCACTGCGCCCTCCTCCCTCGGTCGTGCAGCGCGACTGCCGGGCCACCCTGCGGGTCGGGGCAGGCCTCGGCGGTCGGTGACAGTGTGTCAGTGTGTGCCGTCTATGTCGTTGCTGTCGTGCTTGTCGGCGAACGACTACCGGGTGGGCATGGTCGCACGCCCTTAGATCGTAGCCAGCCCGACGCGCGCGCCCGACGACGGGTGCGGGAGTCCTGCGGACCGAATGCGGGGGCGGTGTGGAGATCGGTGTCATCCTGTCCGGGGCGGCGGGCGTCACCAGCGGGTTCGGACCGCACCTTCGCTGCGTGCTAGTCTTCTGCGGCGCGCGAGTGGCGAAATGGCAGACGCGCTGGCTTCAGGTGCCAGTGCCCGCAAGGGCGTGGGGGTTCAAGTCCCCCCTCGCGCACACGAGAACGAGACCCTCGACCGGAGATCCGGTCGGGGGTCTCGTCGTTCCCGGCGCGGATCCAGGGCGCCCGGAGCACAGGCCCCGCCTAGGCTCGGCTCATGACCGTCGAGCGTCTGCGCCCCCAGGGCCTGGTACGGAGCCCCGCGTTCAGCCACGTGGCCGTCGTGCCGCCGGGCGCGACCACGATCTACGTCGGTGGGCAGAACGCCGTCGACGCGGACGGCACGCTCGTCGGCGAGGGAGACGTGGCCGCACAGTCCGTCCGTGCCATGGAGAACGTGAAGACCGCGTTGGCTGCCGCGGGTGCGTCCATCGGCGACGTCGTCCAGTGGACGGTGCTGTTCGTCGCCGGGACCGACGTGGGGGCGGCGTACCGGGCCATCGCGTCCGACCTCGCGTCGGACGAGCCCGCGCTGGTGACGGGTGCCAGCGTCACGGCCCTCGGATTCCCGGGTGCGCTCGTCGAGATCGCGGTCGTGGCTGCCGTGACGGCGGTGCCCTCCTCCTGACGCGCGGGCCTGCCGCCACCGCGCCGGGCGGCTCCTGAATCGGCTCAGGCATCGTCACGCACGCCGTTGACAACGATGTCACGGCTGTTGAAGACTTCCCGCACGACGGTCGCCGTGGACCGTCGACCACGCGAGGAGGCCCACGACGATGTCGGACCACACCACGACCGACCTGCCCACCGAACCGGGAGGCGCACGGCGCCCGCACCTCACCCGCCGCCGGTTCCTGGAGGTCAACGCCACCGTCCTCGCGACGGTCGCGATCGCCGCCGCCGCGCCCGACACTGCTCGCGCCGCCCGCGGAGGCAAGCCGGCGCGGGGCGCCGACCTCGCGGTCTACCGGCCGGTCTCGGTCTCGTCCACGGCCCTCGCTCCCGCCGCGCCGGAGTTCGCGGTCGACGGCCTGAGCGAGGTCGGGGTGAAGGGGACAGGTTGGCGTGCGGGGGACGGCGCGGACCAGTGGATCGCGGTCGACCTCCAGGGGCTCTGCTCCGTGGAGGGTGTCCGCGTGACGTTCGAGGCGCAGCAGGGCGACCCGGCGTTCGAGCCGACGCCGGGCGACAACCCGCGGAGCGGCACGACGGGCTGGGAGATCCTGTCGAGCTACGCGACCGCGTTCGCGATCCAGACGTCGCGCGACGGGAAGGCATGGTCCACGGCCCGCAGCGTCACCGACTCCTCGGGCGGCGTCGTCGACGTGGTGCTCGACGCTCCCGTGACCGCCCGCTGGGTGCGGCTGCGTTCGAGCGCCCTGTCGACCACGAACCCGCTGGGCGTGAACGGCTTCGCCGTCTATGGGTCGGCCCCCGCGTCACGGCCCGGGGCGACCGGCTGGACCGACTGGCCGACCGACCGCCGACCGGCTCCCGCGCTCCGGGCCGCGGACGACGGCACGGTCCCGGTCGAGTCGGGCTGGCGCCTCACCTTCGACGAGCGCGTGGGCGCCGCGGACGGCGCGGCGCTGTCGTCGCGTGGCGTCGACACCAGCGGGTGGCTCCCGGCCACGGTGCCGGGGACGGTGCTCGCGACGCTCGTCGAGCGCGGTCTGCTTCCCGACCCGGCGTTCGGGCTCGACAACCTGCACGTGCCCGAGGCGCTGTCGCGGCACGCGTGGTGGTATCGCCGCGAGCTGACCCTGCCGCACGGCCTCGACACCGGTGCCGGGCGGCGCGTCTGGCTCGAGCTCGACGGCGTCAACCACGAGGCCGAGGTCTGGCTCAACGGCACCCGGCTCGGGACGCTGAGCCACCCGTTCGCCCGCGCGTCGTACGACGTCACCGACGTGCTCGAGGCGCACGGCAGCCAGGTGCTCGCCGCACGGCTGAGCCCGATGCCCAAGCCCGGCAGCCCCGGCGACAAGGGCCCCGACGGCTCCGCCTACACGGACGCCGGGTCCGACCTCGTGAACCAGGCCTCGCCGACCTGGCTGTCCGTGACCGGCTGGGACTGGATGCCCGCCGTCCGCGACCGGGCGACCGGCATCTGGAACCACATGCGGCTGCGCTCGACCGGCGCGCTCGTCGTCGGCGACCTGCGGATCGACACGACGCTCCCGGACCTGCCCGACCTCTCCGTCGCGGAGCTCGCGATCACCGTCCCGGTCACCAACGCCGACGACGTCGCCCGCACCGCCCGGGTGCGCGTCGCGCCGCTGCCGGGCGTGAGCGCGACCCGGACGGTCACCGTCCCGGCGGGCGGGAGCGTCGACGTGACCTTCACACCGTCGGACGACCCCGCGCTCCGCGTCCGCGACCCCGAGCTGTGGTGGCCCAACGGCTACGGCGACCCCGCGCTGCACGACCTCACCGTCACCGTCACGGACCGCGGCAAGGTCAGCGACACCCGGACGGTCCGCTACGGGATCCGTCAGTTCGACTACGCCTTCGACCCGCCGCTCGCCCCGCCCGCGGGCTCGGACCGCGTGGCGCAGACGGTCGACGTCGGGAGCACGACGGCGCGGTACGTGCGGATCTACGCCGACTCGCGCGCCAGCATGTGGGGCGTGTCCCTGTGGACGCTGTCCCTCCTCGACGCCGCCGGGACCGATCTCGCGCGCGGCAAGCCGGTGGAGGCGTCGTCGGTGGACCAGCCGGGGCACGAGGCCCCGAACGCCGTCGACGGCGATCCCTCGACGCGGTGGTCCTCCAACTACACGGACGGGCAGTGGATCCGGGTCGACCTCGGGAGCGCCGCGACGTTCGAGCAGGTCGCGATCGTGTGGGAGACGGGGCTCGCGGCGAAGTTCCGCATCCAGACCTCGCCCGACGGCGACACGTGGACCGACGTGAAGTCCGTCGACAACGGGGCCACGCCGCTCCAGCTCAGCGTCAACGGCACCAAGGTGCTGTGCCGGGGCGGCAACTGGGGCTGGGACGAGCTCCTGCGGCGAGGGCTCGACGGACGGCTCGAGGCCATGGTCCGCATGCACCGGCACATGAACTTCACGATGATCCGGGTGTGGCTCGGCACGAGCAACCGGGAGGAGCTGTACCGGCTCTGCGACGAGAACGGGATCCTCGTCTGGAACGACTTCCCGCTCGCATGGTTCCTCGACCCGCCGGACCACGCGCTGTTCCTCGCCCAGTCCCGCGACACCGTCCTGCGCTACCGGACCCACCCGTGCCTCGCCGTCTGGTGCGGGGCCAACGAGGGGACGCCGCCGGCCGAGGTCGACAACGGGCTGCGGGCCGCAGTCGGCGAGCTCACGCCGCTCCTGTACCAGAGCAACTCGCGCGAGGGCATCGTCTCGGGCGGTGGCGCGTACTGGCACGTCTCGCCCGACCAGTACTACACGGGCGGCGGGACGTGGAACAGCTTCGGGTTCCACACCGAGGTGGGCATCCCGACCGTGTCCGTCGCCGCGAGCATGCGCAACCTCGTCGGCGTGGGACAGGAGTGGCCGCCCGGCGACGCGTGGTTCCTCCACGACTGGGCCACCAAGGGCGCGGCCGGTGTGTCCGGCTACCGCGACGTCATCGAGAAGCAGCTCGGCGACGCGACCGACCTCGACGACTTCTGCACCAAGGCCCAGCTCGTCAACTACGAGGGCATGCGGGCCATGTTCGAGGCCTGGAACGCCAAGCTCTTCGAGCCCGCGTCCGGCCTCCTGCTGTGGATGAGCAACCCCGCCTGGCACTCGACCGTCTGGCAGACCTACGACTACGACCTCGACGTCAACGGCAGCTACTACGGCGCCCGCAAGGGCTGCGAGCCCCTCCACGTCCAGGCCGACGCCACCGACTGGACGCTCCGCGTCACCAACCACACGACGACGGCGCTGCGGGGTGCGCGCGTGCGTGCCGAGGTGCTGGGCCTCGACGGACGCGCGCTCACCGACCCGGTGACGGAGGACGTGACGGTCGGGCCGTCGGCGACGACGGCGCTGTCGAAGGTGCCGTTCGGCGACGGCCTGCCCGCCGCGCACCTTCTGCGGCTGCGGCTCACCGACGCCCACGGCGCCCTCGTCTCGGAGAACGTCTACTGGCGCTACCGCAAGGACGAGGACCTGCGGGCGCTCGGGTCGCTCGGCCGGGCGCGGCTGACGGCGCGCGCGTCGTGGCGACGGTCGGCCGGCACGGGCGAGGTGACCGTCCGGAACGTCGGGTCGACCGTTGCGGCGATGGTCCGCGTCTCGCTGCGCGACCGGGCGTCCGGCGAGCGCGTGCTGCCGGTGCTCGCGAGCGACAACTACGTGTGGCTACTCCCGGGGGAGTCGCGCACGCTGACCCTCGAGGACGCGAGCTGGGCGCGCCACGAGCCGCCCGTCGACGTCGTCGTCGAGGGTTACAACGTGGAGGCCTTCACAACGCGCCCGGCGCTCTGAGCCGGGCGTCCGGCGGTCAGGCCGTCTTCGTCTGCCACAGCCCGACGACGTTGCCCTCGGTGTCCGCGAAGTAGGCGGCCCAGCCCATGTCGCCGACGGGCGCGCGCCCCTCGAGGCGCGTGCCCCCGGCGGCCTCGACCGCGTCGAGGGCTGCGTCGATGTCGTCGACGTCGATCACGACGTCCGGGACGGCGTGCCCCGCGGTCCGCTGCTGCAGGCCGCCGTTGATGAAGCCGGGCTCCGTCGGGCCCTGGTCCCCGTTCGGCCCGGTCGACGCGAGGACGTACCCGCCCGCGTCGGGCCAGGTCTCCAGGCCCCAGTCGAAGACGTCGCGGTAGAAGGTGGACGCCCGGTCGGCGTCGTCGTAGGGAAGCTCGAAGTGCACCACTCGTCGGGGCATGGCCCCTCCCGTCGGTCGGTCCGGCGACGACGACGCCGTCCCTCCCAGCGAACGCCTCGCCCGGGCGCGGGGCAACCCCCGGCGGCGGATGATCCGGCGGATCAGGCCAGAGCTGCGGCGACCTCGGCGTGCAGCCGCAGCAGAGGGACGGTGCGTTCGGCCGGCCCGCGCCCGAAGCCGCACTCGGTCGCGATCCCGAACTCCGGCACGGCGGTGCGGGCGGCCGCGACGCGACGCAGCGCCCCCTCGACCCCGTCCTCGTGGTGCACGAGCCCCAGGAACACGGTGGCGCCGGCCGGCCACTCAGCGGCGGCGAGCGGCGCGAAGTACCCCTCGTCGTCGCGCTCGATCGGGACGGGCAGGTGGATCCAGTCGACCGGGCGCGTCACGGACCGCGCGATGCCGGTGACGACGTCGGCGAGCGTGCCGGCGTCCTTCGGCTGGACGAAGTGGTGCTCCTCGACGTCGCCGTAGCAGAGGTGCCAGCCCAGCGACACGTCGTCGGGCACGGCGGCGGCGTACCGCGCGGCGCGCTCGACGACGCCCGGCAGGACGTCCGCGGGGTCGTCGGACCACCACGCGCGCATGCGGTAGCCGGGCAGCTCGACCTGCTCGAGGAGCCCGAACTCCAGCGCCGTGTCCCACTGGATCGCGAGCTCCTCGTGGGGGATCCCGTCGAGGATGCGGGCCAGCTCGGCGAGTACCGCGCGCTCGTAGACGGGCTCGACGGCGGCCTTCGCGTCGTCCGCGAAGAAGCTGCCGACGACGCCCGCCGGGGTGGGCAGTGAGACCTGGAAACGGACGCCCGCCGGGATCACGCCGTCATCGCGCAGGCGAGCGAAGATCGCGTAGGAGTCGAGGGCGGCGTCCGCGTAGCCGAGCGGCGGCAGCCGGAGGGAACCGGGGTCCACGTCGGGCGCGACGGCGATGGGCCGGTTGTCGAAGAGCCCGCGGAGCAGCGGGCCCGGCTCGCCGACCCTGACCAGCCCGGGCGTCGCGTCGAAGCGCGACTTCTGGAACTGGATCCAGTAGAAGCGCTCGCCGACCTCGCCGTCGGGGATGCGGGCCACGCCGTCCCCGAGGGTCTCGGCGACGACACGGAACACGGACTCGGCGTCGGGCTGCGAGACGCTGCCGACCAGGTGTGAGAGCACGGGCACGTCCCCATTCTGCGTCATGCGCGGGCCGGTCCGGTCGCCCACGCCAACGCCGCGCGGCCTCCGGTCGACGCCGGGGCGAACGTCGGCGGAACATCGGGCGAACCCTCTCGTGCGACCGGGCGCGGACCGACAGAATCCGGCTGTGCACGACGAGATCTCCCGGCTCGCCCGCAGCGTCGCCTCCCCGCGGGCCACGCTCGCCGGGGTCGTCGGCGACCTCTCCCAGCCGGTCCTCGTCGTCGGTTCGACCGTGCCCGTCGGGCAGCTGGAGGTCCTGTTCCGACGTCCCGAGGTGAGCTGCGTCGTCGTGCAGGACGAGGCCGACCCGCGCCGCACCGGGATGGTGACACGGGCCGGCCTCGCCGCGGCGCTCACCGGCCGGCTCGGGTACGGGCGGGCCGTCCTGGACCGGAAGCCGACGGCGTCGATCGCGGACTGGTCGCCGCTGGTCGTGCCGCCGGGGCTGCCGGTGTCGGAGGTGGCGCTGAGCGCGATGGCCCGCGTGGACGAGCGCCGGTACGACGACGTCCTCGTCGCCGGACCGACGTGGAGCAGCGCGACCACCGCCGACGTGATGCGGTCGCTCGTCGCGGCGCTCTCCGACCGGTCGACGCACGACCCGCTGACCCGGCTCCCCACGCGCGCCGCGACGTGGCACGCGCTGGCGCACCGCTGCGGACTCCTGCGGGGGAGCGGCACCCGGGTCGTGCTGCTGCTCCTCGACGTGCGCGACATGGCGGGCCTCAACGCACGCCATGGTCAGGGCGGGGGAGACGCCGTGCTCGCCGTGCTCGCCGGCCGGCTCCAGGCGGCGCTGCCGCGCGGCTGCGAGGCGGGGCGCGTCGACGGCGACCGGTTCGCGGTGCTCGCGACCCTGCCCGCCATGGACGACATCACCGCCGCGGCCTCGGCGGACGCGCTGCGTCAGCACGTCCTCGGGGAGCTGGCCGTCCCGCCCGAGGACCTGGAGCCCGGCCGGTGGCCGGCGCTGCACTCGACCGTCGTATGGTCCGTCGCGGGCGTCGGCAACCCCGACGAGCTCGTCCGCGAGGCCGAGCGGCGGCTGCTGCAGTCGGCGGGAGGGCTCGCCCGGGCGTCGTGACCGACATAGATTCGCGCGATGCTCAGTCAGGTAGCCGCCGCCGCCATCGATCGACGCGGACCGCGATGCGCTGCGCTGGGTCGCCGGACCAGTCGACCTCGAGCCCTACACGACGGACCGCGTCGGCGACCTGCTGCCCAACGCGCGCGTCCGACTCGCGGAAGACCTCACGACGGGCGTCATCGTCACCGTTACGCGCCCGCGTCAGGAGCTCAGGAGCGAGTCCGGGTGCAGGGCGCCATGTGCTGAAGGTCAGGTAGAGGTCAGCGGGTTCGGTCGCGAGTCGATCCGCGTCCTGCTCGTGGAAGAAGGTGTAGCCCCACTCGCGCCACGGGTAGGCCTCTGGCCACGCATCCGGGTCGGCGGTGCGCTCGTCGTCGATCTCCGCAGTCCCGCAGGTCTGGCAGCAGGCGAATGCCATCCTGCCGACGATCCCCATCTCGCCGAGGGTGCGGAACGCCTCGACCAACCGATCGTGGTCGGAGGCCCCTGCCCAGCTCTCTTGCTCGGCAAGGCGCGCCCTACGCACGCTGGCCACCGTGCGGCTCGGACGTGGGTCGTCGTCGTCGAGCTCGAACTCCTCGCGGAGGGCGTCGACCGTCTCTTGCATGGTCCGAAAACCGGGGAGGAGGAGTTCTTCCGCTCTCTCTTCGAGCTGGTTGTCGGAAACTGGCACGTCTTCGTCGGAGGCCGTTGACCGCTCAGGTGGATCGGGTGATCTACGTGGAAACCCGGGCCTGCGGAAGAGAGGCATGTCCCCAGCATGGCAGTCGCGACCCACGAAGCTTCCGCCCGCCCAAAGCTCATACACGTACATTTGAGCGATGAGTGCGGGCCAGCGCCGTACGAGTTCCCACACAATCACGGACCTTGCGGACGGCGAGGTGTTCGTGTTCGGGTCGAACGCGTCCGGCGCGCACGGCGGCGGCGCCGCGCGGACGGCGTACGAGCGGTTCGGCGCGGTGTGGGGGCAGGGGCACGGGCTCCAGGGGCGGTCCTACGGGATCGACACGATGTCCGGCTGGGACGCGTTCGTCGCGGACGTCCGCGACTTCCTCGCCTTCGCCGCGGACCACCCCGAGCTGACCTTCCTCCTGACGCCCGTCGGGACGGGCATCGCCGGTTGGGACGCGGCGCGGGTCGCGCCGTTGTTCACCGACGCACCGGACAACGTCCTGCTCCCGGAGCCGTTCGCGACCCTGCTCGATCGCTGACCGGCGCGCGCAGCCCGCACCGGTACTCAGTGCTGGCCGTCGAAGCGCAACAGCAAGCGACCGTCGTCCGATGTCCAGACGTGCCCGACCCACTGGACGTCGTGTGGGTCGGGGCGCCGACCGGTCACGAGCGCGGGTTGAATGGCCTTCCAGGCGTTCCGCGCGTCGTCGCCATCGAACCAGCGAAGGCCGTCAGGCCAGATGTCCGTCACCACGGCGGCGCCGGCGTCGACCGCGTCGCGTGCGACTCGTCGGGTGACGCGCTGCGGTGTTCGCCTGTACACGGTCCCGTCGGGGCCGCGTAACGACTTGTCGGGCAGCTCGTCCGGCTCCATAGCCGCGATCGTAGGTCGGTGTGCGGGCCCCGCGCCTCTAGGCTGGCCGCGTGACGACGACGACGCCCGTACCCCTCGCCGAGCTCGTGGACGCGGGCTGGGCGCGCGAGCTCGCCCCCGTGGAGCCGGTCGTGCACCGGATGGGCGAGTTCCTGCGTGCCGAGAACGACGCCGGACGGGGGTACCAGCCCTCCGGGTCGAGCGTGCTTCGCGCGTTCACGTACCCGTTCGACGCGGTCCGCGTGCTGATCGTCGGCCAGGATCCCTACCCGACGCCGGGCCACCCGATGGGCCTGTCGTTCTCGGTCCAGCCCCATGTGCGCCCGCTGCCGGGAAGCCTGCGGAACATCTTCACCGAGCTGCACGACGACGTCGGCGCGCCCCAGCCGTCGACCGGTGACCTGACGCCGTGGTGCGAGCGGGGTGTGATGCTGCTCAACAGGGTGCTGACGGTCTCGCCCGGCACGCCAGGGTCGCACCGGCGCCAGGGCTGGGAGGAGGTCACGGACCGCGCGATCGAGGCGCTCGCCGCCCGCGGAGGCCCGCTCGTCGCGATCCTGTGGGGCCGCGACGCCCAGTCGCTGCGCCCGCGCCTGGGGGACGTCCCCGTGGTGGCGACCGCGCACCCGTCGCCGTTGTCCGCGTACCGCGGCTTCTTCGGGTCCAAGCCGTTCTCCCGCGTCAACGAGCTCCTCGTCCAGCAGGGCGGGGAGCCGATCGACTGGACCCTGCCGTGACCGACGACGCGCGGACCTGGTTCGAGGTCGGGACGCGTTCCCCGGACGCCGCGGCCGCCCGCTTCGCCGTGGTCGCGTCGGTGCTGGGCGCGCGGCTCTCGGACGCCGACGTCGACCTGCGCCCGTCGCGCGACGACGTCCCCCCGGTGGTCGCCGCCGCCTTCGAGTCCCTCCGCCGACGACGCCGGGCGCGGTGGGCCCGCCGGGTGCGGGTGCAGGTCGCCGAGGACGGGCGGGGCGTCGACGCCCAGTCGTCGGACCCGCAGGTCCGGCGCGCCCGGGCGGACGTCCAGCGGGTCGCCGGCTACACGCACGTCACGCTGGTCGGGGCCGACGGCGCGCTGGTCGCCGCGGTGCACGACGGGCTCGTCACCGCCGCCCTGACCCCGGGCGAGGTCAGGGCGGTCGCGTTCCGCCTCGGCGAGGAGCCGAGCGAGATCGTCTCGCCCCCGACGGGGCTGGCCGCGCTGCTGTCGATGAGGCCGCGAGGGTCGGAGCGGTGATCGTGACAGCACTTATATAAGCGCTGTTATGATCTCCGGGTGACGTCGCCGACCCCGCCCGCCTCCCCGCCCGAGCGCCCGATGCCCGAGCGGCTCGACGCCGTCGTCTGGCGCCCGCTGACCCTGCTCCTCCGCGACCTCGACGACCAGATCGCCACGCTCTACGCGACCGCCGGGATCGAGGGCGTCAAGCCCCGCTACTCGCTGCCGCTCGTCTGGCTCGACCAGGATGGCCCGCTCACCATCCGCACGCTCGCCGACCGCTGCGACGTGACCCACTCGGCGATGAGCCAGACGGTCTCCGCGATGCGCGACGCCGACCTCGTCCGCACCGTCAGCGGGCCCGACGCGCGCACCCGCCTGGTCGAGCTGACCGAGCACGGCCGGTCGCTCGTGGCCTACCTCGTCGACGAGTGGAACGCGACCGAGGCCGCGGTCCGTGAGCTCGAGTCCGAGCTCCCGTACCCGCTGACGCGCGTCGTCGACGACCTGCACGCCGCGCTCGCCCGCCGGTCCTTCCGCGACCGGATCGCCGCGCGGATGTCCCTGACGCCGCCCGAAGACGCCGGCTCGCACGACGCGGCCGCGTCCGCCCCCGACGCGTCGTGAGCGCCCTCAACGCGCTCGTCGACGTCCGCCCCCTGCGCGACGCGCCCTTCCGCCGCCTCTGGCTCGGCTCGACGGGAAGCCAGCTCGGCACCCAGATGACGGCAGCCGCGGTCATGCTGCAGCTCTGGGACGACACCGGCAGCACCACGTGGACCGGCGCGGTCGGCATCGCGCACGTCGTGCCGCTCGTCGTCGTGGGGATGCTGGCGGGGTCGTTCGCGGACCGCCACGACCGCCGCCGCATCGTGCTGGGCGCGTCGGTCGCTCAGCTGGTGGTCTCGGCCGCCCTCGCTGCGCAGGCGCTCGCGGGCGGCCTGCCGCCCGTGTGGCTGCTCGCGCTCGTCGCCCTCCAGACGACGGCCGGTTCCGTGGGCGGGCCGGCCAGCCGCACCTTCGCCCCCGCGCTGCTCGGCCCGGACAGGCTCGCCGCGGGGTTCGCGCTCATGGGCATGTCGTTCCAGCTTGCCGTGCTGCTCGGTCCCGCGCTGGCCGGCCTGGTCGCGGGGGTGTGGGGCGTGGGCGTCTGCTACCTGGTGGACACGGTGAGCTTCCTCGGCGTGCTCTACGCGGTATGGCGCCTGCCGGCGCTGCGCGCCGAGCGGACGGACGCCCCCACCCGCGGGACGTGGGCGACGGGCGTGCACGACGCCGTCGACGGCCTCCGCTATGTGGCCCGCCAGCCGCTGGTGCGCGCGGCGTTCGTCGTCGATCTCGCGGCGACCGTGTTCGCGATGCCGATCAGCCTGTTCGCCGCGCTCAACGACGAGAGGTTCGGCGGCGCCCCGCAGACGTTCGGCCTGTTCGCCGCAGCGCTCGCGGGCGGCGGGATCGTGGCGAACCTCCTGTCGGGGACCTTCACGCGACGCGGCCGCCCCGGCGCGACCATGCTCGTCGGGGCGACCTGCTGGGGCGTCGCGCTGGCCGCCGCCGGAGCCGTGCAGTCCGGCTGGGCGACGCTGCTGTTCCTCGCGCTCGCCGGGGCGTCCGACACCGTGTCCGTGGTGTCGCGCGGCACGCTCGTCCAGACGGTCACGCCCGACGCGTACCGCGGCCGGGTGGCGGCGGCCGAGCTCGTCGTCGGCGCGGGGGGACCGGACGTCGGGAACGTCCGCGGCGGGATCGTCGCGGGCCTGACGTCGCCGACGGTCGCCCTGGTCAGCGGCGGGCTGGCGTGCGTGGTCGTCGTCGGGGCGCTCGCCACGCGGGTGCGCGCGCTGCGGACCTACCGGGTCCCCGGGCGCGCGCCCGTGGACGTCCCGGCCGAGGCGGCGTCCGCCTAGTCAGATCGCCGTGAGCGGCGCCCAGTCGCGCACGGCGAACCCGTCGCCCCGACGCTCGACCCGGAACCCGCTCGGCCCCGCGAAGTGCGCCGGGAACATCAGGAGCCCCTTGTCGGCGGCCTCGCCGAACAGGCGGTCGCGGGTGGCGTGCGCGGTCACGGTGTCCTCGTCGAAGCAGCTGCTCGTGTGGACGTCGACGACCTGCGCCGGGCTGTGCAGCGTGTCGCCGACGAACAGCACCTCGTCGGCACCGGAACGCAGCCGCAGGATCGAGGCGCCCGGTGTGTGCCCGGGCGCCGCCTCGAGCGTGAGGGCGTCGTCGATGCGGTGGGCGCCGCTCCAGGACGTCACCTGGCCGGCGGCGATCACGGGCAGGATGCTGTCGGCCCACACCGTGTGAGCGCCGGGGCCCATGATCGTCCGGCTCCCCGCCGCCGGGTCCCAGAACGCCAGGTCCTCCACGGGCATGAGGTACTGCGCGTTCGGGAACGTGGGCACCCACGTGCCGTCGACGAGCGACGTGTTCCACCCGACGTGGTCGGCGTGGAGGTGCGTGTTCACGACGACGTCCACGTCCTCGGGCCTGACCCCAACGGCGGCGAGTCCGTCGAGGAACCCGGTCCGCAGGTGCGACCAGCCGGGAACGTCCGGCCGGTCCTTGTCGTTGCCGACGCCGGCGTCGACCAGGATCGTCCGGCTGCCGCTGCGCAGGACCCAGGTCTGCATGGCGACGCGCGACGTGCTGCGCATGGTCGAGTCGCCGTCGTCCTCGAGGAAGTGCGGGCGGAGCATCTCCTCGTGGCCCTCCCAGGCGGCGGGGTCCGTTCCGGGGAAGAACTGGTCCGGGGTCATCCCGATGCTGCCGACGCTCTCGACGGCGCGGGTCACGGTGACGTCGCCGAAGGTGAGGGTCGGGGCGGGGGAGGTCGTGGTCGTGGTCATGGTGGGCTCCGTTCGGGTGGGGCGGTTCGGGCTCCACCCTCGGCCGCGGCCTGCCCCCCGACCAGCCCCGGTCCTGCGTCTCCCTGCCAGGGAGAGGCACGGCGACGAGGCCTCGGCCAGACTGGCGGCGTGACCCCCCACGAGTCCGCCGGTCCGCTCGGCGCGTTCCTCCGCGCGTGCCGCGACCGCGTCACGCCCGAGGAGCTGGGCCTCAGGTCGTACGGCGACCGCCGCCGGGTGAGCGGCCTGCGCCGCGAGGAGCTCGCCCTGCTGGCCGGCGTGAGCCCGTCGTACTACGCCCGGCTCGAGCAGGGACACGCGCGGCACGCGTCGCCGCAGGTGCTCGACGCCGTGGCGTCGGCCCTCCGCCTGACCGGGGCGGAGCGCGCCCACCTGCGCAGCCTCGCCGAAGGCGGGCAGCGCCGTCCTGCCCGACGGCGTCCGGTGGCCGAGCGCGCGGACCCCGCGCTCCTCGAGCTGCTGGGTTCCCTGGGCGGGATCCCGGCCGTCGTCGTGGGCAGGCGCAGCGACGTGCTCGCCTGGAACCCGCTCGGGCACGCGCTGCTCGCGCCGCACCTCGACGAGGACGCGCCGCTCGACCGGGCGACCCGGCCCTCCCTGGCGTCGATGGTCTTCCTCGACGAGCCGACGCGGGCGCTGTACGTGGACTGGCCGGCCAAGGCGCGCGCCGTCGTCGGGAACCTGCGGCTCACGGTGGGGCTGCACCCGGAGGACCCGGAGCTCGCGTCGCTCGTCGGCTCGCTGTCGATGGCGAGCCCGGAGTTCGCGGCCCTGTGGGCGGACCAGCGGGTCCAGCCGTGCGCGACCGCCGTCTACGCGCTGCACCACCCGCTGGTCGGCGACCTCGTGGTCACGCAGCAGACGCTGCGCGCCGTGGACGCGCCCGACCAGACCCTCGTGACCCACACGGCGCCGTCGGGCTCGCCGTCCGCGGGGGCGCTGACGCTCCTCGCCCACGTCCCGGAGCTGCGGGCAGCCCCCGGGTCGACGGGTGCGGTCAGTACACCATCCCCATAGCGGCGCGGACCTCGTCGAGCGTCTTCTCGGCGACCTCGTTGGCCCGCTCGTTGCCGCGGCGCAGCACCTCGTGGACGTAGCCGGGGTCGGCGGCGAGCTCGGCGCGGCGTGCGCGGTGCGGCGCGAACCGCTCGTTGACGGCCTCGGTGACGAACGCCTTGAGCGCGCCCCCGCCGCCGTCGCCGATCTCCTCGGCGATCTGCACCGGGTCGCCGCCCGTGCACAGCGCGGCCGAGGTGAGCAGAGCCGAGACGCCGGGGCGGTTCTCGGGGTCGAACGTGATGTGGCGGTCCGAGTCGGTCGGCGCCTTGCGGATGAGCTTCGCGGTCTCGTCCGCCGTCATGCCGAGCGCGATCGCGTTGCCGTACGACTTGGACATCTTGCGGCCGTCGAGGCCCGGGATCTCGGGGGAGTCGGACAGGAGCGCCTGCGGCTCCGGGAACACCGGGTTCTTCTTCGCGTAGCGCTCGTTGAACCGGCGCGCGACCACACGGGTCTGCTCGATGTGCGGGAGCTGGTCCTTGCCGACGGGCACGAGGTTGCCCTTGCAGAAGAGGATGTCCGCGGCCTGGTGCACCGGGTAGGTCAGCAGCAGCCCGGACAGCGCCCGGCCCGACGCCGCCAGCTCCGCCTTCACGGTCGGGTTGCGGAGCAGCTCCGCCTCCGTGACGAGGGACAGGAACGGCAGCAGGAGCTGGTTGAGCGCCGGGATCGCGGAGTGCGTGAAGATCGTGGAGCGCTCCGGGTCGATGCCCGCCGCCACGTAGTCGAGGACGAGACCCCGGACGTTGTCCTGGATGTTCTCGGTCGTCTCGCGGTCCGTGATCACCTGGTAGTCCGCCACCAGCACCCACGTCTCGACGCCCTGGTCCTGCAGCACGACGCGCGACGCGAGCGTCCCGAAGTAGTGCCCGAGGTGCAGCGAGCCCGTCGGACGGTCGCCCGTCAGGACGCGGTACCGCTCGGGGTGCGCGTCGAGGTTCGACCGGATGGCCTCGGTGCGGCGGAGCGACTCGGCGAACGTGTCGGACGTGGTGGCAGGCGCGGGGGACGGCGTCGGTTCTGCGGTGCTGGACACGCCCCGAGGGTATCGCGGGGTCGCGCTACGCCGTGGCGAGGTATGCGTCGACGGTCGCCTGGACGGCGTCGTCGAACGGGGTGGCCTTGAGGCCGAGCGCGGCGTCGCTAGCGGACGAGTCCATGACGAGCGGGCGCGTGAACAGGTGGATCATCTCGGCGAGTCCGCGCATCTGCCGGCTCCCGAGGCCAGCGGTGCGCAGGAGCCACGCCGGCACGGCGGAGACCTTCGCCTCCGGGCGCCCGGCCGCGCGCGCGTACGCGGTCGCGATCTCGCGCTGGCTGCAGGTCGCCGTGGTGGGGGCGAACCAGATGCCGTCGGTCGCGCCGTCGGCGGCCCCGGTCGTGCGGCGGCTGTCGCGCGCGACCTCGCCGGCGCGGATCATGGCGGCGGCCAGGTCCGGCAGGTAGGTCCAGCTGTGGGGCAGGTCGGCGTTGCCGAGCGGCCGCGCGGTCCCGCCCGACGTCGCCGGGCCGAGCATGCGGTCGCCCGCGTGCGCGTTGGCCCCGGCGCCCGGACCGAAGTAGTCGGACGCGACGACGCTGGCCGTCGGGACGGGCGACGCGGCCCGCGCGGCGAGGAGCCGCGCCCGCACGCCCGGCTTGCCGCCCGTCGCGTCGTGCCGGGTCGTCTCGGTGATGGTGCCGGACCCGTCGAACGCGTACAGGCTCTCGGGGAAGACGACGACGGCGCCCGCGGCCTCGGCCGCGGCGAGCACCGTCCGCTCGGCGGCCGGGAGCTCGCGCTCCCAGACCGTCGCGTCGTACGCGGACGCGTGGATGCAGAAGTGGATGATCTCGGCGTCCTGGGCCGCCGCGGCGAGGGCCGTGGCGTCGTTCACGTCGACGCGGCGGCGCTCGACCAGCGGGTGATCGAGGCCCGACCCTGACCGGGTGAGAACGCGGACGGGCGTCCCCTGGTCGACGTACTGGCGGGCGACGGTGGTGCCGATCGGTCCGGCGCCGGCGATGACGATGCTCATGGTCACGTCCCATCTGTGAGCAGTGCTCTCGGTTGCTGACGGCGCGAGCATGACTCACGCTCGGCCAGAAAGCAAGAGCGGTGCTCACTTTTGTGTCCTGCGCGCTCCTGGGGCAGGATCGGTGCCATGGCCCCCACGCCCCGACAGCTCGCCCGTGAGAACACGATGCGCGAGATCGTGCGGATCGGGCGCGAGCAGCTCGCGACCGTCGGTCCCGCCGACCTCTCGCTGCGCGCCGTCGCGCGCGAGCTCGGCGTCGTCTCGTCGGCCGTGTACCGGTACGTGGGGAGCCGCGACGAGCTGCTCACGCTGCTCATCGTCGACGCCTACGACGAGCTCGGCGACGCCGTCGACGAGGCGCTCGCGGACGCCCCCGAGGAGCCGCGCGCCCGCCTGCTCACCGCGGCGCGCGCCGTCCGGACCTGGAGCCTGCGGGAGCCGTCCAGCTACGCGCTCCTCTACGGGACGCCCGTGCCCGGCTACGCCGCGCCCGCGGACCGCACGACGCAGCCCGGGATCCGGGTCGTGCTGGCCCTGCTCCGCGTCCTCACGGACGCGTCAGCGGCGGGCAGGCTGCAACCTCAGGAGCGCGAGGTGCCCGAGGGTGTCCGGGCGGACATGGAGCGGATCCGGGCCGAGTTCGGTCTCGAGCTGCCGGTGGGCGCGCTCGCCGCGGCGTTCCAGCTCTGGTCGGGCCTGTTCGGGCTCGTCTCGTTCGACGTGTTCGACCAGTGGGGGCCCGACACGCTCACCGACCGGGACGGCTTCTTCGACTACCAGGTCGGGCTGCTGGCGGAACTCGTGGGACTCGCGTAGGCGAGGTGCCCGCCGGGGCGAGCGGCCGTCGTCGGGCATGGAGAAGCCCGTGGGCTGGAGGTCCGATCCCACATGGAGAGGGAGGACCGCCTGTCGCGGTGGACGATTCCGCAACACCCACGGGCCCGGTGATGGCGTTGGTTTCGCCAGCTCGTCCGGAGACGTGCCGCGCGAGCTAGCGCGCGATCACCTCATGCGTCCGAAGAGTCTTCACTGGTCGGATCACCTCCTTTCCCATGTGCCGACGACGCTACTGCGGCCCCCGGCACCCTGCCAAGCAATTTCGCCGACGGGGAAGCGTCAGCCCGCGCCCGGCTGGATCGCCTGGGTCTGGAGGAGCTGGACCTTGCTGCTCGTGCACGCGGTGAGCCCCGACGCCTTCACGAAGATCGCGTGCGTCTCGCCCGGGACGTACACGCGCAGGCCGTCCGCCTTCGCGGGCTTGCAGGTGCTCGCCGAGTAGTTGGCGGCCTGCCCGATCTTGAGGGGGGCGTGCGCGTGACCGTTCGGGAGCAGGGTCACCGTCGCGTGCGGGCTCGACCGGTCGAGCGTGGCGGCCGCGCCGAGCTGGGTGCCGTCGTCCCCACCCACGAACGACACTCCCGGCCAGCCCTGGAGCTGGCACGGCGAGCCGCCCGTGTTCTTCAGGACGAGGTACGGGAACGTGCTGCCGGCGCCGCCGCCGTCACCGGCGGTCAGCGTCCCCGTGAGGTGGTCCGCGGTGCAGCGGGCGACGCGGAGCGAGCTCGGCGACGGCGACGGCGACGAGCCGCCGGCCTGCGTGGAGCCTGACGACGGTGAGGGCGACGGCGTGCTCGTGGCGTCGGAGCCGCCCGTCGAGGCCGGCGTCGAAGGCTCGCCCGGGGTCGTGGCAGCGGTCGCGGCGGGGGCGTCCGCGTCGTCCCCGCCGCTGCAGGCGGCAAGCGTGCCCGCGGTCAGCAGCCCGACGACGACGAGCGCCACGCCACCGGTCACCGTGCGGCCGACGTGCGGTACGCGAGGGGTGTGTCGACGTGTCATGCCTCGAGTCTGGTCCGGGGCGGATGAGCGGAGCATGAGGCGCGGCCTCACGATCCGCTCAGGCGCCCGCCCGTCCGTCCGCGGGGAAGGACAGGGTCGCGCGGAGCCCGCCGGACGGCACGTCGTCGAGCGTGAGGCTGCCCCCGTTGACCCGGGCCGCCCAGGACGCGATCGCCAGCCCCGACCCCGTGCCCGGCCGCCCATCGCCTGTCGTCCCGGCGGCGACCATGCGGGCGCGGTCCGCCTCCGGGATGCCCGGGCCGGCGTCCGTCACGATGACGCCGTCGCCGCGCACCTCGACGACGACCGGCGGCCGCCCGTGCCGGAGCGCGTTCTCCACGAGGTTCCGGACGCCGAGCGCGAGCACGTCCGGGTTCGCCCGGACGACGACGGCGTCGGGCGGGTCGGGCCGGACGGTGATGCGGGCGTCGTCGGGCGCGATGTCCCGGAGCTCGGTGACGACCTGCTCGACGAGCTGGTCGAGGCGCAGCGGCTCGCGCGACAGGTCCGCGGTGCCGACGGCGGCCCGCGCCCGGAGCAGCAGCGCGTCCGTCAGCGCGGACAGGCGTCGCACCTGGCGGCGTGCCCCGTCGACGGCGGCGCGCTGGGCGTCCGGGTCGTCGGGGTGCCGGGCCGCCCGGTCCACCTCGAGCTGTAGGACGCTGAGCGGCGTGCGGAGCTCGTGGGCGGCGTCGACGAGGAACCGCTCCTGCGACGCGAGGCCCCGCACGGCCGGCCGCATCGCCCGCCCGGACACGACGTGCCCCAGCAGGCTCGCGCCGACGACCAGCAGGATGCTCGTGAGGACCAGTCGGTTGCGCAGGGCCGCGTGCTCGGCCGCCCCGGGGACCGTCCCGCCGACCAGCAGCACGGCCCCGACCGGCGTCGACGACGTGATCCTCGCGGCGTCGAAGACGGGCGCCGCCGCCCAGTGCAGGGTGCGCCCGCGCTGCTGCGCCGCGACGAACCCGGCGACTCCCGCGTCCTCCTGCTGGGCGGTGATGACGCGGCGCAGCTCGGCGTCCGTGGGCAGGGCGTCCTGGTCGGGCTCCGCGTACTCGATCGACGACGGCGTCACGACGCCGAGCACCGACGTCGTCCGGCCCACCTGGGTGGCGTTGAGGCGGCCGAGGTCGAGGGAGCCGTCGTCGGCGATGCTCACGAGCTCGGAGAGCGAGCCGGCCTGCTGCCGCAGGCCCTCGTCGAACGCCTTGGTCTGCGCCGAGGTGTCGACCCGCAGCGCGATCACGACGAGCACGCCCAGGCACACGGCGGTCGTCGCGGCGAACACGACGGTCGTCGTCCAGCGGATCCGGCTGATCCGCCTGCGGGCAGGCCCCAGCGCCGGGTCGGTCATCGCTCGGCCCGGTCGGGGGGAGCGGGGGCGTCGTCCGCCAGGCGGTACCCGACGCCGCGCACGGTCTCGATGAGGTCGGGCTCGCCCAGCCGGCGGCGGAGCTGCCCGACGAGCACGTCGACGACGTTCGACGACGGCTCGGTGAGCTCGTCCCAGCACCGCTCGACGAGCTCGGCCCGGCTCACGACCTCGCCGGCACGCTCGAGCAGCACCTCGAGCACCGCGAACTCCTTGGGGGTCGGGCTGAGCAGGATCCCGTCCAGGGTCAGCCGGTGCCGGACGACGTCGAGCTCGAGCCGGCCGCTCGTGAGGACCCTCGCCCGGGCGGTGCCCTGCCGCCGCGCCAGCGCCCGGATGCGTGCGACGAGCTCCGGCAGCGCGAACGGCTTGACCACGTAGTCGTCGGCGCCGTGCTCGAACCCGGCCACGCGGTCCGCGACCTGACCGTGGGCCGTGAGCAGCAGGACGGGCGTCGTGACGCCCCCGCGGCGCAGCTGGTCGACCAGGTCGAGCGCGTCGCCGTCCGGGACCGCACGATCCAGGACCAGCACGTCGTGGTGCGACGTCGCGACCAGGAGGTCGGCGTCGGCGATCGTCGTGGCGTGGTCGACGACGAAGGCGTGGTCGCGGAGCGCCCCGACCAGCGCGGGGGCGAGCTCGGCGTCGTCCTCGAGGAGAAGCAGCTTCACGCGGCCCGACTCTACGACCGGTGGGCGAGCACGGGTTCGCGGCCCCGCGAGAACGGGGCCTGCGTCCGTCAGCGTGAACTGACGGACGCGGACCCCGTGTTCGGCACCGGTGGGGAGGCGGTTGGCAGGATGGGGTCATGGCTGTCCACGATCCCTACCGCGTCATGACCGTCTGCACCGGGAACATCTGCAGGTCGCCGATGGCGGAGGTGGTGCTGCGGGACCGGTTCGACGCCGCGGGCCTGGGCGACCGGGTCGTCGTCGACTCGACCGGCATCAGCGACGAGGAGCAGGGCCGGCCGATGGACCGGCGCGCCGTCGCCGTGCTCGAGGCGCACGGCTACGACCTTGCGGCGCTCGCGGGAACGGGCGGCGCGCACCGGGCGCGGCAGGTCCGCCCGTCCGACCTGGCGGCGCGCGACCTCGTCCTGCCGATGACCGTCCTCCACGCCCGGGCCCTGCACCGGCTGGCCGGCGCTGCGGGCGGCCGGCCCGTGGTCCGGCTGTACCGGACGTTCGAACCGGCGGCGCCGCGCGTGGACCCGGACGGCCCGGACGGCTACCGACTCGACATCGACGACCCCTGGTACGGCGACCGCGAGGACTTCGAGTCATGCCTCGTCCAGGTCGAGGCGGGCGCGGAGGGTGTGGTCGCGCACGTCGACGCCGAGCTGCGCCGTCGGGCGGGGTGACCCGTCCCCGTCCGCCGGGCGGTCCCGGCGGGTGGGGCGAAGACTGAGGGTGCAAGGGGCAGAGGGCCCCGGCGGTCGTTCGACCGCGTCGCGAGAAGGACCGATGGAGGTCCCCGTGAAGTTCACCATCCACAAGAGCGAGAAGAGCGGCGAGTTCTGGTTCCGCATCGTGGCCGCGAACGGCAACATCCTGGCGAACAGCCAGCAGTACGCGCAGAAGGCGTCGGCGGTGTCCGCGATCGAGTCGATCAAGCAGCACGCGCCGGGCGCGGACGTCGTCGACGAGACCTGAGAGCGACGGCAACACGACGAACGGGCCGCGGGGGCGGCTCTCAGCCGGCCCCCCGCCCCGGGCGTGCGCCGGCCGGGGGGGGACGGGGCCGGGGTGGGCGGGTCCGCC
>NZ_JBNCMC010000001.1:0-145985 GCF_049844995.1 Luteimicrobium sp. DT211 | reverse complement strand
CGGGGGGCGCCCCGCCCCCCCCCCCCCCGCCGCCCCCCCCACCCCCCCCCCGGGCCCGGCGCCCCCCCCCCCCCCCCCCCCGCGGCCCGTTCCTGACGCGTCAGGTGGCTGACGGCGTCAGGCTTCGGCGGGACGGCCGACGGCCTCGGCCATCTCCTCCTCGAAGAGCGCGGCGGCGTCCTCAGGGGCGACGATCCGCGGACCGTCGAGCTCTTCGTCCGCGACAGCCGGCGCGGGCGCGGCCTGCGGGGCGCGGGCGCGCACCGCGACGGCGAGGAGCAGCACGGTCGCCGCGAGCAGGATCGCGGACGTCAGGAACGCCCGGTCGGCGCCGACGACGAACGCGTGCTGCGCGACGGCCTGCGCCGTCGAGCCCTCGGGTGCCGCGTGCTGCGTGGCGGTCGTCGCGACCGTCACGAGCACGGCCAGTCCCAGCGAGCCGCCGACCTGCTGCATCACGTTGACCAGCCCGGACGCCGCACCGGCGTCCTTCGGGTCGACGCCCTGCAGCGCGATCGCCGTGAGCGGGACGAACGCCAGCCCGTTGCCCATGCCGAACAGCAGGAGCGGGACGAGGATCGCGACGTACGACGAGTCGGCGTCGAGCCGGGAGAGCACCAGCAGCGCCACCGTGGACAGGCTCAGGCCGATCAGCATGAGCGGCTTGGGACCGACCCGCACGACGAGCGCCGCGCTGACCCGCGAGAACGCGAACAGCATGACCGTGAGCGGCAGGAACGCGAGCCCGGTCACGATGGGCGTGTAGCCCAGGACGTTCTGCAGGAACAGCGTCAGGTAGAAGAACATCCCGAACATCCCGCCGACGAGCAGGATCCGGCCGACGTACGACGCCACGCGGGTCCGGTCGGCGAACAGCCGCAGCGGCGTGATGGGCGCCGGGGCGCGGAGCTCGACCAGCACGAAGCTGAGGAGCAGCAGGCCTCCGACGACGAACGCCAGGACGGTTCCCGGGTCGCCCCAGCCGTCGCTCGCCGCGCGGATGAAGGCGTAGACGAGCGCGCTCATGCCGAGCGTCGACGTCGCGGCGCCCGTCAGGTCGAACCGGCCCCGCTGCCGCGGGGTCTCGGGGAGCACGGCGCGGGCGAGGAAGATCAGGCCGATACCGATCGGGACGTTGACGAACAGGACCCAGCGCCAGGAGACCCACTCGGTGAGCAGGCCGCCGGCGATGAGGCCGACCGCGGAGCCGCCGATGGAGACGGCGGCGTAGTAGCCGAGGGCGCGGGCGCGCTCGCGGCCCTCGGGGAACCGCGCCATCAGGAGCGCGAGCCCGGACGGGGCCGCGAAGGCCGCGCCGACGCCCTGGATGGCGCGGGCGGTGAGCAGCTCGCCGGGACCCTGGGCGAACCCGCCCGCGAGCGAGGCGAGCGTGAACAGGCCGATGCCGAGCAGGAGCGTCCGACGGCGGCCGAGGATGTCGCCCGCGCGGGCGCCGAGGAGCAGCAGCCCGCCGAACGCGAGCGTGTAGGCGTTGAGGACCCAGGACAGGCTGGTGGCCGAGAAGCCGAGGGCCTTCTGGATGTCGGGGAGCGCGACGTTCACGATCGTCGCGTCCAGCACGATCATGAGCTGGGTGGTGAGGATCGCGGCCAGCACCAGGGGTGAGGAGCTGCCGCGCCCGGCGGCTCGGGAAGCCGTCGGGGAGAGGGTGGTCAAGGGTGAGGACACGTCTGGCCTCCACGTCGTAGGATGGAGTAAGTGGAAGGAGCCTCCGGTAGACACCTAGGACTATACGGAGGGTTCCTCCGGTTGTGCAAGAGGTAATTCGAGATGAGCGCGGGTCGGCCTGTTTCCCCACCCCGGGAGCGGGCGAGTATCGTCACGGCGTACGAGGCCGCAACGGTGCGGCCGGCGCGAAGGAGGGACATCGTGGGAACGCAAGAGCCGGCTGTCCGGCCGCTCCGGGCCGATGCTGCCCGCAACCGGGAGAAGCTGCTCCAGGCTGCGACCGAGGTCTTCGCCGAGCACGGCACCGAGGGCTCCCTCGAGGAGATCGCCCGCCGCGCCGGCGTCGGCGTCGGGACGCTCTATCGCCACTTCCCCACGCGCGCCTGTCTCGTCGAGCAGGTCTACCGCCACAGCGTCGACGAGGTCTGCGCCGCCGCCCCGCGGCTGCTCGAGCAGCTCGACCCGTTCGAGGCGCTCTCCACCTGGGTCGACGGGTTCGTCGGCTACGTCAGTCGCAAGAAGGGCATGGCGTCCGCGCTGCGCGAGGCGCTCGGCCCGGAGTCCGAGGCCGTCTTCGCCGACGTCCACGAGCGCCTAGAGAATGCCGCCGCGATGCTCCTCGGCGCTGCCCAGGAGGCCGGGATGGCACGGAACGACGCCGAGCCGCTCGACATCCTGCGCTCCGTCTCGGGCATGTGCATGGCCGCGGCCGCCTCGCACGACCCCGAGCGGACCAGGCGCGTCCTCGCGCTCATCCTCGACGGCCTTCGGTACGGCGCGCCCGCGGGTGCGGAGTCCACGCGGACCGACAGCCTCGCGGCCGTCTGACCGCCACGGTGAAGGTCTCGGCGCGCTCGCACGTCCCGCCGTTCGCCGTCATGCAGGTGCTGGCGGCCGCCAACGCCCGACGCGCCGCGGGGGAGTCCGTCCTCAACCTCTGCGCGGGCGAGCCGTCGTCAGGCGCCGCGGAGCCCGTGCGTGAGCGCGCGATCGAGATCCTGCGCTCCGGCGACCTCGGCTACACCGAGGCGCTCGGCGCTCCCGGGCTGCGCGAGGCCATCGCGGGCCACTACCGCCGCTGGTACGACGTCGACGTCGACCCCGCCCGCGTGGCCGTCACGACCGGCAGCTCGGGCGGGTTCCTGCTCGCGTTCGTGGCGGCGTTCGACGTCGGCGACCGCGTCGTCCTCGCCCGCCCCGGCTACCCCGCCTACCGCAACATCCTCACGGCGCTCGGCTGCGACGTCGTCGAGCTCGACTGCGGGCCGGCCACGCGCTACCAACCCACCGTCGACCAGCTCGAGGCGCTCCACGCCGAGGCGCCGGTCGCCGGGCTGGTGGTCGCGAGCCCGGCCAACCCCACCGGCACCATGATCGAGGCGGCCGAGCTCGGGGCGCTGTCACGGTGGTGCGCGGACCACGGCGTCCGGCTCGTGTCCGACGAGATCTACCACGGCATCACGTACAGCGGTCCGGGTCAGTCGAACGGCCCGGCCGCCACGACCGCAGCGCGGTTCCTGGACGACGGCGCCGTCGTCGTCAACTCGTTCTCCAAGTACTGGGCGATGACGGGCTGGCGGCTCGGGTGGCTCGTGCTGCCGGACGGCCTCGTCGCCGCCGTCGATGCGCTCGCGAGCAACGTCGCCCTCTGCCCGCCCGCGCTCGCGCAGCACGCCGCCGTCGCCGCGTTCACCAAGGAGGCGTACGCGGCAGCCGCAGCGAACGTCGCCTCGTACGCGACCTCGCGCGCGCTGCTGCTGGGGCGGGTCGGCGAGCTGGGCTGGGACCCGGTCGCCCCCGCCGACGGCGCGTTCTACCTGTACGGGGACGTGTCCCGGTTCCTGTCGGCGGGCCCGGACGACCCGCGGCCGGCCGACTCGGTGGCCTACTGCGAGCGGCTGCTCGCCGAGACGGGTGTCGCGCTCACGCCCGGCACGGACTTCGACGGGGTCCACGGCGGGGCGTGGGTGCGGCTGAGCTTCGCGGCCGCACCCTCGACCGTCGCCACGGCCGTCGACCGGATCGTGGCGTGGCAGGCGCTCCTCCTGGGAGCCTGACGCGGCCCTGACTCAGCGGCCGCGGTCCTCGGGCCCCGGTCCCGGAGTCCTGCCGTGGTTCGCGGCGTGCTTGGCGATGTGCTCCTTGCGGACCTTCGCCACCTCCTCCTCGGGCTCGCCGAGGTCGGATCCGTCCGGGCCGGGTCCCGGGGTGCGGCCCTCCTGGTCGAGGCGGCTCGCCTCGCGCTCCGCCTCCTGCTCGGGCGTCTCGTGCAGGTCCTCCCCGCGCGCGCCCGGGCCAGGGGTGGCGCCGTCGTCCTCGCCGGTCAAACCGTCGCGGCCCGACACCAGGCCCGACGTGTCGTAGTCGTCGCTGGGCGTCGTGGTCATGTCGTCCTCCTCCGTCGCTGCAGGGGATCGCGATGGACCCTCCTCTCGATTGTCACGCCGTCCGCGCCCGGTGGCGAGCGGCCGGCGTCCTCGGCCTGACACGTTCGCGCCCTCCGCGTCGTCATACCGACATGGAGAGAGCACTGCCCGACGTCCCGGGCGTCCGGCACCGCTGGGTCGACGTCCGGGGAGCGGCGGTGCACGTCGCCGAGGCAGGGCCCGACGACGCACCTGCGGTCGTCCTGCTCCACGGGTTCCCGCAGCACTGGTACGCGTGGCGCGGGGTGGTGGGCGACCTCGCTCACGACCGCCGCGTCGTGGTGCCCGACCTGCCCGGCTTCGGGTGGAGCGGGGCCCCGACGCACGGCTGGTCGACGGCCGAGCGCGCCCTCGACACGCTCGCCCTCCTCGACGCGCTCGACCTGCGGGGGCCGGTGGACGTCGTCGGGCACGACTGGGGCGCGTGGCTCGCCTTCCGCGTCGCGCTCGACGCGCCGGATCGGGTGCGCCGGCTCGTGGCGGTCTCCGAGCTCCACCCGTGGCCGCTGCAGCGGAAGCTGCTGCCGCGCGTCTGGCGCATGTGGGTGACCGCGCTGTTCGAGGTGCCGGGCCTCGGGGAGGCGGCCCAGCGCCGTCGCGCCGTGCTGCGGTGGTTCCTGTCCCGGGACGCGCGGGACCCGGCCGTCTGGACCGACGAGCTCGTGGACGCCTACGCCGCCGTCGCGGCGCGGCCCGAGGTCGCGTACGCCGGGCGGCGGTTGCACAGCGCGTTCGTGCTGCACGACATCGCGCGGCTCGTCCTGCGCCGAGACGCGCGCCGACCGTACGTCGTGCCGACGCTGCTCCTGGGCGGGGACCGGGACGCGTACATCCCCCCGGCGCTCCTGACGCCGCCGCGGTCGCGCGCCGGCGTCCTGCAGGTGCGGACGGTGCCCGGCGGGCACTTCCTCCTCGACGAGAACCCGCGTGCCGTCGCCCGCGCCGTCCGCGACCACCTCGACGCCCGGGAGCCCGCCGTTCCGCGGGTACGATGAAGCCACAACTTCAGCTTCACGCTACTCGAACCGTGTCGGGAGAGTCCGCGCGTCGTCCGCCCCGGCGGAAGGCGTCGGACGCCGAAGGAGCAAGTCCTCCCCGGAATCTCTCAGGCCCCCGTACCGGCACGGCGAGGCAACTCTGGAAAGCGGTGCGCGCTCGCGCGCACCCACCGACGGTGCAAGTCGGCGCGCCCCGGGCGGGAACCTCCCGCGAACGGCGGACCGGCAAAACTCTCAGGTGGACGCTGCGCGTCCGGTGACAGAGCGGGGAGGGCCCAGCCCACCGGTCCGGTGTCGTCGGACCTCGCCCGCCTGGAGCACCCCGTGAACGAGCAGCACATCCCGGCCGCGTTCGACCGCGACCACTTCGCGACCCGGCACATCGGCCCGCGCGGCGTCCGCACGGGCGTCGAGGCGGCCGCCGACGGCACCCCCGGTGACGTCGCCCGCATGCTCGCCGTGCTCGGGCAGCCGTCGCTCGACGCGCTCGTCGACGCAGCGATCCCGGCCGCGATCCGTGAGGACGCCCCGCTCGACCTGCCGGCCGCGCGCACCGAGACCGAGGTCACGGCCGACCTCCGCCGGATCGCCGCGAAGAACGTCGTCAAGACGCAGATGATCGGGCTCGGCTACTACGGGACCGTCACGCCGCCGGTGATCCGCCGGAACGTGCTCGAGTCGCCCGGCTGGTACACGTCGTACACGCCGTACCAGGCCGAGATCTCCCAGGGCCGCCTCGAGGCGCTGCTCAACTTCCAGACCGTCGTCGAGGACCTCACCGGGCTCGCGATCGCCAACGCGAGCCTGCTCGACGAGGCGACCGCCGTCGCGGAGGCCGTCGCGCTCATGTTCCGTGCGCACAAGACAGGGTCGAAGGGCGCTCGCGGCGCCGCCGGCGGCACCGTCGTGCTCGACGCCGAGCTGTTCCCGCAGACCCTCGCGGTCACGCGCGGGCGGTCCGACGCCGCGGGGCTGCACGTCGTCGTCGCCGACCTGGCCGACGGGCTGCCCGAGGTCGAGGGCGACCTGGTGGGCGTCGTCCTGCAGCAGAGCGGGACGTCCGGCGTCGTGCGGGACCTGCGGCCCCTGGTGGCGGCGGCCAAGGAGCGCGGCGCGCTCGTCACGATCGCGGCCGACCTCCTCGCCCTCACGATGCTCGTGTCGCCGGGGGAGCTCGGCGCCGACGTGTCCGTCGGCTCGGCGCAGCGTTTCGGCGTCCCGCTGTTCTACGGGGGGCCGCACGCGGCCTTCATGGCGGTCCGGTCCGGCCTCGAGCGGTCGCTCCCTGGCCGCCTCGTCGGGGTCTCCGTCGACGCCGACGGCACCCCCGCGTACCGCCTCGCGCTCCAGACCCGCGAGCAGCACATCCGGCGCGAGCGGGCGACGTCGAACATCTGCACCGCGCAGGCACTGCTCGCGATCGTCGCGTCGATGTACGCGGTCTACCACGGTCCCCGCGGGCTCCGCGCGATCGCGGAGCGCGTCCACGGGCACGCCGCTGCGTTGGCGGCGGGCGCGCGGTCCGCCGGGCTGACGGTCGTGCACGACATCTTCTTCGACACGGTCCGCATCGCGGTGCCGGGCCGGGCCGAGGGCGTCGTCGACGCCGCCTGCGACGCGGGGATCAACCTCTACGCGCCGGACGCCGACCACGTGCAGGCGTCGTGCGACGAGACGACGACGACCGAGACCGTCGCGACCCTCCTGCGGGCGCTGACCGGCTCGGTGCCGGCGGACGTCGCCGCGGATGCCGCGCTGCCGGCGTGGGCGCTCCGGACCACCGAGTACCTCACGCACCCGGTGTTCTCCGCGCACCGCTCGGAGACGTCGATGCTCCGGTACCTGCGGGCGCTCTCCGACAAGGACCTGGCGCTCGACCGGACGATGATCCCGCTGGGCTCCTGCACCATGAAGCTCAACGCGACGGTCGAGATGGAGCCGATCTCCTGGCCGGAGTTCGCAGACGTGCACCCGTTCGTCCCGGCCGACCAGGCCGCCGGCTACCGCGAGCTCGTCGAGACGCTCGAGGGCTGGCTGGCCGAGATCACCGGGTACGCCGCGGTGTCGGTCCAGCCGAACGCCGGCTCGCAGGGCGAGTTCGCGGGCCTGCTCGCGATCCGCGGCTACCACCGGTCGCGCGGCGACGAGGGCCGCGACGTCATCCTCATCCCCGCGTCCGCGCACGGCACGAACGCGGCGTCGGCGGCGCTCGCGGGCCTCCGGGTCGTGGTCGTGGCGACGGCCGAGGACGGCTCGATCGAGCTCGACGACCTGCGCGCCAAGCTCGACCAGCACGGCCCGCAGGTGGCCGGGATCATGATCACCTACCCGTCGACGCACGGGGTCTACGAGGCGCACGTCCGCGACGTCTGCGCCCTCGTACATGGCGCGGGTGGCCAGGTGTACATCGACGGCGCGAACCTCAACGCCCTGGTCGGGCTGGCGCGGCCGGGCCGGTTCGGCGGCGACGTCTCGCACCTGAACCTGCACAAGACGTTCTGCATCCCGCACGGCGGCGGCGGGCCCGGCGTCGGCCCGGTCGCGGTCGCCGAGCACCTCGTCCCGTTCCTCCCGGGCGACCCGCTCGACGCCGACGCCGCGGGCGGCGTCCCGGTGTCCGCGGCGCCGTACGGGTCCGCGGGCATCCTGCCGATCTCCTACGCGTACGTCGCGCTCATGGGCCCGGACGGGCTCACCGCCGCGACCGAGGGCGCCGTGCTGGGCGCGAACTACCTCGCCGCCCGGCTGCGCGAGCACTTCCCCGTCCTGTACGCGGGACCGGACGGGCTCGTGGCCCACGAGTGCATCCTCGACCTGCGCGACATCACCAAGCGGACCGGCGTCACGGCCGAGGACGTCGCCAAGCGGCTCATGGACTACGGGTTCCATGCGCCGACGCTCGCGTTCCCCGTGCCGGGGACGCTCATGGTCGAGCCGACGGAGTCCGAGGACCTCGCGGAGCTCGACCGGTTCGTCGACGCGATGGTCGCCGTCCGCGGTGAGATCGACGCCGTCGAGCAGGGCCGGTGGGCCGTCGCGGACTCACCGCTGCGAGGCGCCCCCCACACGGCCGGCGCGCTGCTGTCGGGCGAGTGGGACAAGCCGTACTCGCGCGAGGAGGCGGCGGCCGTCGTCGGGCACGACGGCAGGGCGTCCGCGCGGGCCGCGACCAAGTACTGGCCGCCGGTGCGCCGGATCGACGGCGCCTACGGGGACCGCAACCTGGTGTGCGCCTGCCCGCCCGTCGAGTCCTTCGCCGACTGACCGCGACGTACCCCTCCCGGACGCATCCTTCGCGAAGTGGGCGTCCGCGAGGCCCACTTCGCGGGGTAACGACTAGCCTCGACACGACGAGAGAGGGAGAGCGATGACGACCTCCGTAGAGACCCCTGAGACCGAGAGCGCGGCCGAGCCGCGGCACACGCCGCTCCACGACGAGCACGTCGCGCTGGGCGCGACGCTCACCGAGTTCGGCGGCTGGCTGATGCCGCTCCGCTACGCGAGCGACCTCGCGGAGCACCGCGCGGTGCGGTCGGCCGCGGGACTGTTCGACCTGTCCCACATGGGCGAGATCCGGCTCCGCGGGCCGGAGGCGGGCCGGGCGCTCGACGTCGCCCTCGTCGGCTGGCTGTCCCAGGTGAAGCCGGGCCGGGCTCGCTACTCGATGATCGCGAACGAGTTCGGCGAGGTCATCGACGACCTCGTCGTGTACCGGCTCGCCGACGACGACTTCCTGGTCGTGGCCAACGCCTCGAACGCGCCGACCGTCGCGCGCGAGCTCGTGAGCCGCGCCGCGCCGTTCGACGTGGAGGTCACGGACGAGTCGGAGGCGACCGCGCTGATCGCGGTGCAGGGGCCGCTCGCGGAGCAGATCGTCACGGGTCTCGCGGCGGGCGACGCCGACGCCGTCCGGGCGCTCAAGTACTACGCGAGCGTCCCCGCGACCGTCGCGGGCGTCGAGGCGCTCGTCGCCCGCACGGGCTACACCGGCGAGGACGGCTTCGAGCTGTTCGTGCCAGCCGACCACGCGGTCGCGCTGTGGCGCTCGCTGCTCGGGACCGGCGCCGAGGACGGGCTCGTCCCCGCGGGGCTCTCCGCCCGCGACTCGCTCCGCCTCGAGGCCGGGATGCCGCTCTACGGGCACGAGCTCGACCTCACCACGACCCCCTACGACGCCGGCCTCGGCCGCGTGGTCCGGCTCGACAAGACCACCGACGACGGCGCCGTCCTCGAGTTCGTGGGGCGTGCGGCCCTGGCGTCGCGGCGCGGCTGCGAGCCGGCGCGCGTCCTGGTCGGGCTGAGCGCCGCGGGCCGTCGCGCGCCGCGCGAGGGCGACCACGTCGTCGTGCGCGGGCACACGCCGCAGATCGTCGTGGGAAAGGTGACGAGCGGCGCGCCCTCGCCCACGCTGGGCCACGCGATCGCCATGGCGTACGTGACGCCCGAGCTGTCCGCGGTCGGCTCGGCGCTCGCCGTCGACGTCCGCGGGCGCGAGGAGCCGGTGGAGGTCGTCGACCTGCCGTTCTACCGTCGTCCTGACAAGGCCTGACCCACCCCCTTTTCTCCGCCCCCGGACACCTGAGCCGACCACCGGAAGGACCACCATGGCCGACGAGACTTTCCCCGCCCAGCTGCAGTACACCGTCGAGCACGAGTGGCTCGACGGCTCCGACCCGGCCGTCGTCGGGATCACGTCCACGGCGGCCGAGGCGCTGGGCGACATCGTCTACCTCGAGCTGCCCGCCGTCGGCGACGACGTCACGGCCGGCGCCGTGATCGGCGAGATCGAGTCGACCAAGTCGGTCTCGGAGCTGTTCTCGCCCGTGACGGGCACGGTCGCCGCGGTGAACGACGCCGCCGTCGAGGACCCGTCGCTCGTCAACTCCGACCCGTTCGGCGAGGGCTGGCTGTTCAAGGTCGACGTGACCGAGGTCGGCCCCGTGCTCACGGCCGACGAGTACCGGGCGCAGGTCGGGTCCTGACGACGCACACCGCGACGGGGGCGGCGTCCGGCCGACGCCGGGCGCTCGTCCTCGCCGGTCGCGGCCGCTACGAGGACCCCTGGCACGACACGGCCGCCACGTCCCACGAGGTCGCGACGGCGCTCGGCGAGGTGGGCGTCGACGCGGAGGTGCGGGGGACGTTCCCCGTGGCGTTCGACGGCCTCGGCGGGTTCGACCTCGTCGTCGTGAACGCGTGCTCGACGCGCCCCGCGCCCGACGCGGAGGTCGACGGCGACGACGCCGCCTGGGACGGTGCGTTCGCCGCCCTGGGCGCATGGGCGTCGTCGGGCGGGAGGCTGCTCGCGCTCCACCAGGCGGCCAACGCCTTCCAGGACCGCCCTGCGTGGGCGGAGGCCTGGCACGGGGCGCTCGGCGGGAGCTGGGTGCCCGGCCGCTCGATGCACCCCGAGCGCGGGCGCGGGCTGTTCGACGTCCGCGACCCCGCGCACCCGGTCACGCGCGGGCTCGCCGGCCCGGACGCGCGCTTCACCGCCGACGACGAGCGCTACTCCTACCTCGACGTCGCGCCCGCGTCGCGCGTCCTCGTGACCCAGCGGCACGACGGCGTCGACCACCCGGTGGTGTGGACGCACGACGCGCACGGCGGGCTCACGGTGTACGACGCGCTCGGTCATGACGTGCGCGCCCACCGTGAGCCCGTCCGGCGGCGCCTGCTGCAGCGTGAGGCGCTCTGGCTGCTGGGCTCACCGGCGCTCTCTGCCTGAAACGAGAGACGCGGTGCGCGTCGCGGTCGTGGACCGGGACGCGCACCGCGCTCGTGGGCGGGAGACGGAGGTCAGGCCTCCTTTGCCGGGATGGCCGCAAGCAGCGCGCTCAGCGCGCTGGCCTGCGTGCGCCAGTCGTAGACGTTGGCCTTCTCCGAGCCGCTGCCGCCGGCCCAGCGCAGACCGAGCCGGTCGTCGCCGTTCCGGTCGTGCGTCCAGATCGACCCGGCCTGACGGTCGACGAACGCCTGGTACGGGTGGTCCTTCAGCGTGTCGTTCAGGTCACCCAGGTACCGCAGGAAGACGCCCTTGAACTGCTTGGCGTTGTCGTCGCAGGTGCCGGCCGGGTCGCACTCCTCCGTGAGGAGGCCGTCGGTGACCAGCTCCGGGTCGGTGGTGCCGGCGTCGGCGAGCTTGCGGACCGTCTTCAGGACGGACGCGTCACCCGTGGCCTTGTACAGCTCGACGCCGCCGCCCAGGAACACGCCCTGGTTGTACGTCCACACCGTGCCGCCGTTGTTCTTGCAGTCGGCGGTCAGGCCGTCGTTGACGAGCCCGTCGGCGTTGATCAGGCCGCTGGACGTGATCCAGTCCCAGCCGGCCTGCGACCGCGCGAGCCACGTCGTGTCGCCCTTGATGCGGTTGTGCAGCTCGGCGGTCAGGCGGACCCAGAGGCCGTTCGTGACCGCGTTCTTGTACGTCCGCTCGGCGTCCCACCAGACCCCGCCGCCGCAGGTGCTGGTGTCCCAGTACCCGTCGACGTACTCGCCGATCTTCGTGGCCATGTCGAGGTACTTCTGGTCACCGGTCAGGTCGTACGCCTGGACCCAGGCGAGGCCCCACCACTCCGAGTCGTCGATCGCGCGGCTCGTGAAGTTGCCCAGGAGCTCGTCGCCCGACAGCTGGCCCGCGGGGAACTTCCCCTTGTCCTGCTCGAACGTGCGGTCCACCTGCGGCAGGTAGCTCGTGTCACCGGTGCGCTGCATGTACTCGACCACGGTCTGCGTCGCGACGGCGGAGTTCCACCAGCTCGACGGCCACCAGGCCTTGCCGGGGTCGTAGTCGCTCATGAGCACGGCGGCCGCGCTCGTGGCGCGGACCGTCGACGCCGGGGATGCGATCAGCTGGTCGACGAGGGGCAGCAGCGCCGCCTTCGCCAGCCGGTCGACCTTCGCTTCCTTCGCGTCCGCGACGGTCGAGCGCAGCTCGGCCAGGGCGTCAGCGAGCGGGGCCGCGTGGTTGCCGTCCGTGGCGTCCTGCGCCTTGTCGACGAGGCCGAGCAGGGTCTTCGAGACGCCCTTCGTGATGTCCCCGCTCCGGGTCAGGTCGCCGATCTGCGCCCGGACCAGGTCGAGGCCCTCACCCTTGCCGATCCACTGCGACACGACCAGCTCGAGGTCCTCGCGGACGCGGTCGCTGAGCCGGCTCTGCGGCGTGGTGTCCATCGCGGCCTTGAGCGCGCGGACCTGGGCCCGCACCCCGTCCGCGTCACCGGCGTCCTCGGCCTTCTGGGCGGCGTCGACGAACGTGCCGAGCTCCCGCGCGGTGCGTGCCGGGATCGTGCGGTCGTGCCGGGCGGCGTCGACGACGCCGGCGATCTCCGAGACGAGCGGCTGGTGGGCCAGCAGCTCGACCTCGGACAGTGACGTCGCCTTGTCCTGCGACGAGGTGACGACGAGCCGGTAGTGCCCGTAGATCCCCGGGTCGGCCACGGAGAACGCCCGCGTCTGCTGACGCTCGGCGAACTTCTGTCCCTTGCGCGTGTCGAGCGTGACCCACTTCGTGCCGTCGGACGAGCCCTGCAGCTTCCACGCCTTCGGGTCGCCGCCCTTGTCGGCCGCCGACGTCAGCGTGTACATGGTCACGCGGGCCGTGCGGCCCGAGAGCGCGTAGGACACCGTGGGCTTGGCCGAGGTGAACGTCGTCGACGTGGCCGACGTGTCGTCGAACAGCGTGGCGGCCTTCGCGACGGCGTCGTCCGTCGTCGCCGTCCCCTTCTTCGCGCCCGTCACGTCCGCGAGCGGATCCGGGACCTCGTCGCCCTGCGTGATGGACGGCAGGCCGTCCTTGGCACCGGTGCCCCACGAGGACGGCGTCGGGCCCATGTCGAACACGATCGTCCCGCCGGCGGTGAGCTGGTCCTGCGTGAAGTAGGTCGAGCTCTGCGCCTTCCCGTTCACCGTGACGCCCTGGACGTAGACGTTCTTCGCGCTGTTCTTCGGCGCGTCGAGCACGAGGTCCTTGCCGCTCGGGAGGTGGATCGTCGCCTTCGTGAACAGCGGCGACCCGATCGCGTAGGTGGGGCTCCCCACCTGCAGCGGGTAGAAGCCGAGCGAGCTGAAGACCTGCCACCCGGACATCTCGCCGTTGTCCTCGTCGCCCGGGTAACCCTGGCCGATCTCGCTGCCCACGAACCCGCGGGCGAGCGCCTCGCGGACGATCGCCTGGGTCTTCGAGGGCTGCCCGACGGCGTCGTACAGGTACGGGATGTGGTGCGAGACCTGGTTGCTCAGGCCCCACTGGCCCATGCGGACCGCCTTGGCCTCGCGCATCTCGTGGATGACGCCGCCGTAGGCGCCCGGGTACTGGGCGGTCTCCGGGGTGGCGAAGAAGGTGTCGAGCTTGTCGGCGAGCTTGTCGCGACCGCCGTACAGGTTCGCGAGGCCCTGCGGGTCCTGGACGGCGTGGAACGCGAAGTTCCAGGCGTCCGTCTCCGTGTACGGGCTGCCCCAGGCGCGCGGGTCGAAGTCGGACGCCGCCTGGGCCCAGTCGCCGGACGCGTCCTTGGCACGGAAGAACCCGGTCTGCGGGTCGAACAGGCGCACGTAGTCCTGCGAGCGGTTGAGGTAGTACTCGTAGTTGTCCGCGTACTCCTGGTGGTGCGCGTCGGACGTCGTGGTGGACTCCATGAGCTTCTTCGACATCATGGCGATGCCGTAGTCGTTGAGGTAGTCCTCCAGCGACCACGACGCGCTCTCGTTCGTCGAGGACGGCGTGTAGCCGAGGAACGTCGCCTGCTCCTGGCCCTTGCGGCCCACGTTCTCGTTCGGGGGCGCCACCGAGGCGTTCTTCAGTGCGGCGTCGTAGGCCCGCTGCACGTTGATGTCGACGCCCTTGACGAACGCGTCGGCGAACGCGACGTCCGAGCTCGTGCCCGTCATGGAGTTCGCGTAGCCCGGCGCGGACCAGCGTGAGACCCAGCCGCCGTCGGCGTACTCCTGGGTCATGCCGTCCACCATCTCGGCGGCGTCGTCCGGGTACAGCAGGGAGTACGCCGGCCACGTGGTCCGGTAGGTGTCCCAGAACCCGTTGTCGACGTAGACCTTGCCGTCGACGACCTTCGCGCCGGTCTTCGTGGCCGTCGTGCCGTCGGGCGCGGGGTCGAGGCTCGTGCCGGACTGGTCGGCGTGCTTCCACACGGGCGCCGCCGCCGTGCCGGTGTTCTCGTACCCGGAGTTCGGGTACAGGTTGAGCCGGTACAGGTTCGAGTACAGCGTCGTGAGCTGGTCCTCCGTGGCGCCCTCGACGTCGATCACGCCGAGCTTGGCGTCCCACAGGTCCTGCGCGCGGTCACGGACCTGCTCGAAGGTGTCGCCGTCGGCGATCTCGAGGCGGAGGTTGCGCTTGGCCTGCGCGACGCCGATCAGCGACGTCGCGATCCGCATCTCGACGGTCTTCGTCGACGACGTGTCGAACGTCAGGTAGCCCGAGACGTCCTCGCGGCCCTTGGTGGCGAGCTTGCCCCCGGCGGTCGCGGGGCGGTCGAACGTCGCGTAGACGTACATCCGCTTGTAGCCGTTGCTCTGGCTCCCGGCGGCGACGTCGGTGTAGCCCGACAGCGTCCCGGTCTTCGGGTCCAGGGTGAGGCCGCCGTCGTCATTGACGTTGTCGAGCAGCACGTTCGACTCGTCGCCGGTGAACGTGAAGCGGAACATCGCCGCGTGGTCGGTGGGGGCGATCTCGGTCTTCATGCCGTCGTCGAAGGTCACGCCGTAGTAGTACGGGCGCGCCACCTCGTTGTCGTGGCTGAACGTCTCGGCGCGCACCGAGCGGCTCGCGTCGGGCGTGCCCGTCTGGGCCGACGGCATCACCTGGAAGGTCTGCCGGTCCCCGATCCAGGGGCTCGGCTCGTGGCTCAGGTTGAACGACTGGATCGTCGGCCGGTTCTGGCTGTCGTTGCCCTGCTGGTACTTGTACTCCCAGGTGGCCGAGCCGGAGTCCGTCGACGGCGTCCAGAAGTTGAAGCCGTGGGGTACCGCCGTGGCGGGGATGTTGTTGCCGCGGGAGAAGTCGCCCGAGGAGTTGGTGCCGCGCGTCGTGAGGACGTGGTCCGACGGGTGTGCGGACGTGTTCGCCGGGGGAGCGTCGCCGACCCGGACGTCGTCGACCCAGTCGCTGAAGTCGGCCGGCCCCGCGGCGTTGTCGTAGCCGACGAGGATGCGGTCGATCGTCTTGCCCGCCGCGACCTTGCCGATCTGGCTCCGCACGGCGTTCCACTGGTTGACGTACAGCACCTTCGAGTCGCCCTGGCCCTGGGGGTCGAGCGCGAAGCCGTTCCCGTCCGTCGCGCCGAGCTGGCTGAGGTAGGTGCCGTCCGTGAACGCCAGGTCCACCGCGACGTGCGTGCTCGCGTACGACTGGTCCTTCTCGGACGCCTCCGGGAACAGCTCGTACGAGAGCTGGGTGTCGGTCCCGACCGGCACGTCGACGTCGAGCACCTTGTTGTACGCGAACCCTCGGCCCTCGGCCGTCTGGCTGCCCGCGAGGTGCAGCGCGTGCATCCCGGTCCAGCCCGCCTGCGTCTTGGCGTCGTAGGCGTTCGCCGGGCCGGAGCCGAGCGTCGTCGCCATGGGCGTCTTCTTCGCCGGGGTCGTGGAGAGGAGCCACTCGGCGAGCTGCGTGCCGTCGCTGCCGGAGTTCTCCGTGACGCTCAGGCGGTAGTAGCGGAACGCCTGCGGCTTCTCGACGGTGTACTCGCGGGTCTCCAGGCGGTCGGCGAAGGCCTGGTTGGTGCGGGTGTCGAGGGTCGTCCAGCTGGAGCCGTCGCTCGAGCCCTGGAGCTTCCAGGACCGCGGGTCACGCTCGGGGGCGTCGGCCGCGGACGCGAGCGCGTAGGTGGCGACGGCCGCGGGCTCCTTGAGCTCGTACGTGACCGTGGGGGTCCGGGAGCCGGTGAGCCACTTGGTGCTGACCTTGCCGTCGGCGAGGTTCGCGGCGACCTCGTCGGGCGGGTTCTCGCCGCTGGCGCTCACCTTGGCGACCGTGCTCGTGATGTCGCCGGGGAAGTCGACCGTGCCGGGCTTGAGCTCCTGGACCGACGCGTCCGAGGCGACGACGTCGAGCGCCCCGCTGCTGTGGGTGCGGATCTGGAACTGGGGCGTGCCGCCGCCGCTGGTGGGCCGCGCGATGTCGACCGACAGCGTCTGCGGCTTGGCGGTGAGGGTGACCTCCTCGCCGCCCACGTCGCGACCGCCGTCGTACACGTTGAGGAACACCGTTCCGCTGCCGCTCAGCGTCACCTGTGCGCGCAGCGGGACGCCGCGGACGAGGTTCGGCATGGGCACCTGGACCCAGGTCTCGCCGGCGGACTGCATCGCCCAGTGCATCGCTGTGTCGCCGGTGTCGCTCGTCGGCTCGAGCGTGCCGGGCACGTTGCCGACGCCGTTCTGGAACGGGCCCTCCCAGGCGAGCGCGTCGGTCGCGTGGCCCAGGAGGTTGTCGCCCACCGGCGTGCTCGGGCTGCGCTCGAGCACGGTCGTCCCGACGACGCCGGACGAGCGCGGGCCGTCCGGGCCCTGCTCGGTCTGGCTGTCCCAGGTGGGCTGGGGGTCGTCCGGCTCGAAGGACGTGAAGAACGACCCGCCGCTTGACTGTGTCGCGGGTGCGTCGGGGGACGTGTGGACGGTCGCCGCGTTCGCGGCGCCCACCCCGGTCGCGCCGACCGTGAGGGCGAGGACCGGGGGGAGTGCGAGGCGGAGCCAGCGCGGCCGGCTGACGGGCCGGCCGCTTGGCGGGACGAGGGGTGGTGGAGGGGTAGCGCGAGAAGGCATCGATGACCTCGGGGCTCGGGTGCCGGGCGGCACAAAGTGACAGCGTTGTCTTTCGCCCCGTACCACATCACACCTGGTCATAAAAACTCAAGTTGCCGAACGAATTCGCACAGCGCGGGGACGGGTGAGCCCGAGCCGGACACGCCGGTCCGTGCCGCGATGGGGGCACCGGCTCACGGGAGGGCAGCGCGATGGCAGCCGACGGCGGCAGCGGTCGAAGGTCGACGGCGCTCACCTGGGCGCTCGTGTCCGCGACTGCCGTCGTGTGGGGCGTCCTGCTCCTGTGGGCCCAGGGCGCGGACAGCCCCGTCTGGGGCGCGGTCGCGTCGTACTTCCTCTTCGGCGTCTTCGCGGTCGCGGTGGTCTGGCGGATCGTGCGCGAGGCCGTCCGCAAGACCCCGACGCCGGTGCGCCGCACCGTCGGCCCGGGCGTCCAGGGTCTCGGCGAGGTGCAGGACCTCTACCTCGGACGGCGCGACGTGCCCCCGCCCACCTACGCGGCGCCGGAGGGCGTCGTCGCGGAGGCCGTGGTCGAACGGCGCGACCCGCTCGACGACCCGGTCTGGGTGGTCGGTCCCGACGGCAGCTGGACGCCCCGGAGCGAGGTCGGCGGCGCCTGAGCCGCGCGCCGCGGTCGGCCCGTCAGGGCCCGGGCGTCTGCGGCTTTCGGACGGGCCGGAACCAGCCCGTGCTGTGCCGCGGACATCGGTCGGGCAGGTGTCGACGCCGCTGTTCTCGCCCGCCGACCAGCATCCGCGACAGCAGCCGGAGGCGCGTTCGGAGCAGGATGACCAGCACGAGCCCGATCGCCGCGACGAGCGGCCACACCGGGTCGGGCCCGTAGCTGTCGGGAATGGGGTAGTTGCCGTCGCTCAGCCCCGCCGCGCGCTCGAAATGGTTGCGGGAGATGGGGAAGAAGGCCGTGTCGGTGTAGTAGCTCACGGGGAAGGCGAGCGGGCCGCCCCCGAGCGTGAAGACGGCCCACTGGTCGAGGTGGTGGGTCTCGTGGCGAGCCAGCAGCTCCGCGTCGGTGGTGCTGGTGAAGATGTCGGGCCCGAACCGGACGAAGGACTCCTCGCCCGCCCCGAATGCGTACACGTTGGTGGTCCGCTGGCGGTCCTTCGCCGTGCCCGTCCAGTCGGGGATCCAGGTCACGAACGTGTCGCCGACCGTCGTTCCCCCGCCGGTCCGGGGCGGCCACCAGAACGTGACGATCAGGGGCGGCCCCGCGCACTGCCGCATGCCCAACACGGCGCTGGTGAGCAGTGCGCCGCCGCTCATCGGCGCCACGACGACCTGCCGGATCGTGTCCCAGACGGGCGCGGTGGAGTCGTCCGGCGACATTGCCGGGTCGGGCTGGACGTCGCCGTTCGTCGTGATCTCGCTCCGGCACTCGATCGGGCCCGGCGTCAGGGCGACGTAGGCCCGCGTGACGGCGCCGACGCACAGCAGTGTCACGAACACGAGCACGGCGACCCGTCCGACGCCGCGGTGCCTGCGACAGGTGGCGCAGATCGCCTCTCGCTCACGCGCCCTGCGACGCACCGGCGGCAGCAGCCAGAGCAACCCCAGGACACCGAAGCAGAGGAAGACGGCGACGGCCCAGCCGAGGCCGCTGGGAACCCGCCACACCGGCGAGCGGCCGGGATCTGAAGGAGACGGGGCCGGGTCCGCCGGTGGGACGGCGTCGGGGAGTCGGGGTGGTGCTTCGGACGGCAACGCTGACCCCCGTCCTCGATGACTGATCGTGGTGTGACGTTACGTCAACTCGCGCGTGAGCCGCACGACGACCTCGTAGTGGTGCGTCTGCGGGAACATGTCGAGCAGCCGGACGTGCGTGGGCCGCAGCGACGGCATCGCGGCCAGGTCCTTCGCGAGCGTCACGGCGTTGCAGCTCGAGTAGACGACGTCGCGCACGCCCGACGCCTCGAGCCAGCCCGCCAGCTCCGGCCCGATCCCGCGCCGCGGCGGGTTGACCACCACGAGGTCGGGGACGTCGTCGGGCGGGGCGGCCAGAGCGAAGGCGGTCGCGTCGTCGGCGACGAAGCGCGTGCCCGGAAGCCCGGCGTCGCGGGCCGTGTGCGCGGCGCTCGCGACGGCCTCGCGGCTCGTCTCGACGCCCACCACCTCCCGGCCGGGTGCCGCGCAGCGCAGCGCGAACCCGCCGACGCCGCAGTACAGGTCCCACACGCGCGCCGGCGCGGCCTCGTCGACCCAGGCCGCGACCTGGTCGTAGAGGGCGGCCGCGACGGTGGTGTTCGTCTGGAAGAAGCTCTGGGGCCGCAGGTGCAGGTCGAGCCCGCCGACCTGCATCCCGAGCGTCTCGCGCTCGGTCAGCACGAGCTCGAGGTCGCCCTCGAGGATCGCCTTGTGCTCGGGCTGCACGTTCACCGACGCGACCGCCAGCCCCGGGAGCGTGTCGCGCAGCCACCCCAGGTGCTTGCGGATGCGGGCGACCGGCTCCTGCGAGCGCAGCACCCACCGGACCATGAGCTCGCCCGACGGCGCCTGCGTGACGATGAGGTACTTGAGCTCGCCTCGCCTCGCGGGGACGTCGTACGGAGTCAGCCCGGCGCGCGTGACGAACGCGGCGAGCGGCTCGAACGTCGCCTGCAGGCTCGCGGGGTACAGGCCGCAGTCCGTCAGGTCGACGCCCGTCGCGCCCGAGCGGTCGCGGTGGTCGAGGATCCCCAGCACGGGTGCGTCGACCGTCCCCGTGACGACCATCTTTGCCTTGTTCCGGAAGCCCGACTCGGGCCCCGTGAACGGGACGAGCCAGACGGCGTCCCCGCCGCCGACGCCGTCGAGCAGCTCCCGGCATCGCCCCACCTTGTCCGCGACCTGCGTCGGGTACGGCTGCCCCATGAGCGCGCACGACCGGCACTCGCCGGCGTCGAAGTGGGGGCACTGCACGCCACGAGCCTACGGGCGCGGGCCGGCGCGGCGGTCCGGTGGGGCGGGGGTATTGCGCCGAAAGGAGCCTTGCGCCACGGTTGCGCACGGGGAGCGTCTTTCCTCTCGACCGCACTCGCCGACCCGGGCGCCGGCGCCCGGACGCGTTCACGCCCGAGGTCGAGGAGGCGTGGACCGCGTGCTATGTCCTCGTCTCCGGCGAGATGAAGGACGCGATGGCGACCGCGTCGGTCTGAGCGGGAGGCCGTCCCCCCGGGGGATGACGCGCACCGCTGCGGCGTCGGCCGCCGGGCCGACGCCGTTCGGCCGCCCGCTGCCTACCGTCGGTCGGGTGCCTGATCATCCGCTCGGCCGTGCCGCCGTCGTGCCCGTCGCCAGCCTCCTGCTCGGCGGCCTCACCGCCTACGCCCAGGGCTTCCTGCCCGACGCGCTGGCGCCGGTCGCGAACTCCGCATGGGCCTGGACCCTGCTCGCGGCGGTCCTCGTCGCGTGGGCGCGCCCCGGCGCGGGCCTTGCGGCGGTCCTCGGCGCCGTGAGCCTGGTCTTCCTCGTCGTCGGTTACGCCGGCGCTTCCCACCTGCGCGGCCTCACGTACGACCCGACCCGCTTCGGCGCCGTCGGGCTGGTCGTGGGCCCGCTCGTCGGCGTCGCCGCGGCCTGGCTGCGGTCCACCGGCGTCCGCGCCGCGCTCGCGACGGCGCTGCTCGCGGGTGTCGGGATCGGGGAGGGCGTCTACGGCCTCACCACGGTCGCGGAGACGACGGGCGTCGGCACGTGGGTGGCGGCCTGCGTCGTCGCGCTCGGCCTGCTCGCCGTGATGCTCGCGCGGCGGCTGCGCGGGGCGCTGCCCGTCGCGATCGCGACGGGTGGCACCGTCGCCGTCGCCGCGGTGTTCGTCCTCGCCTATCGCGCGCTCGGCTGACGCCGAGCCGGGACGCGCTCAGGCGGGCGGCCGCGCGAGCCGCTGCGCGGACTCGAGCAGCGCGGCGTGCACGAACGCCTGCGGCAGGTTGCCGCGCAGCTGGCGCTCGCCGACGTCGTACTCCTCGGCGAACAGTCCCGCGGGCCCGCAGGCCGCGGCGGTCCGCTCGAACCAGCGGAACGCCTCCGCGCGGTCGTCCTCGTACCACCAGGCGAGCGCCGTCGTGAAGCCGCACAGGAGGAACGCACCCTCGGCCTCGCCGAGCGGCCGCTCGTCGGGCGAGAACCGGTACACGAAGCCGTCCTGCACCAGCTCGCCGGTGACGGCCCGCACGGTCGCCCGGGTCCTCGGGTCGTCGGCAGGGAGCGCGCCCCGGACCGGCGCGAGCAGCAGGCTCGCGTCCGTGCCCGGCGCCCCGGGCCGGCGTGCCCACGCGCCGTCGGGCCGCAGGCACCGCTCGGACGTGCGCGCGAGGATCCGGTCCGCCAGCGTCGCGAGCTCGCCCGCCCGGTGTCGGTCGCTCACGGCGGCGGCCGACCGCAGGCCGGCGACGACGGCGAGCCGGGACTGTGTCCACCACGCGTCCTCGAGCTCCCAGATCCCCGCGTCGGGCTCGTCCCAGCGGTCGCGGGCGACGTCGCACAGGATGCGCAGGGCCCTCCTGCCGTCGGCGTCGAGGTGGTCGAGCGCCGCGGCGCGCGCGAGCAGCTGGATCAGCTCGCCCACGGTGTCGAGCTGGAACTGGTCGACCACGTGGTTCCCGACGACGTCCGAGCCGCCCGGGTAGCCAGCCAGGTCGAGGCGGCGCTCGCGGGGGAGCGGGCCGCCGTCGACCGTGTAGGCGGGGGCGAGGGCCGGGCCGTGCTCGAGGATGCGGGCGACCGCGAACGAGACGGCGTCGTCGAGCAGGGGGTGGGGGTGGTCGACGGCGGCAGCGTGCCCCGCGTACGCCTGGTCGCGCAGCCACACGTAGCGGTAGTCGTAGTTGCGCCCGCCGGCGGCCCGTTCGGGGAGGCCGAGGGTGGCGGCCGCGACCATCCCGCCGCCGGGGACGGTCAGACCCCGGAGCACCGCGTAGGCGTGGCGGGCGTCGCGGGGGCTGACGGTCGCCTCGAAGGACGGCACCGCGTCGGCCCACCACCGCCGGGTCGTGGCCCACAGCTCCTCCGCCGCCGGCGGCTCGTCGTCGCCCCGGTCGAACGGCCGGTCGGAGATCTCGAGCAGCAGGTCCCGGCTCGAACCCGCCGGGAGCGTGGTCTCGAGGAGGAACGCTCCGCGCCACGGGCCCGACCGTGGGCGTGTCGCGTCGTCGGCGCCCCACCACCGGAACCAGAGGCCCCCGACGCGGCCGGTCCACGCGCGCCCCCAGGCGCGGCCGGCGTCGTCGTGCAGGCGGGCGCCGCGCACCCGGTCCGCCCCGAACCCCGCCCGCAGGTCGAGCACGACGCGCAGGGGCGCGTCCTCGGTGTCGGCCCGGACGGTCCGGAGCAGCCGGACGACGTGCGGATCACCGGGGGCCACGAGCGCGTCCTGGCTCTCGACGACACCGCCCGGCGTCACCCAGCGCGCGCCCCACACGAGCGTTCCCGCCTCGTACGCGCCGCCCGCCACGTACGGCACGAGGGGCGTCACCGCGTAGACGCCCTCGCCGCCCACGAGCGCGGCGAGGACCGCGTCGTCCTGCCAGGTCGGCGCGCACAGCCAGACGACGTCGCCCCGCGGTCCGACGACGGCGCCCCGGTGGCCGTCGCCGAGGAACGCGTAGTCGCGCTGGGGGTGCGGCCCGTAGCTCGCCCAGGCCCGGGGCGCCCGCGGTGCGGGTTCGCCGCGGGGCGACGGGCCCGCGCGACGGGTCATCGTCGGCTCGCGGCGCTCGCAGACACCCCGACGAGCGCGGCCACGGCGCCGGCGGTGAGGCCGAGCGCGCGGCGGTGCCGGGTGGCCCATGCCTGGAGGCTCGACCCGTGGGAACGGTCGTCGAACAGCCCGTGGGACCCGAAGTCGCGGCCTCCCTCGCCGTCGGCCGGCTGCCACAGGTTCGCGGGCTGGTCGGGCGGGCGCGGGTCGGACGTCTGCTGGGACGTGAAGCCCGTCCGGGCGAGGTACCGGTCGAGCAGGCCCGGAACGACGGCGTTGAGCCCGATCGTCCCGGCGGTGCTCGCGCCGATCCACCACTCACGGCGCTGGGGGTGGTCGACGGCCCAGGCGACGGCGCGCGCCGCGACCTCGGGCTGGTAGATCGGGGGGACGGGCTGCGCCTGGTGCGGCAGCCGCGACAGCACCCACGAGAACTGCGGCGTGTTCACGGCCGGCATCTGCACCATCGTGATCCGCACGCCCGACCTCTCGTGCAGCAGCTCGCAGCGCACCGACTCGGTGAAGCCCTGGATCGCGTGCTTCGCGCCGCAGTACGCGCTCTGCAGCGGGATGCCGCGGTAGGCGAGCGCGGAGCCGACCTGCACGACGACGCCCCGGTCCCGCGGCCGCATCCGCCGCAGCGCCGCGAGCGTCCCGTACACGTAGCCGAGGTAGGAGACCTCGGTGACGCGGCGGAACTCGTCGGGCGCGATCTCGTGGGCGGGCGCGAACACGGACGTGAACGCGACGTTGACCCACGTGTCGATCGGCCCGGCCTCCTCCTCGACGCGCGCCGCCGCGGCCTCGACCGCGTCCGCGTCCGCCATGTCGACCTCGACGACGAGCGGCGTCGCCCCGGCGGCGGCCACGTCCCGCGCCGCTCCCTCCAGCCCGGCCCGACCGCGCGCGAGGAGGGCGACCGTCCCCCCGCGGCGCGCCAGCCGGACGGCGGTCGCGCGCCCGATCCCGCCGCTCGCTCCCGTCACGACGACGGTCCCACCGTCCCGGCTCTCGCTGCTGGTCGACATACCTCGATTCAGGCACGGCCGCCGGGCGCTCGCACGACGGCGACCGGTTGCGGTCCGGGTTCCGTGCCCCGAGACTGAGGCCACAACTGCAGACCTGCACGGAACCCCACGCAGGTGCCGGCGCGCACGGCGGTACACCGCCCGAAGATTTCTTCCCGAACTCGCGTCATGAACCCACGTGTCCTCCGTCTCTCCATGTACCAACACCGTTCGGTCCCGGACGCACCCCGAGGACCGGAAGACACCTGGAGGATCAGATGAGCATCATGGAGATGACTCGACCCGATGCCGACCTTGCGAGCACGCTGACGCGTCGCGAACGCGTCGTGCTGTCGCACCTCTCGGAGGACGTGACCCTCGAGCAGATCGCGACGCAGCTCTTCGTGACCCGCAACACCGTCAAGTCCCAGGTTCGTTCGCTCTACCGCAAGCTCGGGGTCTCGACGCGCGCCGAAGCGCTCGAGCACGCCCGCCGCGCAGGTCTCCGCTGAGCCGTCGCTGACCCGCCGCGTCCGCAGCGTCGCGGACGCGTGGCGGGCCGCACGTCCCGCCGGGCGGAGCCGCGGCCGGTGGGAGACTTCCGTCATGGAACCCCGCCGACTCGTCGTCGCCGCCGCGATCGTCGACGACCTGTCCGCGCCCCGCCTGCTCCTCGCGGGGCGCCGGACCTGGCCCGCCGAGCTGGCGGGACGGTGGGAGTTCCCCGGCGGCAAGGTCGACGACGGCGAGGACCCGGTCGCGGCGCTGCACCGGGAGCTGGCCGAGGAGCTCGGCGTCGCAGCCGTGCTCGGCCCCGAGGTCACGGCGCCCGACGGCGGCGCGTGGCCCATCACCCCACGTCACGTCATGCGGCTGTGGCTCGCCCGTGTCGAGACGGGCGAGCCGGCGCCGATCGAGGTCCACGACGAGCTGCGCTGGCTGCCCCGCGGCTCGTGGCTGGACGTGCCCTGGCTGGACGGCGACGTCCCGATCGTCGAGGCCCTGATCGGGCGGTTCAGCGAAGCACGTCGTTGAGCCGCCCCAGCACGCGGGCCAGGTCGACGAGCTCGCGGTCCGACCACTGCGCGAGGCGCGCCGCGAGGACGGCCTGACGCCCCTCCCGCTGGGCTGCCAGCCACAGGCGCCCGTGCTCGGTGACCTCGAGGAGGTGGGCTCGCCCGTCGTCGGGGTCGGGGCGACGCCCCACGAGGCCGAGCTGTTCGAGGCACGTGAGCTGCCGGCCGACGGTGGGCTTGCCCACGCCGAAGAACTCGGCCAGGTCGCTCGGCCTGCTCGCCCCCACCTCGGCGAGGCGGGTGAGCAGGCCGAACGCCGCCGCATCCACGTCCGGGTGGACCTGCTGCGACATCCGGCGCGACGCCGACCGCGACCGGCGGACCAGCAGCGCGAGCTCACGCTCGACCGCGCCGATGCCGCTCGGCGCGCCCCCGTTCGCGCCCGGCGCGGGAGCGTCCGCGAGCAGCGCGGCGCCGCCCGCGCCGGCCTGGGAGACCATGCGCGCCGTCAGCCGCGGACGGTCTGCTCGGGCCGCGCCGTCGGGCCACCTGACCCGTCAGCCGCCTCGACGGCGCCCGCCAGGTCCTCGTCCAGAAGGACGACCCCGGCGTCCGCGGCCAGCTCGTCGACGGGCGAGACCACGGCCGCGTCCTGGGAGGTGCGCAGCGGGACCTCCTTGATGAAGAGGATCGCGACGAGGGCGAGGAAGACGAACGGCGCGGCCCAGAGGAAGACGTCCGCGACCCCGTGGCCGTAGGCGTCCTCGACGATGCCGCGCACCGGCTGCGGCAGGGTGCTCACCTGCGGCACCGACCCCGACGACACGGAGCCGGCGGGGACGCCGGCCTTCGTGAGCCCGCCCGTGATGTACTCGACGACGCGGTGCGCCAGGAGCGCCCCGAGGGCCGACACGCCGACCGCGCCGCCGAGGGTGCGCATGAAGGCGACGAGCGCGCTCGCCGACCCGAGCTCGCTCCGCTCGACCTGGTTCTGCACCGAGAGCACGAGGTTCTGCATCGCCATGCCGAGGCCCGCGCCGATGAGGAACATGTAGAGGGCCACGAGGCCGTACGCGGTGTGGGCGCGCACGGTGCCCATGAGGACGAGGCCGGCGACCGTGAGGGCGCCGCCGAGGACGAGCACGCCCTTCCAGCGTCCGGTCCGCGTGATGAACTGCCCGGACAGCAGCGAGATCGACGCCAGCCCGACGATCATCGGGAGCGTGAGCAGGCCGGCCTGGGTCGGCGAGCTCCCGCGCGCGAGCTGGAAGTACTGGCTGAGGAACGTCGTGCCGGAGTACATCGCGATGCCGATGAGCAGGGAGGCGACGACTGCGAGGGCGATGCTGCGGTTCGAGAAGAGGTGCACCGGCACGATCGGCTCCGCGGTCCGTCGCTCGACGACGACGAACGCGATCCCGAGCACGACGGCGCCCCCCACCATCACGGCGGTCTGCCACGACAGCCAGTCGTACTTGGTGCCCGCGAAGGAGATCCAGATCAGGAGCAGCGAGACCGCGGCGGTGACCAGGGTCGCGCCCGTCCAGTCGATCTTCACGGCGCGCTTGGTGGTGGGCAGGTGCAGGGTGCGCTGGAGGACGACGAGCGCCACGACGGCGAACGGCACGCCGACGTAGAAGCACCAGCGCCAGCCGAGCCACGAGGTGTCGACGATCGCGCCGCCGATCAGCGGCCCGGCGATCGTGCCGAGCGCGAAGACGCCGCCCATGTAGCCGGAGTACCGGCCGCGCTCACGCGGCGGGATCATCGTGGCGATGATCGTCTGGACCAGGGCCGTCATGCCGCCGGCGCCGATGCCCTGGATGGCACGCGCCGTGATGAGCGTGCCCGCGTTGTGGGAGATGCCCGCCAGGCAAGAGCCGAGCACGTAGATCACGAGCCCGAGCTGGACGAGCAGCTTCTTGCTGACGAGGTCGGAGAGCTTGCCCCACACGGGCGTCGACACGGTCATCGCGAGGAGCGTCGCCGTGATCACCCAGGTGTAGGCGGTCTCGCTCGCGTGCAGGTCGGAGATGATCGTCGGCAGGGCGTTCGACACGACGGTCGACGACAGGATCGCGACGAACAGGCCGAGCAGCAGGCCACTGAGGACCTTGAGGATCTGGGCGTGGGACATGGGCTCGTCCGCCGCGTGCTGGTGGCGCGGGGGCGCGGACGCCTGGGGCATGAGGGTTCCTCCGGGGCGGAGCTGTCGCCCGCGACGCGCGGAGGCGGGGGCGACAGTCAGGATCGGCCGCGGCGTCGGCGCGCCGGTCGCTGCCCGGGGCACCTCGCCCGGCCCTGGGGATGATTGCGTTCGGTAACTATATCAGTGGTTGACGGTCGGCAACGTTCGCCGACGGAGGTGGGGCGCCTGTGGTCGGGTCCGTGCTCGGCGCATGGCGAATCGCCCCACGACGGGTGACTCCCGGCGTCGCCGTCGGCAGACAGAGCGTCGCCGCCGAGGCCTGGCCGGGTGTCAGGTGGCGGCGGGGAGCCGCTGGAACCAGTCCTCGACCTGGGCGCGGCGGCGCAGCCGGACGACGGCGAGGTGCGGCGCCGCGTCTGCGAGCCGGGCGTCGAGGCCGCGGAGGGCGTTCCGGGTCGACCACGCCCACCGGACGATGTGCTCGTCGTCGGTGAAGAACGACCTGAGCGGCGGCTCGATGTTGCCGTTCCACAGCTCCTCGCGGCGCAGGCGGCGCCCGACGGTGCGGTGGGTGACCTGGCGCATCACGACGGGCGTGGGCAGGTCGAGCCACACGAGCAGCTCGGCGCGCTCGAGGATCAGCGGGCGGACCTGTCGGTACTGCCATTCCACGACCCAGGCGGGCCGCTCGACGACCGCGCGGACGTCGTCGACGAACGTCTCCCGCGGCGTCCACCCGGGCCCGTGGAAGAGCGAGTCGAGCTCGGTGTGCGGAAGGGCGAGCCGGTCCGCGACCCGGCGGGCGAGCGTCGTCTTGCCGGCCCCCGAGACCCCGGCGACCGCGATGCGCGCCGGGACGTGCCCGACGGCGGCGACCACGTCGTCGCGCGGGCCCAGCGTCCGCGCCTCAGCCACGGGGGGTGGCGCCCTCCTCGCGAGGGTCGACGATCGGGAACGCGCGGATCTGGACCTCGATGCGCCGGTGGCTCGGGCTCGGCCGGTCGTCGCGGCTGCGCGCGGCCCCGGCGTGCTTCTCGAGGACCGCCCCGAGCTCGTTCGACAGGGCGTCGAGCTCGTCGAGCGTCAGGTAGGCGAACGAGGTCGCGTCGACCGAGGCGTCGACCCAGCTCTCGGGCTCGACCCGCTCGATCACGCGGTCGTGGAAGCGTTCGAGGCTGTCGGCGCGCAGGCTCGCCCACTGCGACCCGAAGGCCCGGACGACCTCCCCGCCCGACGGCGTCTCGTACGCGTCCCCGGTCCCGCGCACGCGCAGCGCGCCGGAGGCCGCGTGCCACCAGCGCTCCCGTGCGGTGCCACGGTCGGGCAGCTCCTCGACGAGGCCGTGGGCGGCGAGCTGGCGCAGGTGGTAGCTGGTGGAGCCCGTGGACTCGCCGGTCTGGCGGGCGAGCGTCGTCGACGTCGCCGGCCCGGCCGTCACGAGGAGGTCCCAGAGCCTGACGCGGAGCGGGTGCGAGAGTGCCTTGAGGGTTGCCAGGTCGAGGTCGCGCGCGTCGTCGAGGACGTCGGCGACGACCTCGGCCGGAGTGTGTGCGTCCGGACCGGCGGCGTCGACGTCGGGCGAGGTGCTCATGTGTCGAGCGTACTGACCGCCACCGCCTCGGCGGCCGGGCCGACGGGGTCGGCCGGGAGGTCGTCGGTGCCGGTGTCCTTGGTGTCGGCGTCCCCGGACATGGTGCTCTCCGCTGCCGTGAGCGCGCGATGGACGCGCGGCCCCATGACGAGCGCGACGCCGAGTGCGAGGGCGCCGCCGATCACGAGCGGGAGCCGCAGGCCAGACCGTGCCACGAGGCCGCCGAGCAGCGTCGCGACGGGCGTGAGCCCCCACCCGACAGTTCGCCAGGTCCCGTTGACCCGGCCGAGCAGCTCCCCCGGGATCAGGGACTGGCGCACGGTCATCGCGTTGGTGTTCCAGATCATGACGAACATCGCGCACAGCGCGAACGCGACGCAGCCGACGACCTGCCCGGCGAGGTTCGCGGGGGCGAGGCCGAGGAGCGCGAGGGCCGGACCGGTGAGCAGCGTCGTCCCGACCATCGAGGTGGCTCGGCCGAACCGGCGGCGGAGCGGCCCGACGATCGTCGCGCCAGTGAGCCCCCCGACGGCGGCGAGCGCGGTGAACGCGCCGACGAAGCCCTGCGGGATGCCCAGCCCGTTCACCACGTAGACGATCAGTGCGCCCTGGCCGAACGCGAGGGTGGCCGCCGTGAGCGTCGAGAAGATCCAGAGCGGCCGCAGCGTGCTGTGCCGCCAGAGGAAGCGCGCGCCCTCGACGAGCTCGTGGACGAAGCCCTGCCGGGGGACCGGCGTCGGCGCGGTGTCCGCGGTGGCGGGGGGCGTCGTCGGGCGGTCCGCTGCCCGGGCTCGCGCGGCGGCCGCCGGGAGCGTGAGGGCGAGCGCCGCGGACCCGGCGAACGTGAGCGCGGACAGCGCGAACGGCAGCGGTTCGGACAGAGCGAAGAGCGCGGCGCCGATGGGCATCGCCACGAAGCCCTGCATGACCATCTCGCCGGCCTGGAACCGCCCGTTCGCAGCGTCCCGGTGCTCGCGCGGGGCGACGGCGGGGACGAGGGCCTGGGCGCCGCCGTCGAAGGCGGTCTCCATCGCCCCGGCGACGAACACCGTCACGACGAGCGCCCAGAGGGGCAGGTGGTGGGTAGCGACGAGCATGCCGACGCTCGCGGCCACGAGGAAGCGCACCGTGTTGGCGGTGCCCATGACGCGGCGGCGGTCGTGACGGTCCACGATCCCGCCCGACGCGATGGCGAACAGCAGCCACGGCAGGAAGCTCGCGGCGCTGATCGCGGAGACGGCGAACGGGTCGTCGGTGAGCCGGAGCGCGAGGAGGGGCGCGGCGGCCGCGAGGAGGCCGTCGGCGAGGTTGGAGGCGAGGGACGCGCTCCAGAGCCGGTAGAAGGAACCGCCGAGTGCAGAGGACATGTTGCAAAGTTAGTTCTGCAAAGGATAGTTGGCAAGGGGTTGCCCATGTTCCCCCTGCCGTTGCCGTCACCGCCCACTACCGTGGCCCCATGGCCGAGGACCTGGACATCCGCCGCACCATCAGCTCGCTCGTCGACGAGGAGAAGGACCTCCGGTCCCGGCTCGCCGCCGGCGGGCTCAGCGCGTCCGAGGAGCACGAGCGCCTCCAGTCCGTCGAGACCGAGCTCGACCGGTGCTGGGACCTGCTCCGGCAGCGCGACGCGCTCCGCGACGCGGGGCGCAACCCCGACGACGCCCAGGTGCGGCCGGGGAGCGTCGTCGAGGGCTACCTCGAGTGACCGCGGGCGGGCCCGCCGCGGCGGCGGAGCGCGAGTCGCGGTACGTGGGCGCGCTCGTGGGGCGTCCCGCGGACGAGGTGTACGCCTACGCGTCCGACCCGGCGCACCTGCCGGAGTGGGCCGCGGGGCTCGCGGCCGGCGTCGAGCACGAGGACGGCCGTTGGTTCGCGGACTCGCCCATGGGCCGCGTGGAGCTGAGGTTCGCGCCGCCCAACGACCTCGGCGTGCTCGACCACGACGTGGTCCTGCCCGACGGGCAGGTCATGTCCAACCCCCTGCGGGTCGTCCCCGCAGAGGGCGGCTCCGAGGTCGTCTTCACCGTGCGGCGTCGGGGGATGAGCGACGCCGAGCTCGAGCGGGACGCGGCCGCCGTCCGCGCGGACCTCGAGGCCCTGGCCCGCATCGTGGAGCAGCGGGCGGCCGCTACAGCCTGACCGTGCCCGACACGCAGGTGACCGTGCCGCCGCCCACCCAGACGGCGCCGTCGGCGTCGCGGCTCACGTGCACCCGTCCGTCGCGGCCGAGCGCGGTGCCCTGGCGGGCGACGTAGCGGTCGGGCGCGCGGCCCGTGGACGTCAACCACTGGCCGATCACCGCGTTGAGGCTCCCGGTCACCGGGTCCTCGGGGACGGAGATGCCCGGCACGAAGCCCCGCACCTCGAACGCGGGCGCGTCCGGGTCGGTCGCGCCGGTCGGCCCGACGACGCCGATCGCCCGGTGCACCGACGAGTCCACGCCCGACCAGTCGGGGTCGAGCGCGAGCACCCGCTCGGCCGAGTCGAGCAGGAGCACCCGCCAGCCGGGTCCGTTGTCGAGCAGGCGGTGGTCGACGACGGCGTCCGCGGGGATGTCGAGCGCCGTCACGAACGCGTCGAGGGTGACCGGCTCGAGGGGCTCGTCGGCCAGCAGCGCGGGCGCCGCGAACGCGAGCGCGTCCCCGGTCCGCCGTAGCGTCACCAGGCCCAAGGCGCACTCCTGCACGACGACGTCGCCCCCGCGAGGCGTCCCGCCCGCCTCCAGCCACGCGTGGCACGAGCCGAGCGTCGGGTGGCCGGCGAACGGCAGCTCGCCGCCGGGCGTGAAGATCCGCAGCCGGTAGTCGGCTCCCGCGGCCGCGCCCTCCGGCGTCGGGGGCAGCAGGAAGGTGGTCTCCGACAGGTTCGTCCAGCGGGCGAACGCGGCCATGCGGTCGTCGTCCGGCCCGACGGCGTCGTGCACCACGGCGACCGGGTTGCCGAGCAGCGGCTCGCGCGTGAAGACGTCGACCTCGCGGTACGGGAAGGTGCTCACGCGCCCACCCTAGGGCGGCGGACCCGGGATCACGCCGGGCTTTCCCGGAGCCGCGCGACGAGGGCGTCGATCCGGCGAGTCCGGGTCGCGGCGCTGGTCGCCGTCAGGATCGGGAAGAGCGCGCTGAAGCGGTCCGCCCCCCGGAGCGCGGCGAACGCCGCCTGCGCCTCCGGCACCCGGGCCAGCGCCTCGACGAGCTCGGGCGGGACCTCGGCCGAAGCCTGGCCGGAGTAGGCGCGCTCCCAGCGACCGTCGGCCTGGGCTCGTGCGACCTCGGCCCGCCCGCGGTCGCGGAGCCTGCCCTCGGCGTCGAGCAGCGTCACGGCGTCGACGTTGCGCTGGGACCAGAGCGAGCGGGCCCGACGCGGGGTGAAGCGCTGGAGGAACGTGGCGGCGTCGCGGCCCCGGCGTTGCCCGTCGATCCACCCGCTGCACAGCGCCTCCTCGAGCGCCTGCGCGTACGTGATCGACGTCGGGTCGGTGACGCCCTTCTTCGCCAGGACCAACCAGACGCCGTCGCTCGCGTCCTCGTGGGCAGCGAGCCACGCGCGCCACGCGGCGACGTCGGCGAGGACGAACGGCTCCGGGACCTCCGACCGGCTCATGCGCCCACACTCGCAGCCGCCGGTGACACGAGCGATCTCCAGCGCCCGCTCGTCCTCGTCGACGAGCCCCGCGGCCCTCCTCGGGCGTTCTCCGCCGTCGCGTGAGCGGACGCGACCGGGAGCGGGCGCGGGCGGTAGTTTGGGACCATGACCGCCCCGAACACCCCGGCTCCCACGCACGAGCCGTTCACCGTCACCCGCACCGAGCGCCGCCCCGGCTCCTGGGCGCGGTTCATCCCGCTCTTCGTGCTCTTCGTGCTCGGGGTCTTCCTCCTGGGTGCCGGCGCCTCGTGGGGCGACGGCGAGGGCAACGCGTGGGTCTTCACCCTCGGCCTGGTCGTGACCTGCGCGCCGTTCTTCATCGGGATGAACTTCCAGAAGCGCTGACCGACGTCACCACGGACCAGCCCCGGGCCGGGAGTGCGTCGCCCTCCCGGCCCGGCCGGCTTCGTCCGCGCCCCCTGACGGGTCAGAGCGTCGCGCGCACCTCTCGGGCCGCTGCCACGAGGTGCTCCAGCGACGGCGTGACCTCGGCGTAGCCGCGGGTCTTGAGCCCGCAGTCGGGGTTGACCCACAGGAGCGCCGGGTCGACGGTCTTGACCGCGAGCTCGAGCAGCTCGACGACCTCCTCCGCCGACGGCACGCGCGGGCTGTGGATGTCGTAGACGCCCGGACCGACGCCTCGTCCGAAGCCCTCGTCGCGGAGCTCGGGCAGGATCTCCATCCGTGAGCGCGCCGCCTCGATCGACGTGACGTCGGCGTCGAGGTGGTCGATCGCGCCGATGACCTCGCCGAACTCCGAGTAGCACAGGTGCGTGTGGACCTGGGTGTCCGGACGCACGCCCGCGGTCGCGAGGCGGAACGACCCGACCGACCAGTTGAGGTACGTGCCCTGGTCGGCCTTGCGCAGCGGCAGCAGCTCGCGCAGCGCGGGCTCGTCCACCTGCACGACGGCGATGCCCGCGGCCTCGAGGTCGGCGATCTCGTCGCGCAGGGCCAGGCCGAGCTGGTTCGCGGTCTCCGCGAGCGGCACGTCGTCGCGCACGAACGACCACGCCATGATCGTCACCGGCCCGGTGAGCATGCCCTTGAGCGGCTTCTCGGTGAGCGACTGCGCGTACGTCGTCCAGCGGACCGTCATCGGCTCGGGCCGGGAGACGTCGCCCCACAGGATCGACGGCCGCGTGCAGCGCGAGCCGTACGACTGGACCCAGCCGTTCGACGTCACCGCGAAGCCGTCGAGCAGCTCCGCGAAGTACTGGACCATGTCGTTGCGCTCGGCCTCGCCGTGCACGAGGACGTCGAGGCCCAGCTCCTCCTGGAGCGCGACGACGCGCGCGATCTCGTCGCGCATGGCCTGCTCGTACGCCTCCGTCGCGAGCTCGCCCTTGGCGTGCGCGGCGCGCGCCCGGCGGATGTCGACGGTCTGCGGGAACGACCCGATCGTCGTCGTCGGGAGGGGCGGGAGGGACAGGCGCGAGGCCTGCTCGGCCACGCGCGCGTCGTGCTCGCCGCGCTCGAAGTCGTGGCGCGACAGGGCGGCCGTGCGGGCGCGGACGGCGTCCACGCGGACTCCGGCCGCGTCCCGGCGGGAGGCGACCGCGTCGGACGACGCCCGGACCTCGTCCGCGACCGCCTCGCGGCCCTCGGCGAGGGCGCGCGCGAGCACGGCCACCTCCGCGCCCTTCTGGTCGGCGAACGCGAGCCACGCGTGCAGGTTCGCATCGAGCTGCTCGTCCTGCCAGCGCTCTGCGGCGACGTCGTGGGGGACGTGCTGGAGCGACGTGGACGTGCCGACGACGACGTCCGCCGCCCCGAGCGAGCGCGCCCGGTCGAGCAGGTCGAGCTTCGCGGACAGGTCCGCGCGCCAGATGTTCCGGCCGTCGACGACGCCCGCGACGAGCGTCTTCGACTCGAGCCCGGCCACGGGGCCGTCGGGGAGCGAGCCGCGCACCAGGTCGAGCGCGACCGCCTCGACGTCCGTCGTCGCGACCGCGGGCAGCGCCGCGCCCAGGTCGCCGTACGACGCCTGGAGCAGGATCGCAGGCCGCTGCGTCTCGTCGAGCTCCGTGGCGAGCGCGCGGTACGCCTCGGCGACAGCGGCGTGCACGGCCTCGGGCGTCACGTCCGCGGTGTCGGTCAGGTGGTCGGCGACGAGCCCCGACTCGTCGAGCTGGACCCACGTCGCGCCCGCCTCGCGCAGCTCGCGCAGCAGTCCCGCGTACACGGGCAGCAGGTCGGCCAGGCGGGACAGCGGCGAGAACCCGGCGGGGGCGTCGTCGTCGGGCTTGGCGAGCAGGAGGAAGGTCACCGGCCCGACGACGACCGGCCGCGTCTCGTAGCCCTCGGCCCGGGCCTCGGTCACCTCGGCGACCAGGCGAGACGCGTCGAGCGTGAACGCCGTGCCCGGGCCGATCTCCGGCACGAGGTAGTGGTAGTTCGTGTCGAACCACTTGGTCATCTCGAGCGGGGCTCGCTCGCCGGCGTCGCCGGAGGTCCCACGGGCCGCGGCGAAGTAGGCGTCGAGGCCGGTCAGCCCGTCGAACCGGCGGGGGAGCGCGCCGACGGTCACCGCGGCGTCGAGCACCTGGTCGTAGAAGGAGAAGGTCTCCGGGATCGCTCCGCCCGTGCGGGACAGGCCGAGCTCGGCGAGCCGGGCGCGTGCGCGGGAGCGGAGCGCGGCGGCCTGGGCCTCGAGCTCGCCGGCGTCGGTGCGGCCGGCCCAGAAGGACTCGACGGCCCTCTTGAGCTCACGGTTCGGGCCGATCCGGGGGTAGCCGAGGATCGTGCCGGGAGGAAGTGCGGTACTCATGTCAGTCATCCGTCTCTCTCGGTGGATGCGCTGACCCGCGGCCCTCTGGCCAGGTCCGGCGCTTCGGTCGCGCCGCCGCCGAGGTGGACACCCTCGAGCAGGTCCAGTGCAGCTTCGTGCTTGTTGTACGTATAGATGTGCAGCCCGGGCGCGCCGGCGTCGAGCACCGCCTGGGCGAGCTCGACCGTGCGGGCGACGCCGATGGCGTGGCGTGCCGCGTCGTCGGGCGCGGCCTCGAGCGCGGGGAGCACGTGGCGGGGCACGGGGACGCCGGTGAGCTCCTCGACCCGGTGCAGCCGCCTCGGCTCGGTCATGGGGAGGATGCCGGCGAGGATCGGGATCGTCACGCCCTCGGCGCGCGCCTCGTCGACGAACGCCACGTACTGGTCGGCTTCGTAGAAGAGCTGGGTGATCGCGAAGTCCGCGCCGGCCTGCTGCTTCTCGAGCAGCCGGCGAGCCTCCTGGGCGGGCGTGGTGCCGGCCGCGGGGTTGCCGGCGGGGAACGTCGCGACGGCGATCGTGAGCGGGCGCGCCGCCGACCGCAGCGCGTTGCCCGGGTGGGCGGCGCAGCGCTCGGCCTCGACCTCGCGCAGCAGGGCGACCAGGGCGTCCGACGACGCGAGCCCGTCCGGGTCGGGCTGCCACTCCGGGTGGTTCACGGGCGGGTCGCCGCGCAGCGCCAGGAAGGACCGGACGCCGTCGGACAGGAAGTCGTCGATCACCTCGGCGACGTTGTGCCGCGACGCCCCGACGCAGGTCAGGTGCGCGATCGGCAGGACCGGCGTCTCCCGGAGGAGGCGCGCGACGACCTCGCGGGCCGTGTGCCGGTCGGTGCCCGCCGCGCCGTAGGTCACGGAGATGAAGTCGGGGCGCGCGGCGACGAGCCGCTCGGCCACGCCCCAGAACTTGGGCGCGGCCGACGGGTTGCGCGGCGGCATGAGCTCGAAGCTCACCGTCGGGCGGCTCGACGCCAGGGACGCCAGGGGGACCGTCATGCGGATACCCCGAAAACAATTGCCTCTACGAACACTGTCACTCCATCGGACCTGGCGTTAGCACCCTCGTCCCGCGGGAGGCTTCCGTTGGGGGGTTGCTGCGGTGTCGACGAGCCAGGACTCTCGACCGCTCTGGATGGTGACGTCGATGCTACGCGCCGCTCATCCAGCGGACCAGCGTTCGTCCGGGAAATGAGACGCCGCTACATCCGCCTGGCCTCGACGAACGCCGCCAGAGCATCCCGCACGAGGGTCGCGCCGTCGGGCCCGCCGTACGTCGCCGCGAACCGCGGGTCCGCGACGTACGTCTCCGCCAGCCCCACGACGTACGCGTCCGGCGCACCCGCGCCGTCGGGCGTCCGCGGGGTTCCCGGGATCGAGGAGAGCCACGCCACGTGCTCGCGCGCCAGCTCCTGGGCCTCGTCGGACGTCGGGTCGACGCCCCGCTCGGCCGCCTCCCGCCACGCCGCGATCCGGTCCGCGCTGCGCTGGTGCCAGGCGGCGCGCTCGTCGTCGGACAGCTCGCGCCACCACGTGTCGCTCCGCGTGTACGCGTCCGTGCCCCAGCGCTGCTCGACCTCCTCGCGGTACTGCGTGTGGTCGAAGCCATCGAACATGCGCTCGGCCATCGGTTCCTCCCCGTCCTCGATCGCGGCGACCGTGCGCTCGACCGTGGCGATCTGGCGCGCGACCCGCTCCTGCTCGGCGCGCAGCCACGCGGCGTGGGTGCGCAGGGCACGGACCTCGTCCGGCTGGCTCTCGAGGGCCCGCGCGATCTGCGGCAGCCCGAGACCCAGGTCCCGCAGCAGCAGGATGCGCTGCAGGCGGACCAGGGCGTCGGCGTCGTAGTAGCGGTACCCGTTCGAGCCGATCCGGCTCGGCCGGAGGAGGCCGACGTCGTCGTAGTGACGCAGCGTGCGGCTCGTGGTGCCCGCGAGGCGTGCGACCTCCTGGATCGACCGTTCCGTGCTCATGGGTTCGAGCGTAGAAGTTGACGTCGCGTCAAGGTCAAGCGACGGCCCGCGGTGGCAGGATCGGTGAGATGGAGCTTCCGGCCGACAGCCACGTCCACAGCGAGTGGTCCTGGGACACGGGAGGGCCGGCGTCGGACGCGTTCGGCCGGATGCGTGCCACGTGCGTCCGGGCGGTGCGGATCGGCCTGCCGGCACTCTTCTTCACCGAGCACCTCGACCTGCCGGCCACCTGGCGCGCGGAGCCGCAAGACCTCATGCCGCATCAGCGGGACCTCATCGACGACGGTGGTCGCGTCGACTTCGCCCCGCTCGACGCCGCTGGCTACCTCGAGGCCGTCGACCGCGTGCGGCACGACTTCCCCGGTCTGCGCGTGCACACCGGCGTCGAGCTGGGGCAGCCCCACCGGGTCGCCGCCCAGGTCGGCCGGTACATCGACCTGAGCCTGGTCGACCGGGTCCTCGGCTCTCTCCACACTCTCGACCTCGGCGACGGACCGGCCGAGCCCAGCACGCTCTTCCGGGAGCACGACCCGGCGACCGTGATGACCGCGTACCTCGCCGAGGCCCAGGTCATGGTCGAGGACTCCGACGACTTCGAGGTCGTCACTCACCTCGACTACGCGGTCCGGCTGTGGCCGACGGACTCCGCGGGGCCGTTCGACCCGCGCGCGTTCGAGGACGAGCTCCGGGCGGCGATGCGTGCGATCGCCGGGTCCGGCCGGGCCCTCGAGATGAACACGCGGCGACTGTGGCCGTGGATGCCGCAGTGGTGGGCCGAGGAGGGCGGCAGGACGGTGACCTTCGGCAGCGACGCCCACACCCCCGACGCGCTCGCCGGGAACTTCCCGGAAGCCACCGCGATGCTCGAACACCTCGGCTTCACGCCCGGGAGCACGCCCGAGGACTTCTGGGTGCGCCGCTAGGGTCGAGCGGTGAGTGTCCCCACCGCCCTCCCTGCCGCCGATCTGTCCCAGACCCTGCGCACCTGGCCCGCGCCCGACGACGACCAGTCGGCCCTCCGCGACGCGTACCTCGCGTTCTTGGCCGAGCGGGGCGAGGGGGCGGCCCGGCGCGACGGCGGGCCCGAGCACCTCACGGCCAGCACGTTCGTGCTCTCCGAGGACCTGACGCGCGTGCTGCTCTGCTACCACCGCAAGGGGCAGTTCTGGGTGCAGCTCGGCGGGCACGTCGAGCCGACCGACGCGTCCCTGCCCGAGGCTGCGCTGCGCGAGGTCCGCGAGGAGTCGGGGCTGGTCGACGTCCGCCTCGTCACGACCGAGCCCGCCGACCTCAACCGGCACGAGCTCGCCGGTGCGTTCGGTGCGTGCCGTGCGCACTGGGACGTCGGGTACGTGGCGTTCGCGTCACCCGCCGAGACGGTGGTGGTCAGCGACGAGAGCGAGGACGTCCGGTGGTTCGACGTCGACGCGCTTCCGGGCGAGGTCCCCGAGAACCTGCCCTCGCGGGTCGCCTACGGCGTGGGGCGAGCGAGGGCGGCGCTCAGCGCCCGGCCCTGAGGCCGTCACCGGCCAGCGCGTCCCACGCGTCGTCCTCGACCTGCGCCGTGGCGAGGACCCCGGGAGAAATGCGGGCGATCTCCTGCGCGAGTCGATCGAAGCGTGTCTACCTGGTCAGCATGGCGCCGGCTCGTGCGAGGCATCGGATCAGGTGACGGTCGGCTGGGGTGCGGCGGTGGACTCGCGCACCACGAGCTGCGTGGGTAGTGCGGTCGGCACGGTCCCGGGCCGCAGCAGGACGTCGACCGCGAGCTCGGCGCCGCGGGCCCGCGGCACGGACACGCTGGTCAGCGGGTTCGCGAGGGTCGCGACGTCGAGGCCGTCGAAGCCGATCACGCTCATGCGGTCCGGCACGACGACGCCGCGTGCCGTGAGCCGGGAGACGAGCCCGAGCGCGGTGATGTCGTTGTAGGCGATGACGGCGGTGCTGCCGGTCGCGAGGAGCGCGTCGGCGACGGACACGCCGCCCTCGAACTGGTCGGCGACCGGCCCCAGCACGACCCTCGCCGGCTCGGCGACCTCCGCCTCGTACGCGCTCAGGCGGGCCCGGGCGTTCCAGGAGCCGGCGGGGCCGGACACGTACGCGATCCGCGGGTGCCCGAGCGCGCGCAGGTGCGAGACGGCCTGCCGCATCCCGTCGTGCAGGTCCGCGGTCACGCTGGGCAGGCCCGGCACCTCCCGGTGCAGGACCACGGTCGGGACGCCCTGCAGAGCGGCGACGAGGCGTTCGTCCTCGGCCCACGGGGAGCACAGCACGAACCCGTCCACGTCGCGGCGCATCATCTCGATCGCCTCGATCTCCGCCTCGGCGGACAGGTTCGTGTCGGCGATGTAGACGGCGTGCCCGCGCCCGCGCGCCCGGTTCTGGGCACCCTTGGCGATCTCCGCGAAGAACGGGTTGCGCAGGTCGGGGACGAGGAGCCCGAGCGCGTTCGTCCGACCCGTCGAGAGGTTCCGGGCGGCGCTGTTGGTGCGGTAGCCGAGGCGCGCGGCGGCCTCTTCGACGCGCCGTCGGGTCGCGTCGCTCACCGTCCCCTGGGGTGTCAGGGCTCGGGAGACCGTCGAGGCGGAGACGCCGAGGTCCGCGGCGACGTCGTGGATGGTCGCGCGGCCGCTGCGGGCGTTCATGCCGCGCGCTCCGGGGCGGCCACCGCGCGCGTGCTCTGTCGGACGACGAGGTGGGTCGGCAGGACGACGGCGCGGTCGGGGACCGGGCGTCCCTCGATCAGGTCGACGAGCATGTCCACCCCCGCGCGTGCCGACGACACGAGCGGCTGGGCGACCGTGGTCAGCGCGGGCGTCGCCATGGCAGCGACCGGGACGTCGTCGAACCCGACGACGCTCACGTCCCCGGGCACGCGCACGCCGCGTGCGGCGAGCCGGTGCAGCAGCCCGAGCGCCACGACGTCGTTGAACGCGAGGACCGCGGTGGCGCCGCTCGCGACCACCAGGTCGCCGCCGGCGACGCCGCCCTCGAACCGCGCCGGCACCTGGCCCACGGTCCTGATCGCGACGCCCGGGGGGAGGTCCAGCGCGTCGAGCGCGGTGCGCCGGAGCTGGGCGGACCAGGACTCCTGCGGGCCGTCGAGGTAGGCGATGTCCCGGTGGCCGAGCGCGACGAGATTGTCGACGAGCAGCCCCACGCCTTGGGCGACGTCGCTGATCACGTAGGGCACGTCGTCGCTCGTGTGGTGGAGGAGCACCGTCGGGCCCTGGGAGGTGAGGCTGCCGAGCTGGTCCTCGGGCGTGCGCGGCGTGCACAGCAGGCTGCCGTCCACCCGGTCCGCGAACGACTCGAGCATCTCGCTCTCGGCCCGCGGGTCGTCGTCGGTGTCGGCGACGAGCACGAGGTAGCCGAGCTCGTGCGCCCGAGCCTGGGCCCCACGGACGAGGTCGGCGAAGAACGGGTTCGTGAGGTCGGGGACGATCATCGCGAGCTTCTTGGTGCTGCCGCCGCGCAGGCTGCTGGCCCAGTTGTTGCGGGCGTAGCCGAGCTCCTCCGCGGCCTGCCGGACCCGCTCGAGGGTCTCCGGATCGACCGGTCCCGACAGCGTGAACGCCCGCGACGCGGTGGACGCCGACACGCCCGCGCGCCGCGCCACATCGCGAATCGTGACTGCCATCGGCGCTCCTTCGAGGACGGGGGTCGAGCTCTGGCGTCACTCTATGCCATCGGTTCCATCGACGTCTCACTGCGCGGCGGCGCAGGCAGCAGCGGTGGCCGTGCCGGTTCGCAGGGTGTCCGGGACCAGCGGCGCGGAGCGACGAGTGCAACTTCCAGGGACGGGGTTGCACTCGGGTGGAATCAATGCAACCCTTCCCATCGACGAAGCAGTCATCCGACGACGCAGTCGGCCCGCCCGGTGCGGGACCACCATCTCGACGGGGAGTTGATCTCGTGGCACTGACCACCGCCGTGCAGCCCGCCCGGGCGCGGGGCGCAGCCCAGGCAGCCGGCTCACGCGGCAGGCGAACCGGCCGCGGTTCCGGACGCTCGGCGCCGTACGTGTTCATGACGCCGTGGATGCTCGGCGCGGTGCTCCTGACCATCGGCCCGATGCTCTACTCGCTGTACCTGTCGTTCACCGACTACGACCTCTTCGGCGCGCCCTCGTGGATCGGGCTCGGGAACTACCGCGAGATGGTCTCCGACCCGCAGTTCTGGGCGTCGGCGTGGGTGACCGTGCGGTACGTGCTGCTGTCGGCGCCGCTCAAGCTCGCGCTCGCCCTCGGCGTCGCGCTCCTGCTCGCCCGCCCGCGCAAGGGCCTCGGCTTCTACCGGTCCGCGTTCTACGCGCCCAGCCTGCTCGGCGCCTCGGTGTCGGTCGCGCTCGTCTGGCGGGCGCTGTTCTCGGACGGAGGCACGGTCGACCGCGGACTCGACGCCGTCGGCGTCCACACGGGCGGGTGGGTCGACAACCCCTCGTACGCGCTCTACACGCTCGTGCTCCTGGCCGTGTGGCAGTTCGGCGCCCCGATGGTGATCTTCCTCGCCGGCCTCAAGCAGATCCCGCCCGAGCTCTACGAGGCCGCCTCGCTCGACGGCGCCGGGCCGTGGCGCCGGTTCCGCAGCGTCACGCTCCCGATGCTCTCGCCGGTGATCTTCTTCAACCTCGTGCTCGAGATCATCCACGCCTTCCAGGCGTTCACCGGCGCGTTCGTCGTCAGCGGCGGGCGCGGTGGCCCCGCCAACTCGACCCTCTTCTACACGCTCTACCTCTACCAGAAGGGCTTCACCGACTTCGAGATGGGCTACGCGTCGGCGCTCGCCTGGGTGCTGCTCGCCGTCGTCGGCATCGCGACGCTCGTCGTCTTCAAGACGGCCAACTTCTGGGTCTTCTACACCGCCGAGGAGAAGTGATGGCCGCCCAGAGTCTCGCCCCCGCGCCGGCAGCCACGTCCCCCGCCGCCGCGTCGGCCGCCTGCAGCCGCCGCGCCCGCGGGTTCGGCTGGCACGTCATGATGGTGCTCGCGCTCGCCGCGCTCCTCTTCCCGCTCGCCTGGCTCGTCTCCGCGTCGTTCAAGTCCAGCGGCGAGATCCTCACCACCACGAGCTTCTGGCCGAAGGAGCTCACGCCGAGCAACTGGTCGGACGCGCTCGAGGGCGCCGGCGGGCTCACGTTCTGGCAGCTGCTCGCGAACTCGCTGATCCTGTCGTCGCTGACCGTCGTCGGGAACGTGCTCTCGTGCGTGCTCGCCGGCTACGCGCTCGCGCGGCTCCGGTTCCGCATGCGCGGCCTGTTCTTCGCGTTCACGATCGTCACGCTCATGCTGCCGATGCACGTCGTGCTGATCCCGCAGTACATCATCTTCCAGAAGCTCGGCCTGATCGGGACGTTCCTGCCGCTCGTGCTGCCGAAGTTCCTCGCGACCGAGGGCTTCTTCGTGTTCCTCGTGATCCAGTTCGTCCGCGGCATCCCGCGCGAGCTCGACGAGGCCGCCCTGGTCGACGGCGCCGGGCCCTACCGGACGTTCTACTCGGTGATCCTGCCGCTCGTCCGACCCGCCCTGATCACCACCGCGATCTTCTCCTTCATCTGGAGCTGGAACGACTTCTTCGGCCAGATGATCTTCCTCAGCAAGCCCGACACGTACACGCTCCAGCTCGGGCTCCGGCTGTTCATCGACCAGTCCAGCACCTCGGCGTACGGGCCGATGTTCGCGATGTCGGTGCTCGCGCTCCTCCCGATCTTCCTGTTCTTCCTCGTCTTCCAGCGCTACCTCGTGGAGGGCGTCGCGACGTCGGGGCTCAAGGGATGAGCGCACCCCTGAGGTGGCTGCGCCGCCCCGACGCCCACCGCACCTACTCCGGGCGGTTCGTGGCGTTCACGGACGCGCTGCTCCTCGGCGCCCTCGTGGTCGTCGGCTCGCTGCCCGTCATCACCTGGTTCGTGGCGCTCGCGGCCGGGGCCGACCTGGCCCGCGCCCGCGAGGAGGGCGACGTGACCGTCGGCGTGCGGACCTACGCGTCCCGTTGGGTGGCGGCGCTGCGGTCGGGCGCGTCCGGCGTCGTCGTGCCGACCCTCGCCCTGGTGCTGCTGCTCGTCGACGCGTTCGCCGTCCGCGCCGGGCTCGGCGCGCCCGCGGTCGTGGCGGCGGCGCTGGCCACGCTCGTCGGAGCGGCGGTCGCCCTCCGCGTCGCCGTGCAGTGGCGTCCCGGCACCCGCTGGCCCGACGCCGCCCGGTCCGGCCTGCAGGTCGCGCGCGACGACGTCGTCGGGACCGGTCTGCTCGTCGCGGCCGTGGTCGTCGTGGCGGTGCTCGTGCGGTGGATCCCCCCGCTCGTGGTCGTCGTCACCGGGCCGCTGTGCGTCGCGGCCGCAGCAGTCTCCGCCCGCCACCGTGGCGGCGCGGGCTCCAGCAGGACAGGTCTCCAGTGATGGAGCGACGAAGGAGGATGGTCATGGCTTCAGGAACCGGCTCGCGACGGGGCGCGCTGGCTGCCGTCGGCGCGACGGTCGCCGCGGTGCTCGCGCTCTCGGCGTGCGGGGTGGGCGGCTCGTCGAGCGGTGGGGGCAAGGACGGCGGCGACGTCACCCTCACCTTCCAGTGGTGGGGCAACGACGACCGTGCCAAGGCGACGGAGCAGGTCGTCGACCTGTACGAGAAGAAGCACCCGAACGTGAAGATCGAGACGTCGTTCGCGCCCGACACGAACTACTGGGAGAAGATGGCGACCCAGGTCGCGGGCGGGAACACGCCCGACGTCTTCCAGATGAAGCTCGAGTACTTCAAGGAGTACCAGCAGCGCGGCGTCATCGCCGACCTCACCCCGTACACCACGGGCGACGACCCCGTGCTCCGGACGGCGGACACGGCCCCGAAGGCGCTCGAGGCCGGGAAGATCGACGGCAAGGTCTACGGGATGCCGACCGGCAGCTCGACCCAGGCCTTCTTCTACGATCCCAAGGCGTGGTCCGACCTCGGGCTCGAGGCACCCGCAGCAGGCTGGACGTGGGACGACCTCGTCGCCGACGGCAAGACCGTGAAGAGCAAGACGGACGGCAAGAAGGCCGTCATGTCGGACTTCGGCAACGACCAGGCGTGGTTCGAGATCTGGCTGCTGCAGCGCGGCAAGAGCGTGTACACGGCCGACGGCAAGCTGAACTTCACGCAGGACGACCTCGAGCAGTTCTGGACGTTCACGTCGGGCCTCGCGAAGCAGGGCGTCCTCACCCCGGCGTCGGTCACGACGGCGAACGACCGCACCACCGCCAACTCGCCGCTCGTCAAGGGCAAGTCGCTCAGCGAGCTCAACGACGTGTCGCTCGCGGCCGCGTACTTCGACGCGTTCGGCGAGGTCGGGCTGGCACCGGTCCCCGCGGACTCCGGCGCCCAGAGCACCGGCCAGTACGCCGGCGTCACCCAGCTCCTCACCGTCGCCAAGACGAGCAAGCACCCGAAGGAGGCCGCGGAGTTCGTCGACTTCTTCCTCAACGACCCGGAGGCCGGGAAGATCCTCGGCATCACGCGCGGCATGCCCGCGAACACCGCGGTCCTGTCCACGATCTCGGCGGACTTCCAGGCCGGCGACAAGGCGACCTACGAGTTCGAGAAGCAGATGGCGCCGACCGTCCTCGCGAAGCCGCCGGTTGCCCCCGAGGGCGGCTCGAAGAGCCTCACGGACTTCAAGGACGCGTACGACACCGTCATCTTCGGCAAGCAGTCCGTCAAGGACGCGGCCGCGGAGATGTTCGCGAAGTTCCAGTCCAACATCTCCTGACCCGCGCGCCCGGGGCGGCGCTCGCGCCGCCCCGGGCCCAGACGTAATGAGGACCCATGCCCGTCGGGATCCCCCTGACCTACCGCAACCCCGTCATCGACGCCGACTACTCGGACCCCGACGTCGTGCGCGTGGGCGACGAGTTCTGGATGGTGGCCTCCAGCTTCAACCTCGCGCCCGGGCTGCCGCTGCTGCGCTCGGACGACCTGGTCCGCTGGGAGCACGTGACCAACGTCCTGCCGGCGCTCGCGCCGCGTGACCACTTCGACGTCCCCCGCCACGGCGGCGGCGTCTGGGCCCCGAGCCTGCGTCACCACGACGGACGGTTCCACGTCGTCTACCCGGACCCCGACCACGGGATCTTCGTGACGACGGCGACCGATCCCCGAGGGGACTGGACGACTCCGCACCGGCTCCTGCCCGGCGTCGGGCGCATCGACCCGTGCCCGCTGTGGGCGTCCGACGGCCGGACGTTCCTGGTGCACGGCTGGGCGAAGAGCCGTGCCGGGTTCAAGAACCGGCTCACCGTCGTGGAGGTCTCGCGCGACCTGACCGAGGTGGTCGGGGCGCCGCGCGTCGTGCTCGACGGCGACGAGATCGAGGGTTTCCACACGCTCGAGGGGCCCAAGTTCTACGAGCGCGACGGCTGGTACTGGATCTTCGCGCCGGCCGGCGGGGTGGCGACGGGCTGGCAGACGGTCTTCCGCGCGCGCGACCCGTACGGCCCGTACGAGCACCGGGTGGTGCTCGCGCAGGGCGACACCGCCGTCAACGGCCCGCACCAGGGCGCGTGGGTCGACACCCCCGACGGCGAGGACTGGTTCCTGCACTTCCAGGACCGCGGGCCGATCGGGCGGGTCGTGCACCTGCAGCCCATGCGCTGGGCGGACGACGGCTGGCCGCGCGTCGGGATCGCGGGCCGGGGCGGCGTGATCGGGCAGCCGGTCCTGACCCACCCGGTGCCGTCGGTCGCGACCAGGCCCGGACCGGCCCGCCGCCTGCCGTACGCCGACGACCCGTTCACCGGCCCGCTCGCACCCCAGTGGGCCTGGCAGGCGAACCCGCGGCCCGAGTGGTCCGAGGGCCCCGCGGGCGGCGAGCTCGACCTGCGCGCCGTGCCCGACGACGACGGCGACCTGCGCACGCTCGGCCACGTCCTCGCGCAGCGGGCGCCGGGGCAGGCGTCGACGGTCGAGGTCGGGGTCGACGGCGCGGGCCTGGTCGCGGAGGGTTCGCGCGCCGGGCTCGTGCTTCTGGGGCGGCGGTACGTGTGGGTGGGTGTCGAGCGGACGAACGGCCGGCTCCTGCCCGTGATCCGCACGTCCGGTGACGCGGGCGCCTCCGAGCAGCCCGTCGTCGTCGGCGAGCCGGTCGAGGGCGAGCTGCGCCTGCGGGTGCGGGTGGACGGGACGACGTCGGCGGAACCGGCCTGGTCGGTGGACGGCGTCGCCTGGACCGGCCCGGCTGAGCCCGCGGCGCTGAGCCCTGGCCACTGGACCGGCACGCGTGTCGGTCTGTTCGCCGCGGCTCCCTGGGGGGCCTCGCGCGACGGGCGCGCGACGTTCGGCGAGCTGACCGTGCGGCTCGACGACGAGGACCTCCCCGGCGCGGCCGGGGAAACCGCGGAGGAGCTGGTCGCCGTCGACCGGTAGCTCCGCCGACCGCAGGTGTGTGAGACCGAACTCGAGGAGGAGTACGTGAAAGACGCACGCACACGACGACGGTGGGCAGCCGCCCTCGTCGCGACCCCGCTGGTGGCGACCACGCTGCTGGCCCCGGCCGCCGTCGCCGCCCAGAAGGACGAGCCCCAGGCCACCGCCCCCGTCAACGTGGACCGCGCCCCGGCCGGGGCCCAGGTCCTGGCGCAGTCGGTGGGCGCCGTGAGCGCGAACCCCGGCAACCGCGTCCGGGCGACCCTCGTGTGGGGACTGCCGGCCGGCGCCGACCGCTTCGTCGACTACGCCGTCTACGCGTCGGAGCGCGCCGCCGACGGGTCGTACGCGCGGGCCCACCTCGCCGGGCTCGCGGGCGACGACCGCTCGCTCCCCGCGCAGCGGGCGTTCGACGTCTTCTACGCCGACCGCGCCAACGCCGACGCGGTGCGCGTGGCGCCGCAGAACCTCGTCCTCGACGACCTCCACCGCGGCCGGGACTATCGGTTCGAGGTCCGGGGTGTCCTCGCGAACGGGCGGCAGATGGCGCTCGGGTCGTCCTACACGACGACGCTGGCGACGCCCGCGCAGGCGCCGCGGACGTTCGTCGTCACCGCGCGCGGCTACGCGGACGTGCCCGCGGTGCGCTCGTCCGCCGACGACGGCGCGCCCGTCCAGACGGCCGCCCTGCAGCGCGCCATCGACGACGCCGCGGCGTACGCGGCGACGCGGACCGGGCGGTCCGCCGAGGTCGTCGTGCCGCGCGGGACGACGCTGCGGTCCACCGCGCTGTACCTCGCGAGCGGGGTCACGCTACGCGTCGACGGCACGCTCAAGGCGTCGCTCGACCTGTCCGGGTACCTGCCGGGCGGGAAGTTCACCACTGTGAACGCGGAGAAGTACCTCAACCTCGTCAACGTCGAGGGGACCAAGACCGAGCGTCTGCACGACGTGCGGATCGTCGGCACCGGCGTCATCGACGGGCAGGGCTGGAAGTACCGCACCGACGGCGCCCCCGACGTCGAGTACGCGCGCCGGCTCGGGCTCGCGCAGTCGGAGGAGAGCACGTTCCGCACGGTCGCGGCGAACGGCGTGCTCGCCGGGGCGGTCTACCGGGCGTGCGTGGCGGCCGGCGGGCCAACGGGGGACGACGCCTGCTACAAGAAGCGCCCCAACCTCGTCGAGGGCGAGTACGTCGACCGCATGTACATCGGCGACGGGCTGCGGCTGCAGAACCCAGCGAACACGGTGACGGGGTTCAAGTACGTCACCGACTACGTCGTCAACGGCGTCACGATCCAGTCGTTCAACTCGAACAACGGTGACTCGATCAACGTCGCGCGCTTCAAGGGCTTCACCGCCCTCAACAACGTCGTGAACTCCGGCGACGACAACCTCGTCATGAACGCGGGGAACGCGTCGGAGTACGAACAGGACGGCGCCGCCGCGGTCGCGGGGTCCGCCTGGGTGTTCGACAACTACATGGCGCGCGGGCACGGCGGCGTCGCGTTCGGCAGCGGCACCGCGTCGTGGATCGACAACGTGCTCGTGGAGAACAACGTGTTCGTCGGCACGAGCGACGGGATCCGCGCGAAGTCCAAGCCGGGCTCGGGCGGCGGCGTGCGCTTCGTGACCGTCCGGAACATCGCCATGAAGGACCTCACGAACCTCGTGGGCGGGAAGGTCGACCCGCTGACGGTCGGCTACCAGATGGACGGCGCGCCCTTCATCTTCACCACCCACTACCCGGGCGACTACCAGGCCGTGCGCTGGCCGACCTACCACGACTGGGACGTGTCCCACGTGTCGGTGGACGGCAGCCGGACCGCGGGGATCGTCGTCGACGGCATCCACGACGACGCCAAGATGGCCGCCGCCGGGCTCACCTACCTGCCCACGAACAACCTGCACTTCAGCGACGTGCACTTCCGGGGCACCGGGATCCCGCTCGTCGACGGGCTACGCAGCTCCACGTTCGACGACGTCACGTTCGCCGACGCCGACGGCGTGCCCGTCCGCGACCCGTGGACGAACGTCGCGGACGTCGACGGCGTGACCGCCGACGGGGCCGCCGTCGTCGGGAGCGGCCGGACGTTCGCCGTCACGTCGGGGGACCGGGCGCGCGTCGGCGCGCACGGCGAGCTCCGCGTCGTGAGCGAGGGCTCGTTCACCCGCCTCTACACGGACACGCTGCCCGAGGACGTGTACACGCGGGTCGGGACGGTCCGGATCGACGGGAACCCGGTCGACCCGCTGCTCTACCCCAGCTTCGCGCCGAAGACGGAGGACATGGCGCTCGTCACCGGGTCCGACGCAGCGCTCTCGATCACGCCCCGGTCGCACACGAACATCGGGACCGTCGTGACGCTGCGCCGCCCGCTGCTCGACACCCTCGAGCCCGGCGGCCACACGCTCACCGTCGACTTCACCAACGGGACGTCGACCGCGACCTTCACGGTCGAGGGCTGACGGCCGTGCCGACCACGTCCGAGGGAGGACGAGAGATGACCAACCCACCGAGCCGGCGCCAGTTCCTCGCGATCGGCGGGATCGCAGCGGCGGCCGTCGCCCTGTCGGGGTCGCCGGCGTTCGGCGACGCGCTCGACGGCCTGGCGACCGGCCGCGCGGATGACCCCTGGGACCGCGCGGACCGGATCGTCCGGTCCGTCAGGCGCCCGCGCATCCCGGCGCACACCGTCTCCGTGACGGACTTCGGTGCCGTCGGGGACGGCACCACGGACGCCACGCAGGCCTTCCGCGACGCCATCGGGTGGCTCGCCGCCCGCAGCGGAGGACGGGTCGTGGTGCCGCCGGGCACCTACCTGACGGGCGCCATCCACCTCGAGAGCCGGATCGAGCTGCACGTCGAGGAGGGGGCGACGATCCTCTTCTCGACCGACCCGGCCGCCTACCTGCCGGTGGTGCCGACGCGCGACGGCGGGATCGAGTGCATGAACTACTCGCCGTTCGTCTTCGCGTACGGCAAGCACGACGTCGCGATCACCGGGGGCGGGGTGCTCGACGGGCAGGCGAGCAACGAGCACTGGTGGCCCTGGGTCGGCAAGAAGCAGTTCGGCTGGACGCCGGGGATGCCGACCGCGAACGACGCCGTCGCCCGGCTCGAGGCGATGGCCGACGCGGGCGTCCCCGTCGAGCAGCGGGTCATGGGCGACGGGAGCTACATCCGCCCGTCGTTCATCGAGCTCAACGGGTGCGAGCGGGTGCTGGTGTCCGGGGTGACGCTGCACCGGACCCCGAACTGGCAGATCCACCCGGTGCTGTGCACGGACGTCACCGTCGACGGCGTCGTCGCCAGCAGCCACGGCCCCAACAACGACGGCTGTGACCCCGAGTCGTGCCGCCGGGTGCTCATCCAGGGCTGCACGTTCGACACCGGCGACGACTGCATCGCGGTCAAGGCCGGCAAGAACACCGACGGGCGTCGCGTGAACGTGCCCACCGAGGACGTCGTGATCCAGAACTGCGAGTTCCTCATGGGCCACGGCGGCATCACCATCGGCAGCGAGATGACGGGCGGCGTGCGCCACCTGTACGCGCGCGACTGCACGATCGACAGCACCGAGCTCAACCAGGGGGTGCGGCTCAAGACCAACTCCCTGCGTGGCGGGTTCATCGAGGACGTGCACGTCAAGAACGTCACGATGACGAACGTCGCCGACTCCGTGCTCCTCGTGGACTTCACCTACGGGGAGGGCGCCGGGCACGGCTACCCGCCGGTGGTCCGCAACATCACGCTCGAGGACGTCACGGTCGGGACCGCCAAGTACCCGGTCTACGCGGTCGGGTACGACGACGACCACATCACGGGGATCACCCTGCGGAACGTCCGGGTCGAGAAGGCCACCAACCCGAGCGTCGTCCGCAACTGCGACGACGTGACGTTCCGGGACGTCGTCGTCAACGGGGTGGAGGTCGCCGCGCCGGTCGCCTGACCGTCACAGCGCCCGTCGGACGCCCGGCTCCAGCACCCGGAGCCGGGCGTCCAGCCCGGCGTCGGCGAAGGCGGTGCGCACCGCGTCGACCGACTCGGTGAAGTGCGCCCACGAGTCGGCGTGCACCGGCACGACGACGGCGTCGCCGAGCAGTCGTGCAGCCTCGGCGGCGTCCGTGCCGCGGAGGGTCACGGTGTGCCCGGGGAAGCGGCCGACGTCGGCGGCGCCCGTGTTGAGGACCGCGACGGCGATCGCGGGGAACCGCGCGGCGATCTCGCCGACGAGAGCGACCGACGCGTTGTCGCCCGAGACGTAGACGGTGGGCTCGCCCGGCGCCTCGAGCACGAAGCCCGTGACGGGCCCGCTGAGGGTCGGCGCGTCAGCACCCTCCGGGCCGTGGAGCGCGGGGACCGCCGTCACGGTGACGGCGGGCTCGCCGTCGAGGTCGATCGAGGCCCACGGCTCGAGGCCCGTCACGCGGGGGATCCGGCCCGCTGCGGCCGGCGTCGAGAGCACGGGGACGCCGTCGGCGAGGAGCTGCTCGACGAGCGCGCGCCCTGACGCGTCAAGGTTGTCGGGGTGCTGGTCGTGGGAGACGAGGACGAGGTCGGCGGGCAGGACGTCGCCGGCCGGGACGGCCGGCGGGGCGGTCCTGGTGAGGGTGATGCCGCCCTCGTAGCTGCGCGGCTCGTCGAACGTGGGGTCCACGAGGATGCGCAGGCCCGCGTACTCGAGGAGCGCCGTCGGGCCGCCGACGAGGGTCGCGTGGAGGGGCGTGCCGGACGGTGCGGGGTGGGTCGTCATGCGCCCAGCCTGACGTGCCCGGGGTCGCGGCGCGAGGGGCGCGCACGACACCGAACGCAAGGATCGCGCCACGTCGTCACTCGGCCGACGCCCGCCGGAAGTCGTACAGAAGGATTCCGGCCACCTGTACGCCACCGGAGCCGTTCCGCGCGTCCGCCTGCACAATGGTGCGATGACGTATCGGGTACTGCGGCTCGCGCTGTCGCTGGTCGCCTTCGTGTGCCTGCGACCCAAGGTCACCGGGCGGAACAACATCCCCCGCACCGGGCCGGTGATCCTCGCGAGCAACCACCTGTCGTTCGTCGACTCCCTCCTCATCCCGCTGGTCGCGCCGCGGCACGTGACGTTCATGGCCAAGGCCGAGTACTTCACCGGGCGCGGGCTCAAGGGCAGGATGTCCCGCTGGTTCTTCACGACCATGGGCCACATCCCCGTCGAGCGCGACGACCCCCGCGCCGGGATCCGCTCGCTCGAGGATGCGCTCGTCGTCCTGCAGCGCGGCGACGTGTTCGGGATCTACCCCGAGGGCACGCGCTCGCGCGACGGCAAGCTCCACAAGGGCCACACCGGGGTGGCGTGGCTCGCGCTCTCCGGGCACGCGCCGATCGTCCCCGTCGCCCTGGTGAACACCGACAAGGTCCAGCCCGCCGACGCGAAGATGGTCCGCATCCCGCGCGGGCACCGGGTGGAGATCCACTTCGGCCGTCCCATCGACCCGTCGCACCAGCTCACCGCGGCGCAGCGGCCCGCGCAGGCGCGGCGCGAGCTCACGGACAGCGTGATGACGAGCATCCACGCGATGAGCGGCCAGGAGCTCGCGGCCTGATGATCCTCCGCCTGGGCGAGCGCGTGCCCGACGTCGCCGGCACGGCCTGGGTCGCCGACGGCGCCACGGTCGTCGGGTCCGTGACGCTCGGTGAGCACGTCGGCGTGTTCTACGGCGCCGTGCTCCGCGGCGACATGCAGCCCATCACGGTCGGCGACCGGTCGAACCTCCAGGACGGCGTCGTCGTGCACACGGACCCCGGGTTCCCCGTGACCGTCGGGACGGGTGTCTCGGTCGGGCACAACGCCGTCCTGCACGGCTGCACCATCGACGACGACGTCCTCGTGGGCATGGGCGCCACCGTCCTCAACGGCGCGCACGTCGGAGCCGGGAGCCTGATCGGCGCGAACGCGCTCGTCCCGGAGGGCGCACAGATCCCGCCCGGGTCGCTCGTCGTCGGCGTGCCGGGCAAGGTACGGCGCGAGCTCACCGAGGCCGAGCGGCAGCACGTCCGCGACAACGCGGCCACGTACGTCGAGCTCACGCGGCAGCACGCCGAGGACGCGCGGCCCCTCGCCCCCTGACGCCGCGACCTGTCAGAAGGTCGTGAGGCTCGAGCCTCACCAGGTTCTGACACGCCTGGCGAACCGGTGAGTTGTCAGAAGGTCGTGAGGCTCGAGCCTCACCAGGTTCTGACAACTTGCGGGGGCGCGCGTGTGCAAGGGTGGGTGCTGACACCCCGAGGACGCCCCCGAGGAGCCGCTCGTGCCCCAGCCCGACCCCGTCAACGCTCCGGCGTCGACGCGACCGCACATCGCGGCCCGCGTCGAGGATCGGTTCTTCGAGGCGCTCGGAGGCCGGCTCTGTCGACGCAAGGGCTGGACACGGCACGTCGAGGCGTACACCGGGTACGGGTGCGAGACCTGGGTGCGCGTGCTCGCGCGGGCGGTCCTCGCGCCGCCGGACCCCCACCCGACGCCGGCGCACGACCGGCGCGGCTGGCGCAGCTACCTGTCCGTCCCGGCGCCCGGCGAGGTGCTGCGGGTCGCGGTCGGGGGAGCGCACGCCGTCCTCGTCGCCGACCGCGCCGGCTACATCGACACGCGCCTCGACCTCCCGGCCCCCCTCGCACCGGGCTGGCACGCCGCCTCCGTGACGACGGAGGACGGGCGGGTCGCCTCCTGCCCCCTGTACGTCGTCGGGCCCGGTGCCACGTTCGGCGTCGTGAGCGACATCGACGACACCGTCGTCGACACCCGCCTGCCGCGGCCGCTGATCGCGTTCTGGAACACGTTCGTCCTCCACCCCCGGGCCCGACGCGCGGTGCCCGGCATGGCCGACCTGTACGCCCGGCTGCAGTCCCGATACCCGGACGCGCCCTTCGTCTACCTGTCCACGGGCGCCTGGAACACCGCGGCGACGCTGCGGCGGTTCCTCGACGTGAACGGCTTCCCGCCCGGCCCGATCCTGCTCACCGACTGGGGACCCACCCACACCGGCTGGTTCCGCAGCGGCGTCGCGCACAAGCAGGGCCAGCTCGAGCGGCTGTTCGCGGAGCTGCCGGAGATCCGGTGGCTGCTCGTGGGCGACGACGGCCAGCACGACCCGGCGATCTACGACCGCGCCGCGCACGAGCACCCCGCACAGGTGGCGGCCGTCGCGATCCGCCAGCTCACCCCCACCCAGCAGGTCCTCTCGCACGGCCTGCCCGTCCCGCTTCCGCCGCCGCGCGGCCCGGAGCCGTGGAGCCACGCCGCGCACACCGGTCGGCACGTCCCCGCCCCCGTCGCGGGGAGCCCCGTCCCGGGCGAGGACGCCGGCGACGCGCGGACCGTCCCCGTGGTGCGCGGGCCCGACGGGGAGGCGCTGCGCCGGGCGTTGCTGGGCGCCGTCGGCTGACGCGCCGCTGAACCTTCCCGGCCCCCGTCTCGTCGTAGGGGTGTCGGCCCGTCCGGGCCGGCGCGAGACTGGACGGGTGGTCCGACCATGGCAGCACCGGCTGCGCGCCCGCGGCGCAGGCACCGACGGCGCACGCTCGTCGTCTGGGGCGCCGGCGTCGTCGTCGTCCTGGTGGCGGCCGCGCTCGTGGGGCCCGCGGTGTACGCGGGCCTGGTGAACCGGCACGCCGACCCTGTTCCCAGCCTGAGCGCCGGGAGCACGGCGGTGGGCACGCCCGGGGCGCTCGCGGACGGGCGCTGGACCGTCGGGACGGGTTCGTTCGCGGGCTACCGCGTCCACGAGGTGCTGCAGGGGCACGACGCGACCGTCACGGGCCGGACGGACCAGGTGTCGGGGACGGTCACGGCGTCGGACGGTCGCGTGACTGCCGGGACGGTCACGGTGCAGGTCGCGTCCGTCCACACCGACGAGCCGCCGCGCGACTCCTACTTCCGGTCGACGGCGCTCGAGACGTCGCGCTTCCCGACGGCGACCTTCACCCTGACGGGCGCGGTCCCGGCGTCGTCCGGATCGGTGAGCCTGCCCGGGCGGCTGACGGTGCACGGCGTGACCCGGGACGTGAGTATCCCCGCGCAGGTGGCCACGGGTGCGGCGGGCGCGCAGATCGTCGCGAGCCTGCCCGTCACCTGGGCGGACTTCGGGGTCAGCGCGCCGCGGCTGCCGTTCGTCACCGTCGACGACCACGGCGCGATCGAGCTCGACCTGCACCTCGTGAGCGCGTCGTGACCGCCGCCCCCGACACGCGGCTGCGTGCCCTGCACGACGCCCACGCGGGGGCGCTGTACCGCTTCGCGCTCCGGCTCACGGGCGACGAAGGGCTCGCGCAGGACGTCGTGCAGGAGACCCTCGTGCGGGCGTGGCGGCACCCGGAGGTGCTGGCCCGCGGGGACGACCAGGTGCGCGCCTGGCTGTTCACCGTCGCCCGGCACCTCGTCGTCGACGACCGGCGCAGCGCCCGGCACCGGCACGAGTCCGCGGTCGGCGAGCCGGGCGTGCTCGAACGCCTCGACCGCGCGCCGACCGCCCGGGACGACACGCAGGGCGTGCTCGACGCCTGGCTCGTCGGCGACGCCCTGGCGACGCTCTCGCCCGAGCACCGGGCCGTCGTCGTCGGGGCGTACTACGGCGGACGCAGCGTGGCCGAGCTCGCCGCCGAGCACGGGATCCCGGCCGGGACCGTGAAGTCGCGGCTGCACTACGGGCTGCGGGCCCTGCGGCTCGCGCTCCAGGAGAGAGGGGTCACGTCATGACCGAGGCCCGCACGCCCGACGACGTCGCCGCCGAGCACGAGCGCGTCGCCGAGTGGGATGCCGCCTACGTGCTGGGGGCGCTCGACGCCGAGGATCGCCGCGCCTACGAGCGGCACGTCGCCGTGTGCGACCGGTGCCGCGAGGACGTCGCCGACCTCGCCGGGATGCCGGCGCTGCTCGGGCTCGTCCCCGCCGAGGAGGTGCCCGGCCTCGTTGAGCCGGACGCACGCGGCGGGTCGCAGGAGGGTGCTGCGGCGTCGGCGGACGTCGTGGACCTGGGCGCGGTGGCCGCGCGGCTGCGCCGGGGGCAGGTGCGGCGCCGCTGGACCGCGGCCGCGGTGGCCGCGGGCCTGCTCGTGGTGGGCGGCGGGACCGGCTGGGTGGTGTCGTCGGCGCTCGCGCCCGACGGCGGCACGTCGGTGAGCGCAACCGCGACCACCGTGGACCTCGCGCCGGTCGCGGGCTCGGGCGTGACGGCGAGGCTCAGCCTCGACCCGGCGACGTGGGGCACGCGGGTGTCGTGGTCGTGCCGGTACCCGAGCGACGCCGGCTCCGCGCCCGCGAGCGGCGGCCCGTACGGGGGCACGGCGGGCGGCACGACGTACGCGCTGGTGCTCGTGGACCGGGCCGGCCACGCGACCACCGTCGGCACGTGGGCGGCGACGGGGATCGGCGCCAGCGGCCTGCACGCCTCGACGTCGCTCGCGGCCGCGGACGTGGCGAGCGTCGAGATCCGGCTCGGCGACGTCGCCGTCGCACGCGCGGACACCTGAGGCGAGCCCCTAGGGATCAGGCGGGCCGGACGCTTCCCCTGGTGTCCCGTAGCTTTCGCTTTGGGCAGTCCACGCCTGTGGCGTGACGCAAGCAACGCTGCTACGGTCCACGTTGGACTTCCAAGGAAGGAATCCGGATTAGTCAAGAGACAGGGGAGATTGTGCGAGTAGAAGATTGCTCGCGGTTCCCGCGGCGGCCATCCTCGCGGCCGCGGCGTTCATCGCACCGAGTGCCCACGCCGACGACGCTGTGACACCGAGCGACGAGCCGACCCTCGCGACATCCGACTTCCTCGACGCGGACATCGCGGCGCCTGGTGACGGCGGCCAGGCCGGCCAGAGCGACCAATGCGACCTCGACATTGCAGAGCGCGTGGGAGCCTGGACCTGCCCTGAAACTACGCCGGCGGAGGCGGTCTCCATCGAGAAGGAGGCGCTCTCGAGCCTCCTTGCCGAGGGGAAGATCAGCAAGGCGGAAGCGTCGGAGGAGACGGTCAAGCCGCTGTCGACCGGTACGACCTGCGACATCTCCGGTTGTTGGACGCTGATCGACACGGCCCATACGACCTACTCGGGTGCCGTTGCTTACGGGTATGGCAAGACGGGCCTTGGTTCCGGCCAAATGTACTTCAAGGTCACCGCCTCGGGGGCAAAGACTACGTCGTACCCGTTTTGGTTCAAGGCGACCCGCGGCACCAGCCAGTCCGTCCTCGAGGGTGAGAGGTTCTACGTCTCGTCGGCGCACCCTGGCGGCAACAAGGAATCGCCTCGCCACGCGTTCGGGCCGAAGGTGTTCGGCACGAGGTCGGCTGACATTTCGTCCAAATGGCCCTCGCCGGGCGCTACGACCTACGAGAAGACGACGCAGTGGATCACGATCGTCCATGAGGCCTCCTGGCGAGACATCTCGTCGGCTTATCCGGGACGCTGGTATATGTGGGCGAAGTCGTATAAGGGTCACCGGCAGTCGTCGGGTGCGTACTACTTCCAGAAATCGCTCCCGTCGGAGCCTCGCGCGACGGGCTACTCGAGTGACTGACGCGCAGGCCGCTGTCTTCGTCAACTGGATAGAGCTTGACGAGGACCTCTGGACCGCGACCTGGCAGCGGGGCCAGGAGTCCCGTGACGTCAACGGGACGCGTGACGAGGTCGTCGCTTGGGCCATCGCGCAAGATGCAGAGGCGCGATGGATCTTCGACGCCGATGAGAACGGGTACGTACCGCTCACTGCCGCGTGAACACGAGGCTGCCCCGCCACCACGAATTTCTTAGATGGCGGGGCGGACTCATGTCTGCTGCCACGAGAGCCGCATCATCCTTGTCGCTGCTGCCTTTCAAGGTCGAGCCGTTCACGCTCGAGGTCGATGCGCTGCGAGCGCGCCGAGTTCAGCACGGCAGTCCTTGGGGTGTTCGCCCGTCGGGGACTGCGACCTCCTCAAGCGCCCGGTCAACGGCGCCGGCCTCGGCTGTGCGAGCGAGGACGACGGGGCACGTCGCGAGGTGGTCGTCGACGAGCCCGCAGGCCTGCATCATCGCGTAGGCGGTGGTCGGTCCGACGAACACGAACCCGGCCTTCTTGAGCGCCTTCGACAGCGCGAGCGACTCGGCGGTCTTGCCGGGCACGTCGGCGAAGCTGGTCGCGCGCTCCGGGCGGGGCTCGGGCGCGAACGACCACACGAGCTCGTCGAGCGAGCCGCCGGCATCATGCAGGGCGACGAGCGCGCGGGCGTTGGTGATCGTGGCCTCGATCTTCTGCCGGTTGCGGATGATCGACGCGTCCTGGAGCAGGCGCTCGACGTCGTCCGGGCCGAACGCTGCGACGGTCTCGGCGTCGAACCCGGCGAACGCCGACCGGAACGCCTCGCGCTTGCGCAGCACGGTCAACCACGAGAGGCCGGACTGGAAGCCCTCGAGCGCGAGCCGCTCCAGCAGCGCCGCCTCGCCGTGCACCGGCTCTCCCCACTCGGTGTCGTGGTAGCGCTCGTAGAGCGGGTCGCCGTCGCCGAAGCACCGGGCGCCGGCAGGGCGGGGCGTCGGGGGTGCGCCGTCGTCCACGGCCGCGGGTGTCGTCGTCATGGCCCCAGCGTGCCCCACGCCGCCGACGCGCGGGGCGGGCACGCACCTACGCTGTGCATGTCCGGCCTTCGGCGGGAGTCTGTGGTCGAGCCTCGACGGGCTCGGTCGCGACGCGACGGGCCTGACCGGCTCCCCGCACCGGTATCTCCGTTGAGCATCAGGGCTCGCGATCTTGGATGGGCCAGTGCCGCAGGAAGGAGCGAGACGGTTGCCGAGGGATCTGGTCATCTATCCAGACGGTGGACCCGAGACCGGCCTGTGGAGCGGCGGGTACCGCGGCTGGGGCAGGACCGATGCGAGTACCGACGCCTTCCTTCGAGTCGGCCGTACCGTCGTGGCGGCCGTGGGCGCCGAGCTGAAGGCGCTCGGCGAGCTCCCGCTCAACGTCGTGCTCGTGGTCCCTGGTCGTTCGCCCGGCCCCGACGTGACCGTGCAGTGCGGCACCCGTGATCGGCACGAAGCAAGGGTCAGGGTGCTTCTGCCCCGTGGTTTCGCGGCACTGCCGAAGCCTGCCCAGCGAGCGAGCGTCGCCCGGACCCTCGTGGAGGCGGCCGGGACCGCCTGTGGCCCGGAGGCTCGTGACCTCGTCTCGCGGGCGACGGACCTGGCAGCGGACTACGACTTCGTGTACCGCCGCAGCTCTCCGTGGAAATGGGCGCCCGGCCGACGTCGACGGGCGAGACTGTCCGGCTGGCTCGCTGACGACGGCTTCGCGCGGGTGGTCGCGGAGGTCGACGAGGGCGAGCGGGTCCGGGTCTCCGCACCGGCCCGGGGCCCGACCACTGCCCGCCGGTTGGCACGAACGCTGGCGTCGTTGCGATGGCGGGGGCCCGACCAGCTCGAGTTGGTCTCCGGTGGCATGCAGATCCGTGGCTTCGGTGACGCTATGGAGGTCGGCGCCTCGCGGGTCGCGTTCGACGTGCGGGACGACCGACTGCTCGCGGGCCCTGACGACGACGACGCGGGCACCGCTGCCCCGGCCGTCGCCCCCGGCGGGGGGCTGCGATCCGGCCCGATCGCCGTGACGCCTCTCGCCGACGGCGCGCTCTACCTCGAGCTGGACTGCGGCCCCGTCGAGGACGAACCGGCGCGCCTGTACGCCGGGCTGGTCGACCTCTACTCGGACGCGATCCGCACGGACCCGCAGTGGATGGCATGGTTCACCGCCCTGGGCGTTCCGCGCATCTGGCTGAGCATCGAGCTCGATCCCGCAGCCCGGGACGGTGACGCCACGGCAGGCGTGGCGCCCGGCGGCCGCGGAGCAGGAGCGACGCTTCGCATCGCACCCCGAGCGCTCCTGGACGAGGCCGCGTTCTCGCGCCAGGTGCACGACGACGTGCTCGCCGTGATCGAGGCGTTGCGGGCTCTGCTCGACGCACCCCTTCCGCCCGGGCTTCCTGGACTTCCGCCGATCGCCGCGGCGGCCGACCCGGGGGCTCAGGCGTAGAGCGACTCGATCAGGTCCGCGTTCTTCTCGATCACGGGCTTGCGGCGCAGCTTGAGCGACGGGGTGAGCTCGTTGGACTCGACGGTGATCTCGTTCGGGAGGATCGCGAACTTCTTGATCTGCTCCCACCGTGCGAACCCGGCGTTGGTCCGGTCGACGGCGGCCTGCACCTCCGCGCGGACCTCCGGCGTCGCGATGAGCTCCTCGTAGGTCCCGGTGAGGCCGTGCGCCTTGGCCCAGCCGACGAGCTCTTCGGAGTCGACGCTCACGAGGGCGACGCAGTACGACCTCCCGGCCCCGACGACGACGGCCTGGCCGATGAGCGGGCAGCTCGACGACAGCGTCACCTCGACGAGCCCCGGCGCGACGTACTTGCCGTTGGACGTCTTGAAGAGGTCCTTCTTGCGGTCGACGATCTTGAGGTAGCGGCCCTCGGCGATCTCGCCGATGTCGCCGGTGTGGAACCAGCCGTCCTCGATGGCCTCGGCGGTCGCGTCGGGGTTGTTGAAGTACCCCGGCGTGACGGCGGGGCCCCGCGCGAGGATCTCGCCGTCGGACGCGAGCTTGATCTCGTGGCCGGGCAGCACGGGGCCGACGGTCCCGAACCGCGAGTCGCCCGGGAGGTTCACGGTGATCGCGGCGGACGTCTCCGTGAGGCCGTAGCCCTCGAGGATCGGCAGGCCGGCGGCCTCGAAGAACTCGAGGATCTCGCGCGACAGCGGCGCCGAGCCGGAGATGAAGTACTGGAGCTGCCCGCCGAACCGCTTGCGGACCTTCGAGAAGACGAGCGCACTGCCCAGCGCGGCCTGCGCGCGCACCCACCAGGACGCCGTCGTGCCGGACTGCTGTGCGCGGACCTTCTGCTCGCCGGTGCGCACGGCCCACCGGAACAGTGCGAGCGTGATCCCGCCCTTGGCCTCGACCTGCGCGGTGATGCCGGCGTGGACCTTCTCGAAGATGCGGGGAGCGGCGGCCATGAAGACGGGCCGGGCGGTCTCGAGGTTCCCGACGAGGTTCGGGATCGAGCCGTCGACGGCCGTCGGGTAGCCGATGAGGAGCTGCGCCACGACGAACGTCTTCGCGAACACGTGCGCGAGCGGGAGCCAGAGCAGCTGCGTGTGCTCGTCGGACAGGATGCCGAGCGCGTCGATGCCCGCGGCCTCACCGGTCCAGTTGTAGTGCGTGAGCCGGACGCCCTTCGGGAGCCCGGTCGTCCCCGACGTGTAGATGAGGGTCGCGAGGTCGTCGGGGCCGAGGTCGGCGTGCGCGTCGTCGGCGGCGGTGGGGTGGGCGACGTCGTACGCGCGACCCGACTCGACGAGGTCCTCGAGCGAGCGCTCGCCGTCCTCGAGCGTGGCGCCGGAGGCGTCGACCACGACGACGAGCTCGAGCGCGGGGGCCTTGTCCCGCACCGCGCGCACCTGCTCCAGGAGCTCCGCGTTCTCGACGACGACGATCCGCGACCCCGAGTCCGACAGGATCCACTCGAGCACGTCGGGCGTGGCGATGGGGTAGATCGACGTGGTCGCGGCGCCCGCCTGCTGGATCGCCTGGTCGACGACGATCCAGTCGTAGCTCGTGCCCGCCATGAGGGCGATCCGGTCGCCCCGCGCGATGCCGTGCTCGACGAACGCGGCCGTGAGCGGACGGACCCGCGCGTCGACGTCGCGCCACGTGTGGTCCACCCAGCCGCCGTGGCCGTCGGGTGAGCGGTAGGCCAGCTGGTCGGCGTGGTCGCGCACCCGCGCGTCGTAGAGGGCGGTGACCGAGCGCGCGATCCGCAGGGGAGAGTCGCTCAGGTCCAGGTGGGTGGCGGGTCGGCCCGCGGGGGTGGTGGCCGGTGCAGTCATGCGTTGTACCTCGTCGTCCGCTGCATGGGAACGCCCGCTCCGACGCGGGCTCGTGATACATGGTACCCCGGGTATCGGCATCCCCTGAATGCGCTGGTCGGGGCCACCTCAGACCGCTCCCGGCCGCCTCAGGGGCTTCTGAGGTACCCCCGGGCCGCAGGACTGGGCGACCGCCCGATGCCGGGCGGGCCGTCTTACGACGAACGTGAACGTCGACGCGAGGGGCACGAGGGCCTCGCCACCGACCGAAGGGGACATCATGATCGAGCAGTTCGGACCCGCCGCGGACGCGCAGGTCGCCTACCTGCAGGAGCGCGCGGCGTCGTCGTTCCGGCACGCGAACGAGAACCACGGCACGCTGCTGCACTGGCTGCGCCGCCACTCCCACCGCGGCGAGACCACCCGGCCGTGACCGTGCCGGCGCAGGCCGCCGGGGCTTTCCCGGTGACCGCGTCGGACGGCGCTGCCACACTGGGGGACATGCCCGCACCTGCGTCCGCGCACTTCGTCGCGCGGTCCGCCGAGCTGGAGCTCCTCACCGGCGCGGTCCGGCGCGCCGCCGAGGGCGAGCCGGCGCTCGTCCTCGTCGGAGGCGACGCCGGCGTCGGCAAGACCCGGCTGCTCGCCCGCGCGGCCGAGCTCGCCCAGGACGCCGGCGCGTCGGTCGTCGTCAGCCACTGCGTGGACCTGGGCTCCGTCGGGCTTCCGTTCCTCCCGTTCGTCGAGGCGCTCACCGACCTGCGGCGTCGTTGCTCGATCGTCGACGACGTCGCCGCCCAGCGTCCCGCGCTGGCGCGCCTCCTCGACGCCGACCCGGGAGCGACTCCCACCTCCGAGCCCGCCGGCCGCCTGCAGCTCCTCGACGGCCTGGCCGCCGTGCTCGGAGGTGCCGGGGCGCCGTCGTCGCCGCTCGTGCTCGTGATCGAGGACATCCACTGGGCGGATGCCTCGACGCTCGACGTCCTGCGCTACCTCGTCGCCCGGCTGCGTGACGAGAACCTCGTGGTCATCGCGTCGTACCGCGCCGACGACCTCCACCGCCGCCACCCCCTGCGTCCTGTGCTCGCCGAGCTGGGCCGCCACCCGCGCGTCGAGCGGATCGAGCTCGAGCCCTTCACGCGCGACGAGCTGCGCGAGTTCACGACGGCGATCGCCGGGAGCCCGCTCGACGCGGCCACCCTCGAGTCGGTGAGCCGCCGCTCCGAGGGCAACGCCTACTTCGCGGAGGAGCTCGTCGAGTCGAGGGTCCGGCCCGGGGAGCTTCCCTGGACGCTCGCCGACGTGCTCCACGCCCGGCTCGAGCGCCTCGCGCCGGACGTGCAGCGGCTCGTGCGCGTCGCGTCGGCGGCCGGCCGCCAGGTCTCCGAGCCTCTGCTGCGCGCCGTCGCCGCGGGTCCCGTGCTCGACGGCGGCCCGACCCGGGGAGCCGAGACCGACGCCGCGCTGCGGGAGGCCGTCGCGCAGCAGGTCCTGCACCCCGAGGGCGACCGCATCGTGTTCCGCCATGCCCTCCTCGCCGAGGCCGTCTACGGGGACCTGCTGCCGGGCGACCAGGTGGCCGTCCACCGCGCCTACCTCGACGCGCTCCTCGCCGACCCGACCCTCGGCTCGGCCGCGGTCCGCGCCTTCCACGCGTTCCGTGCCCACGACCTGCCGACGACGCTCGTCGCCAGCCGGGACGCGGCCCGGCAGGCCGCGCGCGTCCTCGCGCCCGCGGAGAAACGGCGCCACCTCGAGCAGGTGCTCGCGCTGTGGGACGCCGTACCCGAGGCCGCCGACCTCCTCGGCGAGACGCACGACGAGGTCGCGCTCGCGGCTGCCTCTGCCGCCTCGTGGTCGGGCGCTCCCGAGCGGGCCGTCCACCTCGCCCGAGCCGTCGTCGACGCTCACGTCGGCGACCCGCTCCGCCACGCCTCGCTCCAGCACGTCCTCGCCAGCTACCTGCTCGCTGCCGACGAGCTCGACGAGATGCTCGACCGCACCGCGGCCGCGCTCGAGATCCTGCCCGTCGACCCGCCGTCGCGCGACCGCGCCTGGACCCTCGCGATGCACGCGCGCGCCGCGCTCAACCTCGACCTCGACGACGTCGCCCGCCAGGACGCCGTCCGCGCCGTCGCCGACGCACAGGCCGTCGACGCGCCCGACGTCGAGGCGGACGCGCTCGGCACCCTGGCCGTGCTCGAGGTCGACGACGCCGAGCGCTCCGCGGAGCTCCTCGTCGAGGCCAAGGAGCGCGCGCACGCCGCGGGCGACCTCGAGACCGAGCTCCGGTGCATGTCGAACCTCGTGGCGAACCGGTACTACGCGGGCGACCTCGACGAGGCGGCGCGGCTCGCGGACGAGGCCTCGCAATACGCCCAGGACACCGGCATGACCTGGAGCGTCTACGGGATGACGATCCGCATGTTCGTCCTCCTCGGCGCTTACCTGAGGGGCGAGCTCGCGGCGGCGGACCCCGGGCCCGTCCCTGAGAGCTGGGCCGCGGGGTACCAGGCGCTGCAGCTCTACCCGGCCGTCGCGCGTGGCGACGCGGACGCCGTCGAACGGGGGCGCGCCCTGCGTCCGGCGTGGACCGTGGACGGGCAGATCGCGCTCGTCGCGGGGGGCTGCACCGTCGACGCGCTCGTCTGGCGGGGCGACGACGAGGAGGCGGTCGCGCTCGCCGAGGAGGTCATCGTCTTCCTCGGTCGCGAGTGGTCCGACTCGTTCCTCGGCCGGATCTGGCTCTCCGCGCTCGCGCTGTCGGCGCTCGCCGACCAGGCCGAGCGGGACGCGCTCCTGGGGCGCGACGTCGCGCCGCTCGTCGCGCACGGGGACGAGTTCCTCGACGCCGCGGTCCGCACGGCCGAGCGGGGGCGCCCGCGCGGCGGGGTCCTCGGGCCGGAGGGCCGCGGCTGGCTCGCGCGGGTCCACGCGGAGCACTCGCGGCTGCAGGCCGCGGGCGGTGGGGGCGCGAACGACCCCGAGCTCTGGGCCGCGGCGGCGCACGAGTTCGACTTCGGCTACCGCTACGAGGTCGCCCGGTCCCGGTGGCGCTGGGCCGAGGCGCTCGTGGCGGCGGGGGACCGGGACGCCGGCGGCAAGCAGCTTGCGACCGCGTTGGCGGACGCCGACGCGATGGGCGCCCGTCCGCTCGCCGACGCGTGCCGCGCCCTCGCCCGTCGGGCGCGCCTGGACGTGGGCGGCGTCCGGCCGCCGTCGACCGACACGCTCACCGACCGGGAGGCGGAGGTCATGGCCCTGGTCGCCCAGGGGCTGTCGAACCGGCAGATCGGCGAGCGGTTGTTCATCTCGGGCAAGACCGTGAGCGTGCACGTGTCGAACGTGCTCGCGAAGCTCGGCGCGGCCACCCGCGCGGAGGCGGTGTCGGTGGCGCACCAGCGCGGGCTGCTCGACGCGCCCAGCGCGCGCCGGCCGGGCTGAGCCCGCCGGACCCGACGCCCCCCTCGCCCGACCCACCCCGCCCGACCCGCCGCCCGCGCGCCGGGCGTGCTCGCATGCCCTCGCGAGGGTGGTCGGGGGACTTCGAGCTCGTCTCTACGACAACGTTGACATCGATGCGTCAACGTTGTCTACTGGTCGCGCAGCACGCGAGGAAGCGTGATGGCTCGACGAGGAGTGAGACGGATGAAACTGCTTCGACGCTCGGCCGCAGGACTGTCCCTGGCGGCGGTGCTGGCCGTCGCCGCGGGGGCCGGCGGGGCTTCGGCCGCCGGTCCCGCCCAGGGTGACGGAGCCGGCCCCGCGCCGTCGGCCGGAGGGCTGACGGTGAAGGACTACACGGTCCTCGGGCCTGTGGACCAGAACGCGCACGTGGTCGGCCGGGACAACGGGCAGAGCGTGCTCTACCAGGGCCGGTCGTACTGGTTCTTCGACGACACGATGCTCCAGGACCCCGAGGGCTTTCTCTCGAGCACGTCGGCGTCGACGAGCGACCTCGACGCCTCGGACGGCATCACACTGCGCTCCACCACCGTCTTCGACCGCACCGAGACGACGACGCCCACCGAGTTCGTGCCCTATTCCGCGGCCGAGACCGCGTTTCAGGAGGAGCATGCGTCGGACGACTGCACGGGCTCCACGGACGTGAACTGCGGGACGCAGTTCGCGTTCTGGCCCGGCGCCGCGGTCGCCGACCCCAGCCACCACCGGATCCTCGTCTTCTACGGCAAGCTGTGCCGCGGCGGCCTCGACACCGGCCCGTGCGCCTCTGGGTTCGTCGGCCAGGCCCTCGGCTCCGGCATCGTCTCGGTCGACATGCGGACCCACGCGATCACCCGCCTGAAGGTCGAGCACCAGGACCCCGCGCTGACGTCGCCCGAGGGCCACGACCCGACCCTCCTGTTCGCCCCGGCGGAGAACTGGGGGAACGGCGGCGCCGTCGTCGTCGGGCAGGAGCTGTACGCCTACGGGAGCTGCACGAGCGCGAACGACTGCGCCGTGGCGCGGGTCCGCCTCGGCGACGTCCAGGACCACGACGCCTGGACCTACTACACCGGCGACGACGCCCGCGGCCGTGCGCAGTGGTCGCACGACCCGAGCGCCGCGGTCGCCGTCATGAAGGGCGGCGCCGCCGGCGAGACCGTCCAGTACGACCCCACGACGCACGGCTACACGAACACGTTCATGCCGTCGCCGTTCCTCGACAAGAACGTCTACTACCAGACCGCCCCGCACCCCTGGGGCCCCTGGAGCTCGCAGCAGACGCTGTTCACCACCCAGTCCACGGACGGCCTCGACTACGCCGCCTTCGCCCACCCCGAGTACACGACCCACCACGGACTGACCCGCTACTACACGTACTACGCGTCCTCGACCGGGCAGCAGATGCTCGTCAAGGTCGACTTCAAGGAGTCCTGACCGATGCACCTCGATCCTCAGCGCGTCGTCGACCGCACGCGCCGCGTCCTCACCGAGCGCGTCTGGCCCGCGGCGGAGGTGGCCACCGCGCCGCTCGCCGTCACGGCCCGGGCGCTGGCCGGCGAGCCCGAGCCCTTCGACCGCGCCACCGACGGTCCGTTCACGGCCGTGCGGGTCGGCGACCCGTGGGGCCCGGCCTGGACGACGACGTGGTTCCGGGTGAGCGGCGACGTACCCGCGGCCTGGGCAGGCCGGACGGGCGCCGGGGGCGGGGCGCTGCGCACGGCGGCGATGCTCGACATCGGCTTCGACGCCGACGCGGGCCCCGGGTTCCAGTGCGAGGGGCTCGTCTTCGACACCGACGGGCAGATCCTCAAGGGCATCCACCCGCGGAACAAGGCCGTGGCGGTCACCGGCTCGTCCGTCGACCTCTTCGTCGAGGCCGCGGCCAACCCCGACGTCGCGGCGGCGGCGTTCCGCCCGACGCACCTGGGTGACGGGATCGCGCCCGACGGGCCGCCGCTGTACCGGCTGAAGCGGGCCGACGTCGCGCTGGTCGACCCGGCGGTCGAGGCTCTCGCGTACGACCTCGACGTGCTGCTCGGCTGGGCGGAGCGACTGCCCGCCGACCGGCCGCGCCGGGGCAGGATCCTCGCCTCGCTCGCCGGCGCGCTGGATGCCCTCGACCTCGACGACGTCGCCGGGACCGCGGCGGCGGCGCGCGCCGAGCTCGCGGAGGTCCTGGCCCAGCCCGCCGAGGCGAGCGCGCACCGCGTGGCCGCCGTCGGGCACGCGCACATCGACTCCGCGTGGCTGTGGCCGACGCGCGAGACCGTGCGCAAGTGCACCCGCACGTTCTCGAACGTCATCGCGCTCATGGACGACTACCCCGAGCTGCGGTTCGCCTGCTCGCAGGCGCAGCAGTACGCGTGGATCGAGGAGTCGCAGCCCGACCTCTTCGCGTCGATCACGAAGGCCGTCGACCGCGGCGCGTGGATCCCTGCGGGCGGCATGTGGGTCGAGTCGGACACCAACATGCCCGGCGGCGAGGCCCTGGTGCGGCAGTTCCTCCACGGCAAGCGGTACTTCGCCGAGCGCTTCGGCGTGGACCCGGAGGAGGTCTGGCTCCCGGACTCGTTCGGCTACACGGCGGCGCTGCCGCAGATCGCCAAGCTGGCCGGCTACCGGTGGTTCGTCACCCAGAAGCTCTCCTGGGGGGCGCCGCAGAACAAGTTCCCGCACCACACGTTCTGGTGGGAGGGCATCGACGGCACGCGGCTGTTCAGCCACCTGCCGCCCGTCGACACCTACCTCTCGGAGCTCTCGGCGGCCGAGCTGGACCATGCCGTCAGCAACTTCGCCGAGCACCCGGCCGCGACCACCTCGATGGTCCCGTTCGGTCACGGCGACGGCGGTGGCGGCCCCACCGCCCTCATGATGGAGCGCGCCCGGCGCCAGGCGGACCTGGAGGGCTCGCCGACGATCGAGCACGCGACGCCGGAGGAGTTCTTCCGCACCGCCGAGGCCGAGTACGCCGACGCCCCGACGTGGGTCGGCGAGCTCTACCTCGAGGCGCACCGGGGGACGTACACGTCGCAGGCCGCCACCAAGCGCGGCAACCGCCGCAGCGAGCACCTCCTGCGCGAGGCCGAGCTGTGGAGCGCGGTCGCGACCGTCCGGCACGGGGTGCCGTACCCGTACGAGGCGCTCGACCGGCTCTGGAAGACGGTGCTGCTCCACCAGTTCCACGACATCCTCCCGGGCTCGTCGATCGCGTGGGTCCACCGCGAGGCGGCGGAGGCGTACGAGGAGGTCCGGGCAGAGCTCGAGGGGATCATCGGGTCCGCGCTCGACGTCCTCGCGGGGGAGGGCAGCACGCCGATCGCCTTCAACGCGGCGCCCACCGCGGCGTCCGGGGTCCCGGCGCTCGGTGCCGGCACACCGGCTCCCGCGGCATCCCCGGCGGTCACCGTCACGCAGGACGGCGGCACGACCGTCCTCGACAACGGCGTCCTCCGCGTCACGATCGACGGCCGAGGCGTCGCGCCCAGCGTGGTCGACCTGAGGCACGGGCGCGAGCTCGTCCTGCCCGGGCGGCGCCTCGGCGAGCTCGTGCTCCACCAGGACCTGCCGAACGCGTTCGACGCCTGGGACCTCGACGAGCACTACCGGGGCTCCGGGCGCACGCTCGACGACCTCGACGACCTCGACGAGCTGCGGGTCGAGCGCGGGGCCGCCGGCGAGGCGACCGTCGTCGTCACGCGCAGCTTCGGCAGCTCCACGGCCACCCAGCGGACCACGCTGCGTCCCGGCGCCGCCACGCTCGACTACGACACCGAGGTCGACTGGCACGAGGCCGAGCGGATCCTCAAGGTCGCGTTCCCCGTGGACGTGCTCACGGACACGGCCGCGTCGGAGATCCAGTTCGGGCACGTCGTGCGGCCGACCCACGCGAACACGACCTGGGACGCCGCGAAGTTCGAGACGTGTGCCCACCGGTGGGTGCACGTCGGGGAGCCGGGCTTCGGGGTGGCGGTGGCCAACGACGCCACGTACGGGCACGACATCCACCGCGTCGACCCCGACGGCGGCGGACGCCCGGGCACGGAGGTCCGGCTCTCGCTGCTGCGCGCGCCGCGCTACCCGGACCCCGAGGCGGACCAGGGCACGCACCGCTTCTCCTACCAGCTCGTCAGCGGCGCCGCGATCGAGGACGCCGTCGACGCCGGCTACCGGCTGAACCTGCCGCTCCGGGAGCGCGCAGGGGCCGCGCCCGTGACGCCGCTCGTCGCGGTGTCGGGGGTCGGGCCGGACGGCGGCCCGCACGGCGTCGTCGTCGAGAGCGTCAAGCTCGCCGAGGACCGCTCGGGCGACCTCGTTGTCCGGCTGTACGAGTCGCTGGGGGCACGCACCCGGGCGCGCGTCGGCTGGGACGCCGAGGCGCGGGGGGCGTCCGTCGTCGACCTGCTCGAGCGCGAGCTCGAGCAGCTCGCCGACGCGCGGACCGGCGCGGAGCTCGAGCTCCGGCCGTTCCAGATCGTCACGCTCCGGATCCACCGGGGCTCGGGTCTCGAGGAGGAGATCGGATGACACGGATGTCTGCCGACGCGGTGGCCGAGCCGCTCGTCGGTTCCGCCGCGGGAGCGCGCCGCCGCGGCCGCACGCGAAGGTCCGCGAAGCGGCGTCGCGACACGTTGCTCGGCTACCTGTTCATCTCGCCGGCGATCATCGGCCTGTTCCTGTTCGTCGGCTACCCGATGGTCACGTCGCTGTACCACTCGTTCACCGACTGGAACGGGCTGACCCCGGCCACCTGGGTGGGGCTCGACAACTACGTCGAGATGTTCACCAAGGACCCGACGTTCTGGCCGTCGATCGCGGTCACGTTCCTCTGGGTCGTGATCTCGGTGCCGGTGACGATCGTCGCGGGCCTCGCGCTCGCCGTCCTGGTCAACCGGGCCCTCAAGGGCGTCAAGATCTTCCGGACGATCTTCTACCTGCCGGTCGTCCTCCCCGCGGTGGCCGTGCTGACCCTCTGGAAGTACATCTACGACCCCACGTACGGGCTGGCGAACGAGGTGCTCCGGTTCCTCCACCTGCCGGAGAGCGGGTGGCTGGGCGACGCCCATGTCGCACTGCCCGCCATCCTGCTCGTCGGGGTGTGGGGCGTCGGCGGGACGATGATCATCTTCCTCGCGGGCCTCCAGGCCGTGCCGACCGAGCTGCTCGAGGCCGCCAAGGTGGATGGTGCGGGCGCGTTCCGGAGCTTCCTCAAGATCACGCTGCCGATGATCGGCCCGATCCTGCTGCTGCAGCTCGTGCTCCAGCTCAACGGGGCGTTCCAGACGTTCAACCAGGTGGCGATCCTCACCAAGGGCGGGCCGGGGACGTCCACCAACCTGCTCATGTACAAGATCTACAACGACGGCTTCGCGAACTTCATCGCCGCGCCGCAGCTCGGCTACGCCACGGCGGAGGTGTGGGTGCTGTTCGCGATCGTCATGGTCGTCACCCTCGTCATGCTGCGGCTCACCCGGGGCCGTTTCTCCGCCGGAGGTGAAGCATGACCGCCACGCTGACCGCCCCGCCCACCTCGCCCGGGTCGCAGGCCGCCGGGACGGCCGAGCGCCACGTCCCCCTGAGCCATCGGGTGCCGCGCACGCTCTCGCGCGTCGCCTGGTACGTCCTGTGCGGGCTCCTCGCCGTGTCGATGCTCCTGCCGCTCGTCTGGATGCTCAGCATCGCGCTCAAGTCCAACGGCGACATCAACCAGATCCCGCCGAGCTTCTTCCCCCACGAGTTCCAGTTCTCGAACTTCAAGAACGGCCCCGCCGAGATCCACTTCTACCGGCTGCTCGTCAACACCCTGATCGTCACGGTGCTGTCGGTCTTCGGGGCGGTGGCGAGCTCGATGATCGTGGGCTACGGCATCTCCCGGATCGACTTCCCGGGCCGCAACTTCTGGTTCGCGCTCATCGCGGGGAGCCTGTTCGTGCCGGGGATCGTCGGGCTGATCCCGCTGCAGCACCTGTACATCAACCTCGGGCTCATCGACACCTGGGTCCCGCTGATCCTCCCGGCCTTCTTCGGGAGCCCGATCTTCATCTTCCTCGCCCGGCAGTACTACCAGTCGATCCCGCGCTACCTGGACGAGTCCGCCCTGATCGACGGCGCGGGGCACTGGACGATCTTCACGCGGATCATGCTCCCGATCACCAAGCCGGTCTGGATCACGGTCGCCATCATGTCCTCCCAGCTCGCCTGGAACGACTACCTCAACCCGCTGGTCTACCTGCAGAGCCAGTCGAAGTTCACGCTCCCGCTGGGCATGGCGTCGTTCCTCAGCGACACCGCGGGCTCCGAATACAACTACTACATGGCGACGAACGTCCTGTTCATGCTGCCGCCGCTGATCCTGTTCTTCCTCGCCCAGCGCTACTTCATGGAGGGCATCGGCTCTCTCGGGACGATCTCGAAGTAGCCCACCCCATCCACGTCCGACCTCGTTTCACGCACTCGAAGGAGAGTGGCATGTCTCGCACCAAGTTCGCCGCTGTCGGTGCGGTGGCCGTCGCCGCCGCCGTCAGCCTCACCGCCTGCAGCTCGTCGTCCGGCGGAGGTGGGTCCGACTCGTCGTCCGGCGGCACCGTCACGTACATGACCTGGGAGTCGAACCCGACGAACGCCGCGTTCGACGCGACCATGAAGTCGTTCTCGGGCTCGTCGGGCATCACCGTCAAGCGGGAGGCCGCCCCGAACGCCGACTACGCCCAGAAGCTGGCCAGCCTGATCCTCGCCAAGAAGGCACCCGACTTCTTCTGGTGCACGCCCTCCCAGGCGCAGAACCTCGCGGCCGAGGGGCTGCTGTACGACTGGTCGAAGAAGATGGACGCGGACACCGACCTCAAGGCCTCCGAGTTCTCCCCCGGCTCGCTCGACCTGTGGAAGACCCCGAAGGGCGAGCTCTCGGGCATCCCGACCCTCGCCAACACCTACGGCTTCTTCTACAACGCGGAGACCTTCAAGAAGGCCGGGCTCGAGATCCCGAAGGAGGGCTGGACCTGGGACGACCTCTTCGCCGACATCAAGAAGCTCAAGGAGAAGGACGCGTCGACGACGCCGCTCGTCACGCAGTGGCCCCTGCTCGACGCCACCGAAGGTGTCTCGGCGTACTCGGTCGCGAACGGCGGCCAGCCGCTCGTCGACTCGTTCATCGACACCACGAAGGTGAGCGCCGACGCGACCGTCCACGAGGGCGCGCAGCGCTTCGTCGACGCGATCGCCGCCAAGCAGATGACCAACCCCGACTACGACGCCACCAACGCGATGGCGGCCTTCTCCAACGGGAACATCCCGCTGATGTTCGGCGGTCAGTGGCTCAACCAGATGATCAGCCCGAACAAGCCGAAGTTCGACTGGGGCTATGCGCCGTGGCCCGTCGGCTCGGCGAAGAACGTCCAGCCCATCGAGACGAACGGCGTCTGCTCGCCCGCGACGATCAAGAACCCGGACCAGACCTGGAAGACGATCGTCTACCTGGAGACCACGGGCTTCAACGAGTCCATGAAGACCGTGCCCGTGGCCCCGATCGCGTACACGCCCGGGACGAAGGGCTACTACGAGGGCCTCGAGGCCCAGGGCGGTACCGCGGCCGCGAGCATCGAGGCCACGGCCAAGTACGAGCTCGCCACGCCGGACAAGTTCAACACGTCGTTCCTCGACCCCTGGGCGACCAAGGAGGCCGACATCGAGAAGACCTCGTGGAACCCGATGCTCGAGGGCAAGAAGTCGGTCGACGACGGCATCAACGAGACGGTCAGCGGGATCGAGGGGCTGATCGGCAAGTGACGACCACCCCTCCCGTCGACTACCCGTTCGGTCCGTTCGTGCCCTGGGCGCAGAACCCCGTCCTGCGCCCGGGGCGGCACGACTGGGAGTCCGCCAACGTCTACAACCCCGCGGCCGTCGTCGTGGGCGACCGGGTGGCGCTCGTGTACCGGGCCCACGCGGACGACATCGTGTCGTCCCTCGGGCTGGCCTGGAGCGACGACGGCTACACGTTCGAGACCGAGTCCGAGCCCGTCCTGGTCCCCGAGCACGACTGGGAGCGGTTCGGGTGCGAGGACCCGCGCGTCGTGCTCATCGACGGCACGTACTACTGCACGTACACGGGCTGGGACCGGCACACCGCCCGGCTCTGCCTCGCGACGTCGTCGGACCTGCGCTCGTGGACCAAGCACGGCCCGATCGTGCCCGGGATCAACACGTTTGCGGGGGTCCGCGAGACGCCTGGCCCGGACTGGAGCAAGGGTGGGGTGATCCTCCCCGAGCAGGTCGACGGGCGGTGGCTCATGTGGTTCGGGGAGGGCAACGTCCACCTCGCGACGTCGACCGACCTGCTGCACTGGGACGCGTCGCCCGAGCCCGTGCTCCGGCCCGAGCCCGGCACGTTCATGGGTGACCTCGTCGAGACGGGCCCGCAGCCCGTCCTGACGCGGACCGGGCACGTGCTGCTCATGCACAACAGCGCGGTCGAGCTGGAGGGCGGCGGGGTCCGGTACGCGTGCGGCCAGGTGCTGATCGACCCGCACCGCCCGGACACCGTCGTCGCGAAGCTCGTCGAGCCGTGGCTCGAGCCTGCGACCGCCGAGGAGCTCTCCGGGCTCGTCGACAACGTCACGTTCGTCGAGGGCCTCGTCCACTTCCGCGGCACCTGGTTCGCCTACTACGGCCAGAGCGACACCACGATCGGCGTCGCGACCTTCACCCCGAGCACCCCCACCAAGGAGCACGCATGACCGTCCACCTGCAGCCCGGCAGCACCGTGATGTTCACGGGCGACTCGATCACCGACTGCCAGCACCTCGAGATCGAGCAGCCGCTCGGCTGGGGCTACCCCCTCCGCGTCGCCGGGGAGTGGGGCTTCCGCCACCCCGACCGCCCCGTCACGTGGCTCAACACCGGGATCGCCGGCAACAAGGTGATGGACCTCGAGACCCGCTGGCAGCGCGACGTCCTCGACGCGCACCCCGACGTGGTCTCCGTGCTGGTCGGGATCAACGACGTCGGCTGGCACACGTACGCGGAGGACGGCTACGTCATCCCCGTCGACGACTACACCGCGGGCTACGACCGGCTCCTCACGCCGCTCGCCGAGGCGGGGACGCAGCTCGTCCTGATCGAGCCGTTCCTGCTCCCGCTGAGCGACGACCAGCGCAAGCAGCGCGAGGACCTCGACCCGAAGATCCAGGCCGTGCGCGAGCTCGCCCGGAAGTTCGGCGCGCACCTGCTCGCCGCGGACGGCCTGTTCGCGGAGCTCGCCGCCACCACCGGTCCGGAGTACTGGGCCGCGGACGGCGTCCACCCGACCGCCGCGGGTCACGCGGCGCTCGCGGCCGCGTGGCTGCGGCTGGTCGACTGACGACGGATCGGGTGTCGGACCCACGATGAGGCGCACGATGCCGCCGCCCGACGCCGTCTTCGCGTGGACGGGTGACGGCGGCGACCCCGCCCGCGGTCGGCTCTCGGCGGACGGCTGGGAGTGCGGCGACGCGCTGGTCAGGGCGTCGTCAGGCCCGTCCGGCCTCGACCTGAGCGTCGAGGCGGACGGGCCGCTGAGCCTGCTCGCGCTGCGCTGGGACGAGCCGCTCGCGGAGGGGTCGCTCGTGCTCGGCGACGCCTGGGAGCGGGCCTACGGGGACCTGCGCTGGGAGCCGCCGCGACCCGAGCGGGTGCTGCCCTGGTACTGGCTCTCCACCCGGCCCGACGGCGGCGTCCGCGGCGCCGGGGTCCGTGTCCGACCCGGGGCGTTCTGCGGGTGGACGGCGGACCTGACGGGCGTGACGCTGTGGCTCGACGTGCGCGCCGGCTCGCAGCCGGTGGCGCTCGCAAGCCGACGGCTCGAGCTCGCGACCGTCGTCGGCTGGGAGGGCGGGCCGGGGGGCTCGGCCTTCGCGGCGCTGCAGGACCTCTGCGCGGCGCTCTGCTCGGACCCGATCCTCCCGTCGGTGCCCGTCTTCGGGAGCAACAACTGGTACTACGCCTACGGCGTCGGGTTCGACGCGGCGGCCGTCCTCGGGGACGCGGACGTGGTCCGCCGGGCCGCGCCCGACGACGGCCCCGCGCCGTTCTGCGTCATCGACGCCGGGTGGAGCGAGGGAGGGACCGCGCCCGGGGGACCGTGGGACCGCGGCTGGAGGTCGTTCTCCGACATGGCGTCCGTGGCGGGCTCGATCCGCGACGCGGGGTGCCGGCCGGGCCTGTGGTTCCGGCCCCTGCTGTCCCGCCGGCAGGTCCCGGGTGCTCGGGACGAGCACGTCGACGGGGAGTGGCCGCTCGACCCGAGCCGGCCCGAGACGCTGGACCTGGTCGCGGCGAGCGTCCGCGGCTTCCGGGAGTGGGGCTACGAGCTCGTCAAGCACGACTTCTCGACCTTCGACGTCTTCGGGCGGTTCCACGGGCGCGCCGACGTGGCGTGCGGGCCGACCCGGTGGCGGTTCGCCGACGCGAGCCGGACGACGGCGGAGGTCCTCGTCGACCTCTACCGGACGGTCCGGGACGCCGCCGGCGACGCGATCGTCCTGGGCTGTAACACGGTCGGCCACCTCGCCGCGGGACTCGAGCACGTCCACCGGGTGGGCGACGACACGTCGGGCCGGCAGTGGGAGCGCACGCGGCGGATGGGGGTGAACGCGCTCGCGTTCCGCCTCGCGCAGCACGACCGCTTCTTCGCCGTCGACGCCGACTGCGTCCCCTCGACGCCGCAGACCCCGTGGGAGCTCAACCGGCAGCTCCTCGAGCTCGTCGCGGCGTCGGGCACGGCGACGTTCGTGTCGGTCGACCCGGCGACCCTGACGCCGGAGGTGGACGGGGATCTCCGGCGCGCCGCGGCGCTGGCCGCGGCCGGTGGTGTGAGCGGGGGCGTCGAGCCGCTCGACTGGCAGAGCACGCCGACGCCGCGTCGCTGGCGCGTCGGGAGCGAGGAGCGGACCTACCGCTGGGAGCTGCCGTGGGGCGTGGACGTCGACCTCGCCGGGGGCTGATCGACCGTCACCGTGGCACCGTCAGCGTGTCCGGCGGCGCCGCGAGGCGTGGGCGACCGGCCTGACGTGATGCTCTACCGTGTGCCGGATGGGGGACCAAGCGGAGCCGCGGGTCGGCAGGCACGGTGCGCCGAACAGGGAGCCCGGTTGGTGGGGTTTCGCCAAGATGGTGGTGCGCGGGTTCTTCTCCTGGCTGGGCAACGCCTTCTGACGTGATCCCTGCGGACGGTAGAGCGGCGCTCAGCTGCGGACGACGCCCCACGGCGTGTGGAGCGCACCCGTCACCGTGCCACCCAGGTCGACCGGCTCGAAGCGCGAGTCGGCGCGCTCGCGGACGAACGGGTCGACGCCGAGCGCGAGCATCGGGAGCAGCACGAGCGGCCCCGCGGACCACGGGTGGCATAGGCTCGAACCCGTGGACTCCACGACCTCGCGCGTCGGCGACCACCGCTCCCACCAGGTGCCGGCGCCGGCGTCGAGCATCGTCCCCCAGTAGGTGTCGACCAGCTCCCGCGCGGACGCGGTGTCGCCGAGGACCAGGTGCGCCCGGCACACCCAGAACAGGAAGTAACCGGTCTCGGGGACGAACCCGTCGAGCGCGCCGGGCGCCACGACCGAGCGGGCCAGAGCCGGGTCGAGCCCGCACAGCAGGATCGTGGCGGCGTGCGGGTGCTCCACCCGGCCCGCGAAGGTCGCGAGCACGTCCTCGAGCCGGGACCGGAACGCGGCGGCGCCCGCGACGTCCCCGACCGTCTCCGCGAGCGCGACCGCCGAACGGAGCGCGACGGCGTGCTGCGCGTCGACGCCGGCCTGGAGCGCGTCGGGCGTGAACGCGTGCCAGTCGACGAACGACCACCAGCCGGGCTCGTCGAGACCGAGGCGCCCGGTCGAGGGGTCGACGTGGGCGGCGGCCCAGTCGAGGCACCGGACGACCGCCGGGTAGACCTCCTCGAGGAGCGCGGCGTCGCCGGTGAACCGGACGTGGTCCTCAACGAACGACGGCCACTGCAGCGCGAAGTCGGGGATCCGGTGGCGGGTGCCGCTCGGGCTCAGCGCAGGGATCATGCCGTCGGCGTCCTGCGCGCGCGCGAACTGGAGGACGGAGCGTCGGGACGTCGTCGGGACCCCCGTCGTCGCGAGGTCGAACAGCGCCTGGACGCGCGCGTCCGCGACGTAGTGGCCGCCCTCGCGCAGCGGGCAGTCCTCGTAGAGGTCCTGGCGCCCGACGCGCGCGGTGGCGACGCTGACGGCGTGCATCCGGTCGTAGCGCTCGACGCCGCTGCGGAACGCCGGCTCGGGGCGTCGGGCCGTGACGGTCGCGAAGGTCGCGTCGACCGTGACGGCTCCCGTGCCGTGGGCGACCCACGCCAGGGCGCGGAAGGTCCGCCGGTGCCAGAACCGGTGCGTCGTGCGTCCGGCCGGCACGACGACGGTGTCGACGGCCGCGATGCCCTGCCGGGTCGCCGTCGGCCAGCCGTGCTCGTCGAGGGCCTCGCCTGCGAGGACGTCGATCGTGGTCGGCTCGGCGGCATCGATCGTGAGCGTCAGGAACCCCACGAGCTGGTGCGGGACGACCCAGAGCCCGTAGCGGCCGGCGGCGTCGTCGGGCGCCGGGTCCCCGCCCTCGTCCGCGACGCGGCTCGCTCCCAGCGCGACGCCCGCGGCGGCGCGGTCGACGGCGGGACCCGGCCGTGCGCCGTCGGGCGGGGGAGCGAGGACCGTCCCGGTCTCCCGCAGGAACGGCCCGAGGGGGAGGTCGTCCTCGACGACGTCGCGGTCGAGCGGGCGCGGGCGCTGCGGGTCGTCGTACTCGACCGCCGCTGCCCAGCCGTCGCCTGCGCCGGCGGTCAGGCCGTCGGGTGCGAGCGTGAGGTCCGACCACTCCGTGAACCCCGCCGACCAGACCATCTGCGGGGTGTTCTGCCGCCACGCCGCAGGCACGTGGGTGGACCAGGCCGAGCCGGAGGAGACGTCGTGGACGGCGCCGTCCGCGGACCGCAGCGCGCCCTCGACCCACAGCCCGCCCAGGGCGCGCGGCTGGTGGTGCGTGCCGACGCCCAGGAGGTACACGCCCACGACGACGGTCGCCGTGCTCGCGCGCCCGTCGCCGAGGACCGCGCCGAGGTCGCACCGGACGACGGCCGCGCCCGGCTCCGAGCTCTGGACGTCGTGGTGCGCGACGAGCCGACCGTCGACCCAGACCCGGAACGACCCGCGGGCCGCGACGTCGAGCGTCCCGTCGACGATCGCGGCGTCCGCGTCCACGACGCGCCGGAGCAGGACGAGCTGGTTCGGCGTCTCGCGGTAGAACGCGTCCCAGACCCAGGCGGTCACCGGCCGCCCGCCGCCCGGACCGTCACGTCGACCCGGTGACGCCCGACGGTGCCGGCCGGGACGTGCACCGCACCCGCCGTGACGTCCGCACCGTCGAGGAGCACGACGTCGTCGGCCCCGGTGCCGCCCCGGAGCGTGAGGTCGAGCGTCGCGGCTCCGTAGGGCAGGCCGCGGAGCTCGACGGTCTCGTCGGGCAGGAGCGGGACGGGCGCGACGCGGAGCCCGTCGGGCGAGGGCGCGAGGCCGACGAGCCCGAGGTGCACGAGCCGGAGCAGCGACGTCGCGGACCAGGTCTGGTCGGGCTCGCTCGGCCAGACGTGCCCGCACTGCCAGCCGCCGTGCGGCAGGCCGGTCGTGGCGTCGTACACCTCGTCGAACCGGCCGCCGCTGGCGCGCACCAGCGCGCGGAGATCGTCGAGCGTCCGCACGACGCCGTCGCGGTCGCCCGCCGTAGCGGAGGCCAGCCCGGCGAGCCCCATGACCATGGGCCAGCACATGACGTTGTGGCGGCCCGGGCGGTCGTCGTCGTACCGGTCGAAGTGCGGGGCGACGTTGACGACGCCCGCCGGCCCGCGGCCGATCGAGCCGATCACCCCGGGCGCCCGCTCCGGCGGCACGAGGCCGACGACGACGGCGAGCGCGAGCCCGGCCGCCTCGCGGTGCCGGTCGAGCGTGCCCGCCAGCGGGCCGCTGCCGTGGAGGAAGTAGCCGTAGGTGTCGCCGTCGCGCAGGTGCTCGTCGACGGCGGCGGCCAGGGCGTCCGCCCGGGCGGCGAGGTCGGACGCGTCGTGGCCGAGGCGCTCCGCAGCCCCGACGAGCCTGCGGAGGGCGCCCAGGTAGACGACGTTGGTCGACAGCGCCATGACCTCGTGGGCCTCGGGGTAGTCGAGCACGAACGACGTCGGCTCGTCCGCCGTCGCGGGCGGCACCGGCAGGCCCGAGATGCCGTCCTGCATGAGCGCGGGGCCGGCGTACAGGCCCCAGCGCGGCCGGAACCGGTCGCGGTGGAGGAGCTCCAGCGAGGCGGTGCCGACCCGCCAGGCGTGCTCCAGGAACGCGTCGTCGGACGTGGCGTGGGCCAGGTCGCATGCCGCGAGCACCCAGACGATCTGGTCCCACCACTGGTCGTCCTGCGCGACGACGGCCCGGCCGTCCTCGAGCGTGTCGCAGACCCGGAGCAGGGTCGCGCGGGCGTCGTCGGGGCGCAGGAGGTTGGCCGCACCCCAGGCATTGAGCGCCGCGTCGCGCGTCCACGGGTCCGGGTAGCCGCCGCCCGCGCGGACGAACGTGCCGGCGTCGTCCCGGACGACGTTGCGGGCGAGCGTCTCGGTCGCGAGCGCGTAGAGCTCGGCGAGCCAGGGCAGGGAGGAAGCGCCGACGGTGGTGGTCACCGGGCGATCCTGGCACCGGAGACCATGTGACGTCAACGTTGTCATCCGCTCCCGTGCTCTATCGGACGCAGACGAACCTGCCGAGGTCGTCTCCGACGAACGTTGCGGGGGGAAGGTCGCGCTAGCGAGCGCCCAGCGGCCGAGGTCGTGAGTGGGTCGCTCAGGTCGTGTGAGCGGAGGCGAAGTCGGAGTACCAGCTGATGTCCTCGGGCGTCGGGGGTCTGCCGGCGAGCGCGCCAGGCTGCTGGTCGAGGAGATCCCAGATGCGGTCGCACCTGAACCAGGAGTCGGTACCGATGAGGTCGACCTGTTCGCGCGTGATCCCCTTGGGCTTGAGGAGCTCGGCGGTCTGTGCTGGGGACAACGTTCGGCGGGGGAGCGGGACCTGCGCGCGAGCGAAGACGGGCTCGACGAGCTCGCGGATCCGGGTCGGCGGCCGTTCGGCGGCGTGGTAGATCGTCCCGGGCGTCGCGTGAAGCGCTGCGGCCGCCACCATCTCCCCGAGCCGCTGACGGCCGACGACGGACAGCGTGACGTCCGGTCCGCCGATCCAGGCGCCGAGTCCGGACATGACGGTCAGTACCTGGCTGAGGAACCACCGGTCACCGGCGCCGTGGACCAGGTGGGGGCGGATGACGATGCCGCCCTGTTCGAGGACGACGTCCTCCGCGTCGCGTCTACTCGCGGACAGGGAGGAGCGGGGGCGCACGACGGCTTCGTCCTCGCGCAAGCCGGGACCGAGTGCGCCACCGTAGACCCCTGCCGTCGAGAGGTAGACGATCCGTTGGACGCCGGCACGACGGGCCGCGGCCATGAGGGCACGGGTCCCGCGGACGTTGGTCTCGCGCTGACGTTCGGGATCGGAGCCGACGTAGCTGGCCGCGTGCACGAGGATGCGTGCATCGGAGCACAGCTCGGCAAGGGCGCGGTCGTCGGCGAGGTCGCCGACGACGAGCGTCGTGGCGGCGTTCGAGGGCGTCGCGGCGCGACCGCTGGGTGTTCGCGGGCTGGGCCGGGTTGGCTGGGGCGCCGTGCGGGTGAGCGCCGCCGTCTCGTGGCCGCGTGCGTCCAGAGCGGCGAGGACGGCCGAGCCGAGGAAGCCGGTAGCGCCCGTCAGAGCTGCTCGGCCCGGTTGCGGCTGTGGGTCGTGGTGGACGGGGTAGGGTCCCGAGGGCGGACTCATGAGCCGACCAGGAGGTGACCGGCATGCAGGTGCGAGAGCCCCAGCAAGACCGCGGCTACGCCCGACGTGACGCTGTCCTGACCGGTGCCGCCACCGTCTTCGAGCAGTACGGGTACGGGCAGGCGTCTCTGAAGCAGATCGGGGAGGTCTCCGGAGCGACCATCGGATCCGTCTACTTCTACTTCCCCTCCAAGGAATCGATCGCGCTGTCGGTCATCGAGGAGCAGAACCGGCGCACGTTCGCGGCCATGCAGGACGTGAGCGCGGCCCACCGAGGGGTCGAGGCGCTCATTCACACGTCGAAGTCCGTCGCGGACCTTCTGCTGACTGACGTCGTGGTGCAGGCCGGGATTCGGCTGTCCCTCGAACAGGGCACGTTGTCGAGCCCGACGGCGCAGTTCTACCGTGACTGGATGGATGGTCTGGTCCCGGCGCTCCAGGACGCTCGAGACGCCGGCGAGCTCGCGACGTCGCTGCCTCTTGCGGACCTCGCGCAGACCCTCGTCCCGTACTTCACCGGTGTCCACGTCGTCTCCAAGGTGCTGTCGGCGCGGACCGATCTCTACCGCGACCTGCGGACCATGTGGCATGTGATCATTCCCGGGATCGTCGCTGTCGACCACCGGGCGAGACTGCTCGAGCTGGCGGCTCGGACCTTCACCGGCCCACAGCGGCGGGCTGCGACCGAGGCTCACTCGGCCTCCGTGGTGTAGGCGAGCTGCGCTGCCATGGTCACGCCACACAGGTCTTCACAGCGTGCATCGACCCCGTGCATGACGACATGGTCGCGCGGTATCACCCGCTGCCCGGTGATTGTCAGGCGGGCTCGTGTCGCTGACGGCCGCGACGGCGACGTGCTGGTGAACGTGATCCGACGCATCCACAAGTTGCCTGAGCCCTCCCGCGAGGACCCGGCGGTCGCGAGGACGAGGACCTGGAGCATCTGACCGGCGAGCACGAGGCAGTCGATCAGGGTCGGCTGCGGCCCATAAGCCGATTCGATGCCCACCGGCCGGTCGTCGCGGGGGTCATGGATCACCCTGTGCACGCAGTCCATCGTGGGCCCGTTCACGTCGATGCAGGTGATGGTCGAGTCGTGCTCCATCGTGCGGAACAGGCTGAGATACGGCGAAGGTCCGAGCGATGACGGCTCGAACGAACCCGAGCGCCGCGTGCGCGGTCGCTGGTTGGTCCAGGGGTGGTGCACCCGTGCGGTGACGGTGAACGTCCCCACGGTGAGGTGCAAGGCGGCCACACCCCACTGGGACTCGGCACCGCGCTCGACCAGCCGGCACGCGATAGGCACGGCCTCGAGGTCGGTGAGCGCCCTGGCTCCCGCGCGGATGGACAGGTCGGCGAACCAGGCGCCGCTGATCTCTTCGGGGTTCAGTCCGCACAGGACGGCGAGAGCCTCCTGGGCCGCGGCGGCGGACGCGACCAGCGCGTCGATGGTGCTCAGGTGCGCCGAGCGCGGCTCGCCCGCCTTGAGCGACCAGTCGGCCGGATAGCCGACATCGACCGAACCGGTGATAGCGGTCGCATCGCCAGCGATGTCGAACGGGGCGAAGACGTACTGGGTCCGGCGATAGCCACTGCTGAAGTACCGCCCCGACGAGGCCCCCAGCGCCTCATCGAAACCCCCCGCACGTGCGCTACCCCCTGCCGGAACGTCGCCCGCCACGACCGCGTCCACATCGCCCCTTAGCCGGCCCCTCAGGTGGAGCCGAACCCGATGGCCAGCGCCGATCAGGACGCCAGCAAGAAGTAGAACGAACGAACCACTCGAAGTGTCGCGCGGCAACGGCGCATACCGCAACCCGCTGGTCGTCATCGCACGACGCGCAACCTCGCACCGGCTGCAGCCCGCGAAGAGCCGCACAGGTCGCAGCAACTCACGGTCGACGATTCGTCGAGCAAAGCGAACGCTCTAGTTCTACCATCCGATTGACAGCCCACGAGGCTCTGATCCGGCATCCGGTTGGTGCCAATCGGCCGACCAGGGCAGTCACAGGGTTCGTCCCACGAGCCGTGGGGCGTCGTCCTGCGCAGTGCAACGGTGCGCTTACAGGCCCGGCTGGGTGTCAGCAACAACCCTGGGTGGGCCGTCTTCGTTTCGAGGCACCCGGCAGCCGCGCGGTCTCCGGAGGGCCCGACCTCGCGCAGACGTCATCACCATGGCGCTGCGCATCCACAGGATCAACGACTGACACCACGGAGGGCTCTTTCCATGTACGGAACGACACGAAGGCTGGTCGCTGCGGCGACCGCCGGGCTTCTAGGAGTTGCCGGCCTGACGGTGATCGCGGGGCCGGCATCAGCGGCCGATCCCGTCACCTCGACCGCGTCGTTGTCCACGACTGCGGTCAGTGCCCACTACTCCGACACCACGGTCTCCCCGGGAGACCACGTCACCTTGACCTTGACCTTCCAAAACAACAACGGCGACCCGAAGTCGGTCAGCTATGCGCTCGGCAACATGACCCCGGGCTTCTCGGACGTCTTCACCCTCGACGGCTGTTCCTTCCCCACCGGTGTCACCTTGACATCGTGTGAAGTCATTGCCGGCGGGGCCATCCTCTCCGTGGGCTTCTCTTCGCTTCCCCCGAAGTACACGACGGTCACCGTGGACCTCACGGTCAAGCCCGACGCGGCGACGGGGACCTACCCCTACCAGCAGAGCCTCGTCGACACCGTCGACCCGCATAGCACGACGTCGTTCAGCCCGGCCCTGTCCATCACCGTCCAGCCGCCGGCCGCGGCTGATCTCGGCCTCTCTCTCGCTGCGGATGCAGGTCCGCTGCTGACCTCGCAGATCACCTACTCGCTGTCGGTCCACAACAGTGGACCGGGCGCGGCGACGGCGTCCACGGTCCAGGTGGCACTGCCCTCCCAGGCGTACTCGGTTACGGGACTGCCCACCGGTTGCACGTACGCCTCAAGTACGGACGTGGTGACCTGTGCCACCGGGGCGATCGCGAACGGCGCGACAAAGAATGTCTCCTTCAAGGCGAACCTCGGACTGCTGTCCCTGGGGTCCCTACCCGCCACCGCGTCGCTGGTCTCCTCCACGCCGGCCGACCCGAACGCCGCGAACAACACCTCGTCGATCACCTGCACCACCCTGACGAGCCTGATCATCTCCTGCCCCGCGACGGAGCTCTGACACCGCCGTGAGTCCCGGTCCGACGCTCATGACCGGGCGTCGGACCGGGCTCCCCGGTCGCAGCCCGACGCCGCCCGGGCGATCGTCGCTCGTCCCTCGCTGCGCCACCACCGCCGGCCGCAGGCCCGCGACCGGCACCATGTCGAAACGGGAAGCATCATGCGCAAGCTCGTCCTCGGCGTCGCAACCGCCCTGGGACTTCTCACCGCGGGCGTCGCCGGTACCGCGCCCGCCGCGTCCGCCAACCCCCTCGATGCCACGTGCACCGGGTCGGTAGCGGTCGACTACACCCCTGGCCTCACCCTGACGCCCCAGACGGTGACCGCGACGGCCACGAGCAGCTACACCGCCTGCCTGACCGGCCAGGCCGGAATCACCTCAGCAACGGCATCGGGTTCCGTGATCGACACCCTCGACTGCAACTCGCTGCTGACCACCACGACCGGCGTGAAGGTCTATCACTGGAACGACGGGACCACGAGCAGATTCGAGTACACCCGCACCGGCGCCCGGGTGCTCTCTCAGACCGTCCTGACGTTCACCGGCGCGATCACCGCCGGGAAGTTCGCGGGCGACTCAGCGCTCGAGACCAACGTCGGCGTGTCTATCGGCTTGCTCGACTGCCTCACGCCGGGCGGCGTCACCCATGTCGCCTACACAACCGTGCTGGAGATCAGCTGACGCAGAGACCGTAGGCGGCCGGTACCGCGTCCTGGTCTCCCGGGGCAGCGCGGCCTCTCGGTCTTCGTCAGACGGCAACCACAAGGAGGATTTCATGCGTTCGATCATTCGTGCAGCGGTTGCTGCGGCAGCGTCGCTGTGCGCCGCGATCGCCTTGATTGCGGCCACCTCGTCCACCGCATCGGCCGAGCCGAGCTTGGCGACGTGCGTGGGCACTGCGTCCGTCGACTACGGCCCAGGGGTCAGGCTGACTCCCCAGCTCGTGACGGTCACGGCCCTTCAGAACTACCCAACGTGCGTGACAGGAGAGGACGGGGTGACGGCCGCGACGGCGTCGTCCTCGTTCGTCGATACGGTGGGCTGCGACACCCTGCTCGGCTCGAGTACGGGAGTCAGGACCTATCACTGGAACGACGGGACGACGAGCCGGTTCGAGTACACCCGGTCCGCCACCCGGGTCCTGTCCCAGACCGTTGCCACCTTCACTGGGACCATCACGGCGGGCAGGTTTGCCGGGAGCTCAGTGATCGAGACGAACATCGGCCCGACGCTTGGAGTGCTGGACTGCCTGTCTGCGGTCGGGGTGACCCACATCGACTTCGTCGCCGCCTTGCAGATCCTCTAGGGGAACGGCGTCTTCCGGCTCCAGCCACATGTCGGGGGGGCAGGCCCGTGTGGAAGCGGTTCACGGTTATGTGGGCCATCCCGCCCGCGCGGCGACCTGCGCGGCGGACGTTCCCGCTTCTCGCAGCACGTGCGAGACCTCCACGCCGACGTGGCTCCCGTGCCAGAGCAGGAATCGCCCGTCGACGATGACCGAGTCGACGTTGGACGGCTGCGCGAGCGAAACAAGCTGGGTGACGGGGTCTCCCGGCGGCGCGAGGTTGGGCGAGAGCCGGTTGACCAGGACGATGTCGGCCCGTTTTCCCGGGGTGAGCGATCCCACCACATCCCCGAGCCCGAGGCTGCGCGCGCCCTCGATCGTGGCGAGCTCGACCATGCGGCGCTGTGTCAGACCGATGCCCGAGCCCAGCCGGTGCACCGTCGTCTTGTACAGGACCCGCATGGCATTGAAGAGGTCGGCGCTGTCGACAGCCGAGCTGTCGACCGAGATTCCGAGCCGGGCGCCCGACTGCTCCAGCTCGAAGTACCGAGTCTGTTCAGCCGGCTCGCGCCCTGTCTCGCCGAGCGGCGCGGTGCTCCAGGCGACGCCCTGATCGGCGGCGATCTCGTTCTCGACCCCCGTGGTCTGTGTCGGGTGCACGAGTTGCACGTCGGGACCCAGTAGCCCCTCGGTGTGGAGCAGCGAGACAAGGCCTACCGGCGAGGCGTGCAGGGTGATCGGCAGCCCGAGCTCTCGAGCCGCGTCCCAGTCCTGGTGCGCAAGCTCGATGCTGATCGACCCGCGGGGGCTCTGGCCGGGGACGATGTTGCGCGAGGCGACGCCCAGGTGAAGCAGGCCTCTCGTCGCGGACGCCTTTGAGAACCAGTGCTGTTGCACCGCCGCGATCCCCGCGACGTCCATCGGGACGTCCAGCGCGCCGCCCTGCGCGTAGCCGTAGGAGAACCTGCCACGGACCCCCGCATCCAGCAGAGCCCGTATCGAGGCGTCGGCGAAGTCTCGGGAGCGGACGTTGTGAGACCAGTCGTGAACGGTCGTGATCCCCGATGCCACACCCTCGACCAGCCCAAGGCGGGTCGCCCGATAGGTGTCTGCGGGTGTGAAGTAGGGTCCGAGGACGTTCGTGACGTTGAAGTACCCGCGTTGGTCGTCGCCATCGAGGATGAAGGGCCGCATCGCACTGTTCCACAGGTGCCAGTGCGTATCGACCAGGCCCGGCATGACGATCATGTCTTTCGCGTCGATCTCGGCACTGCCCCCCGCCTGGAGGTTCGGGCCGACCGCGACGATCACCCCGTTGCGCACGTGCACGTCGCCGGTCGACAGATCACCAATCGTCGGATCGACCGAGAGCACGTAGCCACCACGCAGCACAAACTCGCTGTGACGCGGGGGAACGGAATGCGTACCAGGTTCCGCGTGCTCCGCGTTCGCCTGGAGGACTCCGCCGGCTGCGGCGGCTACGGCACCACCCAGGAGCGCCCTGCGAGTGATCTGTTGCGACACGTGATACCCCTCTTCGCTTGGCGACGTTGCCGGTCGCCCGTCGCTGTCGGTCGACGCTAGACGTCGACGTGTTCCGATGGCCTCGACGGTGACGCTCTCGATCAGCGGTCAGGGTCCGTCGACGACGTCGAACGTCGGCACGGCGTAGTCGCCGTCCTGGACGGCCTGGCTCGGCCCGTACAGGCGCAGGATGAGGTAGGTGTCCTCGGCGGGGATCGGCAGGAAGCTCGGGTTGTCGGCGTTCGCCTCGGCGTCGGAGCCGAGCTCGACCGTGTAGAAGCCCTCTGCGTCGGGCGTGAGGGTCCGGTCCCCGCGGCTGTGCCGGTTGAGCGCGTTGTGCGCCATGAGCCGGTTGTCCAGCGCGTAGGCCGTGAAGGACCAGAACTCGCTCACGTCCGGCGGGAGGAAACGCGCCCGGTACCGCTTGCCGTCGGACCCGTTCAGGGGGAGCCCGTCCGAGCCGTTTTCCACCTTGACGTAGACGGACTCCACCGGGGGCAGGCCCCACTGTCCGATGAACGTGCCCTCCGCGAACAGCTCGCGTGGCTCGTCCTGAAGGTCCGCTCGCGTGCCGAGGAGGTCTGCGCCGTTCGTCATGGAGGGCGCCAGCTCGCGGATGCGGGCGATCCCGAACCGCTCGCCCCGCTCGGCGGCCTCGAGCTGCTCGTCGGTGAACGTCGTCTTCCCGGCCTCGAGGCCGACCGGGCGGAGCGGCTCGAGCCACGCGGCGTCGGTCTGCGCCATGGTGCCGTCCGCGAGGACGACGTTCACGCGCTCCAGCCAGCTCGTCGACGCCGGGTCCGGGTACTGCCGGACGACGGGGTCGGGTCCGGGGACGCCGAGGTGCGCCGACAGGGTCTCGAGCGTCCACCGGTCCTGGAGGGCGCGGGCGGCCTCGAGGTCGTCCCCGCCGATCGTCATGATCCGGCCCATGACCTTGATGAGGTTCGAGTCCGAGCGCACGACGTCGTCGATGCCGTCAGGCACGACGCCGTCCCACGCCTTGCCGGCGAACAGGAACCGGCCGCCGTGCGTGCCGCGGGTCCGCGACCCGATCATCGCCGTGGTGTAGTGCCCCAGGTCCATCGTGTGCAGGATCCAGTACCGGCCCTCGTCGTGGTCGGGGATCGTGACGACGACCGGCTCGGCGGCGACGTCGAACCAGCCCTGCAGGTGGAGGGTGTCGTTGTTGATCGTGGGGTGGTCGGTGTAGGTGTCGTCGGCGAGGTCACGCAGGAGCTGGAACTCGTTCGTCGGCCGGCCCGGCTCGATCGTGGTCTCGTAGAGGAACTTGTACGCCTCGTCGATCGAGTAGCCGTACAGGTAGGCGTCGCGGGCCAGGTCGTCACTGATGGTCATGTGCGCTCTCGCTCCAGTGCTCGTCGGACGGGTCGTCCCCATCCCAGCACCTCAGGACGGGCACGGCTCGGCGGGCGCACGAAGTTCCCGCGGCCGGCTCGCCTCCCACGATCGGCTCCTCGACCATCGTGCCCGGGTCAGAGGACGACGACCCGGGGGTAGGAGGCGAGGAGCTCGGGTACGGTCCGCGTCCGGTAGTGGTCGCGCTCGAGCAGGTCGAGGAGCCGATCGAGCACGGCGCCCTTGTCGAAGGCCGGCAGCCGTTCCCCAGGGCCGAGTGTCTCGGGGTCGGCCCTGTTGTCGTGCAGCAGGAGCATCGCGCCGGGGAACACGGACCGGCGAGCGTCGTCGACGACGTCGTCGACGGGGCGATCGGTCCAGTCGGCCGCGTCGCCGGACCACATCACCGGCTCGAGCCCAGCACGCCAGAGCGCGAGGCCCTGACGCTTCGGCATGACGCCGTACGGGGGCCGGAACATCGTGACCGGCACCTGGGCGACGTCCTCGAGATGGGCCTTCGCGCGGAGCGTCGTGGCGACCACCTCGCGCGGGTCGCGGCCGGCGAGCGACCGGTGGTCCGCTCCGTGCAGGCCGAGCGCGTGACCCTCCGCGACGATCCGGCGGACGAGCTCGGGGCGCTCCCGGACGAACGCGCCGATCGTGAAGAACGTGGCGCGGACACCGCGGCGCGCGAGCACATCGAGGATCCGCGGTGTGTGCTCGGGGTGCGGGCCGTCGTCGTAGGTGATCGCGACGACCCGCTCGGTGGCGTCGACGCCGTGGGCGCCCAGCGCCGCGACCGCCCGCGGGCGGCGGGCGCGCCACCAGGCGCGCCCGCCGAGCCTCGGGGCGTCGGCTTCGTGGCCGTCCAGGGCCTTGCGGCCCACGACGACCACCGGCTGCCGCGCGGCGCGCCCGGTCGGGTCGGCGGGTCCGGCGGCTGGGGTCATCCCGCGATCCTAGGGGCGCCCGCCTCGCGACGAACGCCGTCCGACGTAGGCGTGGCTCCCGCCGGGCGGGGACGAGCGGCGGGCTCCCAGGCTCAGAGGCGGACGCGCTCGCGGACGCGCAGCCGGGCGGGGACGACGACGCGCTGCGCGGGCCGCTCCCGGTCGACCAGGCGCTCGAACAGCAGCGTCGCCCCGACGCGGCCGACCTCGTGGGGGTCGCTGTCGATCACGCTCACGCCGAACAGCGCGGCCAGCGGGACGTCGTCGAAGCTGAGGATGTCCAGGTCGCTCTGCGCCACCCGCTCGACGAGGAGCAGCCCGACGCACAGGCGGTTGTTGTCCGTGAAGACCGCGGTCGGCGGGTCGGGCTGGGCGAGCAGGTCGCGCGCGGCGAGCGTGGCGTCGTCCTCGGTGACGAGCCCGGTCCGGACGAGCGCCGGGTCCACCGTGAGGCCGGCGCCCTCGAGCGCCTGCTCGTACCCACGCCACCGCTCGAGCGCGCCGCTGCCCGACCGCGGGTGGCCGAGGTAGCCGATCCGGCGGTGGCCGCGGGCGAGCAGCATGGCCACGCCCTCGCGGGTGCTGTCGGTGTTGGTCGTGACGACGGCGTCCATCTGCCCCTCGAGGCCGGGCGGCGGCGAGTCCACGAAGACGATGGGGGTCCCGAACGACGCCTCCTGCTCGAGGTACCGCAGGTCCTGACCGATCGGCGCGATGATCAGCCCGGCCACGCGGTGCCCGAGCAGCGACCGGATGACGCGCCGCTCCAGGTCGGCGTCGTTCTCGGCGTCGGCGGACAGCACGAGGTGCTGGTGCTCGGCCGCCACGCCGTGGATGCCGCGGATCATGGGAGCGAAGAACGGGTTGGTCACGTCGCCGAGGGTCACGCCGACGGTGTTCGTCGTCTGGTTCTTGCGCCGCAGCCCCGCGGCGACGTCGTCGGGCTGGAACCCGAGCCGCTCCGCCTCGGCGAGCACGAGCGCCCGGGTCTCGTCGCCCACGCCGCGTTCCCCGCGGACGGCGCGCGAGACGGTCTTGATGCTCAGACCGGTCGAGGCCGCGATGTCCCGCAGGCGGGGTCGCCGTGGCACCTCGGCCGGTCGCTCCACCGCCGCGCGATCGGTCACGGGGCTCACCCTACTTTCACAGGTCGGTCCGCACGCTGCGGCGCGCGGCGGGTCTCTTGACCGCCAGGGTCAACGTTGTCATGCTAGCGGGCGCACCACCGACGAGGGGAAGTATCCATGCTGGAAGTCACGGACGACGCAGGGCCGCGCCGTCCCCCGTCCTCCCGGCCGTCGGTCGGGCTGACCGAACCGACGAGCCGGCTCTACCGGGTCGTCGACGCGCGGCCCGGCCAGGTGGAGGACGCGCTCCTGGAGCGCTGCGACGTCGAGCTCGGCCCGACGAGCGAGCTCTCCTACGCCGTGTTCCCTGCCTGGTCCGGGCCGCCGGGGCGCGGGCAGGGGTTCGAGGCGACCGCCGTCGCCGTCGACCTCCTGCTCGACGACGGCACCTGGGCCTCCGCCCGGCCCGTGCGCGACCAGGCCGGCTACCCGGCCGACGCCGACGCCCAGTACCGCTCGAAGGCGCTCGTCGTCGACCAGTGGAACCTCAGGACCGTCGACCTGTCGGCGCTCGCGGGCCGCCGCGCGGTCGCGACCTACCTGCGGGCGGTCGGGGTCGACGAGGTCGGGCCGCGCCACGGGCTGCGTCGCCGCGTCCCGCACGGGTGGCTGAGCGACGTCCGCGTCGGCCCCCGCGCGCCCGGGCCCGACGGCCCCGAGCGGCTCGTCGACCTCGTCGACACCCGGCGCGGGACGCACTCGTCGGGCGAGTACTCGCGCGGCAACACCATCCCCGCCGTCGCTCTGCCGCAGGGCTTCAACTTCGCGATCCCCGTCACGGACGCGTCGAGCTACACCTGGCCGTACCGGTACCACGCGGACAACCGCGCCGACGGGTCGACCCCGCTCCAGGCCATCGCCGTGTCGCACGCGCCGAGCCCGTGGATCGGCGACCGGTCCGTCATGCAGGTCATGCCGCTCGTCGACGCGTCCGCGCCCGACGTCGACCGGGCCGCGCGCGAGCTGACCTTCCGCCACGACGACGAGCTGGCCGGACCGCACCGGTATCGCGTCGCGCTCGCGGGCGGCGTCGTGGCGGAGGCGACGGCGACGGCGCACGTCATGGTCGCGCGCTTCACCGTGCCCGACGGCGGCGGCGTGGTGCTCGACCAGCCGGACGACCGCGGCTCCGTCGAGGTCACGCCGGACGGCACGGTGCACGTGCGCGGCTGGACCGACGGCGCCCGGCCGGGTCTGGAGGCGAACGCGCCGCGCATGTACTTCGTGGCGCGGGTGGACGGCGGGGTCGCCTGGCACCGGGAGGCGGCGGTCCCGGACCGTCCGCACGTCTCGGCGGTCCTCGCGACACCACCCGGCCCGGACGGGACCGTGACCGTCCGGGTCGCCACGTCCTTCGTGAGCCTCGACCAGGCGGAGCGGTCGCTCGACCTGGAGGCGCCGCCGTCGACGACGTTCGACGAGCTCGTCGACGAGGCCGCCGCCCGGTGGGAGGAGCTGCTCGGCCGCGTGCGGATCGACGAGCCCGACCGCGGCCGACGGGTCGCCTTCGTATCGAGCCTGTACCGGCTCTTCCTCTACCCGAACGACGCGAGCGAGAACGCGGGCACGGCCGAGCGGCCGCGCTGGATCCACGCCGACGCCTCGACGCCACCGCCCGCGGCGCACGGGCCGACCCGGACGGGCTGCGTCGTCCGCGACGGCCGGTCGACCGTCAACCACGGCTTCTGGGACACCTACCGCACGTGCTGGCCCGCGTACGGGCTGCTCGCGCCGGAGCTCGCGGCCGACCTGCTCGACGGCTTCGTCGAGCACTACCGCGCGAGCGGCTGGATCGACCGGTGGTCGGCTCCCGGGCCGGTGAACTCGATGGTGGGGACGAGCAGCGACCTCGTGGTCGCGGACGCGCTCGCGAGCGGGGTGCCCGTGCGCGACGTCCTGGCGGCGTACGACTCGGGCCTGCGCAACGCGACGACCGTCAGCCCCGACAGCCGGGTCGGCCGCGCGGACAACGGGCGGGCGATCTTCACCGGCTACGTCTCGACGGGCACGCACGAGGGCCTGTCGTGGACCCTCGAGGGCGCGCTGACCGACTACGGCCTCGCGGTGACGTCCGCGTGGCTGCTCGATCACCTGCCCGTCGACCACCCTCGCCGCGAGGAGCTCCGGGCCAACGAGGTCTACTTCCGGGCCAAGGCCCTGCGCTACGCGACGCTGTTCGCGCCCGACGCCGGGTTCTTCGTCGGGCGCGACGACGTCGGCCGGTTCCGTCCCGCCCGGACCTTCGACCCGCGCATCTGGGGCGGGGACTACACCGAGACGAACGCGTGGGGCATGGCGTTCTCGGTGCCGCACGACGGGCACGGCCTCGCCGCGCTCCACGGCGGGCCGGACGCGCTGGAGGCCAAGCTCGACGCGTACTTCGCGACCGAGGAGACCGGCGACGCCAGCATCGCCGGGACGTACGGCTCCGTGATCCACGAGATGACCGAGGCGCGGAACGTCCGGCGCGGGATGTTCGCGCTCTCGAACCAGCCGGCCCACCACGCCCCGTTCATGTACGCGTTCACGGGTGCGCCCTGGAAGACGCACGAGCTCGTCCGGGACAGCGTGCGCCGGCTCTTCCTCGGCTCGGAGATCGGCCAGGGCTACCCGGGCGACGAGGACAACGGCGAGATGTCCGCCTGGTACGTCTTCGCCGTCCTGGGCCTCTACCCGCTCGCGCCCGGGAGCGGCGAGCTCCTCCTCACGGCGCCGGCGGTCGCGAGGGCGACGCTCGACCTCGACGGCGGCCGCGAGACGACGGTCGTGGCGCGCGACCTCGCCCCGGAGAACGTGTACGTCCAGTCGGTCACGGTGGACGGGCGGCCGTGGCACCGCCTGGCGATCCCGGTCGCGACCCTGCGCGCAGGGGTGGAGATCGAGATCGCGCTCGGCCCCGAGCCGTCCACCTGGGGTACCGGCCCGGACGCGGCGCCGTTCGCGGTCACGCCGCGCGGGTCGGCGCCCGCCCGCCTCGTGGACCACGCCGACCCGGCCGGGGCGAGGGAGCACGCGCGATCCTCCGTCGGCGACCCCGCGCTCGTGTTCGACGACAGCTCGGACGCGGGGATCGTCCTGCGGCCGGGGGACTGGGCCGGGTACGAGCTCGCGGCGGACGCTTCCGTCGACCTGTACACCGTGAGCCTCGGCGCGCCGGCGGACGGGTTGTCCTGGGTCCTGGAGCGCGCCGACGGCGACACCTGGGTCGAGCTCGACCGGCGCGACGGCGTCGGGTTCGTCTGGCCGCGGCAGACCCGCGCCTTCCTGCTGGGCGGGTTGCGCGGCCCCGGACCGGTCCGGCTCCGCGTGCTCAGGGGCACGCTCGACCTGCGCCAGCTCGAGCTGCTGGGCGAGCGGGCCTGACCGGCCCGCGCGGCGTGATGCCGCGCGGGCCGGTCGGGCGCGTCAGCGCGTGCGGTGCGGCGCGCCGGCGGCGAGCTCGAGCGTCTGCTGCAGGACGGAGAACTGCGCCTTGGGCTGGTACTGGTCGTCCCAGAGCAGGGCCGCGCCCTCGCCCGGGAACGTGCTCGGCACCCACGACGAGCCGTCGTCGATGCCCCAGATCGTGAACGAGATGCAGCGCTTGACGAGCAGGCATGCCGCGAGCGACTGCGACCACATGCTGTTCTGGGCGGTCTGCTCCACTGCGGTGACCGGGAGCGTGGTGCGCACGTCGGCCTCGGTCACGGCGGTGTCGAGCCCGAGGTCGGCGAACTTCTGCATCGTCTCCTGGAGGTTCGGCGTGCCGTACTGGGTGTCGAGGTGGTCCTGGAACCCGACGCCGTCGATCGGCACGCCCTGGGCCTGGAGCTTCTTCACCATCGCGTAGACGGCGTCGCTCTTCGCGCCCGTGTACTCGATGTTGTAGTCGTTGTAGAAGAGCTTGGCCTTCGGGTCGGCCTGGTGCGCCCAGCGGAAGGCGTCGGCGATGTACCCGTCGCCGAGCTTCTGGGACCAGATGTCGTCGCGGGGCGTGCCGTCGTCGTTGAACGCCTCGTTGACGACGTCCCACTGCCAGATCTTGCCCTTGAAGTGCGAGACCTCGGTCTGGATGTGCTTCTTGAGGATCGCGCGCAGCTGGTCCGCGGAGAGGCTGGCCGCCTCGGCCGTCAGCCAGGACGGGAGCTGGTTGTGCCAGACGAGCGTGTGCCCGCGCACCAGCTGGCCGTTCTGCTGCGCGAACGCCACGAGCTTGTCGGCGGGGGCGAAGTTGTACGTGCCCTGCGTCGGCTCGATCGTGTCCCACTTCATGACGTTCTCCGGGCTGACCGTGGAGAACTGGTCGGCGGCGATCGTCGTGTAGGCGTCGTCGGTGCCGAGCTTGTCGGTGTTGATCGCCGCGCCGATGCGCAGGCCCGACGACGCGGCGAGGCTGCGCAGCGTGTCGTCCTGCGTCGACGGGTGGCCGGGCGGCTGGTGGCCGTGGGCGGACGCGGCCAGCGGGGCGGCCACGACGCCGACGGCGACGATGCCGGCGCCGAACGCGATGGCGCGCCGGCGACGTCGGCGGGCGGGGGCGGGGGAGGGTGCAGAGCTCATGCCGTGACTCCTTCGTACGGACGTGGCGTCGCCCGGGCGTCCGTGCCCGGTGCGGTGCCGTGCCACGGGGCGTCGGTGCTCCGTGGCAGGCACCATCGTCTTTCCGAAAGTTTCCGATAGTCAAGGCTCAAGGCGTGCGGTCTCACGGTCCGGACGACGTTCCTCCGTCGACGAGGCCGGCGGGGTTCAGTCGCGGTCGGTGGGCATGATGATCCAGAGGATCACGTAGACCAGCACCTGCGGTCCGGGCAGCAGCACCGACGCGACGGCCAGCACGCGGACGAGGGTCGGGCTGAGGCCGAACCGGCGGGCGAGCCCGGCGCACACGCCGGCGATCATGCGGCCGGTGCGGGGCCGCGACAGCGAGGGGTGGGTGGCGGCTGTCGTGCTCATGCTCGACGGTAGGCGCGCGGGTTCGGCCGGGACCATCGGGGACGCCCCCCGAACCGACCCCGGCTCTCCCGTGGGGTGACACTCAGCGACGCCCGAGCGCGACAGGATGGTGGCCATGGCGCACCCTTCCTCGACTCCCGTCCTCGACCTCCGCGACGTGCGCGAGGCCGACCGGCGGCCCACGGTCCTCGCGGCGTTCCGCGTCCTGCCGGTGGGCGGGTCGTTGGTCCTCGTCGCCGACGACGATCCCGCCCCGCTCCGCGACGCGCTCGAGTCGGAGCTCCCCGGCTCGTACACCTGGGACGGCGAGCCCACCGAGGCCGGGGACGCGAGGGTCCGCGTCGGGCGCCTGACGTCCACCGCGCTCCCGCGCGTGGTGACCAGCACCCGCCCGGCCGACGACGACGCCACCGTTCCCTCGACGGGCGGCGCCGTGTGGTCGCTGCGGCTGCGCGAGCGCGACCTCGACTCGAACGTCGTCGCCCTGCCCCCGCGCGGCGAGATCGGTGAGCACGCCGGCCCGGACGTGGACGTGCTCTTCCACGTCGTGGACGGCGCCGCCACGATCGTGACGGAGGGCGGCGACGTGGCGGTCGGCGCGGGCGACGTCGTCTGGCTGCCGAGGCGTTCGCGCCGCCGGATCGTCGCGGGGAAGGACGGCGTCCGCTACCTCACCGTCCACCGGCACCGCGAGGGACTCGCGCTCACGGCCCGCACGCACGTCTGACGGGCCAAGGGCGCTCGCGGGCGGCCCGTCTACCTCGCGAGGGAGCGGCTCACCAGCCCCCGGGCTCGAGGAGCTTGCGGATCCGCTTCTCGCTTACGGGCCCGTCGGTGCCGAGCTGCTGGGCGAACAGCGACACCCGCAGCTCCTCGATGAGCCAGCGGACCTCGGCGAGGTCGGCGGCGCGCGCCGGGTCCGGTCGCCCGGCGGCGTAGGCGGCGAGGGCGCGCTCGTGCGCCTGCTCGACGTCGTGGACGCGCCACGCGAGCTCGGCGTCGCGGTGGGGGCTGCTCTGGGCCTTCTCGAGCCGGTACGACGCCGCGCGCACGTACCGGACGAGGTGCGGCAGGCGGCGCGGCGGGGTCTGCGACACGAACCCGTCGTGCACGAGCCCCGCCATCTGGTCCCGCAGGTCGGTGAGGGTGTTGAGCAGCGCCATCGACGTCGCGGCCCGGATCTCGCCGTCGAGGTTCCGCGCGGCGGTGAGCGCGGCGACGACGTGCCCGACGACGCGGAACACCTCGTCCTCGAGCTCGGCCCGCAGCCGGTCCCGCACCGTGGCGTACGCGGCGGCGTCCCGCACGTCGGCGGCGTCGGGCACGAGCGTGGTGACGGCGGCCAGCTGCACGTCCGCGACCAGTGCCTCGGTGTTCCGGTAGGGGCTGGCGGCCAGCGTCAGCGCCTGCGTCCCCGTCCACCGGCTGGTCACCCGAGCACCGGCGAGCCCGACCTCCTGCAGCAGCAGCCGCCTGACCCCGCGCGCATGCTCGACAGCCTGGCTCGCCGCATCCCCGAGCACCCGCAGCGCCACGACGGGTGCACCCTTGGCGTCCGGCTCCTCGACGAGCGCGGGATACCCCCGCACGACGGTCCCGGCCCCGACCCGCGTCTCGACGACCTCGGGCAGCACGCCACCCTCGACCCCGCCGAGATCGGTAGCCCAGCCCGTGACGACGGCCACCTCCCGCACGAGCACCGAAGCAGGCTCCCCGGGTGCGCCCCCACCCTGCTGCGCCGCCCCAGCGGGGCCCGAGCCACGCGAAGGTGACCCGGCGGACGAGCTGGTGGATCCGTCGTCGGACGCACCGAGCGGAGAGCCGGACGATCCGGCAGAGGAGGGGGAGGCTGCGCCCGAGGAAGCGAAGGCCGTGGTGGGGCTGGCGGGAGCACCTCGAGGAACGAGGGGTGCGGATGGTAGGCCGAGCGAGTCGGGCGCAGCCTCCCCCTCCGGACCCGGACCCGGACCCGGACCCGACGAGCGGGCCTCCGCAGCCGCCGCCTCCAACGCGACCCGCACGGCCGTCCGCACCGCGGCCTCCGCCCGCGACGCGAGACGACGCTGGAGCTCCAGGAGGTCCTTGCCCTCCCCGAGAACGCTCACCACCCCACGCTCGGGCTCGGACAGCACGCGGTAGGTGAGGCGCAGGTGGGCGGGGAGGCGTTCGGGGACGCCGGCCCACGCGTCGTCGGGGACGTCGACGTCGCGCAGGTCGCGGACGGCTCGGGTGAAGGCGACGCGGAACGGCTCGGCCATGTCGCCGGCGCGGGCCATGTCGTCCCAGGCGGGGGTGTTGGCGCGGAGCCAGGTGGCGATGTCGCGGCCGACGTCGGGCGCGGGGACGAGCTGGACGCGCACGGCCTTGGGGAGGGCGCGGACGGTGGCGACGGTGAGCTCGTCGAGCAGCCCCGGGACCATCCAGTCGAACCCGTCCGGCTGGACGCGCGGCAGCACGGACAGGGGGATGTGGACGGTGACGCCGTCGGCGTCGGTGCCGGGGGAGAACTGGTAGGTGAGCGGGAGCTCGAGGTCGCCCTGCGGCCAGCGCTCCGGGAAGAGCGAGGTGTCGATCTCGTCGGCGGTCGGGACGAGGAGGTCGAGCGTGAACGTCAGGAGGTCCGGGTTGCGGCGGCGGGCGGTCTTCCACCACTGGTCGAAGTGCCGTGCGGACACGACGTCGTCGGGGATACGGGCGTCGTAGAACTCGAAGAGGACGTCGTCGTCGACGACGAGCCCCCGCTGCCGGGAGCGGGCGGCGAGCTCCTCGGCCTCCTCGAGGGTGCGCTGGTTCGCCGACCAGAACGTGTGGTGGGTGGTCCACTGCCCCTCGACGAGCGCGTGCCGGACGAACAGCTCGCGCGCCGCCTCCGGGTCCACGCGGGAGTACAGGACCTGGCGGTCGGCGACGATCGGCACCCCGAACAGCAGCACCTTCTCGCGGACCGTCGCCGCCCCGCGCTTGCTCGACCAGGACGGCTCCGAGTACGTGCGCTTCACGAGGTGAGCGCCGACCTCCTCCGCCCAGTCCGGCTGGATCCGGGCGACGTCGCGCGCCCACAGCCGGCTCGTCTCCACCAGCTCGCCCGCCATCACGAATGCCGGCGGCTTCTTGTTCAGCGGCGAGCCCGGGAAGATCGCGAACCGGATGCCCCGCGCACCCAGGTACTCGTTGCGCGCCTGACGGGCCATGCGCTTGAGCTGCGCCGCGTCGCGACCGGTACGCGCGGACGCCTTGATGTCCGCCGTCTGCTGCATCCCCACCTGCGACAGGAGCCCGGCGAGGAGCGCCTTGTGAATGGTGTCGCCGTCCCACGCGCGCTTGTAGGGGTCGGTCGTCGAGCTCTGGTCGGGGCTGCGGCGGGATGGGCCGACGGCGCTCGGGCTACCATCCGCCTCGCTCGTTCCTCGCTCGGCTCCCGAGGTGTCAGCAGAGTCCGCCACGACAGTTTTCCCACCGTCGGTCGCAGCCGCATCCCGCCCCGCCGCCTCGGGCGTCCGGGTCGCCTTCGCGCCCCCTTCAGCGCGCGCGGGTTCGGTCCGCTGGGGGGGCTCCGGCGTCCGGCTCGCCTCCGCCGACGGTGACGTCCCGTTCGCCGAGGGGGACGTGGCGTGGGCTCGGGCCGGGTCGCCCCAGCGGATGCCCAGCGGCTTGGACGTGTCGCGGAGCTGGGTGACCAGGTCCTGCCACTCGCGGATGCGCAGGAAGTTCAGGTACTCCGACCGGACGCGGCGGCGGAACTGGCTGCCCGACAGATCGTGCTGCAGCTCGCGCGCGTACGACCACACGTTGAGGTAGGTCAGGAAGTCGGAGGTCGGGTCCTGGAATCGGGCGTGGAGCTGATCGGCCTGGGGGCGCTCCTCCGTGGGGCGCTCGCGGGGGTCCTGGATGGACAGGGCCGCGGCGATGATCGTGACCTCCCGGGCGACGCCGCGGCGCGCACCCTCCACGATCATGCGGGCCAGCCGGGGGTCCATGGGGAGCTGCGCGAGCTGCCGCCCGACGTCGGTGAGCAGCGTCGAGTGCGCGCCGTCGGCTGACCCCGTCTCCAGGGCGCCCAGCTCGGTGAGGAGCTGCACGCCGTCGCGGATGGCACGGGTGTCGGGCTGGTCGACGAACGGGAACCGGGCGACGTCGTCGGGCGTGGACACGACGCCCACGGAGATCATCTGGAGGATCACCGAGGCGAGCGAGGTGCGCAGGATCTCGGGCTCGGTGAACGGCGGCCGGGCCTGGAAGTCGTCCTCGGAGTAGAGGCGGATCGCGACGCCGTCGGACACGCGGCCGCACCGGCCGGAGCGTTGGTTGGCGCTCGCCTGGCTGATCGGTTCGATCGGCAGGCGCTGCACCTTCGACGCCCGCGAGTACCGCGAGATGCGGGCCGTCCCGGGGTCGACGACGTACCGGATCCCCGGGACGGTGAGCGACGTCTCGGCGACGTTCGTCGCGAGGACGATGCGCCGTCCGGGGTGGGACGCGAACACGCGGTGCTGCTCGGCCGCGGACAGCCGCGCGAACAGCGGCAGGATCTCGACGTAGCCCGGCTGCCGGGCGTCGTGCGTCCGATCGCCGAAGTGCCCGGTGAGCGCGTCGGCTGCGTCGCGGATCTCCCGCTCGCCCGACAGGAACACGAGGATGTCGCCCGGCCCCGGGTCGTGGCGGGTGCGGTCGTGGGCGATGAGCTCGTCGACGGCGTCGACGATGCCGGTGACGAGGTCGCGGTCCTCCCGCTTCTTCCCGTCGGCGGTCGCGTCGCCCGTCAGCGGCCGGTACCGGAGCTCGACCGGGTACGTGCGGCCCGACACCTCGATGACGGGTGCAGGGACGTCGTCGGACCCGAAGTGCTTCGCGAACCGCTCGGAGTCGATCGTGGCGGACGTGATGACGAGCTTGAGGTCCGGGCGCTGCGGCAGCAGGCGCGACAGGTAGCCCAGCAGGAAGTCGATGTTGAGGGACCGCTCGTGCGCCTCGTCGACGACGATCGTGTCGTACGCGAGCAGCTGCGGGTCCCGCTGGATCGCTGCGAGCAGGATGCCGTCGGTCATGACCTTGACGAGCGTGTCGTCCGACGACTCGTCCGTGAACCGCACCTGGTAGCCGACGGTCTGGCCGAGCGGCGTGCCGATCTCCTCGGCGATGCGCTCCGCCACGCTCCGGGCCGCCAGGCGTCGCGGCTGCGTGTGCGCGACCTGCCCGGCCCGGCCGCGACCCAGGTCGAGGAGGATCTTGGGGAGCTGCGTCGTCTTGCCGGAGCCGGTCTCGCCCGCGACGATCACGACCTGGTGGTCCCGGATCGCCGCGGCGATCTGGTCGCGGTGCGCGCTGACCGGCAGCTGCTCGGGGTAGGTGATGGGAGGCACGACGACGGCCTCGCGCCTCGCGCGCATGCGTTCCAGGTGGGCTGTGCTCACCCGGGGCGTCGCGGGCCGGCCGCCGCGGGGACCCTTCCCCCGGCCCCTGCCGCGCCCTCGCCTCGGCCGGCTCCCGGTCTCGGGGCGCGCGGGACCGCCGTGCCCTGGCTCGGGCGTCGGGGTGGGGGATTCGGTGCTCACGGGCTTCCATTCTCGCAAGGCTGCGCAACCTCATTGGACGGAGCGGGTGCCGTCGCGGCGTCGACGTCGGTAGCGTGGCGATCGCCACGGACGACGGGGAGGCGCGCGATGGCGACCATCACGGTTAGCGGTATCGACGACGAGCTCATGACCAAGCTTCGAGCCCGCGCCGCGGCACACGGACGCTCGCTCGAAGCAGAGGTGCGGGCGATCCTCGTCGAAGCCGCGAGGGAGCCCGCCGCGAGCGATGTGTGACGACTTCGACACGATCGTCGCCCTGCTGACCCGGGCTGCCACCGAGAGGGCCTCGCCGCGTGTCGCCGTCGACGGCGTCGGCGCGAGCGGCAAGACGCGCTTCGCTTCTCGACTCGCCGAGCGGTTCACCGCGCCCGTCGTCGTCGTGCACGGTGACGACTTCTTCAACCCGCCGTCCGTCCGTCACGCCCGCGGGAGGAACTCCCCGGAGGGCTTCTGGCTCGACGCGTACGATGTCGCCGCGCTCACGGCCGAGGTCCTCCGACCGTCGGGCGCGCCGGACGGCGCCCTCGTCCTCGTCGAGGGCACGTTCCTGCACCGCGACGGGCTCGCCGGACTCTGGGACTTCTCGGTCTTCCTTGACGTGCCCTTCGACGAGGCGGCACGGCGGATGTCCGAGCGGGACGGGCTCGCTCCGGACGACGCCCGGCACGGGCGCTACCGGGGCGCGCAGCAGCTCTACTTCGAGGCCGCACGACCGTGGGAGAGGGCGTCCCTCGTCGTCGACGCGACCCGCCCGGACGCACCGCGGATCATCGACGCCTCGACGTCGGCCGCCGCGCGGGTCGCTGCCGCGAGCAGTGCAGCCGCCGCGGTCGGCCCTCGCGCTCGCCTCTCCTGACTTCCTTTCCGGCGTCTGCGCGGCCGTCGTGTGGCAGGCTCGGCGCATGGGACTGTTCCGCCGCAAGCGTGAGCCCTTCCTCACGGCCTCCCCGGACGCCCCGGTGCCCGGGATGGCCGCGACGACGAGCGTCGCCCCGGCCGAGGCGCCGGCGGCCACCGGGAGCGCGCCGGAGGACGACGCGCCCGTCGTCGAGCCGTTCACCCTCGCCGTCGAGGACGTCTTCAGCATCACGGGCCGCGGCACGGTCGCGACCGGCACGGTCGCCACGGGGACGGTCCGCCGCGACGAAACGGTCGAGATCGTGCGCGACGGCGTCGTGGTCGCGACCACCGCCGTGACCGGGATCGAGACCCTGCGCAGGCAGGTGGACTCAGCGAGCGCCGGGGCGTCGGTCGGGCTGCTCCTCAAGGGCGTCGCCCGCGACCAGATCGCGCGGGACGACCTCGTCCGCGCGGCACCCTGAGGTCCGGGGCGTGAACAAGTCGCGCCTGGAGGCGTTTAGCGACGGCGTCCTCGCCATCATCATCACGATCATGGTGCTCGAGCTCCGGGTGCCGGAGGGCTCGTCGTGGGAGGCGTTGCGCGACGTCGCCCCGACGTTCCTCACGTACCTGCTGTCGTTCGTGTACGTGGGGATCTACTGGAACAACCACCACCACATGCTCCAGCTCGCGTCGAAGGTGGACGGGCGGGTGCTGTGGGCGAACCTGCACCTGCTCTTCTGGCTTTCCCTGCTGCCGTTCACGACGTCGTGGATGGACGAGTCCGGCTTCGACCCCGTCCCGACGGCGGTCTACGGGATCGACCTGCTCCTTGCCGCGGTGGCGTACTTCCTGCTGCAGCGAGCCCTGATCAGCCAGCAGGGCTCGGACGGGCCGCTCGCGAGCGCCCTCGGCCGTGACTGGAAGGGCAAGCTCTCGCCAATCCTGTACCTCGTCGGGATCGCCGCGGCCTTCTGGGTGCCGTACGTCGCCGTCGGGGTGTTCGTGGTGGCGGCGCTGATCTGGCTCGTCCCGGACCGCCGCGTGGAGCGCTTCGTCGCCGAGCACGGCACGTCCGGGCGCTGATGACGTCTGCGGGCGCCGACCATGCGCCGGGCATCGCCACACCGCGCCTCGCTGCGACGAGCAGCTCGGCCCGGCTACGTGGCCCTATTCGGCGAGGAGCTCGCGCACGCGCGGGGCGACCTGCGTCCCGTAGAGCTCGATGGAGCGCATCAGCGTCTCGTGCGGGAGCGTCCCGGTCGAGTACTTGAGGTCGAAGCGCGTCGCGCCGAGCAGGTCGACGGTCGCCGCGATCTTCCGGGCCACGGTCTCGGGCGACCCGACGTACAGGGAGCCGTCGGGTCCGGCGTCGTGCCGGAAGCGGTCGCGGCTGTACGGCGGCCAGCCGCGCTCGGCGCCGATCCGGTTGTTCATGGCCTCGAAGTGCTCGTAGATCTCGTCCTGCGCCTGCTCGTCGGTCTCCGCGACGTGTCCGGGCGAGTGGATCCCGACGCGCCCCGGCCCGCCGCCCGGTTCCGACGACCACCCGAACTCGCCGAGCGCCCGCCAGTACAGGTCGACGTACGGCCGGAACCGGGCGGGCTCGCCGCCGATGATCGCGAGCATCATGGGCAGCCCGTACCGGGCGGTCCGGACGACCGACTCGGGCGACCCGCCGACGCCGATCCACGCGGTGAGCGACCCGCGCTCGGTCTTGGGGTAGACGTGCTGGTTCTTGAGCGACGCGCGCTTCGATCCGGCCCAGGACACGGCCTTCTCGGTGCGGAGCGCGTCGAACAGCTCGAGCTTCTCCTCGAAGAGGTCCTCGTACTCGCTGAGGTCGTACCCGAACAGGGGGAACGACTCGACGAACGAGCCGCGCCCGAGGATGACCTCGGCGCGCCCGCCGGACACGGCGTCGAGCGTCGCGAAACGCTCGTAGACCCGGACCGGGTCGTCCGAGGAGAGCACGGTGACCGCGGAGCCGAGCCGGATCCGTTCCGTCCGCCCCGCGATCCCGGCCAGCACGACCTCGGGCGCCGAGACCGCGAAGTCGGCCCGGTGGTGCTCCCCGACCCCGAAGAAGTCGAGGCCGACCCGGTCCGCGAGGACCGCCTCCTCGACGACGTCGCGGATCACCTGGCCCGCGGGCTTCGGGGTGCCGTCGGCCTGCGCGGTGACGTCGCCGAACGTGTCGAGACCGAGCTCCAGCGTCATGCCTGCCTCAACTCCGCGGCCCTCGCCGCTGTTCCGTCGTTCGCACGGGTGGGTGCAGTGCCGTCGGCCGGCGCGTACACGCGCAGCGCGGCCGGCTTAAGCGTCAGGCGCAGGCGCACGGGGCCCGCCGACGACGCGGGGTCGCCCACCACGAGCGTCTCGCCGTCGTGCGCGAGGGTCGTCCCAGCGGTGACGACGAGCTCGAGGGTCTCGACCTCGTCGGCCGCGGTCGCGAGCCACGACCGCGTGCGCGGCACCCGCGCGGCCAGGCCCGACCCGACGCCGTCGAGCACGGTCCGCGCGAGCACGCGCGTGCGGCTCGGCCGCCGCTCGGCGAGCGCGGACCGGACGTCGAGGATCCCGTCGTCGAGCCGGGTCCGCTCGACGGGCGCCGGGCCGCGCGGGGCGTAGCGGTCGATGCCGGCGAACAGCGACCACACGTCGCGCTCGCCGGACGGTCCGCCCACCGGCAGCGGCTCGGCGCCGGGGAGCGTGCGGACCGCCGCGACGACCGCGGCGGCCCACTTGCCGAGGCGCGCCTCGAGCCGTTCGCGCCGGGCGACGAGCTCGGGGTAGGCCCCGAGCGCGAAGGTGTTGAGCACGGTGCGCCTCACCACCTCGCCGTCGGCCGGTCGCACCTCGAGCTCGCCCACGTCGACCGCGACGCCCGTGCCCGACCGGACCGCGTCCGCGACCAGCGCGACCGGGTCGTCGACGTCCCGCCCGTCGAGGTGCAGCGCCTTCGCGAAGTGGTTGAGGGTCCCGCCCGGGAACACGACCAGCGGGACGTCGTGGGCGCGGGCACCCGCCGCGACCGAGCCCACGGTGCCGTCCCCGCCCGAGACCCCGACGGCCCGCGCACCGCCGGCCACGGCGTCCGCGACGAGCCGCGCGACGTCGTCGTCCTCGGACAGCTCGTGGACCCGCGCGGCCGGGAGTGCGGAGCGGACGGCTGCCGCCGCGTCGGTGTCGTCGGGCCCCGAGGCCGGGTTCACGACCACGAACAGCCCCTCGCCGTCGGGCAGCGCCGGGAGGTCCACGGCCGGGGCGGGGGCGGGCGGCGGCCGCCGTCGCGTCTCCCGCGGTGCCACGATCCTCCCGACCGCGGCGGCGCCTGCGCCGATCGCGACCCCGCCGAGCACGTCGGAGAACCAGTGCGCGCCGACGTGGAGGCGCGAGTACGCCACCGCCGCAGCCACCGGGGCGAGCACGGCGCCCGCCGCCGGCCACTCCGTCGCGACGCCGAGCGTGAACGCCGCCGCGGACGCGCTGTGCCCCGAGGGGAACGATCCCGACGTCGGCTGGCCGGTCAGGCGGCGCAGCGCGTCGAGCCCTGAGGCCGCCGGCCGTTCGCCGCCGAGGAGGGGCTTCGCGACGAGGTTGGCGACGGCGCTGGCCGCGAGGAGGGTGGCCGCGCCGCGGACGGCGGCGCGACGCCCCGTCGGACCGGTCACGGCGAGCGCCGCGCCGGCGACCGCCCACAGCACGGACCGGTTGGCGAGCCCGCTGAGGCGGCGGAGCGCGGCGTCGGCGGCGGGTCCGAGGTCGACGGCGTCGGTGCGGGCGGCGACCTCACGGTCGAGCCGGGCGAGCCCCGGCCAGCGGTCGTGCGGCGCGAGCGGGCCGCGGCGTCCCCGCGTGGCGATCGCCGAACGGGCCCACGACCAGGCGCGCGGCAGCTGCGGAACGGGAGGATCGATGCTCGGCGTCACGCCCCGACGCTACGCACCGCGGCGCGTCGGCGCTCGCGGGTGGCCGCCCCGGGGTGCCCCCGGTGTCCGGGCTGCGGCGTCAGCCCTCGCCCAGGCGGAGGGCGTCGAGGTGCGCGAGGAGCTCGGTGAGGGACTCACCGACCGCGCCGCTGCCCACCTGGCCACGCACGTGCCGCACCTGGGCGGCAGCGGCCTCGAGAGCGACCTGTGCGTCGGAGAGGGCGAGGGCGGTGCGCGCCTCGTCGGTGGCGTCCGTGACGTCCTCCGCCGCCCCGGCGAGCGCCTCCTCCGCGGACAGGGTCGCGGCCCGCGCGGACTCGACGGCGTCGGTGACCTCGTTGGCGAGCGTCGCCGACAGCGCGTCGATCTCCCCGTCGACCCGCGCGAGGTCGAGGTCGAGGGCGGCGGTCTGGGTCCGCGCGTCGTGCAGCGCGGAGGCGAGGGCGTCGTGGCTGCCGCCGAGGAAGAGGATCGCGGCGACGGTGAGGAGGCCGGCGGCGGCGTAGCGCGCCGCGAGGGACGTCGTGGCCGGATCCCCGCGCCACGACGTCGGGCCCGAGGTCAGCGGCGACGTCACGCGACCAGTCTGCCGTGCATTCCTGCGAGAAGACAGAGAGAAATCAGAGTAGGGGTTACAAACTCGTGGAGGTTCGGTGGAGGGCGGTGCGAGAGTAGTTGCGTGAGCACTCCTGACCCCAGCCGCTTCCTCGTGCGCGGCCGCCTCGAGCGGCTGCCGCGGCGCGCCGCGGACCGCGACCTGGTCCTCGCCTACCTGGCGGCCCGGGTCCTCGTGCTCGACGACCCCGTGACCGAGCGTGCGCTGACGGACCGCCTCACGGACCTCGTCGACGACCCCGTCGGGATCCGCCGGGACCTCGTCGACCGGGGCCTCGTGACCCGCACGCGCGACGGCGCGACCTACTGGCGCACCGTGGTCACGGTGTTCGACGGGCTGGACGGCGAGGTCGTCAGCCCACCGTCTTCGTGACCGAGGTGGCGAGGCTGTCGAGCTGCTTCTCGACGTCGTCGATGGTGGCGCGGGCCTGGCTCGCCGTCGGGAGCTTCGACTTGAGCGTCTCGAGCCTCGCGCGCGCTTCCTCGAGGTCGTCGTAGGCGTCGTCGAGGCGCTGGCGGGCAGCGGCCGAGAGCGTCGAGGTCGACTTCTGGGCGTCGTCGAGGGCCCGGCGGGCCTGGTCCGCGGCGTCCTGCGCCTGCGCCAGCGCGGCGTCGCCCTGCGTCTTCATCGAGCCGAGCTCGCTCGACAGCCGCTTGACGTCGGACCCGATCTGCTGCGTCTGGTCGGCCGCGTCGGTGACGAGCTGCCGCACCGCGTCGGTGTTCACGGACCCGTCGTCGCTGCACGCCGCCAGGGGAGCGAGGAGCCCCAGCCCGACGACGGCGCCCCCGACCGCGCGCCACCCGAGTCGCCCGCGGCGGGCGGTGGGAACGCCGGACCGGTGGGTGGTGTCGTGGACGTGAGCGAGGGTGTCGGTTCGGGTGGGCATGGCACCCATGCTGCCGCAGGCGCCTGGGAACGCCGCGGCCCTGTCGCGCGGCGCGGCCTAGGGTGCGGTCGACCTCGGCTCGTCGCCGACGGCGAGCGTCACGAGCGCCCGCGCCACGAACAGCGCGAAGACGGAGCCGGCCAGGGCCCCGACGAGCGCGCTCGGCGTGAGGCTCGACCCGCGCCCCCACGCCCAGGCCCCGACGGCCACGACGACCAGCAGCACGGCCAGGGCCACGAGCCCGGGATCGCGGAAGACCCGGGCGAGCGGCACGAAGTGGATCCCGACGACGCCGCAGATCCAGGCGCTGAGCCACGCCTCGTGCCCCGTGCGGGCGAGCACCATCGCCCCGGCGGCGCACAGGGCGACCTCGACAGCGACGATCACCCCGAACCGGATGCCGTCGGCCTGGGTGGCGAGCGCCGTCGCGTGGTCCCACCAGCGGACCCCCAGGATGCCTCCGACGACCGCCGCCGCGAAGCACAGCCCCGCCGCGATCCCGAGCGGCAGACGCCACGACGCAGGCGGCGCCTCCTGCGCCCACCCGAACCACGCGAAACCGGCGACGCCGAGGACGGCAGCGGTGAAGGCGACGTCGCGGTCGGTGGCAGTGCTCAGCAGGTCCATGGGTCGTCACAGTAGCCAGTGGCCGGCGCACACTAGGTGGGTGACCTCCACCGCCGTGCACCCGGGCCTCAGCATCGCCGACGCCGCAGCAGCGACCGGGCTCACCGTCCACACGCTGCGCTACTACGAGCGCGACGGGCTCATGCTCGACCCGGTCGACCGGGCGCCGTCGGGCCATCGCCGGTACTCCGAGGCGGACCTCAGCTGGATCGTCATGCTGACGCGGCTGCGCGGGACGGGCATGGGGATCGCGGAGCTCCGTGAGTACGCCGCCCTCTGCCGCGCGGGCGGCGGGAACGAGGACGAGCGGCTCACGCTGCTGCGCGCGCACCGGGAGCGGGTGCTCGCCGAGCTCGAGGCGACGCGCGAGAACCTGCACGCGATCGACGCCAAGATCGGCATCTACGAGCAGCGCCTCGTCGCCGGCCGACCCGCCGCGGGCCCGCGCCCTTGACCTCGAGCGCGCTCGAAGGCCCACGCTCGGCGTCATGACCACCGACACCAGCTCCGTCCTCCCCACCCGCGTCCTCGGCACCGGCGACGCCGCGCTCGAGGTCTCCGCCCTCGGCCTCGGCTGCATGGGCATGTCCGCGTTCTACGGCGCGTCCTCCGGGACGGGCTCGACGACGGACGCCGAGTCCGTCCGCACGATCCACCGGGCCCTCGAGCTCGGCGTGCGGCTCTTCGACACCGCCGACATGTACGGCCCGCACACCAACGAGGAGCTGCTCGGCCGGGCGCTGCGCAGCTCGGGGGTGGACCGGGACGACGTCGTCGTCGCGACCAAGTTCGGCATCAAGGTCACGGGGCCGCGGCCCGTGGACCGCGCCGTCGACGGGAGCCCCGCCTACGTGCGGGAGTCGGTCGACGGCAGCCTGCGGCGCCTCGGCCTCGACCACGTGGACCTCTACTACCAGCACCGGGTCGACCCGATCGTCCCGGTGGAGGAGACCTTCGGCGCGCTGGGCGAGCTCGTCCAGTCTGGGAAGGTGCGCCACCTCGGCATCTCCGAGGCGGGGCCCGCGACCGTCCGGCGGGCGCACGCCGCCCACCCGCTGACCGCCCTGCAGACCGAGTACTCGCTGTGGAGCCGCGACGTGGAGGCCGAGATCCTGCCCACGCTGCGCGAGCTCGGCATCGGCCTCGTGCCGTACTCGCCCCTGGGTCGCGGGTTCCTGACGGGGACGGTCACGCGCGAGCAGCTGGCCGACGGCGACTTCCGGGCGACCAACCCGCGGTTCGTGGGCGACGCGTTCGACGCCAACCTCGCGCTCGTGGACGTCGTGCGGCGGATCGCGGACGCGCACGGCGCCACGCCCGCGCAGGTCGCGCTGGCGTGGGTGCTCGCGCAGGGCGACGACGTCGTGCCGATCCCCGGCACCCGCCGCGAGCGCTACCTCGAGGACAACGTGGGAGCGGCGGCCCTCCGGCTGTCCGACGACGACCGTGCGGCCCTCGACGCGACGTTCCGGCCCGAGAACGTCGCTGGGGCGCGGTACGTCGCTGGGGCGCGGTACGAGGACATGTCGCGCGTCGGACGCTGACCGCCGGGCGTCGCCCGGGTGACGCGGGGGTGAAAGGTTCGGGACGGCAGCGTTGTCACACGGGTCATCTCGAGGACGTAGGGTGCCAGGCGTGGCAGGCGACGTGGCGAGCAGCGCGAAGATGGCGCAGGCTGGGAGAGACGCCCGAAGTGTGACCGCGGTCACCGGGCGTGAAGTCGCACCATCCAGGGGAGTCATGCCGATCCGTCGCACCGCACGCAAGCCTCCGATCGGGCCAGGACGACGCGCGAGCGCGGTCGTCGCGCTGGCCGCCGCCGCGTCGCTGGGCGCCCTGGGCGCCGCGAGCGCCCACCCGGGCGAGCCGCCGGCGTCGGCCACCACGATCGCCCTGCCGACGTCCGGCGCCACCACGGTGGCGACCGTGCCCGAGGTGGCGCCCCCCACCCCGACGATGGACCGCGAGGACGTCCTCGCGGTCCTGTCGCGCGCCGACGACTACCTCGCCGCGCACCCCGACGCCGTCGGCGGACCGGTGGCGCAGGCCGCGAGCGAGACCGGCATGCTGCTCGTGACGTACGACGCGCAGACCGCCGCGACCGCGGCCCTCACCCCGCCCGTCGACCTTCCGGTGAGCCCGCTCGCGCCGCCCGACCCGCTGACGACGTCGCCGTGGGACAAGGTCGTCGGGAAGACGACGACGCCGTCCACCGCGACCGGCACGGGAACCACGGGATCCGGTTCGACGGGCGCCGGCACGACGGCGACGCCCGCGCCGACCGCGAGCCCGACCACGGTCCCCACGCCCGGGAGCACCGCGAGCCCCAGCAGCACGGCCGGACCGACGACGCCGAGCGACGCCGCGACGACCGACGTCCTCGCCGACGGCGGCAGCGCCCCGAGCGGATCGCTCCCGACGCCCGGCGTGGTCGGGACCGGGTCCGGCGTGCTTGCGGCCGCCGACCCCACCGCCTCCGCCGGGGCCACCGACCAGGCGGCCGCACCGGCGGCCGACCCGTCCGCGGCCTCGGGCGTCCCGCAGGCCAACCCGACGAGCCCCGCCGGCACCCCGGCCGCCACGGACGCGACCAGCGCGACCGGCGCGCAGGCCGACCTTCCCACCCCGGCCGCGACCGCGGTGACCGGCGCCGTCCCGTCGCCCGCGCCGTCCGGCGACGGCGGCTCGCCAGCGGTCGTGCCGAGCGCGACGCCGTCCGCGGTGCCGACGACGACGCCGTCCGCCGGGCCCACGCCCGCGCCGTCCTCGGTGCCCACGGCCGGCGCGGACGAGCAGCCGTCGACGACCGTGCCGACCAGCCCGTCGGGCGTCGCGGCGAGCGGCGCCGGCGTCGGCAGCGGCGGCGTGGCCGGCGTCGTCGGCAGCGCCCCGACGCCCTCCGGCCCGACGTCGCCCAGCACGACCACGCCGACGATCGGCACGACGCCGCCGGTGCTGGCGGCGCCGGGCGCCTCGGCGACGTCCGACGGCTCGACGGGCGCGGCCCAGGGCACGACCGACGACCCGGCGCTCCCCGACCCCGACGACCGCGACGCCACGACGCCGGTCACCTGGGCGGACGTCGTGGCGGCGGCCGAACGGCTCGCGACGGGGCTCGACGCCATCGACGCGGACCAGACCGCCGCAGGCCTCACCGGCGTCACCGGGCCGGACGGAGTCGCCGGGGCGTCGGGAGCGACCGCGGTCACGGGGAGCCTCGCCCAGCAGCTTCAAGCCCTCGCCACCCAGTACGGCACCAGCGTCGACGGCTACCGGAACGGCGAGATCCCGGCGTCGGCGCTGTGCCCGCTGAGCTTCGCACCCGGTCAGATGCTGCGCTGCGACGCCGCGAACCGCCTCGAGGCGCTCGACAAGCTGTTCGAGAAGCAGTTCGGCCACCCGATCGCGATGACGGACTCCTACCGGTCGATCGCCGTCCAGATCGAGCTCCGGAAGACGAAGCCCGCGCTCGCGGCCGTGCCCGGTACGTCCAACCACGGTTGGGGCCTCGCCGTCGACCTCGGCTACCCGATCTCGACCGGCCGGTCCGCCGAGTACGCCTGGATGCGGCAGCACGGCCCCGCGTACGGCTGGGACAACCCGTCGTGGGCGCACCTCGACGGCAGCAAGCCCGAGCCCTGGCACTTCGAGTTCTACTCGGGCGGCGTCCTGCCGACCGGGACCCCGATCGCCGGGTACACGGGTGCCGCGTCGCCCGTCGACGTCGAGGACGTCCCGCCGGGGCCGTCGCACCACGCGACCACACCCACCCCGACGCCCTCGAAGCCCACCACGCCGACGGCCCCGAAGACCCCGAAGCCCACGGCGACGCCGACGCCCACACCCACTCCGACGCCTACCCCGACCCCCACGCCGACGCCGACGACCGTCACGATCCCTGACGGGCTCGTGGGCACGCCGCTCGCCGGGGTGCAGAAGAAGCTGGTGGGCCTGGGGCTGAAGGTCGCGGAGCCGACGAAGGCGTACTCCGCCACGGTCCCGGAGGGCTCGGTGGTGAGCGTGGCCCCGGCCGAGGGCGCCGCGGTCAAGACCGGCTCGACGGTGAAGCTCGTGGTCTCCCAGGGCCCGAAGCCCGCGGCGACCGTGACGATCCCGAAGGACTTGGTCGGCGCGGACCTCGCCGCCGTGCAGTCGGAGCTCGAGAAGCTCGGCCTGAAGGTCGGCGAACCGACCGAGAAGCCCTCGGCCGACGTGCCGAAGGGCGCGGTGATCAGCACGACGCCGGGCGCGGGCGCCGCGGTCAAGGTCGGGTCGACCGTCGCGATCGTCGTCTCGAGCGGTCCGGCGGTACCCACCGGTGTCGTCGGCGCGACCCAGCCGGATGCGGAGAAGGCGCTCAAGGCCGCGGGCGTGTCCTACGAGGTGGCGCAGCAGGCGAGCGACGACGTCGCGAAGGGCCTCGTCATCTCGGTCGACCCGGGCGAGGGCACGACGGTCGACCCCGACGAGATCGTCAGGCTCACGGTCTCGACCGGACCCGCCGACTCGGGCGCCGGCGGCACCCCGACCGGAGACGGGGACGGCGGCGACACGGGCGGGACGCCGACCCCCACGGCCACGCCGACCGCCACCCCGACGGCGCGCGAGACCGAGTCGTCCTGACGGGTCCCCTCGGACGACCTACGCTCGGCACCATGAGCACCGAGACCGTCGTCGCCGCGCTGGACGCCACCGGGATCCCGTACGAGCTGACGCAGCACGCGCGGGCGCGCTCGCTCGTGGAGGCGGCCGAGCTGCAGGGCGTCGAGCCGAGCCGGATCGTGAAGACCCTGGTCGTGCGCCGCGGGGAGGACGACTACCTCTTCGTCCTCGTCCCGGGCGACCGGACGATCTCGTGGCCCAAGCTGCGCGCGCTGCTCGGCGTCTCGCGGCTGTCGATGCCGGACGCCGCCGTCGCGAAGGACGTCACGGGGTACGAGCGCGGCACGATCACCCCGTTCGGCGCGAGCAGGTCCTGGCCCGTGGTCGCCGACGAGCGCGTGCAGGGCACGATCTCGCTCGGCGGCGGAGCGCACGGGGTCGGGGTCCGCCTCGCGGCCGACGACGCCGTGCGCGTCCTCGGCGCGACGGTCGCCGACGTCACGGACGAGGCGCCCGCGACGTGAGCCCGGGTAGGCGGCTCGCCCCCACGCATGACAGGCTCGTGCCGTGCCCTTGAACGCGATCGAAGGGATCGGCGCCTCGCCGGGGATCCCCGCCGACGTGCCCGAGCCGCAGGCGGTGCTCGGCACGCTCACGACGTCAGCCGTCTTCCTCGTCGTCAGCGTGCGTGACACGCCCGGCGCCGACGCGCGGGTGCTCGACGTCGCGGCCGACGTCGGGTCGCTGGTGCGCGCGGTCGGCTTCCGTCAGTCGGAGGCGGGGCTCACGTGCATCGTGGGGTTCGGGTCGCGGTACTGGGACCGCGTGCAGGAGGACGGCCCCCGCCCGGCGCACCTGCACCCGTTCCGGGCGATCCAGGGCGCGCGCCACGACGCCGTCGCGACGCCCGGGGACCTGCTGTTCCACGTGCGTGCGAACCGGGCCGACCTCGTGTTCGAGCTGACCCGCCTGCTCATGGACGCCCTGGGCGACGACGTGGTGGTCGAGGACCACACCGTCGGCTTCCGCTACTTCGACTCCCGCGACCTCCTCGGCTTCGTCGACGGCACGGAGAACCCGACGGGCAGGGACGCCGCAGCCGCAGCGATCGTGGGGCCCGACGCCGAGCCGGACTTCGCGGGCGGGAGCTACGTCGTCGTGCAGAAGTACGTGCACGACCTGGCGGCGTGGCACGCGCTCCCCGTCGAGGAGCAGGAGCGGATCATCGGGCGGACCAAGCTCGACGACGTCGAGCTCGACGACGACGACCAGCCGTCCAGCTCGCACGTCTCGCTCAACACGATCGTCGACGAGGACGGTGTCGAGCACGACATCCTGCGCGACAACATGGCCTTCGGCGACCCGTCCACCGGCGAGTACGGCACGTTCTTCATCGCGTACGCCGACGACCCGTCCGTGACCGAGCTGATGCTGGAGCGCATGTTCGTGGGCGCCCCGCCCGGCAACTACGACCGCATCCTCGACGTCTCCACGGCGGTCACGGGCTCCCTGTTCTTCGTACCGTCGCTCGAGCTCCTGGAGTCGATGGCCGAGGGCGATGCGCCTACCGTCGCGTCCACCGACCTGACTCGCATCGCCGCCGACGGCCCGTCGAGCGCGAGCGAGGCGGACGGTGGGCTGAGCAGCCCGGTCCCGCCCGCCCCCGAAGGCATCCGCGGCGAGACGGACCGCCGCGAAGACGACCTCCGCATCGGCAGCTTGAGAGAGGAACCCCAATGACGAGCAACGACCCCCAGGTGACGGTCCAGCCGGTGGCGCAGGTCGTGGGGGCGTCGAACCTCCACCGCTGGCTGGCCCCCGTGAGCGACGCGGCCTGGTCGGAGATCGCGGAGGAGGCGTCGCGCACGTTCCGCCGCAACGTGGCCGGCCGCCGCGTCGTGGACGTGTCGGGTCCGCTGGGCCTGGAGACGGCGGCGGCGAACACGGGCCACGTGACGGCGATCGACGCCCCGCACGAGGGCACGCGGTCGCGCCTGCGGGAGGTCGCGCCGCTCGTGGAGCTGCGGGTGCCGTTCTCGGTGGACCGCCAGGCGGTCGACGACGTGCTGCGGGGGTCGCGGGACTCGGACTGGCAGCCGGTGAAGGACGCGGCGACGGTGCTGGCCCGGGTCGAGGACCGCGCGATCTTCGAGGGCTACGAGGCGGCGCGGATCGGCGGCCTGGGGCCCGGGTCGGACAACGCGCCTGTGCCGGTGCCGGAGGACCCGCGCGAGCTGCCCGACGCCGTGGCGCACGCGGTGACGGAGCTGCGGCTGGCGGGGGTCGAGGGCCCGTACGCCCTGGTCCTGGACGCGGACCTGTACACGGCGGTGTCGGAGACGCGCGACCACGGCTTCCCGATCCGGGACCAGCTGGAGCGGATGGTGGACCGCGAGATCGTCTGGGCGCCGGCGCTGCGGGGCGCCTACCTGGTCTCGACCCGCGGCGGCGACCACGAGCTCGTGATCGGCCAGGACGTGTCGATCGGCTACACCTCGCACACGGCGGAGACGGTGGAGCTCTACCTGCAGGAGTCGATCACCTTCCTCTCGTACACGGCGGAGGCGTCGGTCCGACTGACGCGCTGACCGGGTCATGTGGCGGGCACGCAACCGCGCAGGGTCCGGGCCATCGCGTCGTGCTCGGCGCGCGTGACCCACAGCCCGTAGGCGGCCTTCACGCGGAGCTGCCGGACGACGTACGCGCACCGGTAGCCGGCGTTCGGGGGGAGCCAGGTCGACGCGTCGCCGGCGCTCTTGTCCTGGTTGGCGGGGCCGTCGACGGCGAGGAGGTTGGCCGGGTCGTTGGCGAGCGCGAGGCGCTTGTCGGCGGGCCAGTCCTGGGCGCCGGTCTGCCAGGCGTCGGCCAGGGCGACGACGTGGTCGATCTGGACGGCTCCGGAGTCAGGGCCGCGCCGGAAGTCGATGGTGTGCCCGGTGTACGGGTCGCGGAGGACGCCCGACTCGACGGTACAGGTGTCGCCGCCCGACTTGTACGTGGGCTCCTCGAGGTCCCGGCGGAGGATGTCGTTGCGCGTGTCGCAGCCGTTGTGGTCGACGTCCTCCCAGGCCTGGCCGAACTGCTCCCGGGTGTAGCCGTCGGACGACGCCCGCTCCCGCACCGGCAGGGCCGCGAGCTCGCGCTCCGCCCGCACGAGCTCGGCGGCCGCCACGGGATAGTGCGCCGCCCGGGCGTGCGCGACCACGTAGGGCACCCCCGACGCGAGGGCGACGACCGCCGCGAGGGCGACGAGCGCGCCGGCCGTGCGGGTCCGTCGTCGGGCGCGGGGAGCCGGGCGGCGGGGTGGGGGAGGCGTCACCCGGCGAGCGTGCCCGAGCGTGGCCCCGCCCCGGGCTGACAGGTGCGCGCCCTGTGCACCGCGGCGACCGTCCCCAGGAGCGGCGTCGACCCCCGTCGCCTCGGGCGCCTCAGGGCGAGACGCGAATTCGCGAATGCCGTCTCGTCAGGCACGATGGACGCGATGATCGAAGAACACCTGCCCGGCGGCAACACGACCCCCGTCCTGCGGATCGGTGACACGGTCCGCCGCGCCGCCGGCCCGTGGACCACGACGATCCAGTCCTACCTGCGCCACCTGCGTGCCGCGGGCATGAGGGGGATCCCGGAGCCGTTCGGGGTCGACGACCGCGGGCGCGAGATCGTCTCCTACCTCGAGGGCGACGTCCCGCACGACGGCCCCGCGTGGCTGTGGAGCGCGGAGGTGCTCGACGACGCGGTCCTCTTCCTCCGCCGTCTGCACGACGCGTCGGAGGGCTTCGTGGCGTCCTCGCCCGGCTGGCGCCTGCCGGTCCACGAGCCCGTCGAGGTGGTCTGCCACAACGACGTCGCGCCCTACAACATGGTGTTCCGGGGCGGCCGCATGGTCGGGCTGATCGACTTCGACACCGCGTCGCCCGGCCCGCGCGTCTGGGACCTCGCGTACCTCGCGTACCGCCTGGCCCCGTTCGTCGAGGACGCCGGCTGGAGCGGGGACGACGCGGAGCGCAGCGCCCGACTCAACCGGATCGTCCAGGTCTACGGCTGGGACCCGATCACGCCGACGGACGTCCTGCGGACGATGGTCGCCCGGCTCGAGGAGCTCGCCGCGTTCACCGAGGACCGCGCCGCCACGACCGGCCGCCACGACCTCACCGCCCACGCGGCGATGTACCGGCGCGACGTCGAGCGGATCGCGGTCCTCGCGAACGGCTGACCTCCCGCGCTGCCGGGACGCGCGCCCCGGCCTACGGTAGGGACGGTCGAGAGGAGAAGCCCATGGCATCGTCGAGCGCATCGCACGACACGGGGATCGACCCGACCGCGCCGCCGACCGGTCCCGGCTGCGCCGAGTGCGACCCGGCAGGCGGCTGGTGGGTCCACCTGCGACGGTGCGCGCAGTGCGGGCACGTCGGCTGCTGCGACAGCTCGCCCGCGCAGCACGCTTCCCGGCACTTCGCCGAGACGGGGCACCCGATCATGCGGTCGTACGAGCCGGGCGAGGACTGGTGGTGGGACTACCGGACCGACGACTACACCTCGGGACCGGAGCTCACGCCGCCGCTCGCCCACCCGTCGGACCAGGGCACGCCCGGGCCGGCGGACCGTGTGCCGGAGAACTGGCGGGACCTGATCCACTGATTCACCCACGTCTCACCTGGTCGACGCCGTCACGAGCGGACGGGCCCGACGCTCCCTTGCTGTGACGGCGCCCCCGAAAGGCGCCGTCCCACACGAACGGGACGAGGCGCCGGGGCGAGCCGGCGTCGGCAGGGGACGGAACGGATGACCACCATGACAAGGCACCGAGCACACCCGGCGCTGCCGGGACCATGGGAGCGTGAGCTGCGCCGCATGGAGGTGCTCGCCCGGCTGGAGACGGTGAGGGCGGCGCGCCGTGCGGCGCCCGACCGCGCGGTCCGCCTGGCTGCGAGGCGGGTCACGCCGCGGTGACGTACTCCTTGACGGCCGCGACGAGCTGACCGAGGCCGTCCTTCGCGTCGGCGAACAGCATCCCGGTCCGCGGGTCCGCGTAGAGCTCGTTGTCGATCCCGGCGTACCCGTGGCCCATGGACCGCTTCACGACGACGACGGAGCGCGCGTGGTCGACGTCGAGGATGGGCATCCCGGAGATCGCTGTGCCGGGCCGCCGGGCGGCGGGATTGGTCACGTCGTTCGCGCCCACCACGAGCGCCACGTCGCACTGGTCGAGCTCCGCGTTGGCCTCCTCGAGCTCCTTCATCTGCTCGTACGGCACGTTCGCCTCGGCGAGCAGCACGTTCATGTGGCCCGGCATGCGCCCCGCCACCGGATGGATCGCGTACGACACCGCGACGCCGTGGGCGGACAGCAGGTTCGCGAGGTCGGCGAGCTCGTGCTGCGCCTGGGCCGCCGCCAGCCCGTACCCCGGGACCAGGACGACGCGGTGGGCGTACGCGAGCTGGATCGCGACGTCGTCCGCGTCGACCGTCCGCACGGCCGAGCCGGCCCCGCCGCCCGGGACCGGCCCGCCCGACGGCGCGTCGCCGGTCCCGAACCCGCCCAGCAGGATCGACCCGACCGACCGGTTCATCGCGTCCGCCATGAGCTTGGTGAGGATCGACCCGGACGCCCCCACGAGCGCGCCCGCAACGATCATCACCTCGTTGTCGACGACGAACCCCGCCATCGCCACCGCGAGGCCCGTGAACGCGTTGAGCAGCGAGATGACGACCGGCATGTCCGCACCGCCGATCGGCAGCACCATGAGCACGCCGAACGCCAGCGCCGCGACGAGAGCCACCACGAGGGCCACGGTCGTGGCGGTGCGTGCGCCGTCGCCCGAGCCGGCGCCCGCCACCACGACCACCACGCCCGCCCCGACGGCGGCGACCGCGGACACCAGGGCCAGCGACCGTGACCCGCGGAACGTGATCGGCGCCCCCCGCACCAGGCCCTGCAGCTTGCCCGCCGCCACCAGCGACCCCGAGAACGTCACCGCCCCGATGAGCACGTCCAGCGCGACCGGCACCGAGAACGCCGCCGACAGCCCGTCCCAACCGCCCGCCGCGAGCTCCCGCGAGGCGTCGGCCAGCGCGACGGTCGCCGCCGCCCCGCCGCCGACCGCGTTGAACAGCGAGACCAGCTGTGGCATCGCCGTCATCCGCACCCGCCGCGCCGCGAACAGCCCGTACCCGCCCCCGACGACGATCCCGCCGCCCAGCGCGACCCCCGCCCACACGCCCCCGTGCCACCCGACCCCGCCGCCGTCCTCGTCCAGCAGCAGCAGGGCCGTCACCAGCACCGCCGCCCCCATGCCCGACGCCGACACGAGGTTCCCGCGGCGCGCCGTGCGGGGGGAGCGCATGAGGTGGAGACCGAGGACGAAGCAGACCGCGGCGGCGAGGTAGACGAGCCACGTGATCGTGAGGGTGGTGCTCATCGGTCGCTCTCGTTCTCGTTCTCGTTCGGGTCGGGGCGGCGGCGGGAGGGGCCGACGGCAGGGCGGGATGCGGCTGCGCCCGACGTGCTCGGCCTTCCATCCGCCTCGCTCGTTCCTCGCTCGGCTCCCGAGGTGTCAGCAGAGTCCGCCACGACAGCTTTCCCACCGTCGGTCGCAGCCGCATCCCGCCCCGCCTCAGGCGTCCGGGTCGCCTTCGGGTCCCCATCAGCGGGCGCCGGGTCCACCCGCCGTGACTCCTCGCGCGCCCGGCTCACCTCCGCCGATGGTGACGCCCCGTCCGTCGACGGTGACGTCCTGCCGCGGAACATGCCGAGCATGCGGTCCGTGACGACGTAGCCGCCGACCACGTTCATGGCGGCGAACGCGGCCGCCAGGAAGGCGAGGACGTAGCCCAGCGGGTCGTTCGCCAGGCCGGCGACGAGGATCGCGCCGACCAGGACGACGCCGTGGATCGAGTTGGCACCGGACATCATCGGGGTGTGCAGGGTCGTGGGGATCCTGCTGATCACCTCGAAGCCGACCAGCAGCGCGAGCACGAAGATGCTGATCGACGAGGCGAGCTCCGGCGTCATGCGCGGACCTCCTCGAGGGCCGGGACGCGGATGGCCCGGATCACGTCGTCGTCGGCGTCGAGGTCGAGCCGCCCGTCCCGCACGACGGCGCGCAGCACCGCCGCGACGTTCCGCGCGTACGCGGACGACGCGGCCGTCGGCAGCTCGGACGCGAGGTTGCCCGCGCCGAGGAGCGTCACGCCGCCCGGTGTCACGACGCGCTCGTCGGGGACGGACCCCTCGACGTTGCCGCCGAGGGCGCTCGCGCCGAGGTCGACGACGACGCTGCCCGGCCGCATCGCGGCGACCGTCTCCGCGGTGACCAGGACGGGCGGTCGGCGGCCCGGGACCTGTGCGGTCGTGATCACGACGTCGAACCGGGCCACGTGGCCCGCGAGCTCGGCCTGCTGGGCGGCCCGCTCGTCCTCGGTGAGCTCGCGCGCGTACCCGCCCTCGCCGGCACCCTCGGGCGCGCTCGTGAGCCGGAGGAACGTGGCGCCGAGCGACCGGACCTCGTCCGCGGACGAGGGCCGGATGTCGTAGCCCGTGACCTGCGCGCCGAGGCGCCGGGCCGTGCCGATCGCCTGCAGGCCCGCGACGCCCGTCCCGAGGACGAGCACCTGCGCGGGCTTCGCCGTCCCGGCCGCCGTGATCATCATCGGGAAGAACCGGCCGAACGACTCTGCCGCGACGATCGCCGCGCGGTATCCCGCGACCGACGCCTGCGACGTCAGCGCGTCCATCGCCTGGGCCCGCGACAGCGTGCGGGGGAGGAGGGCGAGGTCGAGCGCGACCGCCCCGGCAGCGGCCAGCGCGTGCGCCTCCTCGGCGTGGCCACCGAGCGCGAGGAGACCCACGACCACCTGGCCGGGGTGCAGCGAGGGCGAGAGACCGGCGTCGGGCACGCGGAGGCACGCGAGGACGTCCGCCGCGAGCACCACGGACCGGTCGCCGAGCACCGCGCCCGCGGCCTCGTAGGCCGCGTCAGGGAAGAAGGCCGCGGATCCCGCGCCGCGCTCGACGACGACCGCGAACCCCTCGCGCACGAGCCTGCCTGCCACCTCGGGAACCAGGGCGACGCGCCGCTCGCCGGCGCCCGACGAGGCGGGCCCGCCCGCGCCGTCGTGCTCGCGCAGGACCCCCACGCTCACGGGTGGTGCGTCCGGCGTCATCGGCACGTCTCGAACCTATGACGCGGCGAGCGCTCGCGCGCGGGCGAGCAGCGCGTCCATGTCGTCGGGGGTGAGCCGACCCGTGAACGTGTTGTGCGGGCTCGGGTGGAAGCAGCCCAGAAGTGTGAGCTGACCTGGGCCGACACCCTCTTCCGACGTTTCACGTGAAACCACCGTCTCGGCGCCGTGGCCGAACCGCGGCCGGGGCCTCGGGACGGCCCAGCCGTTGCCGGCGAGCACGTCGAGCGTCGCGTTCCAGCCGAACGCCCCGAGCGTGACGACGACCCTCGGCGCCACGAGCTCGAGCTCGCGCGCCAGGTAGGGCGAGCACGTGCGGCGCTCCTCGGGCGTGGGCTTGTTCTCCGGCGGCACGCAGTGGACCGGTGCCGCGAGCCGCGCACCCGTGAGCTCGAGGCCGTCGCCGCGGGACACCGACGTCGGCTGGGACGCGAGCCCCGCGCGGTGCAGCGCCGCGATCAGGAAGTCGCCCGACCTGTCACCCGTGAACATCCGGCCCGTGCGGTTCCCGCCGTGCGCGGCGGGCGCGAGCCCGACCACGAGGATCCGCGCCGCCGGGTCCCCGAAGCTCGGCACCGGCCGCGCCCAGTACTCCTCGTCCGCGAACGCCGCCCGGCGCTCCCGGCCCACCTGCTCGCGCCAGGCCACCAGCCGCGGGCACGCCGTGCACCCGACGACGAGCGCGTCGAGCGCCGCGAGGTCCCGCGCGCCCGGGGCGCGGGTCGGGTTGCGCGCGGGGGAGTCCGGTGAAGGGTCGACGGAGGCGGCCACCCGCCGATCGTCCCACCCGGCCGGGCCCCGTACCGTACCGGGGGTGCGCTTCTTCCGCAGGCTTCTGATCACCGTCGTCGTGCTCGCCCTCCTCGCCGTCGCGGCGGACCGCGTGGCCGCGTGGGCCTTCGAGCGCTCGTTCGCGCACGAGGCGACGGCCCAGTCCGACGCCCGCGACGTCTCCGCGAAGATCCACGGCTTCCCGTTCCTCACCCAGCTCTGGAGCGGCTCGCTCGACGACGTCACCGTGCGCGCCGGCTCCGCGAGCTTCGGAGGGACCACCGTGACCGACGTCGACGTCGAGGGCAGCGGCGTCAGCCTCACCTCGCCCTACGTCGTCGACGACGGGACCGTCGAGGCGACCGTCCCCGTCTCCGCACTGGAGCAGCAGGTCGCCGCGCGCAGCAAGGCCGACGTCACCATCGAGGCCACCGACGACGGCCTCGTCGCCACCACCAAGGTCCTCGGGATCGGCGTCGGGCTGGTCCTCGAGCCGAAGGTGACGGACGGCGCGCTCGCCGTCGACGTCAAGGCCGCGAAGGTCGCCGGCGCCACCGTGTCCGCGGACTCCCTGCCCGGCGGTCTCGCGAGCACGGTCGACGGGCTCAAGGTCCCTCTCGACCTGCCCGACGGCGTCACGCTGACCGGCGCGGACGTCGTTCCCGCGAGCGGGGGGTCCGAGGGCGGGATCCGGGCCACCGCGACCGGAAAGGGCGTCGCGCTCGAGCACCTGGCGTCCTCGTGAGCGAGGTTCCCGGGGTGCGGACCGTGGTTACGCGGCGGTAACAAGACGCGCATACTGTGACGCGCGACGCCGCGAGGTGCGGCGTCGGGCCGTACGCGCTGCGGCGCGACCTCAGGAGGAACGATGCGACGCACTCGAACCATCAGCACCGCCCTCGTGGCCACGGCGGCCCTGGCCGTCGTGCTCGCCGGCTGCTCCGACTCCGACGACGGCGGGTCCGGCAGCAAGCCCTCGGGCGCCGCTTCCACGTTCGACCCGAGCTCGGTCGCCAAGGACGACACCCTCGCGTCGGCCGTGCCGGACGCGGTGAAGAGCGCGGGAACCCTGCGCGTCGGGACCGACACCACGTACGCGCCCGCCGAGTACATCGGCGACGACGGCAAGACGCCGGTCGGCTACGACGTCGACCTCGTGAAGGCGATCGCGGCGACCCTCGGCCTCAAGCCCGACATCCAGACGTCGAAGTTCGACAACATCATCCCGTCGATCGGCTCGCGCTACGACATCGGCGTCTCGTCGTTCACGATCAACCCCGACCGCGCCAAGCAGGTCAACATGATCGAGTACTTCCAGGCCGGCGAGGCGTTCGCGGTCCAGAAGGGCAACCCCAAAAAGGTCGACCAGAACGACCTGTGCGGCAAGACCGTCGGCGTGCAGACCGGCACGGTCGAGGCCGACGAGCTCGGCGACCTGTCGAAGAAGTGCACCGCGGCCGGCAAGTCCAAGATCGACGGGCTGAGCTACGACTCGCAGGCCGACGTCACCACCAACCTCGTCGGCGGCAAGCTCGACGCCATGTACGCGGACTCGCCGATCGTCGCGTACGCGCTCTCGCAGACGAACGGCCAGCTCGAGCAGCTCGGCGACGTGTTCGCGACCGCGCCGCAGGGCATCGTGGTCTCGAAGTCGGACCAGCCGCTCACCGACGTCATCCAGAAGACGGTCCAGAAGCTCATCGGCGACGGCACCTACGGCAAGATCCTCAAGGCCTGGGGCAACGAGGCCGGCGCTGTGACGACCGCCGAGCTCAACCCCTCGGTCGGCTGACGACCGGGGCAGACTGAGTCCCATGAGCGACCTCGCAGGGGGCCGGGCAGCGCTGCCCGGCCCCGCCGTCCCGCCCTCCGGCGACCCGGTCCCCGACCGGATCCACGCCGTCCCCGTCCGTCACCCCGGCCGGTGGGTCTCCGCCGTCGTCGTGCTCGTGCTCGCCGCGATGGTCGTGCACGCGCTCGTCACCAACGACAAGTTCGACTGGCCGACCGTCGGGAAGTACCTCTTCAACGAGCAGGTCGTCCGGGGCGTCGGCTGGACGCTGTGGCTCACGGTCGCGTCGATGGTCCTGGGCATCGTCCTCGCGGTGCTGCTCGCGATCATGCGGCGGTCCGAGAACCCCGTCATGCGGTACACCAGCTGGGTCTACATCTGGTTCTTCCGCGGCACCCCGATCTACACGCAGCTCGTGTTCTGGGGCCTCATCTCCGTCCTCTACCCGAAGATCTCCCTCGGCGTGCCGTTCGGCCCGGAATGGTTCCACTTCACGACGACGGAGCTCGTGACCGCGTCGCGGGCCGCGATCCTCGGGCTCGGGCTCAACGAGGCCGCGTACCTCGCGGAGATCGTGCGGGCAGGTCTCCAGTCCGTCGACCGTGGACAGGAGGAGGCGTCGCGTGCGCTCGGCATGAAGGACTCCACCATCCTCCGCCGCATCGTCCTGCCGCAGGCCATGCGCGTCATCGTCCCGCCCACCGGCAACGAGACGATCTCCATGCTCAAGACGACGTCGCTCGTCCTCGCCGTCCCCTTCACCCTCGACCTGCAGTTCGCCACCAACGCCATCGCGAGCCGCACGTTCCAGGCCATCCCGCTGCTCGTCGTCGCCGCCATCTGGTACCTCGCCATCACGAGCGTCCTCATGGTCGGGCAGCACTACCTCGAGCGGTACTACGGGCGCGGGTTCGACGAGCACGGTCGTGGCGGTGGCGGCCGACGTGGGCATGGCCCGGGCGGGCGCGCGCTCCGCCAGGAAGCGATCGCGGAAGCCGGCACGACGCCCGAGATCGCGGTGTTCGACGACATGGGCCGACCGCACGGCGGCGGCGCGGGAGGTGCGCGATGAGCCAGGCCGACGCGCCGGCGGCCGGCGGGCCCGGTCCCATGGTCGAGATCGACGGCCTCCACAAGGAGTTCGGGCACCTGCACGTCCTGCGCGGCATCGACCTCGTCGTGCCCCGCGGCAGCGTGTGCGTCGTCCTCGGGCCCTCCGGGTCCGGGAAGTCGACCGTCCTGCGCTGCATCAACGAGCTCGAGGACATCACCGCCGGCCGGGTGCGGGTCGACGGCGAGCTCATGGGCTACCGGGAGGGCACCCGCGGCGGCAAGCCCGCGCTCTTCCGGCTCAGCAGCCGCGACATCGCCCGGCAGCGCGCCCGCATCGGCATGGTGTTCCAGCGCTTCAACCTGTTCCCCCACATGACCGCCCGGCAGAACGTCATGGAAGCGCAGATCCAGGTGCTGCGGCGCTCCAAGGCCGAGGCCGGCGCCCGCGCCGACGAGCTGCTCCGCCGCGTGGGGCTGTCCGACCGTGCCGAGCACTACCCCGCGCAGCTCTCCGGCGGGCAGCAGCAGCGCGTCGCCATCGCCCGGGCGCTCGCCATGGACCCCGAGCTCATGCTCTTCGACGAACCCACGTCAGCGCTCGACCCCGAGCTCGTGGGCGAGGTCCTCGCCGTCATGCGCGACCTCGCCCAGAGCGGCATGACGATGGTCGTGGTCACGCACGAGATGGGGTTCGCGCGCGAGGTCGCCGACCAGGTCGTGTTCATGGCCGAGGGCGTCGTCGTCGAGCGCGGGACTCCGGCGGAGGTGCTGGACGATCCGCGCGAGGCGAGGACACGGGAGTTCTTGGCGAGCGTGCTGTAGGGGTGGTCGGTTCGTGGCTGGGGCCGGGGCTCGGGGGAAGGGCGCGCGGTCTTCCATCCGCCTCGCTCGTTCCTCGCTCGGCTTCCCGCCCACCCAGCCACGACCGCGCGCCCCTTCCCCCGAGCCCCGGCGCTCTCGGCTCACCTCCGCGGCGCGACCCGACCTCAGGTCTCCCCGAGCCCCCCGGTGCCCTCGGCTCAGCTCGGCCCACGGCGCGGCGCACCTCGCCCCCGGGGGCCCAGGCGTTCGGCTTGCCTCCGGCGGTTCCATGCCGCCTTTGGCCCGCGTCCTCGCTCGCCCTGGCGGCAGCGGGTTCGCACCGTCTCGGTCCGCTGAGGTGCGGAGACGGGACGAGCCCGGCACCCCCAAGGGGATGCCGGGCTCGTTCGTGGTGCCCTTGCGGGCGCCGGTGCTCAGATCAGAGCGGGCGGATGTTCTCCGCCTGCGGGCCCTTCGGGCCCTGCGTCACGTCGAACTCGACGCGCTGGTTCTCGTCCAGCGACCGGAAGCCGGTCGACTGGATGGCCGAGTAGTGCGCGAAGACGTCGGCGGAGCCGTCGTCGGGGGCGATGAAGCCGTAGCCCTTTTCGCCGTTGAACCACTTCACGATGCCAGTAGCCATGGGGATCTCCTTCAGGAGTCGGTACACGCCCTCGACCTTCGAGGGCGCATGCACGGTGTTCGTCGTCGACTCCGGTGAAGAAGACAAGCAAGCACTCGCCGAACACTGTACCGGAGGTCGCCTGCCTTCGACAGGCCCAGAGTGATCGGGCTCCGTGTCGTCCACCACGTGAGACGACGACCGCCCGGGTCGACGACGACGCGCACCGGCGTCCTGCCGGTGATGCTGGGGAGTCGTCGCCCGTCTCGAGCGCGGATCGGGCACCACGCCGCTGTGACCTGCGCCACTCGGCGGATCGGCGGCCCGGGCGAACGCGTCGGGATTCCGGCAGAGCGGTTTCTGCGTTGTTTCCGCTCAATCACGATTTCGACACGCGGCCGCAGATGTCTGTTCTTCGCGCCGAGGCGGGAGTAACTTGCTCGGCACGTCGGCTTGCCCGTCGTCAGCGATTCGAGCTCCGCCCGACAGAGGTTCACGACCTTGGAGGAACCAGATGCGTCGCAGTCTTCCCACCGCCGCCGTCGCCATGGCGATGGCGTCCGCCCTGCTTGTCGCAGGGTGTGCCTCGAAGGACGACTCGGGCGGTGGGGGCGGCTCGACGGGCGGGAGCACCACGAGCTCCGCGGACCTCTCGATCCAGCCGATCGTCCAGATCGACGAGTCCGGCAAGGAGGTCCCCGCGGCGGACTCGTCGAACGCGGCCGACCCCGCCGGTGACGGCAAGGCGAAGTGCGCCGCCACCACGACGATCGCCATGGCGGGGGCCCTGACGGGCCCGAACGCCGCGCTGGGCATCAACATCATCGACGGCGCGAAGGTGGCCGTCGAGGCGCACAACAAGGCGAACGCCGACTGCCAGGTCCAGCTCAAGGGCTACGACACGGAGGGCACGCCCCAGAAGGCCACCCAGGTCGCGCCGACCATCGTGTCTAACAAGAACGTCATCGGCCTACTGGGCCCGGCGTTCTCGGGCGAGACTGCGGCGGTCGGCCAGGTCTTCAACCAGGCGAACCTGCTGTCCCTGACGGCGTCCGCCACCAACGTCGACCTCACCAAGAACGGCTGGACCAACTTCTTCCGCGGACTCGCGAACGACGGCGTCCAGGGCCCGGCCGTGGCGCACTACCTCGTCGACACCAAGAAGTTCACGAAGGTCTGCGTCGTCCAGGACGACTCCGACTACGGCGTCGGGCTGGCCAAGGCCGTGACCGAAGCGCTCGGCTCGTCGGCCGACAGGGACTGCGCGGCGAGCGTGAAGACGGGTGACAAGGACTTCTCCGCCACGGTGCAGAGCATCAAGAGCGCCGACGCCGACGCGATCTTCTACGCCGGTTACTACGCCGAGGCGGCGCCGTTCGCGTCCCAGCTCCGCTCGTCGGGCGTGACCGCGACGTTCGTCTCGGCTGACGGCACGAACGACCCGCAGTTCGTCAAGCAGGCGGGCAGCGCATCCAAGGACGCCCTGCTCTCCTGCCCCTGCGGGCCGGCGCCCGAGCAGTTCGCGGCCGACTACAAGACGACCAACAGCGGCGCGACGCCGGGCGTGTACTCGGTCGAGGGCTACGACCTCGCGACGATCATGCTCAAGGGCATCGACTCGGGGATCACGGACCGCGCGAAGCTCGTCGACTACGTCAAGAGCTACTCGGGCGACGGGCTGGCCCGCCACTACCAGTGGAGCTCGACGGGCGAGCTGTCCTCCGCACTCATCTGGATCTACCAGGTCAAGTGACCGATCGCGACGGCCGGGTCCGCGAGGGCCCGGCCGTCGCGGCGTCGTGACCTTGCACCGGATCCATCCCGAGGAGCTCCATGAGCGCCCTTCTGCTCCCTGACGTCCTCGCCTCCGCCCACACCGCGCACTCCGTGCTCGCCGCGGACGGCGTCATCGACTTCAACACCCACCGCCTGTTCTCCAACTTCTGGTCCCTCACCGTCGACGGACTCACGTACGGCGCCATCTACGCCCTCATCGCCGTCGGCTACACGCTGGTCTACGGCGTCCTGCGACTCATCAACTTCGCGCACTCCGAGATCTTCATGCTGGGCATGTTCGGGCAGTACGCGGTCCTGTGGGCGCTCGGGTTCGTCCCGAAGGGCGACGCCTACGCCCAGGGCACCGCACTGACCGTGATGTACCTGCTGATCGCGATGATCGGCGGCATGGCCGTCTCGGGCGGAGCGGCCGTCGGCCTGGAACGCGTCGCCTACCGACCGCTGCGCAAGCGCGGCGCGCCGTCGCTGACCTTCCTCATCACCGCGATCGGCGCGTCGTTCGTGCTCCAGGAGTTCGTCCACTTCGTGCTCCCGAAGCTCACCGGCGGCAACTTCGGCGGCACCACCGCGCAGCAGCCGATCCGCCTCGTCCAGGAGGTCACCGTCTTCACGTTCGGCGGGGCCGACGTCAGCAACGTCGACATCGTCGTCGTCGTCGCGGCGCTCGTGCTCGCGTTCCTCGTCGACCGGTTCGTCAACGCGACGAAGTTCGGCCGGGGGATCCGCGCCGTGGCGCAGGACCCGGTCACGGCGACCCTCATGGGCGTCTCGCGGGAGCGGGTCATCATGCTGACCTTCCTGCTCGGCGGGGTGCTCGCGGGCGCTGCCGCGATGCTCTACAGCCTCAAGATCCCGAACGGGATCATCTACTCCGGGGGCTTCATCCTCGGGATCAAGGCGTTCGCGGCCGCGGTGCTCGGCGGCATCGGCAACCTGCGGGGCGCCCTGCTCGGCGGGCTCCTGCTCGGCGTCATGGAGCTCTACGGGCAGGCGCTCTTCGGGACGGAGTGGCGCGACGTCGTGGCGTTCGTCGTCCTGGTCCTGGTGCTCCTGTTCCGGCCGACCGGCATCCTCGGCGAGTCTCTCGGGAGGGCGCGCGCATGACGACCACGACCAGCAGGACCACGACGACGGGCGGCAGCCGTCCCTACCACGGCGTGGGTGACCGGTTCAGGCTCTGGTGGGACGCCCAGGCGCGGCCGACCCAGTGGCTGATCGGGATCCCGTTCATCGTCTTCGTCGCGTTCCTCCCCGTGCTCCGGATCCCGGTGCTCACGACCGTGGGGACGGACTTCGGCGGCGTCATGGCGCAGTTCGGCATGATCGCGCTCGTCGCGATCGGCCTGAACGTCGTCGTCGGCCAGACCGGGCTGCTCGACCTCGGCTACGTGGGCTTCTACGCCATCGGCGCGTACACCGTCGCGCTGCTGACCAGCCCCGACAGTCCCTGGAACCTCACCGACCAGTGGCTCTCGGAGCGCTGGGCGTGGCTCTTCTGCGTCCCGATCGCGATCGCCGTGACGGCGATCTCCGGACTGATCCTCGGCTCCCCGACCCTCCGGCTTCGCGGCGACTACCTCGCCATCGTGACCCTGGGCTTCGGCGAGATCGTCCGCCTCCTCGCGGACAATCTGACGAGCCTCACGCGCGGCGGCCAGGGGCTGACCAAGGTCGCATACCCCCGTGCCGGGTCGAGCGACGCCCACCCCACCGGGGTCTTCTCGGCCGGCAACAGCGACGCACCGTGGAACTCCGGCCTGTGGTGGTTCTGGGTGTCGATCGTCCTGATCGTCATCGTGCTGCTGGTCGTGGGCAACCTCGAGCGGTCGCGCGTCGGCCGGGCGTGGGTCGCGATCCGCGAGGACGAGGACGCCGCGGAGATCATGGGCGTGCCGACGTTCAAGTTCAAGCTCTGGGCGTTCGTCATCGGAGCCGGGATCGGCGGCCTGTCCGGGGCGCTCTACGCGGGGCAGGTGCAGTTCGTCTCGCCCGAGGGCTTCAACGTCATCAACTCGATGTTCTTCCTCTGCGCGGTCGTGCTGGGCGGCCAGGGGAACAAGCTCGGCGTGATCCTCGGGGCGTTCCTCATCGTGTACCTGCCGAACTTCTTCCTCGGCCGGACCGAGCTGTTCGGCATCTCGATCGACGGCGACGCCATCGCGAGCTACAAGTACCTCTTCTTCGGGCTGGCCCTCATCGTGCTGATGATCTTCAGGCCCCAAGGGCTGCTTCCGGCCCGGCAGAAGCTGCTCGCGTACTCGCGGCAGCTCTACCAGGCCGCCCGACGCGCGGCCCTGGCGCCGGTCGGGGGCGGGGACGGTCCGGCGTCGGGCGCGAAGCCCGTGCCGGACGGCCCGGGGACGATCGAGGGAGGCGACCGATGAGCGACCCGAACGGGCCCGGGAGCATCCGGGCCGGCGCGGAGAGCAACGAGCAGTACCTCGCGCCCGACGACGAGATCATGACCGCCGAGGACACCCGCGAGGCGGACCTGCCCGACGGCGAGGTCGAGGAGATCGACGTCGACCTCGCCACGGTCAACGCGGACCTCGCGGACGAGGCGACGGTCGCGGGGATCGTCGCCGCCGACCGGACGGTCCACGCGGAGGTCGGCGAGCCGCTGCTCCGCATGGAGGGCGTGAGCGTCACGTTCGGCGGCCTCACGGCGCTCGACGACGTGTCGTTCGAGATCCGGCGCGGCGAGATCCTCGGGCTCATCGGCCCGAACGGAGCGGGCAAGACGACCGCGTTCAACGCGATGACGGGCGTGTACCGGCCGTCGTCGGGCCGGGTGGTGTTCGACGACCGCCCGCTGGTCCGGGTGAAGCGCAACGAGATCACGCGGCTCGGCATCGCCCGCACGTTCCAGAACATCCGCCTGTTCAGCGACATGACGGCGCTCGAGAACGTCGTCGTCGGGACGGACGCCCGGCACCGCACGTCCGTGCCGGGAGCGATCTTCCGGAGCGCGCGGCACCGCCGCGAGGAGCGCGACGCCATCGACCGCGGCATGGCGCTGCTGGAGTTCGTCGGGATCGGCGCGCGCGCCACCCACCAGGCGCGCAACCTCCCGTACGGCGACCAGCGGCGCCTCGAGATCGCCCGTGCACTCGCGACGGAGCCCAAGCTCCTGTGCCTCGACGAGCCGGCCGCGGGGTTCAACCCGGCGGAGAAGGAGGACCTGCAGGACCTCGTCCGGAAGATCCGCGACGACGGCTTCACCGTCCTCCTCATCGAGCACGACATGCGGCTCGTCATGGGCGTGACGGACCGGATCGTCGTGCTCGAGTTCGGCCGGAAGATCGCGGAGGGCCTGCCGGCCGAGATCCGCGAGAACCCCGCCGTGATCGCCGCCTACCTGGGAGTGCCCGACGATGCCACTGCTTGAGCTCGACAACGTCTCCGTCGCGTACGGGCGGATCGAGGCGGTCCGCGGGATCTCGCTGTCCGTCGACGAGGGCGAGCTCGTCACGCTCATCGGCGCCAACGGCGCCGGCAAGACGACGACGATGCGCGCCATCTCCGGGATCCGGCCGCTGTCCACGGGAACCATCCGGTTCGACGGCCGCGACATCACGCGCATGAAGGCCCACGAGCGCGTGATCGCCGGCATCGTGCAGGCGCCCGAGGGCCGCGGCGTCTTCCCCGGGATGACGGTCATGGAGAACCTCGAGATGGGCGCGTACGCCCGGACCTTCAAGACCAAGGCCGAGCACGACGAGACCCTCGACCGCGTGTTCGAGCTGTTCCCGCGGCTGTCCGAGCGCAGGACGCAGGTGGGCGGCACCATGTCGGGCGGCGAGCAGCAGATGCTCGCGATCGGGCGCGCGCTCATGGCGCGGCCGAAGCTCCTGCTCCTCGACGAACCCTCCATGGGCCTCGCGCCGATGGTGATCCAGCAGATCTTCCGGATCGTCAGCGAGATCCACGCGCAGGGGACGACGGTGCTGCTCGTCGAGCAGAACGCCCAGCAGGCGCTGTCCCGCTCGGACCGCGCGTACATCCTCGAGACGGGCGAGGTCACCACGACGGGGCCGGGTCAGGAGCTGCTCGCGGACCCGGCGGTCAAGTCCGCCTACCTCGGCGTCGCCTGAGCACTCACGGGGCTGACGGGAGGTTCCAGCCCTCGAGGGTGCGGACGCCGTGCCCGAACCCGAGCAGCGAGACCGAGGCGGTGCCGAGCTCGAGGAGAGCGCCCGTCGTCGCCGGCAGGCCGAGCCACGTCGTCGCCAGGACGCGGAGCACGTGCCCGTGCGCGAACACGAGCGCGCTCTCGCCTGCCTCGAGCGTGGGCAGCACCCGCTGCACGACGCGCGCCGTGCGGGCCGCGACGTCGTCGAGCGTCTCGCCCGCGGTCGGGTGCGGCACGGCCGCGCGCAGGGGCCCGACGACGTGCACGCCGTCGCGGAAGATCTCCCAGTCCGTGCCGGTCTCCGCGGAGACCTGCGCGGACGTCCGCCCCTCGACCGGGCCGTAGTCCCACTCCGTGAGGTCCTCGTCGACGACGGCGTCCGCGAACCCCGCGAGCTCGGCCGTCCGCCGCGCGCGCACCCGCGGGCTCGTGAGCACGGTGCTGAAGCGCTGGCCCGCGGTGACCCGCGAGGCGAGCAGCGCGCCCGCGGCGCGGGCCTGCTCCTCGCCGTGCGAGGTCAGCGGGATGTCGGACGTGCCCGTGTGCTGGCCGCTGAGGGACCACTCGGTCTCGCCGTGGCGGACGAGCACGAGCTGGGGGTCGGGGGAGGTCGTCACCCCGCCATCGTCTCGCGCGCGAGCCGCGGCAGCAGCACGTCGAAGCGGCAGCCCCCCGGCACGTTGCGGACGAGGATGCCGCCGTCGTGCGCCTCGACGATGCCGCGGGCGATCGCGAGCCCCAGCCCGGCGCCCGTCGCGCGGACGTGGTCGGCGGCGTCGGCGCCGGCGGGGGTGCGCGCCGCCGACCCGCGCCAGCCGGCCTCGAACACGCGCGTGAGGTCGGCCTCGGGGATCCCGCCGCCGCCGTCGACGATGCTGACCGACGCGCGGCCCTGCGGCTCGGCGGTCGTCGACACGACGATCTCACCGCCGGCGGGCGAGTGCTGCAGCGCGTTCATGAGGAGGTTCCCGACGACGCGGGCCAGCTCGCGCGCGTCGCCGACGACGGTCACGTCCGTCGTGCCGGACTGGCGCAGCGTCACGGACCGGGCCCGGGCGAGCGGCGACACCTCGGCGACGGCGTCGCTCACCAGGTCGTAGAGGGCGACCGGCTCGAGGCACAGGGCGAGCGTCCCGGCGTGGATCCGGGACAGCTCGAACAGGTCGTCGACCATGCCGGACAGCCGGTCCACCTGGGTGAGGATCTGCCGGTGGTAGCGGTCGGGGTCCTCGGCGAGCCCGTCCTCGAGCGCCTCGGCCATGGCGCGGAGCCCCGCGAGCGGGGTGCGCAGGTCGTGCGAGATCCACGCCACCAGGTCGCGGCGCGACCGCTCGGCCTGCTCGGCCTCGGCGCGGGCGCGGGCGAGGCGCTCGCTCGTCGCGGCGAGCTCTCCCGACAGCGCGGCGAGCTCCGAGCTCACGGCGCCACGGTCGGCGTGGACCGTGCGCCCGTCGCCGACCTCGCGGGCCAGGGCTCGGACGCGGGCGACGTCCCGGACCAGCCCCCGGCCGAGGACGAGCGCCACGAGCACCGCCACCAGCCCCGCGACCCCGGCCACCCACATGGCGACGACGAGGTCGTGGCCCGACAGGTACATGGCACGCGCGACCGCCACCATGCCGGCGACCACCGCCACCACGGCGGAGAGGACGACGACGCACAGCTGGGTCGCGACGGAGGCGCCGCGCACGAGGCGCAGCACGCCCAGGCCGACGAGGCCCACGACGACGGCGCACACCAGCGCGGTCAGGACGATGACGCCCAGGTCGCCGAGCGGGATCATGGCTGCCTCCGGTCCCCGGTCACGCGCCGAACCGGTAGCCCACGCCCCACACGGTCGTGAGCCACGTGGGGCGGGTCGGGTCGTCCTCGATCTTCTCGCGCAGCCGCCGGACGTGGACGGTCACGGTCGACAGGTCCCCGAAGTCCCACCGCCAGACGGCGCGCAGGAGCTGGTCGCGGCTGAACGCCTGGTCCGGGTGCTTGAGGAGGAAGGCCAGCAGGTCGTGCTCGCGCACCGACAGGGACAGCGGGCGCCCGTCCTTCGTGACCGTGCGCCGCGCGGGGTCGAGCCGGAACGGGCCGAGGTCGAACGCCGACTCCGGGGTCAGGTCGTCGACCGTCCGCCGGAGCACGGACTGGACGCGCAGGACGAGCTCGCGCGGCGAGAACGGCTTGGCGAGGTAGTCGTCCGCACCCGCCTCGAGGCCCGTGATGCGGTCCTCGGTGGAGCCGAGCGCCGTCAGCATCACGACGGGGGTCGCGCGCTCGGCACGGAGCCGGCGGCACACCTCGATCCCGTCGATGCCGGGGAGCATGCGGTCGAGCACGACCAGGTCGGGCCGGACCCGGGCCGCCACGCGCAGCGCGCTGACGCCGTCGGCGGCCTCGTCGACGAGGAAGCCCGCCGACGCCAGGTACGAGCACGCGACCTCGCGGACCGTCGGGTCGTCCTCGACGACCAGGACGCGACGGTCCGTCAACGGGTCGTCGCGCGGGGCGACGGGGGGCGGGACCACCAGCCCAGCGTAGGCACGGCGCAGCGTCCCGACGGGGCCCGGGCGGCACACCGGCCCGACCGTCCGCGGTTCGTAAGGTTTTGGCCGGGCCGCCGGGAGCCGACCGTCCGTAGCGTCGAACTCGTGACCGAACCTGGGCCGTCCCCCCTCGCTCCGCCGCCGTCGGTGGACGTCGTGCTGCCGTGCCTGGACGAGGCCGCCGCGCTCCCCGGCGTGCTGCGCCGGCTCCCGGCGGGCTACCGGGCGATCGTCGTCGACAACGGCTCGACCGACGGCTCGGCCGCCGTCGCCCGCGCCCACGGCGCCGTCGTCGTGCGGGAGGAGCGCCGCGGCTACGGCGCCGCCGTGCACGCGGGCCTGCTGGCCGCCACGGCCGACGTGGTCGCCTGCTGCGACGCCGACGGCTCGTTCGACCTCGCGCAGCTGCCGCGCGTCGTCGACCGGGTCCGCGACGGCGGCGCCGACCTCGCCCTCGGTCGTCGCCGGCCCGACGCGCGCCGCGCCTGGCCCGCGCACGCGAGGCTCGCGAACGCCGTCCTCGCGGCCGAGCTGCGCCGTCGGACGGGCCGGCGGGTCCACGACCTCGGCCCCATGCGGGCCGCCCGTCGCGACGCGCTGCTGGCGCTGGGGCTGGTCGACCGCCGCAGCGGCTACCCGCTCGAGCTCTTCCTCCGGGCCGCGGACGCCGGCTGGCGGATCGCGGAGGTCGACGTGGGCTACCGGCCGCGCGTCGGCCGGTCCAAGGTGACCGGCACCGTGCGGGGGACGGTCACGGCCGTGCGCGACATGTCGCGGCTGCTGCGGGAGGTGCCCGCGTGACGACCCTCGTGGTGATCGCCAAGGCCTGCGTGCCCGGCCGGGTCAAGACGCGGCTGCACCCTCCGCTGACCCTCGCCGGCGCCGCCCGGGTCGCCGCTGCCGCGCTCGCCGACACCCTCGAGGCCCTGGGCGACGCAGGGCCGGGCGCGGGTTCGCCGGGCGACACCCTCGTCGGGCGGCGGGTGCTGTACTTCGACGGGTCCGCCGCCGACGTGCCGGACGAGGCGGCCGGCTACGAGGTCGTCCCCCAGGCGCCCGGCCTGCTCGACGCGCGGATCGGCTGGCTCCTCGACCACGTCCGCGGCCCGCTGCTGCTCGTGGGGATGGACACCCCGCAGGTCACGGTGGCGCACCTCGCCCCCGCGCTCGCGGGACTCGCGGGAGCCGCCGACGAGCCCGACGCCTGGCTGGGGCCCGCTGCCGACGGCGGGTACTGGGCTCTCGGGCTCGGTGCTGGCGCACGGCGCGGCGACCTCGTCCGCGGCGTCCCGATGTCGCGCGACGACACCGGCGCGCGCCAGCGCGAGCGGCTCGAGCGCGCGGGCCAGCGCGTCCGGCTGCTCGACGAGCTCGTCGACGTCGACACGGTCGACGACCTGCGGACGGTCGCCCGCGCGGCCCCCGGCGGGCGCGTCGCGCGGGCGGCCGAGGAGCTGGGGTGCCTCGAGCTCGCGCCGGAGGCGGCGTCGTGACCGCGCTGGACGCCGCCGTGCACCCAGCGGGCACGGCCCGCCCCGACCCACGTCAGTTCGCTGCCGGCGGCGGGCGGCCGTACGAGGCGGCGCTCGCCGCGGGTGCGGGCCGGCTCCGGCTGGCGCCGACGGGCGGGCACCGGCCCCCGGCCTCCGCGCTCCCGGTCCCGACCGGGCACAGCGTCCTGGACGTCGCCCGCTACGCGGGGCCCGCCGACGCCGTCGACCTCGAGGTGCTGCGCCGCGCCCGCGGGCCGGTGCTCGACGTCGGCTGCGGCCCGGGACGCATGGTGCACGCGGCCCTCCGCGAGGGGATGCCCGCGCTGGGCATCGACGTGGCGGCGGCCGCGGTCGCCGTCGCGCGGGACCGCGGGCTGCCGGTGCTGCACCGGTCGGTGTTCGGGCCCGTCCCCGTGGCGCGGGGCTGGGGGACGGTGCTGCTGCTCGACGGGAACGTGGGCATCGGCGGTGACCCGTCCGGACTGCTGTCGCGCTGTGCGCAGCTGGTCGCGCCGTGGGGCGCGGTGGTGGTCGAGACCCACCCGGACGCGGCGCGCGACCGGGCCTTCGAGGCGGTCGTGACCGACGACGCCGGGCGCCGGAGCCTGCCGTTCGCGTGGGCCGAGGTCGGGGCGGACGCGCTCGTCGGGCACGCCGCGGCCGCCGGCCTCGCGGGCGGCTCCCGGTGGGTGCGCGACGGGCGGACGTTCGTCGGGCTCGTCCCGCTCCGTCCCGTCCGCTGACGGGGAGGGGAATCCGGGACGGCTCGCGCGCGTTGGGCGACGCGGTGCGCGACGATCGGGCGAGGCGGTCGTCCGCGCCGCCGTCCGAGCGGCGCGCCAGCGCGCCCACCGTGAACGATCGAGGAGCTGAGCACCGCGTCCACCGAGCCCCGTCCCGTGCCCGAGGCGACCGCAGCCGCCGCGCCCGAGGGAACGCTCCACCGGAGCCTCTCCCTCCGCCACCTCATCATCTACGGGCTCCTGTTCATCGGCGTCACCGCGCCGATGGGCACCTTCGGCGTGCTCGACGCGCGCAGCAACGGCGCGGTCGCGCTCGTGTTCCTCGTCGCGACCCTGGCGATGGCGTTCACGGCGTGGTCCTACGCGCGCATGTCCGTGGCGGTCCCGCGGGCGGGGTCCGTCTCGGCCTACGCGACCGCGGGGCTGGGGCGCCGGCCGGGCTTCATGGCCGGCTGGATGATCGGCCTGGACTACCTCTTCATCCCGAGCCTGGCCGCGCTGTTCAGCGGGATCGCCACCCACGCCCTCGTGCCGGCGGTGCCCGTGTGGGTGTTCACCACGGCGGCGGTGCTCATCATCACGGCGCTGAACCTCAGCGGCGTGAAGCTCGCGGCCACCGTGGGGCTCGTCTCGCTGGCGGTGGAGATCCTCGTGCTGGCGGCCTTCTGCGTGGGCGCCGTCGTCGTGCTGGTGCACGACGGCCCGGCGAGGCCGTGGCTGTCGCCGCTGACCGGGCTCGACGGGTTCACGCTCACCGGCGTGCTCGGCGCCGTGTCGGTGGCGGCGCTCGCCTTCCTGGGCTTCGACGCCATCGCGACGTTCGCGGAGGAGAGCACCGGCTCGCCGCGGCGCGTCGGCCAGGCGCTCATCTTCTGCCTCGTCCTCGCCGGCTCCCTCTTCGTCCTCCAGACGTACCTCGGCGCGCTCCTGACGACCACGACGCCCGCGGAGCTTGCCGCCCATCCCGAGCAGCAGGGCACGATCTTCTACACGATGCTGGGCGACTCGATCGGGTCGTGGTTCGGCACGACGGTCACCACGGTCCGCGCGATCGGGCCCGTGCTGTCCGCGCTCGTGGCGCAGGCCGCGGTGAGCCGCCTCATGTACGGGATGGCGCGTGACGGGCAGCTGCCGGCCCGGCTCGGCGTGGTGAGCCGTCGCACCGGCGTGCCCCTGCCGGCGATCCTCGTCTCAGCGGTCGCGACGCTCGTCATCGCCGTCGCCGCCTCCCTCAGGTCGGACGGCCTCGACCTGCTCTCGTCCATGGTCACGGTCGGCGCGCTGACCGCCTTCGTGTTCCTGCACGCCGCCGTCGTCGGGTACTACGTGGTCGGCCGCCGCACCGAGCGGCGCGTGCTCCACACGGTCGTGCCGGTCGTCGGCACCGTGATCGTCGTCGCGGTGCTCGTCCTGGCCAGCCACCTCGCGCTCGAGGTCGCCGCCGGATGGCTGGTGCTGGGGCTGGTGATCATGGTCGTGCGCGGCCGCCGGCGGACCGACGGCGCCGTCGAGCCCGCCCGCGCGCCATGAGCGCGAGGGTGCCGGCCGCGGCCACGAGCCCGAGGACCAGCCAGGTCAGGGCGAGCCGGCGCCCGTAGTCGCCCGGCACGACGGTCGGGTTGGCGGGCCCGAGCGACTGTGCGTAGAGCTCGGGCAGCGCGAGGAGCGTGAGCACACCGCCCACCGCCAGGCACCCGGCCACGAGCACGCCCGAGCCACGCGGCGCCCGCCACCGGTGCCCGGCGATGCCGCGGGTGGCCAGCCGCCGGAGCGCGACGCCACCCGCGACCAGGGCGACGGTGACGAGCGGGACGAGGACGCCGTCGTGCATGACGACCGCGGCCACGAGCCAGGCGGCGAGCGAGCGGAGCTGGTACGCGTGCAGCGCCGTGAGCTTCCAGGCGCCGACGGCGAGGCACGCGGCACCGGCCGCGCAGAGCAGCACGCGTGCGACCCGCACGGCACGGCCGGGCGTCGGGGCGGGCGGGGTCTCGGTCACGTCGTCTCGATCCGGGTGAGCCACTTGGTCTGCAGGACGCCGGGCCGCGCTGGCGCGATGAGGCGAGCCGGGTAGCCGTGGTCGAGGTCGAGCGGCTCGCCGGCGAGGTCGAGCGCGACGAGGGTCCGCGGGTGGTGCGCGAACGCCGCGTCGAGGTCGCTGGTGCGGTAGGGCCCGGTCGGCTCGAGGCTGGTGACGCGCGCCGCGGCGCCGGGCGGGGCGTCGACGAGCGCCAGCAGGTCGGCCACGCGCACGCCCCGCCAGCGTGCGAACGTCGTCCAGCCCTCGACGCAGGCGATCGGCAGCTCGACCTCGGTCTGCGGGAGCGCGGCGAGCTCGGACCGGGTGAGGGCGACGGAGCGGCCGCCGTGCGCGACGGTGAGCGTCCACGCCGGGTCGGTGGCGGCGTCGTGCACGCGCGCGGCCGCGGCCGTCTTGTTCACCGGCAGCCCCTGCGGGCCCAGGCCCTGCACGCGCGGCGCGAAGAGGTTGGCGCGCCGCAGGACGCCGAACGACTGCCCCGCCGTGAGCAGCACCACGGCGGCCACGCTCGACCCGACGACCACGAGGAAGCCGCGGCGTGAGACGGCGCCCCCCGCGACGGCGCGCTCGCGCCGCCAGTGGCGGACGATCGTGGGGAGCTGCGCGGCGACGTGGATCGCGAGCGCCCCGACGACGACCCACGCGAGCGCGAGGTGCGTGCCGCGGAACGGGAACCGGAACGGGTACCACTGGTAGGTGTTGAGCAGCCCGGTGGCGACCTCGACGAGCGCCGCCGCGACGAGCAGCCCGACGAGGAGCCGCTCGACGGCGTGCAGCGCGCCGCGCACGGGCGGCCACTGCAGCAGCCGGGGGTACACCGTCCACAGCTTGGCGAGGAGCAGCGGGATGCTCGCGATCCCCGTGGCCACGTGCACGCCCTGCGTGAGCTGGTAGAGGTTCGACGGCCAGGTGGGGAACCACATCCACGGCTGCGGGTCCTGCAGGAAGTGGCTGTACAGCCCGGTCGCGAAGCACACGAGGAACGCGGCGCCGAGCAGGCGCCCGACGACGACCGTCGTGCGGGCGGACCTCGCGGGGTGGGCGAGGGCCGTCTGGGCCCGCGCGGACGCGGCGCGGCCGTGCGCGCCGGCGGTCGTGCGGAGCCGCTCGAACCTCATGCCCTCATCGTGCGGCGGGCCGTGGGCCGCGAGGCCCGCCAGATCTTACGGTCCACGAACGAGGGGCCGGTTCCGGCCGGTTCGCCCCGGGCCGCGCGGCACGATCGTGGTGTGCGCACCTCGTCCCCCCGCTCGACGACGCTCGCCGCCGTCCTCGCGGCGGTCGCCGTCGCGCTGCTGACCGTCGTCACGGTGGTCGGCACGCGCGTCCACGGCTTCGTGCACGCCGACCGGCCGCACGCGCTGGTCGCCGTCGGGGCGGGCTGGGCCGTCCTCGTGGTCGCGCTGCTCGCGCTGCGCCGCGTCCCGGAGCGCGCGGTCGTGCCGTTCGTCGTCGCGGGCTCGCTCGCCGTCGGCCTGGCCGCGCTCGCCGGCCCGCCGAACCTCAGCACCGACTCGGCGCGCTACGCGTGGGACGGGATCGTCCAGGACGCGGGGATCTCGCCGTACGCGTACGTCCCCACCGACGACGCCCTCGCCGCGCTGCGCACCGACTGGCTCTTCCCGGCGCCGGCGGGCACCACTGCCGACGGCGTCGCGATCTGCCCCGAGGAGCGGATCGACCCGACGACGACCGTCCCGTCCGGGCAGCCGCTGTGCACCGCGATCAACCGGTCGCACGTCCCCACCATCTATCCGCCCGTCGCGGAGGCGTGGTTCGCCGCCGTGCGGGCGCCCGTGCCGTCGTCGGCGGCGTACTGGCCGCTGCAGGTGGGCGGGCTCGCCGTGAGCCTCGGCGTGACGGGCGGGCTGCTCGTCGCGCTGCGGCGGCGCGGGCTCGGCGCGCGCTGGGCCGCGGTGTGGGGGTGGTGCCCGTTCGTGGCGTCGGAGGCGGTGACGAACTCGCACGTCGACGTGCTCGGCGCGGCGCTCGTCCTCGCGGCGACGCTCGCGTCGACCCGGCCGGCGGGGGTGCGACGCGCCGTCACGACCGGCGCGCTGCTCGGCCTGGCCGTCGCGACCAAGCTCGTCCCCGCGATCGCGGGGCCGCCGCTGCTGCGCCGGGACGGCTGGCGTACGGCCGCGGTCGCGGTCGCGACGTTCGCGCTCGTCTACGTGCCGTACGTCGCGGGGGCGGGCACGGGGGTCCTCGGGTTCCTGCCCGGCTATCTCGACGAGGAGGGCTACGGCAGCGGGAACCGGTTCGCGCTGCTCGGGTTCCTCCCGGGGACCGCGGCCACCGTCGTCGCGGTCGGGCTGCTCGGGGCGCTCGCCGTCGTCTGCTGGTGGCGCGCCGACCCCGACGCGCCCTGGCACGCGCAGGTCGCGCTCGTCGGTGGGACGCTGCTGCTGGTCAGCCCGTCGAACGCCTGGTACGCGCTCCTGCTCGTCCCGCTCGTGGCCCTGAGCCACCGGTGGGAGTGGCTCGTCGTGCCCGCCGCGCTCGCCGCCGGCGAGCTCTACCCGCGCATGGCGGTCGTGAGACCCGCGATGGGCGTGGCGCTCGTCGTCGTGCTCGGCGTGACGGCCGCCCGCCGGCTCGCACCCACCTCTCGCACCGTCCCGCTTCTCACCTGGAGGACCGCATGACCGCCCCCGACCCCAAGCCCACCGTCGCCGTCGTCGGGGGCTCCGGCCTGTACCGGCTGTTCGACGCCGGGAGCGCCACCGAGCTCGACGTCCCGACGCCGTACGGCCCGACGTCGGGTCCTCTGAGCGTCGGGACGTTCGGCGGGCGGACCGTCGCGTTCCTCGCGCGGCACGGCGCGGGCCACACCCTCCCGCCGCACCGGGTGAACGCGCGGGCGAACCTGTGGGCGCTCGCCTCGCTCGGGGTCCGGGCCGTGGTCTCCTCGACGGCGGTCGGCTCGCTCGACCCGGCCCTCGTGCCCGGCTCGTTCGTGGTTCCCGACCAGCTGATCGACCGGACGTCGGGCCGTGCGGACACCTACTTCGACGGCGAGGCGACGCTTGGCGTCCAGCACCTCGCCGCCGCCGACCCGTTCTGCCCGGTGCTGCGGTCCGCCGCCCTCGCGGCCCTGCGCGCCGCCGGCGAGGAGGTCCGGGAGACCGCGACGACCGTCGTCGTGCAGGGGCCGCGGTTCTCCACGCGGGCGGAGTCGCTCTGGTACCGCGCCGCGGGAGCCGACATCGTCAACATGACCCAGTACCCCGAGACGGTGCTCGCCGCCGAGCTCGGGCTCGGGCTCGTCAACCTGTCGTTCGTCACCGACACCGACGCCGGCGTGCTTCCCGGCGACGCCGACGCGGCGGACGCGGCCCTCGTCCTCGAGCGCATGGCGGCCGCGCAGCCGAGACTGCTCGCCCTGCTCGCCGCGGTCGTCGCCGCCGTCCCGGACGGGTACGAGGCACGCGAGCTCGTCCCGCGCGAGGCGAGCCGGCGGGTGCTCGCGCTCGAGCCGGCGGGCGGTGCCGCATGAGCGGGCTGCTCGTCGTGACCGGCGGCGCCGGGTTCGTCGGCACGCCCACCGTCCGTGCGGCGCTCGAGGACGGGTGGTCCGTCCGCGTCGTCGACTCGCTGCGGCCCGACGTGCACGCCGCGGGCCGGGCGTCCGAGGCGTTCGCGGCGCTCGCCGACCACCCGCGCGTCGAGCTCGTCGTCGCCGACGTGCGCGACCCGGGCGTCGCGGACGCCGCCGTGGGGGACGCCGACGCCGTCGTGCACCTCGCCGCGAAGGTCGGGCTCGGGGTGTCGTTCGACGACGCGCCGGACTACGCGGCCAGCAACGGCACCGGGACGGCGTGCGTGCTGGCCGCGATGGCCCGCCAGGGGGTCGCGCGGCTGGTGGTGGCGTCCTCGATGGTCGTCTACGGGGAGGGCCGGTACGTGACCGCCGCCGACCCGTCGGGACCCCCGTGCCAGCCGCCGCCGCGCCGCACCGAGGACCTCGAGCGCGGCGTGTTCGACCCGCTCGGGCCGGACGGGCGTCCGCTCGTCCCCGTCCTCGTGACCGAGGACGCGGCGCTCGACCCCCGCAACGTCTACGCGGCGACCAAGCTGCACCAGGAGCACCTCGCGTCGTCGTGGGCGCGCGTGACGGGCGGGACTGTGGCGCTGCTGCGGTACCACAACGTGTACGGGCCGGGCCTGCCCGCCGGCACCCCGTACGCGGGCGTCGCGGCGCTGTTCCTCGACGCGCTCGCGCGGAGCCGGGCGCCACGCGTCTTCGAGGACGGCGGCCAGCGCCGCGACTTCGTCCACGTCGACGACGTCGCGTCCGCCAACCTTGTCGCCGTCGGCTGGACCGGGGACCAGGCGCCCGGGTCGGCCCGCGCCTTCAACGTGGGCAGCGGCGAGGTGCACACCGTGGGGGAGCTGGCGTCCGAGCTCGCGGCCGCCACGGGCGGCCCGTCGCCCGTCGTGACCGGCGAGTACCGGCTGGGCGACGTCCGGCACGTGACGGCGTCGTCGGAGCGCCTGCGCCGCGAGACCGGCTGGGCGCCGGGCGTCGCGTTCGCCGACGGCGTCCGGCAGCTGGTCGCGGCACGCCCCGGAGGCCGCGCCGCCGTCGGATGACGTGGGCGACTGCTGGGGAGTCCTCGGCCGCGCGCCGGAGCAGCGGGCGCCTATGAGGACCCCATGGCCTCGAGCAGGTCTTGTGCGAGCAGCGCGACACTCTCGGATACCAGAACCGGGTCGCCCACCAGTTCTTCAGCAGCGCCTGCCATCAGGGCGCCCCGCGCACGTGCCCCGTGCGCGAAGAGCTGGTCGAGCTGGACGAGGGCCTCACGGGTCACGGTGGCGCTGACGTTCTCTGCCAGAAGCCGGTGGAGCGCATCGACGAAGTCCTGGGTCTCGACCGCGCGCAGCAAACGGTAGACGTCGTGAGCGTCCTTGTTGTCCTGCCTCGCCGGCGCCTCGATCCGGTCGCGGATCTTGTGGAGCTTGGCTACCAGGAGCGCAGCGGGTCCGGCAACGGAGACCTCGAACTCCCGAGGGTCGGCAGCAGGGTCGAGAGCCCGTATCGCCATCGTGGAGTGGTCGATCAATGCAGCCTCGATTCCTCGCGCCCTCCGCATCGCCTTCGAGTCATGCGGTGGCACGCGGACGCTGCGACGCCCCGCTCCCGCGACGGCGTCGGGCACCATCAAGTCGACCGGTACACCGCGTGGAGAGATCCACGAGCCGACCGCACTCGGACGCGGATCGGGCGCAAAGCCTGCCGCGCTCATCGCCTCTTCGACGTGTGGGTCAGAGCTCAGCAGGTCAGGATCGACGGCGATGTCGCCGTCGGTGGTGAACTCAGCGAGGGCGATCTCGGTCGTCCCCGTGTGAAGGTAGACGGCCTGCGCGCCGATGATGACCAGCGCGTCGAGGTGGAGCTGCAGCGCTTCCAGCGCGTCGAGCAGGCCCAGCCGGGCCAGGGTGAGCTCGTCAGGCATGACGCCAGCGCTCCTCGTTTGCCCTCATCCAGTCGATCAGATGTTGGCCTTCGGCGGGTTCGCGCCCTGGGCCGTTCAGCAGGTCGGCCGCCACCTGGGCAGGGGCGGCGACGGGATAGCCGCCCTCGGCCGGCGTGGTGTTCCGGAACGGGACGTCGCCGATCGTCCGGGGCTCCAGAAGGATCACGTTGGGCGCAGCCGCGTTGGGCCGCAGACCCCACCGCTCGGAGGCCTCGTGGATCGAGGACACGTAGACGTAGGCGGCCTTGGCAGGTGCGTACGTCGCCCACTCCGTGGCGGCGACGGAGCCTGTCACCGCCACGGGAAAGGGCGACCCTTGGGCGACCTTCGTCAAGAAGGCGTCCAGTCCGCGCGGTTCGATGTACGTCGTCACCCGGGTCGTCTTCTGGAAGGACGCGTCCCTGCTCCACGCACGCAGCAGCTGCTCCCAGTCGGTGACGCGGTAGCGCCTGTCCCCCTTGACGACGAGCGCCTCGCGTTGCATGTACTCCAGGACCCGGTATGCCGCGCCCGTGGACGCGCCCGAGGTGGCGGTGAGCTCACGGACCGACCAACGACGGTCGTAGTCCAGCAGGGCTCGGGCGACGCGGGCGGCGGGCTCTCCGCTGAGGGTGCCCCTCGGGCGCCCCTTGCGCCACGGGTCGCGCTCCTGGCCCCGATCGGAGATGAAGAGGGCGGGGGAGTCGACGGTGATGCGCATGTTCCCGGTAGCGTCCACGTAGGAGAGTCCAGCCTGTGCCAGGGCTTCTCGCACGGACGCCGACATGTAGCGCGCCGCCACGACGGGTGTGTCTTCGGAGCCCGCGGCCCTGGAGCGGAGCTGGCCAGCCAGGTGTGCGACGTCGCGGCGCTCGACCACTTGCTTGACATCTGCCAGGAGGCGGACCGCTCGTCCGTCGGGGCCCTCGAGGCGGATCGAGAGATCGAATCGTGGCGAATTCCGGTCCGGTGCAGTCGTGTCCCTGAGCTTCCAGGTCTCCGGAAGGCGCTCACGCAGGAGGTCGACGACTCGGCGCCCTACGTCGGCCGTCGTCGGCATCTCGTCGGTTGCCATGACTTCTGCGCCTCCGTTCGACTGTCGGCGTTGTTCCGTCGGCAGCGGAACCAGCACGTTTCACGAACACGGTAGGTGCATTTCGTCCAACCCGCCAGTTCCGCTGTCCGCGGAGCCTGAGGGTTTCCCGAACACGGAGGACGTACCGCGCTGCTTCGGATCCTGATCGCCCGACAGGCTGGTGCAGCTCAGCCGCGGCGTGCGGCCCGGCCCGCCGCCCACCAGGCGATCCCGGCGCCCACGACGACGACCGCCGCGGCCGTCGCCGCGACCACGGCCGCACCGGCCGGCGTCGGGTGCGCCGTCCGGTCGACGGCCACCGAGACGGGGGCGCCCGGCACGATGACGAGGAGCACCCCGGCGAGCAGGACGAGAAGCAGCGTGACGGTGCGGCTCGTGACGAGCGGCCGCGCGAACGCGGCACCGACGACCGTCCCGCACACCAGCGCCACGACGTGCGCGAGCAGCGCCGTCACGACGAGCGTCGCCGTCAGGCCGTGGGCGAGCGACGCCGGGTGCGCCGGGTCGCGCGACTCCACCCAGGCCACGAGGAACGACACCGGCACGACGACGGCACCCCCGACCGCGGAGGCGAGCTGGGTGCCGAGCCGCTCGCGCCGGGCGCCGCCGACCGCGGCCGCGAGCACCCCCGCCTGCTCGGGCGGCTGGGACCCGGCCGTCGCGACGGTCAGCCACGCCGAGGTGAAGACGAGCACCACCGTGCTGAGGGCCAGGGCGTCGCTCGCCCGGCCCGACGGCGCGTCGAGCAGGGCCGCCGCCACGACGAACGTCAGCCACGGCGCCACCCAGACCTGGCCACGGCCGCAGCGCGCGACGGTGTAGCCGACGACGGCGCTCACCGGGCGTCCTCGTCCGCCGGGTGCGGGGCCCGGGCGGCTGTCGGGCGGACGGCGAGCACGGAGCCGCCCCGGCGCAGCACGTCGAGCAGCGCGGCGTCGCGCTCGCCCGCCGCGAGGACGAGCGTCCGCGTCGTGCCGCCCGGCTCGCGCACGAGCGCCGCGACCTCGCCGTCGGCGAACGGAAGGTCACCGTCGGCGGCCCCGGCGTCACCGTGGGCGGGCTCGACGACCACCCGGCCGCCGCCGACCCACAGGACCGTCGCGCCGGTGGCGACGTCGTCGTGAGCGGCGCGGAGCACCGTCGCGCCCCGGGCGACCGCCTCGCCCACGAGCTCGTCGAGGACCGCCGCGGCGTCGTCGTCGAGCCCGTCCCGCGGCTCGTCGAGCACCACGAGGTCGACGGGCGCCAGGAAGGCGTGCGCGAGCCCGACCTTGAGTCGGTTGCCCTTGCTCAGGTCGCCGAGCCGCGCGTCCCGCCGCGGCCGGACGGCGAACCGCTCGAGCAGCACCCCCGCGCGTCGGGCGGCGGCGTCGGCGTCGAGCCCGAGGAGGCGGCCCGTGCGGTGCAGGTAGGCGTCCGCGCGCATCCCGGGCGGCGGCGAGAAGCGCTCGGGGACGTAGCCCACGTGTCGGGGACGCCCCACGACCCGCCCGGCCGTCGGCTCGAGCGCGCCCGCCGCGATCCGCAGCAGCGTGGACTTCCCCGACCCGTTCGGACCGCGGACGACGACGTGCCCCGCGAGCTCGACGTCGACGTGCGCGAGCACGTCCACGTCGTCGTACCGCTGGGTCACCGCGAGGAACCGCACGGCGCGACCCTAGCTGTTGTGGTTCATGACGTTGGTGACACGGGGCCGGGCGTGAGGAAGGGGTAGGTCCTGGCGGCAGGATGGAAGTGCG